>CAKUDG010000045.1 GCA_934644965.1 uncultured Victivallales bacterium | reverse complement strand
AACTCAAAATATCTCCGGAAAATATTTTTTCTTGAGTTTGCGGGAAGTGAAGCAGCAATACTTTCCTATATTTTTTTTCGCGTGTGTAACAGGGAGCATAAAACGATGATTGTACTGCAGAGGAGAGAGCGTCCGAACTACAGAGTTTTCCATGCGCCCTCAGGATGATGGCATTTTCGGCGTGGCGATCTATCCGCCGACAGTTCTGCGCGGAACTGCCCGCATCCGGCTGTCATTAAATGCGGGACATACTGATACGGATGTGGAACATCTGGTCGAAGCCGTCCGCCGCATTCCCGGCCGCTGCAAAGGCCGACTTATTCGGAACGGGTCATTCCCGGTAGTTCCTGCGCAGGAACGGTTCATGGATTTCCCGTGAGATGAGCGCATGATATTTTCCGGGATGGCGGTAGGCGTTTCCATGAATTTCGGTACTGCGGTATTTTCTGAGTTCGTCAATCGGAAACACCGCCGTGTAAATGCCTTCCGCTTCTCCTGCTTCAACGAGCAACGTATCTCTTGAGACGGGATCGCTTTCCCGCCAGGCAATGCCGTCGAAGGCTGTGGAGTGTCCGTTGCAGTCCGGCTGCCCGTGGGGATAATTGCAGGTTGCGATCCCGACCATATTTTCAAAGGCCCTGGCTCTCAGCTGGGAAATCCGGTTGATCTCCATGGGACAGGCATTCGGAACCAGAATGATCTCCGCGCCCTTCAGCATCAGTATTCTTGCGCTTTCCGGAAATTCCCGGTCGTAACAGATCATCGCTCCGGTTTTGATTTTGCCGGCTGCCGTGTCAAGTTCCGCCACCGGAAAATCGCTGCCGGGTACCAGATGCCGTTCCACATCAAAATCGCAAGTGTGCACTTTGGAATAGGATAAGGCTTTTCCACCATGCCGGTCAAACAGGAGCAGCGTATTTCTAGGTCCGGCGGACGCGGCTTCCAGGAATGTGATTCCGATTGCCATTTCAAGCTCTACGGCAAGTTCGCCGAATGTTGTTATGAACCTGTCGTTTTCCGGGATGGCTTCCCGGATCCATACTTCAGGGGGACGGTCGTAAATGCGGTATCCGATGCTCCACATTTCCGGGAAAAGAGCGACATCGGCTCCCAGCGCTTTCGCCATCCGGCAGAAATGAATCCCTTTCGATAAATTTCCCGCAACGGTGGCGGTCGGAAGAATCTGCAGCAGAGATATTTTCAAATTCATTTTTCCACGTCCTCGTTCCAAAGATATTCCGAATCGCAGAAAAAGCAGAACGGGTGTCCCGCCGGATCAAAAAAGACCATGACGCCCTCCAGAAACTGCTGCGGAGCCAGCACAGCCCCGCAGGTCAGTGCATGGGCGACAGCCTGTTGCAGATTCTCCACGACAAAATCCACATGCAGCATCTTTTGCTGTCCGACGGAATCTTCCGGCCAGCGAGGCGGCGTGTACCCCGGCTCGCTCTGAAAGGAAAATCCCGTTCCGCCATCCGGATTCCGCATCAAAACCCAGTCCGGCTGCCTGACGGAGATTGTCCATCCCAGCAGTTTGGAGTAGAATTCAGCCAGAGAAGCCGCATCCGTGCAATCCATCACAATCGTTCTCGGCTTCACTCTCACACACGTTTTCCGTTTCCTCCGATCCACGGAATCCGTTTTTTCCGGAGAGGGAATCTGCTTTGCAAGCACAACGGATTCCTCCAGAATCCGGTAGCCGTTCTTCCGATAAAATTTTTCTGCGGGAAATCCTCTGTTTGTATTCAGCACAACCGCGTTCATGCCGCACTTTCCGGCGGCCTCCTCAATCCGCGACAGAAAATAACTGCCCACCTCTTGCCGCTGAAACGCCTCCGCAACGCAGAACTGATTTATCTCATATTCCATGCCGTTCAGCCATGGCTTTCTGCTGCCCAGACATAAGGCGATTACGCTGTCCTTGCAAGTCAGGATATATCCCGTAAAACAGTTGTTGTTCAAGTATCGCTGAAAAAAACGGATGACCTCTTCTTCGGACTCGTAAACGTCATTCCACGGTTCTTTTGAGAATGTCCTCGATAGAGAGTATAGAAGTGCGCCCTTTAGTTCCTAAAGGGATTTTATCAGTTCGCCAAATTGGAAGTTGTTTAT
>CAKUDG010000044.1 GCA_934644965.1 uncultured Victivallales bacterium | reverse complement strand
CACTGCTTCGTTTCTTGCTGCAGTACAAATCAGGTGTATTGCAGCTTGGGTCTTTTAACTATTGACGACACGATCTAAGCATTGTCCCCGCCCGTCCATGCTGATCAGAATGCCATGAGTTCGGAGTTCCGTCATAAACTCCGAGCTGGTAAATTGGCACTCTTGATCCGAATTGAAAACTCCGGTTTCCCAGATGCCGTGTATCCAGGAGATAACAGGTTCCGCCTTCGCAGCCGACCTGCTCCTCGGAGCTCTCTGGTCGGTTGTTTCGGCTGCGCCAACTCACATTTGTCATCAGTAATTGCTCAGAAGCAAATGTGTGCAAAATATCGGACACTGCCTGAAAAGGCGGCATCGTACAAATCATTCTCTATTTTGCCGATAAATATACGAGTTGTTTCTCCTTGACAATATAGACTCCTTTCTTCTTCAGCCGGCCATCTACAATGGTTGGAGAATTATAAATTAAGCTTCCATCAGAATCCTTCTTCAGATTCATAAACATTTTATGATTTCCACAGTCTTCTTCTATCACAACGACTGCGACATCGTCATTATTGGTACTGAACGACTGTAATATCCAGAAATGGCTGGAGGAAATTTCCACTTCCGTTACATTTGAGTTGATGTACGTATCGTCTTTACATCCGGCAAAACTAAGAACTATAATCAATATCGAAATATAGTTTATGATTGATGTAGAATATTCCCTTTTGAACAGCATAAGAGATTCTCCTGTTGCTTTTGAGTTGATTCTGGCTTTGATATGCTGTCTCATAATGCGCCCCTCCTCCGTGCGGGATAAAATCCTCCGGGAGAGGAGAAGGAGGCACAAGAAGCAGAGTTTCCCCGTCGGCATGAAACACCGTCTCTGAATCGTCAAACAGGAGCAGATCTGAGACAGGGTGAGCAGCACAAAGGGGACAGTCCTGAGAAAGAGCCGGAGGCAGCGGATGCGCCGGGTTTTCGGATTTCCATCCGGGAAGATTCCGGTTCCTGTCCTGAGAGGAGGAAGAGAGTCCGGAAGCGGTCCCGCGGCACCCGGCTCCGGAATGAAACAAAGGATGCACCAGGCTGCTGAATGCAACAGCAAAGACGGCAGGGAAGAGAAAAAATCTCAAAATTTTTCTGATCCCGAATAAGAACATGACTCTCTCCGCTTCGTTTTCCAAGGATTGTTTTCTGCCGCCGTTTCTTTATCAGAAGGGAAAAAAATGGGGGCAAACAACTTTTTTCTCATTTTTCTCCCGAATGACGGCTTTGAGGAAGAATGCCTTTTCCCCGTCGTCCGGAAGTGTGTTCCCCTGTCAGACAAGTTCCCGCCCCCGTCTCCTGAAGGAGAAAACGGGGATGGTGCAGTCAGACAGAAAAGAACGGAGGAGCCGTCCCGGATTGTCTGAGGAATATATCCTCTGATGGAGTTTTGTCAAACGGGAAATCTTCCTCAGAAGGCGGAAAAAAGAAAAAAATCTTCTCCACCACCACACCAGTTCCGCCTCCAGTTCCGCCTCCAGTTCCGCTGACGGCGCATGCAGTTCAGGAAAAAGATGCCGCCGATCCAGAAATGCGGAGCAGGAGAGAAGAAACAGATCCTGAATATGGCGGAGACGGAGAACAATACAAAGTTCAGAGTACGCGGTTTCGGGAAAGATTTCTCAGACAGCTCCTCCGGCAACACCTCCCGCAGTATTATTTTCCCGTCTCCAGGCGCAGAGGACTTCGGCACGATTGGTCATGATGCCATTTGTGCCAAGCTTTGTCAGCCGGACAAATTCAGCAGGTTCATCGGCGTAGAACACATTGCTTCTGAGGCCCAGTTCCCGGCAGATGCGGAAGGTGTCGGACATGACGCTTTCCGCAGTCGGCTGAACAAAACGGCACCCCGTCTTCCGGCAGAGTTCCAGTTTTTCAGGCAGTGACCTCTCATGCCAGCCGGGAGTCAGGCAGATGGCGATTTCCGGATCATAAGAATGAACCTTTTCAACGACTTTCGGATCTGCGATGGTCATATACCCCTGATCGTACATATCGTATTTTCCATAAAGGCGGCATGCCTCGCGCAAAGACTCCTGATTCGGAAGGTAGATTTGAATGTTCATGAACACCCTCCCCCGGAATTCTTTCAGGACTTCTTCAAAGGTGGGAATTTCCAGAACGCTGCAGAAGGGCTCGCTGCTTCTCTCTCCATGGCGGAAAAAGGAAAAATTATATTGTTTGAGTTCGGACAGGGAATGTGTTTCGGGGGCTCCGGTGCCGTTGGAGGTCCGGTCGATGACACTGTCATGGAGCAGAAGCGGAATATTGTCGGAAGAAGCGCGGAGATCGAATTCAATGAAGTCCGCTCCGGATTCCACTGCCTTTTCCATGGAAAGAAGCGTATTTTCCGGGTATTCCCAGGATGCGCCGCGATGTGCTGTGACTGCCAGATAATCGGGAGCAGCGCAAAGTTCCGTCAGAGTCCGAAATTTCATAAGATGAGTTCCCTTTATTTTTTTTTTGATGAATTTTTCTTTTTTTGGAAGTCTTTCAATTCCATATGCAATATCAAAAGTTATGAGCGGTCTCTTCCTTTTTTCCCTTTGTTTCTTTTTTTTCTTCTTCTCCCCGTTCCATCTTCCCGTTCCGGATGCGAAAACCAGGGAAACATATCAGGAAAGAAAAAAAGGAAAAAGTGCAGGAAGAGGGGCAGCGACGGCGGGGAAAAGCCTTTCACCCCCTGTCCGTATACAGATAGGTCGGCCCGGATTCAAAATAACGGACCGGGAAAGGATCTTTTTCCCGGATTTGATCGGCAAGGAGTCTCATGCCGTCCCGCTCGGACTCGTTGTGTCCCATCACCAGAATGGCTTTTTTCAATCCCAGTCCTGCGCAGTCCCGGACGAACTCGCCATGTTGCCATTCGCAGATTTCTCCGGTAAGCACGACATCGTTCAAGCCCAGTTCCTCTTCGATGTGCCCCGGAGTGCCGAAGCAGAGTCCCAGTTTCCGGACGGAAAAATCATCCGCTCCTGAAATGCGGATATGTTCAATCTTCAGATTGCATTCCAGTATCCGGACCAGTTCTCTGAGCGGCATTGCCTCCTCCAGTTCAAAGCGGTTGACGGCGTAATGCTCCCCTTTGATCCAGCGTCCCCTGAGCCCGGAATACTGGAGTTCCCCCATACAGATCTGATCCTCGGGACAGAAATGGGGATGATCATGATAGCGGTAGATGGTCAGGCCCGATTCCTCAATCAGTTTTTTCTTCTTCTCAAGGATCTCCCGGAGAAATCCGCTTTGAGCCTGAAAAGTTTCCGGACTATCCCAGTGATCGTAATACAGCGGTTCGTGAACGATCAGGAGATTCGCACCCCATTCCGCTGCTTCGCGAATCACCCGCGGTGTGCCGAACATACTGACAGCAATCCGGGAAAGTTCCTTTTCCGGATCTCCTGCCTTCAATGTGTCGCAGGTCTTTCGATAATGTGAAGCATCTGTATCTGCACGATCGTACAGAATCTGCATGAATTCCTTGATTTTCATTGTCATTCACCTCTCCGCAAAGAAAATATATTTCAGGAATGCGTATGGGAATCATTCCTGCACAGTTGTTAGTGTACATTTTTACCGTGCGGATTGCAAGGGAAGCTTTCTTTCCTGAAGCTGTTTTCCATGATTTTCCTCCCGGGACGGGAATGTCTTTTGTCAGCATCGCCTTTCTTCCCATTTCTCATTTCTTCCTGCCGGATCATCTGAATAAAAAAAACGGTGCAAGTCAAGGAGTGGGGAAAAAAGAGGAAGAAGTCAGTAATCCGCATCTTCTCCCCCTTTCAGAATATCACCATATCTGTGAAAGATATGGATAGATTGAAAGGAAGAAACAGCGACAGAGTCAGAAACGGGACTGGAGCAGATGCACAACAATAGTAGTCTGGAATAGTCTAGAGAGAAAAAACAGTGAATGAGAGAGCGTATGTGTGATTGATTCTGAGATCAGGGAAAGAGATTTTTCCTCTCCCCCCCCCCCTCGCCTCCCATCCCAGCAGGAGCTCCCGTTTCCGGGATGGGCATAATAAATGGACACAAACAGGATTACTCCTACTCCGCCCAGCCGAGCCCGCCGTTCCTGTTGTGGAATTCACGCCAGTAGCTCTTGTTGCCGAGAGCGGTGAGATAGGCAGTGAAAGGAGTGAATGTGACATGTCCGTCGACGAAAGCGGTATTGCTTCCTTTCATCTTATGGAACTTCGTCATACTGACTTCCTCCCGGGCCGTCAGGAAATTGACGCTGCACGGATCCCCCAGCGACGGCTGACCTGAGGGCGACCGATAACGGAACGCCAGGTGTCCCTGAGACGGATCATTGTGATACAGAGCAAAACGTTCTTTCCCGACATCCGAAAGACGCACGAGCGTCGGAGTGGAAAGTCCGCCCGGATTGACGGGAACGCCTTCGATATGATACCATCCTGCCCAGTTGTTGATCGTTGTGGGAGTCGTTGAAGAACGGAACATCACATAATAACTGGTAGAAATGGCGTTGTTCGGATTGCTCCGCTGATGGGATTCTGTCTTATAGCCTTTCTTGAGATTTTCCGGAGTTCCGGGACATTCAAGGATCTTGTTTTTAAAGGAATTGGCTCCCTGCTTCGTGGTGTCGGAAGGACTGCCTTCCCACTTGTGGAAATAACCGTCGATGGCTCCCGTACGGGTATAGAAACTCTGTGCTTCAGGGGCTGAGGACGGCGGACCATAGGTATTGTTGTCATTCGCATAAGCCAGGGATCCGACCGTCACCTGGCGGAGGTTCCCGCGGCAGAGAGCGAAAACCGCCGCATCTTTCGCAGAGGAAAGTGCCGGCATCAGCAGAGACGCCAGAATCGCAATCACCGCAATGACCACCAAAAGTTCAATCAGCGTAAAACGCATCGCATTTCCCCGCACGGACTGCTCAGATCCTTTCAGATGCCGTCTCATGATTCATTCCTCCCAATCTGCCATTCTGTTCTTTTCTTTTATGCTTCTGTTCCGCCCGCTTTTCCCCGAAAAAAACGGAGTCTCGGAGACTAGACTCCCGGAGCTCTTTGTCGCTCTCTTTATCCTTATTCAACAATGGACGATCCGCAAGGGGAAGTCCTTCCCTTCCCGAGCTTCTCCGCTTTTCCGTCCAAAGCAGATTAAGCAAAATGATGATTTTGCCTCCATATTGTTAATATAATAACATAGCACAGGTGATAGACTGTTTCAAGATGTAGAAGTTCAACCAATCACTAGATCGTGTCGTCAATAGTTAAAAGACCCAAGCTGCAATACACCTGATTTGTACTGCAGCAAGAAACGAAG
>CAKUDG010000043.1 GCA_934644965.1 uncultured Victivallales bacterium | reverse complement strand
CCCTCATCCGGTGAGGCCCTTATTTTACCACCTCTTTCACGTTTGTCAAGCACTCTTCTCCATTTTTTTCTGTTTTTTCCCCCCTTTTTCCTTTCTTACCCCTCCCCTCAACCTCTCTCTCCTACTCTGAGCTTTCCTCCGTCTTCCAGGCCGGACTATCCTGCAGAATGCCATCTCTTTTTTCCTATCTGCCAGGGAGAATCCTACTCAAATCTGAAAATCCACAGACAATCCTGAATAACAGAAAGAGCGTCCCCCGGCACCCCGGGAGACGCTCTTTGCAGATAACTTTGAAAAACTTAAAGACAGAGGCTTACTTTTCGACTTCTCCAGGCTCCAGCCCCAGCTGAAGCGGCTCGGGACGTTCACAGGTGGTCTTGAGATCCACCTTCTTCCCAAGCTTGGAAGATTTGTCAAATGAAAGCATGATTTCAAGAACATGGTTTGCAAGCTCCCCGCAGCAGCGGTGTTTCCGCCCCGTCTGAAGCGCTATCGCCATGTCCGCCGCACCGATGCTGCGGCTGTTTTCCGTGTAAATGTGGGAAAGCGGAGCGTCAATCCATTTGTTCTCGCCGCGCCGGAAAACCTTCACAGGTCCGCCGAACGTGTTCGGATCGGGAACAAGAAGCGTGCCTTCATCACCGTAAATCTCAATCGGAGGATGATTGTGCGCATAAGCCTCGAAACTCGCAATCACGGTGGCAAGCACACCGTTCTTGAATTCAACCACGCCAGTCAGATGGGTGGTCACATTCACAGGATAACGATCAAAAGGCTTGTACACGTTCTTGTAGGTTTCCCCGACCTCGGCGCCAAGTGTACGGAATTCCGAGCCCTTCTTTGTCATCGCCGTCACACTCTTCGCGGGACCGAAGAAGTTCACCAGCGCAGTGATGTAATAGGGGCCCAGATCCAGCATCGGACCCGCACCGTAATCATAAAAGAACGGCGCCTGTCCCCATTTCTCCGGACCGCGGCCGAGAACCATCGCTGTGGCGCTGATGGGTTTCCCGATCCAGCCGTCGTCCAGAAGTTTGCGGGAGGTCTGAAGTCCGCCGCCCAGGAACGTGTCCGGCGCGCAGCCGACGCGCAGACCTTTCTTCTTCGCCAGATTCATCACTTTCGCCGCATCCGCTTCATCCACTCCGAACGGTTTCTCGGAATAGGCGTGCTTCCCGGCATTCAGAGTGTCAATCGCAATCTGGGAATGAACCTGCGGAGGCGTCAGATTGAGGACAATTTCAATGTCCTTTCTCGCAAGAAGTTCCTCATTCGTCATGGCCTTGCAGCCGTAGAGAGCCTCTTTCGCCTTGGAACGTTCCGGAATGATGTCCGAACAGGCCACAACTTCAATCACATTGAATTTCTGGGCAGCCTTGAAATAGGTGTCGGAAATCATTCCGCAGCCGATGATGCCCATCTTCACTTTCTTGAATTTCTTCGCCTTGGGTACAGCCATTTTCTTCTCTGTCTCCTGTATGTTTCCTCTCTGGATGAATGCTCAAACTGCTTACTTGTTGCCTTCGGCAAATCCGTTGGAGGTCATGAAACGGTAACTTTCTTCAATGGCCTTCCACATTTCCACTTCGCAATAGTCAAGCTCAACCACAATCGAACCGACGCTTTCCGGCGCCGCCGCCACAATGTCCCCGATCGGAAGAGAACCCGTCCCGAGCGGAAGAAGATCGATCTTCATGTCCAGAAGACCATTCACCATTTCGCCGCCGCCCGCCTTCTGAGTGCAGATCCCGTCCTTCATGTGAAGAAGAATCGTGCGGTCCGCATATCTCTTGAGCATTTCCACGGCGTCTTCTGTCCCCTTGTTCGTGGACCAGAAGGAGTCAATCTGGAACTTGATGTCCGGGCAATATTCCAGATAGTAATCATATTTGAGTTTGCCGTCTATCCGTTCAAATTCCCAGTAATGGTTATGCTGGAAAAGCGTAATGCCGGCTTCCGCAAGCTTTTCCTGCATCTTGTTGGTGTTCTCCGCTGTCGCCTTGATTTTATCCAGATCCTTGAAATCGTCCGGCCCATAGCCGCAGACGCAGTTCTTCAGCCCGAGCACGCCCAGAGTATCAATAATCTCAGAAAGTCCTTCCACATTCCGCGCCCACGGAGAATGGGAGGAATACATCTTCAGCCCAAGATCATCTATGACCTTTTTGAATTCAGCAGGTTTCAGATTCCAGAATCCCGCAGGCTCGACGGCTTTGTAACCAATTTCCGCCACCCGTTTCAGAACTCCGACAAAATCTTTTTCTGCATACTGCCTCAGTGAATACAACTGGACTGCCAACGGTCTCGCCATCTTTTCTTCTCCTCGATGTGATCTCTCTTTGTTGGATTCCCTGGATATTAACGAAAAATATCCTCTTCTGTTTATTATATCGCTTTAACTGCTCTCTTCAATTGATAAAATGTATTTTTTATTGATTTTATCTATCAAACGCGGTTTTCCGGTGCCGGGCACTCTCTGCAGGAATTCAGAAATTCACAGGCTCATCGAAGCAGGTGAAAGAAATGCAGGATATGATGCATCAACAGGCGATTTCATTCAAAAAAATCCCCTCTCCCGCTGGAAAATTCGGACTCGGAAATGTATTATCCTCTCCTCCGCATGATTCCCAGTGCAGACCCGGAAAAGCAGAAACAGACAGATGCAGAAGCAAATGCGCAGGACAAAAGAAAAAAACGGACATCCCCGGAGGAAAAAGGAACCGCATCAGGGGAAACGCACTGATTCGGCGCTCACCTCCCCTGGAACCGTCAAATATCTTCAGATCGCCAATATCCTGAGAGAAAGGATCCTCAGAGGACAATACAAAACAGGAGACCGTCTGCCCTCATACAAGGAACTCTGCCTCCTTTTCAGTGTAAGTGAAATCACGATCCGCAAGGCGGTTTCCATCCTCTCGGACGAAAAACTCCTGCGAAGGGAGCGGGGCCGCGGGAAGGGAGTTTTTGTCAATCCCCCTCCCCCCGCTCCCGAAAGTTCAGGAGGAGTCCCGATCCGGAGCCTCAGTTTCTGGTCCGCCAGAGAATTCAAAACCTTTTCCAGCGACGACCCGGCCATTCAGAAGGGCATCCTTTCCGCCGTCAGCACTCCGGAATACAGCGTGCTCCTGATGCCGGAACAGAGCGATACGAAGGACAGAATCGCCTGGCTCGACCAGATTCTAGGAAGAAATCCCCCGGATGGAATCCTTATCAACGGACAACGCTTTGAATCTCCCGATGACGCGGAGCAGACTCTCCGTTTTCTCAATTCCCGCGGAATCCGTTTCCTGCTCATTTTCTCCGCGGAATGCCCCCTCGCAGACGAAATGAAAAAACGCAGGCTGCCGGGGATTTATCTCTCCGAACAGCAGGCGCTTGCCCGCGCCATGAAGAAAGCTGCGGAAAAAAGAAAAACCTCTTTCCTTTTCCCGGGAACCGATGAATTCTCTGTCATGCGCTCCCTGCAGGTCGCACGAAAAACGGCAGGCAGACGAGGCGGACTCCATTTCCGGACCAGAATCTTCTCGGAACTCGAACGGAAAAAACTCTACCGTGCCATGGAAGAATGTGTGCTCGAAGCGGCCAGACCTGAAAATGAATGCTGCCTCGTTCTTGAAGGAAGCAACGTCCCACTGAGTTATTTTGACAGTGTCATGAGTGCGCACGGACTGCGTCCTGGAAAAGATGTTTCCGTCTTCCTCTTTGAACATTACTGTGCGCTTGATCCCGCCTTCACCGCCAAATACTCGGCCGTCACCCGTCCTTATTTCCAGCTCGGCAGGGAGGCCGGACTCCTCCTCATGAAACTGCTGGAAGGGGAAAAAATCCCCATGCCCGTCACTCTCGGCGCCGCTTTCAATGACCTGGATTCCATCTGAAAGATAAGATCTCTCCTCTTTTCCCTCTCTTCCCACTCTTCTTTCTTTTCCCTTTTCCCCCTGTTTTCCCTGTTTTTTCCATTTCTCCTTTTTTCCCCGTTTCCCTGAATGCGTGCGGAGGATAAGGAAAAATGGGAGCAAAAATCAATATTTCCCATGATTTTGCAAATTCTCCTTCTTGACTCCTTCCACTCACACGTTACTGTAACAAAAGAATAAGTGTATACAGTTATTCTTTCCCCATGCGGACAAAACGCGCATCGGGAGATCCGAAGCAGATCCGTGACATCTGAAAAAACAACAACATGAAGAGAGGAGATTTTCCATGTCCGACCGGAAAATGCCGAAAATCGGGATCCGCCCCTGCATCGACGGGCGGCGCAAAGGAGTCCGGGAATCCCTGGAAGAACAGACAATGAATATGGCTCAGGCCGCCGCGGCGCTGATTTCATCCACTCTCAGGTATCCGGACGGGAAGCCGGTCGAGTGCGTCATTGCGGACACAACGATCGGCGGAGTCGCCGAAGCGGCCGCATGTGCAGAGAAATTCGCAGGACTGAATGTGACTGCCACACTCAGCGTGACTCCCTGCTGGTGTTATGGATCCGAAACCATGGACATGGACCCTCTCACCCAGAAGGCGGTCTGGGGCTTCAACGGTACGGAGCGCCCGGGAGCGGTCTATCTCGCCGCCGTGCTTGCCGCTCACGCACAGAAGGGACTCCCCGCATTCGGAATCTACGGGAAAGACGTGCAGGATGCGGATGACCGCAGCATTCCGGAAGATGTGCGGGAAAAGATTCTGCGTTTCGCCCGTGCGGCCCTTGCGGTGGGGCTGATGCGCGGAAAGTCGTATCTTTCCATCGGGAATGTCGCAATGGGAATCGCGGGATCCATCGTGAATCCGGATCTTTTTGAAAACTATCTCAACATGCGCTGTGAATACGCCGACATGAGCGAAATCATACGGAGAGTCGACGAAAAAATTTATGACAGCTCCGAATATGAAAAAGCCCTTGCCTGGGTCCGTGCAAACTGCAAGGAAGGCCCTGATTACAACAAGCCGCAAAACCGGATGTCGGCATCAAGGAAGGAAGAGGTCTGGGACTATGTCGTCAAAATGACTCTCATCGCCCGGGACCTCATGATCGGCAATCCCAAACTCGCCGAAATGGGATTCGCCGAGGAAGCCATGGGCCGCAACGCCATCGCCGCAGGATTCCAGGGCCAGAGACAATGGACCGATCATATGCCGAACGGAGATTTCATGGAATCCATTCTCTGTTCCTCTTTCGACTGGAACGGCATTCGAGAGGCTTTCGTCATGGCAACCGAAAACGATGCTCTCAACGGTGTCGCAATGCTTTTCGGCCATCTTCTCACCGGAACGGCTCAGGGGTTTTCGGATGTCCGCACCTACTGGAGTCCGGATGCGCTCAAACGCGTCTGCGGACGCGAAATCGGTGTTCCCGGTCTGATCCACCTCATCAACTCCGGTGCAACCACACTCGACGCCACCGGAAGGCAGAGTGACTCCGGGGGAAATCCTGTGATGAAACCTTTCTATGAGATTTCGCCGGATGAAGTCCGAGCCTGTCTGAATGCCACACGCTGGTGTCCTGCCAACTCCGAATATTTCCGCGGGGGCGGTTTTTCCAGCAATTTCACTACCCGCGGCGGAATGCCTGTCACAATGAGCCGCATCAACTGGATCAGGGGGCTTGGTCCGGTGATGCAGATCGCCGAAGGACACACCTTTGAACTTCCTTCTGAACTTCATGAAAAACTGAATCTGCGAACGGATCCCGCGTGGCCTACCACCTGGTTCATACCGGAACTTACGGGGAAAGGGCCGTTTACGGATGTATACAGTGTCATGGCGAAATGGGGGGCAAACCATGGGGCGTTCTCCTGCGGACACATCGGTGCGGATCTGATCACTCTTGCATCCATGCTGCGTATTCCTGTATGTATGCACAATGTATCGGAAGAACGGATTTTCCGGCCTGCTGTCTGGAATGCGTTCGGGATGGATCTGGAAGGCGCGGATTACCGTGCGTGTATGAATTTCGGACCGCTGTATCAGTAAAACGGGCCTGCGGGAAAGTATGAGGGCGAGGAGCCCTCATGCTTTTTTTATTTATTTATTTTATTTTTTTTGCCTCCGGCGGCCAGCGTCTCG
>CAKUDG010000042.1 GCA_934644965.1 uncultured Victivallales bacterium | reverse complement strand
TTCTTTTGTTGCTTCGCAAATTTTTATTTTATTTATTTTCGCCTCCGGCGGCCAGCGTCTCGCCGCTGGATCGCGACAAGGTCACAGACCTTGACCGCGAGAAAAATGCTCACCGCATTTTTCCGTAATTTTACCGTTGGAAGATAGATTTCTGAAAAGATCCTCATCCGTCATTTTAACGTCATTGAATCGTCATTTACTCATGACAAATCCAGGACTCTATGCTATGGAACGTCTTATGAATCTGTTCCGTCATTTCAGGTATTTTGGCCTCCTCATGTTCGACATGTTCAAGAGTCGCATGCAGGACAGGAGAAGCAGGAGCAAAAACCGTACAGCTGTCCGCTACCGCTTCAATAGAAGTCTCAAAAGTGCCGATCTCTTCTGCACGGTGAATACTCTCCAGTTTGTCCATTCCGCAAAGAGGACGCAGAATCAAACGGGAAGAAGCACGGTCAATAACAGATAAATTTTCAATGGTTTGACTCGCCACCTGTCCCACCGCCTCCCCCGTCACAATCGCCGACAGATTTTGAGATTCACAAATCATCGATGCAATTCGCATCATCATTCTTCTGTACAGCACCGTCCTGTATTTCGGCAGACAACAATCCCGAATCAGTTTCTGCAGTTCGGAAATATTGCAGATATACAGAACAGCCTTCCCCCCCTGATATCGATTCACCAGTGCGGCAATCCTCTTGACCTTCTCCACCGATTCCATCGGCGTATACGGATAACTGTGAAAAGTCAGAAAGTCCACATGGCATCCCCTCCGCATCAACATGTTGCAGGCAACTGGTGAATCAATGCCCCCCGAAAGCAGAGCCAGCACAGATGAATTTGATCCCACCGGAAGACCGCCGGGCCCTTTGAACGTTTCATAATAGAGCAGGGCGCCGCTTTCCCGAATTTCCACTCCGGCAGTCACATCTGCACGGGTCAAATTCAGTTTTGCAGCGCGCTCTCCCAGCAATTCCCTGACACGGGTGGCAAGTTCTATTTCAATTTCTTTTGAATGAAGGGGAAAACTTTTATCCGAACGTTTTGCGCGAATCCGGAATTCAGGACAGGTTTTTCCCGCGGAGCGCTTTTCAAAAACCTCTGGAAATGAAATGTCCAGCAGATGTTTCAATTCCTCCATGTCCGCACGGCATTCCAGTGCAGGGGAAAAAGATTCCAGGCCGAAAACGCGGGAAAGTGAATCCGTCAGTGAAGCTGTTTCAGAATCCTGAAAAGGACTGCCGTCTTTTTTCCGAAGAAAAATTCGGCCCCGGATCCTTTTCAGCTGAATCTCAGGATCTCCCGGACATTGCCTCCGGATATTTTCCATCAGCTGATTTTCAAACATCGAGCGATTGTTGCCTTTGGTGGCAATTTCATTGTAACGGCAGAGAATGAGATGATACATGGCTTTCCTGTGAATGAAGAATTGCTGTTCCGTCGGATACGGTTACAATTTGTGAATGATTCAGAATTTCCGGACAGTCTTCCACATGTGTTACAGCATGAAATATCTGTCCGGCCGAACTTATTTTTTCAAAAAAAGCATTTTTGGCGTTCCGGTCAAGATCCCCTGTGGCATCGTCCACAAGAACCAGAGTCTGATTTCCGGAAAAGGATCCCGAATTCACAATCTCGAATTCAGCCAGTTTCAGAGCAAAGGAAAAAATCCGGCATTGGCCGCGCGAACCGTAGACTCGCAGACTCTTCCCGTTCAGAAGAAAATCAAAATCATCTGTATGAGGACCGAAGGAAGTGAATCCGCGCTGTCTGTCTTTTTCCGTCAGAAAATTCAGGCGGCTCCGGAAAAACGCCGCGTCGGAAGATTCTTTCAGAGAGCGCATCCGGATTGAAAAATCTGAAAATTCAGGTCGGATTTCCGAAAAAATCAGCGACATCTTCTCTGAAAGAAGTTTCGTACAGCGGAAACGCTCCCTCACAATGTAGGAACCCGATTCCGAAAGCAGCGGAGTGTACGAATTCAGAATGTCGGAATCAAAACGTTCTGACTTCAACAGAAAATTCCTTGCTCTCAAAGCAGAAGCGTAGGTCTGAAGTGCGGAAAAGTATTCCTTGTCCAGCATGGAGATGAACATGTCGAAAAATCGGCGCCGGAGTATGGATTGTCCTGTCAGAATATCCGGATCGTCAGGAAGAAAGGCAACGGTGTGAAAATGTCCGGCAAAGTCGCTGGCCTTGTGAATATTGACTGAATCCACACTGAAACAACGACTCTCTCCTCCCCCTTCCACTGTCAGAGTCCGGTTCCATTTCCCTCCTGAAAGATCCGCTGAAATACGAAAAAAATCCGTCCCGATCCGTTTCAGTTCCCGTATGCGCGGCGTCCGGAACGAACGCAGATTCGAAAGATAGAAAACCGCTTCCAGAAGAGACGTTTTCCCCTGTCCGTTCCCCCCCGCAAAGAGAACCGATTTGGATGCAAAGGAAAGATCTGCGCTTCGAAAATTCCGGAAATTTTCAAGATGAAGACGTGTCAGCATGAAAAACGGCTTCCCTGAGACAAGAGAAAAAACAAAGAAACAAACAGAAGAAAAATCGCTTGAAGAAGGCATCCCGCGCAGAACATGCTGCTTTTTTCTTTTTTTCCGCCCGGAAGGAGAACGGTACGGAAGAAGAAACTCTTTGCTGAGCAGAGTAGTCTGTTGTGTGTCTTCTTCTCAGCCTTGTCTCTTCCTCCCATGCCGCACCGCGGACGGAAAGTAAAGAAAAATAAAAACGCCTTCAGCCGTTGTTTTCAGATAGCGTCAGACAATGGTTCTTATTTATTTCTCATCGGCATGATCACATACAGAAACCCGTCTCCGCTTTCCAGAGCGATCGGACTGAAAACATCATTGATTTTCAAAGTAATGTTGTCCACTCCGATATGCTTGAAGGGATCCAGGAGAAAATGCGGGTTGAAGGAAGCGATCATTTCCTCGCCGTCGTATTCGATATCAATGCTTTCTCTGCCTTCGCCGTAATTGCTGTTGCCTTCAAAAATCAGTTTGCCTTCACGGAAAGTGAGTTTGACATAAGGTGCTTCGGCGTCGGCAAGAGTCACATTGACGATGTCCAGCGCGTAGATGAATGGTTCGCAGGGAATCTGGATTTTCTTTGCAAACGTGGCAGGAATGACCTGCTGGTAATTCGGATAGGAACCGTCGATGAGTTTGGAAGTCATGACGGTGTTTTCCATACGGAACACAATCTGACTTTCACCGATTTCCATGGTCAGCTCGCCATCGCGGTCGATAATCCGTTTCAGTTCCTGGGCGGATTTCAGAGTGATGATGATGTCTCCATCGACCCCGGAAGGCGCTTCGTCCAGAAGTTTTTCAACCAGCGCAAGACGTTTTCCGTCCGTGGCGACCGCCGTCAGCTTCGACTCACGGATGGAAAAAAGAATCCCCTGAAGCACTTTCCGCGAATCATCCAGACTCGCAGCATACGAAATCCGGTCGATGATCGAGGATATCTCATTCTGCTTGATTTTTACTACTCTCTGCGGATGAAATTCCACAGGAATCGGAAAATCGTCCGGATTCAGCCCGAGCAGGGTGAAAACCGCGGTTCCGCAGGTGATCTGAGTATGGTGATTTTCATTGGTATGGAGCGTCACACTTTCTCCGCGGAGTTTGGAAACCAGGCCCAGAAGGCGTTTCACGGGTATCGTGGTCTTTCCGGGAGATTCCACTTCCGCTGCAATCTTCGTCGAAAGACGAATTTCCAGATCCGTGGTGCTCAAAGTCACCTGACCGTCTTCCGCTTCCACAAGGACATTCGCCAGAACGGGCAGCGTGGTCCGGCTCCCGACAATGTTGCTTATCTTCTGAAGCGCTTTGAAAAGGGTTTCCTTCTTGACATTGATCTTCATACTTGCCTCGCTGTGTTGATCCTTTCTCTCATGCCTCTATACTGTTATTATATGATTTCATATATGCAGATTTATCAATATTATTATACCTGTCCACAGTGTTGACAAACTGCCTTCCCACGCCCGGATCAATACTTTTCAAACTTGTTCATAAAATGTTTTGACAATGTCCATAAACGGTGTTCTATTAACAGAAACCGTTTTTCAACCTTTCATCAACAGGGTTATCAACACAGTCATGAACAAATCTGTCAACAAACAAATGGAGCAGCTTTTTACGCGATATCCGTCCCTCAGGGGCATCGGGGAAAATCTGCACAGAGCATATTCTATACTGGAAAAAACATTTTTCAATAGCGGAACATTATTTGTTTGCGGAAATGGGGGAAGCGCATCCGATGCCGAGCACATCGTGGGTGAGCTCATGAAGAATTTTCTCAGAAAGAGACCCATGCCGGAGGGGGAGAAGAAGATTTTCAGAGAGGTCCTCGGCCCGGAGGACATCTCCTCTAAACTGCAGATGGGTTTCCGTGCCGTATGCCTGAACGGACACCCCGCACTGAGCAGCGCTTATGCCAATGACGTCGATCCGCTCATGGCTTATGCTCAGCAGCTTTATGTCCTCGGAAAAGAAGGGGATGCTTTTATCGGAATCAGCACTTCTGGAAACGCGGTCAATGTCTTGAATGCTCTGAAAGTCGCCCGGGTCAAAAAGATTTCAAGCATTCTCCTGACCGGGGAGAATCATGGAATCTGCGAACCTTATGCGGACTGTCTTATCAAGGTGCCTCTGCGTGAAACATACCAGATTCAGGAGCTGCATTTGCCCATTTACCATGCTCTCTGCCTGATGATAGAGGAAAGATTCTATGGAAATGATGAAGAGGAATGACGCCCTTTCTCCTGCTGATCCACGGCATCTCGCCGTGATTCTCGATGGAAACGGCAGATGGGCGGAACGCCATGGACTTTCCCGCGTGGAGGGACACAGGGAAGGTGCTTTGAATGTGCTCCGTTTCATTCAAAATATGCAGAATTATGCAACAGAATTTGTGACCCTTTACGCTTTCAGCACCGAAAACTGGAAACGTTCTGAAGAAGAAGTCCATGCTCTCATGTCTCTTCTGTGTTCCTTTCTCGACGAAAATCTGGAGACTCTGGTCAGCAACCGGATCCGTCTGCTTGCCACGGGACGCATCGAAGCTCTTCCGGAGCCCTGTCGGAAAAGGCTTGCTCTGGCCTCTGAAAAAACAGGAGTCGATTTTCAGAGAACGCTGATTCTGGCCTTGAACTACGGCGGACGCTCGGAAATTGTCGATGCCGCCAGGAAAATTGCGCAGGAGGCGCGGGAAGGAAAACTTTCTCCCGATCAGTTGACAGAAGAATCCTTTTCCCGTTATCTGTATTTTCCGGATATTCCCGATCCCGATCTTCTCATCCGGACAAGCGGAGAAATGAGACTGAGCAATTTTCTTCTCTGGGAACTCTCCTATGCGGAACTGTATTTCACAGAAACCCTGTGGCCTGACTTTGACCGTTCCGAACTGGAAAAGGCCATGCTTTCCTACAGAAAACGGAACAGAAGATTCGGAGGGAGAAAATGAAGACGCTGAAAACTCTTTTCAAGCGTGGAATCAGTACAGTACTGCTTCTGTTTCTGTTTTCCATTGTGATTTTCGGGAGTCCCCTTTCATCGCAGATTGTCTTTGCGGTGCTGGCGGTCTATTTTTCGGCGGCCGGGACCTGGGAATTCTGCAGTCTGGCGGAAGCGGCGGGATATCGCGGAAACAGATTTCTGGCGTCCTTCTGTTCGGGTCTGACGGTGCTTCTGATTCTGCTGAAGGAGCCTCTGTATGCGGGAATGGTTTCTTTTCTTCTGATCGTGTTTTCCTGGATTCTGCTTCTGTTTTCAGAAAACAGAAAGGAAAAACTGGGAAATATTGCAACAACGGATTTCTGCTATTTTATCATGATTCTTCCGTGTGCGGCGATTGTGAGCGTATATGCGTTTTCATTTTTGGAAGTTTCCGGCCTGAAGCTTCTTCTCTATCTGATTCTGGTGACGAAGGCCGGAGACATCGGGGCGTATCTGGTGGGAACTCTGTGCAACGCGGTTCAGAAAGGGGGCAATCATAAGATGATACCCTCCATCAGTCCCGGGAAATCGTATGAGGGAGCGTTCGGGGGGCTTTTGTTCAGTATGGGCGTGAGCGTGTATCTGATGAAGTATTGCGGAATATCCGATTCACTGTATGCCGCTGCAGCGGCGGGTGTGCTCTTCTTTTTCGGAGGGATGGCAGGGGATCTTGCAGAATCCTCGCTGAAACGAATGGGAGGAGTGAAGGATTCCGGGGGACTGCTCCCCGGAATCGGGGGCGTGCTGGATCTGATTGACAGCCTCATGATCAACGGGGTTATTTTCTTTCTCTGTCTTGTATTTAGCGGAAAAGAAAATATATTTCCGGGGATGTGAAAGACAAGGAATCGAGTCTGGAAAACGGAGCGTGGAATGGAACTCAGAAAACAGATTCTCAGACTTCTGGCGGAAGACGGCAGAATGTCTGCGGGAGACATTGCCGAAAGGCTGGACTCCACAGAAAAAACAGTTGCGTCAGTCATCAGAAAACTGGAAAAGGAAAACGTGATTATCGGATACCGGGCAATGTTCGATGAGAGCGAACTTCCCGAGAATGCCGTGAAAGCGATGATTGAAGTGAAGACCCGTCCTGAAAGGGAAGGGGGTTTTGACCGGATTGCCCGCCGTTTAAGCAAATTTCCTCAGGTATCCTCACTGTATCTGATGTCCGGCGGATTTGATCTTCTGGTCGAGGTGAAGGGAGAGAATCTGAACGATGTGGCGATGTTCGTTTCGAGCAAACTGGCCACAATAGACGGCGTACTTTCCACATCCACACATTTTCTGCTGAAGAAATATAAAGAATCGGGCAAAATGCTTCAAGAGGAAGAACAGCATGAAAGACTCAAAATCACCCCGTGAGGTCGGAACGGAAAAGACCCGGGTTGCAAGACATATAGACGAGCTGCCGAAAAGCGGCATCCGGGATTTTTTTGAACTGGTCAATTCCATGGACAATGTCATATCCCTGGGAATCGGGGAACCTGATTTTGTCACTCCGTGGACCATTCGTGAAAGTGCTGTTTATTCCCTGGAACGGGGCCGGACATCGTATACCTCCAATCTCGGGACGATGTCGCTCCGCCGTGCGATCTGCGCGTATGTCAAGGAACATTATAAGATAGCATATCATCCGGAGAATGAGTGTCTGATCACGGTGGGTGTGAGCGAGGCTCTGGATCTGGCCATCCGTGCGATTACGGAACCTGAGGATGAGATTATTTTTCATGAGCCCTGTTATGTTTCTTACGGGCCTGAAATCCGAATGGCGCACGGGGTTCCTGTGGCGGTCAGCACGTATGAGAAGAACAATTTTGCTCTGGATCCGGAGGATCTAGGGAAACGCATTACTTCAAAGACGAAGGCGATTCTGCTGAATTTTCCCTGCAATCCCACAGGAGCCACACTCACATTGGAGCAGACGGAAAAGATCAGACAGCTTGCTTTGAAGCATGATCTTCTGGTGATTGCGGATCATATTTATTCCGAATTAAGTTATTCGCCGATGACTCCGAGCATTGCCTCCCTGCCGGGAATGAAGGAGCGTACCATTTTCCTGCATGGTTTTTCCAAGGCTTTTGCGATGACCGGTTTCCGTATCGGTTATGCCTGCGGTCCGGCGGATCTGATTGATGCAATGATGAAAATTCATCAGTATTCCATGCTTTGCGCTTCCATTACGGCGCAGGATGCTGCGGAGGAGGCAATGAAGAATGGCAAAAGAGACATGCTTGCCATGAAGAGGGAATATATGAACCGGCGGAATGTGATTGTCAAACGGCTGAATGAGATGGGGCTTTCCTGTTTCAAGCCTGACGGGGCGTTTTATGTCTTTCCGAACATTACTTCCACCGGACTTTCTTCCAAGGAGTTTGCCGTTGAGCTGCTGAAGCGGAAAAAAGTTGCGGTTGTGCCGGGATCTGCGTTTGGCGGATGCGGGGAGGGATTCATCCGCTGTTCCTATGCCGCGTCTATTGACAATATCAGAACTGCCATGGACCGGATGGAAGAGTTTGTCCTTGAACTGCGGACAAAACCCCGTCGGGAAAAGACGGATAAATGACGAATCTGTGACGAATGAATGACGGACCACTCCACAGAAGAATTTCCGTCTTTTTCAGTTGCTGTATAAGAAAAAGTTACGGAAAAATACGGTGAGCATTTTTCTCGCGGTCAAGGTCCGTGACCTTGTCGTGGTCCAGCGTCGAAACGCTGGCCGCCGGAGGCAAAAATAAATAAAATAAAAATTTGCGAAGCAACAAAAAA
>CAKUDG010000041.1 GCA_934644965.1 uncultured Victivallales bacterium | reverse complement strand
GAGCCCGTGTCGGGCTGCCGGCAATATCGCCTTGAAGGCGTGGTGCATACCACCGGCTAAGCCGGTGGTTTTGATTTTGCGGGACTGGAGACTGCAATGACTTGGAGTCTCCAGCTAGGGCAGGGGGGCGACAGGGGGAGAAAAACATTTTTTTCCTTTCCCCTCCCGGCAGTTTTATTCCGGTTCAGGAATCCCATTGTGAAGGGAGTTTGTCCCTGAGTTCGGAAAGAGTCAGCCCGCAGTCCGGATTTTCCTTCCAGTAGACTTCCAGAAGTTCATTCTGCTCCGTCGGCGGCAGACGCATTTGCTTGAAGAAGGAAAAGAGATCTCTTACGACATAACGCGGGAAAAGGAAGGGCGGCCTGAAATGACAGTTTGCCACATCAATCCAGATGAGTTCGATATCACAATGGCTGCCCTGCGCCGGCTTCCAGAGCATGTTGTAAGGCTTGAAGCTCCGGAGGTGGCAGTGGATCTTATGAACTTTGGCGAGTTCTTTGAGATTTTTTTCGGAAAAAATCCGCCGGAGGGAAAGGTCATCGCGGAAAATCCCTCCCGGCATGAACTGCCGTCCGTCATAATACCCTGAGGCGAATTCCGTTACAAGGAAGGTGGACTGCAGGATGAAATTCTTTCTGAATTCTCCTGCCGCCAGCAGATGAGCCATGGGGAGTCCGAGTTTTTCAAGCATTTTGTAATTGGCGGCCTCCCGTGCCGTCTGAGCAGGGAGGAAGATATGTCGGAAGAGCTGAAAGCCGTCATATTTTTTGTAAGCGACAAGCCATCCGCCGAGATGCTCCGGGATCTGTACCTTGTATACTTTTTTATGCCGGGTGTTCCAGAGACATTCGGCTCCTTTGAGAGCCTCCGGATCGAACAGAAGCCAGTCCAGGGCCTTCCGGAATTCCGCTTTTGCCCATTTCCAGCTTTTGCGCCTGAGAAATCCTATCTCACGGATTGCCGCTCTTCTTGAACGGATGGATGCTTTTCGTGTTTCAGAATTCATCATAAAAAACTGTTTGCAAAAAAAAAGCGTCCTTTTTATGGGGAAGAAGTAAGCGAACAGGGCAGAGAAGACCGTAAAATCTCCGAAAAGATCAGAGATCAGGACCGTTTTTTCCCCTTCCGATCCTCCTGATGCGCGCTAATATACCTTTGCAAAAGTGGATGTCAAGCCGGATTCGGGGAAGACTCCGGCGCTTTTTTGCTGTTCTTCAGGATGAGATCATTCTCCCTTCTGAGCTTATGTGTCAGGAAAGTTGCGGCGCAGAATGCGGTTCCTCCAGCGATGATATCGGAAACAAGTCTTGCTGCAAACAAGCCGTTGAGGGAGTGAAAATGCAGAGCCAGCAGGGAAAGCGGCACCAGTAGACAAAGAATTCTGAGCGCATTCAGCCATGCCGCCACCGAGGGACGGTTGCATCCGGTAAAGAAAAAACCTCCGTAACGATGGATTTCCGTGAGTCCGAAAGCCGCTGGAATGATCCTCAGATAGGCGATCATGACTTCCTTCACTGCGGGGTCATCCGTGAAAAAACTGCTCAGGACCGGGGCCAGAATGAAAAATATCACAGCCATTCCCAGTTCAAAGAAAAAGGCGAAGCGCATGGAGAAACGTCTGCAGGAATCAATTCTGGTGAACTGTTTTGCTCCGTAATTCTGCCCGACCATCGGGATGATGGCGATTCCCAGGGCCATGGGGAAAATGAAAGCGACCATTTCCAGACGTCCCGCCGCAGCGACTCCGGCCACTGCCGCATTCCCGAAGTTGGAGACAATCCATGTGATGATTCCGTTCCCGATCGGCATCAGAAGCATTCCGACCGTCGCCGGCAGGGCGAAACGAAGCACCAGACGCCAGGTCTTCAGCAGAAGTTCCGGTTTCAGAATGTCGAAACGGATCAGTTTGTGCTTGAAATGAAGAATCAGCAGTACGCCTGCGGCGGCAATGACCTGGGTCAGCACTGTGGCCAGCGCCGCGCCGCGGATGCCCATGGCAAAACCGGGAATTCCGTAAAACTTGTCAAAAATGAAGATCGGATCAAGACAGACGTTCAAACCCATGCCGAGAAGCATCATGGCACTGGCCAGTTTCGGTGTTCCCGCCACGATCAGAAGGTCATTGCCCGTCATTCCCAGCGCAATCGTCAGGCTGCCCAGATACCAGATCCCCATGAAATCGTGGATCAGAGGCATGATTTCCGGAGTCGCTCCGAACTGGCGGAATGTCCAGTCGATGCACGACAAGCCCAGACAGCCAAGGCATATCGCACTTATGATGATCATCAGAAGTCCGGAACTGGTGATTCCCGCCGCTTTCCGGTGCTTCTTCCCTCCCAGGGAATGGGCCACTGTCGTCATCACCCCCACGCCCAGGCCTCGGTAAATGCAGTTCACCAGCATGATGACGGGAAAGGTAAAACCCATCGCGGCCAGCGGATTCGTCCCCAGCTGCGAGACAAAATATGTGTCCGCTATATTGTATCCTGAAATCGCAAGCGTCCCCGGCAGCATGGACACCGCTGTTTTCAGCATGGTCCCGCCGATCGAACCTGACGTATAATTGTTTCCCATCGCTCTCTCTTCCTTGTTCCGGCCTGTCGCCCTGTTGATATGAAATAAGGAACTTTATGTCATTTGGTATCAATTGATGCTGTTTTTTATTTATTCAATAGGCATTCAGATTCTAAAGCCCCGGCTGAAAAAAGTTGCGGTGCAGCAAGGAAAAACAGGTGAATCATGGACCGCGCATTCCGTCCGGATGAAGGGAAAAAGACGGTGTCCCATTTCCCGGAAGTACCTTCCCTGGACAAGTGCAAGAGGAACTGTCGGCATATTCTTTTTCTCCTTCTGAGCATTTTCTTCGCATTGTGCATGGTGGAGGATCCTCCTCTCTGTTCTTCTTCCTTTTTCTTCCGGGGAGAAGACGCGCTGAAGCAAAGAAATATGCCCATATAAGATTTCCGGGCGCTTCCCCGGAAAGAGTCTCTGGAAAAATGAAAGAGTGGAAATGAAAACATTTCCTTCCGCAGAAATGTTCTGTTTTTTGAATTATTTGACCTGCAGAGTCCACTCTCATGCGCATAGAGCTTTTCTCCTTTGAAGGGGAGGGGAATAAGGATTCAGACGAAAAGAAATCAGTTGTCCACTTTTGTTCCGAGTCTGGCGCCAGGCATGGCGGTCAGAGAAAGATAAAAGGAGATATAATGAGAATACTCTTTGTCGCTGTCCCAGGCCCGTTCGCCTTCGCGCCCGACTTCGACATAGAGATCCCAGCAATGAAAGTTCCGGCGGAACCCGACGGAAACATTCCGCATCAGGGCCGCATCAATATCATAACTCACCGAGAAAATTCCCTTGAGTTTTGTATATTCATAGAAAAAGGGAAATTCAATTCCGCCTCCGATGGATTGATGACGGTCGAATGCGGTCTCAAATGCGGATGTGGCGTTGATCCGGGTCAGCATGGAGCCCATGGAATAGGTGGAACGCTGATTGTAGGCGTCCGAATAAATGTAATTGGCGAAAATCCGCCAGTCTTTTGCAAAGCTGTAGCTCAGAGTGTTGTACCAGCGGTCGATGAGTTTCCAGGAGACTCCGGGGCGGCCAGCCAGCCGGTCGCCCCGCTCGGCTTCCACGTCGTGATCATCGGACTGCCCCAGATCCAGAAGAAGATCCGAAGTGAAGGTGAGCCCTTCAAACGGAGTGAATCTGAAGATGGTTCCAAGGTCTCCAATGTGATTGAAGTGTTTCTCATCATGGATGTGGAAGTCCCAGTAGTTTTCAAGAGACATCCATTCGACAATCCGGTCGTTCCGCCGCGTCTGCAAGCGGTTCACCAGTCCGAAGCGGATGAAATGCTGTTCGTCAAGACGGTCGACATCATCAAAGTAAAAGAGCTTGTCTCTTGAAACGTTTGGCTGGGGAATATACGTATAGTTGATATAAGGAACCATCACATGGCGCAGTCCGTCCAGTTCCCAGTAGGCATTCTTGACATTCTGCCAGGTCTTGTAGATCTTCGTATTGGCTTCCAGACCGATTTCACCTGTGATCCTGAGTTTCGCACCTCCGTCACCGTCATAATTCTCGACCTCAAAGTAGGGAAAACTGTCCATGGAATCTGCCATGAACATCAAGGAGAGGTCCTCGTAGCCTATGGATTTCTTGGAAGTCCTGGAATAGGCGGTCATTCGGACTCCCGCCCTGGGAATCACATTCAGCCAGGATGCGATTTTAAAGGGGTAATAGAACATGTGAAGCGTGTCAAAGCGGGCGGTGTTGTAGTCCTTGAGCTCAATGGGATTTCCGAAGAAATAGGCTTTCCTGTCGTAATCGCGCCAGCGCATGTTCAGCCATTCCATGGTGGTGCTGCCCTGATAATAAATGTTCGCAAAAAGTTCCTGACGCGGGAAATCAAGGCGCATCTCAGGCAGGCGTTCTACGGAAGAATAAAAACTGTTGATCCTGGGCATCACGTAAATGGATGCGGACAAACGGTCGAACTGGTATTCGGCTCCGGCATAGGTCGGAGGCTGAATGTCACGGTTGTAACGGGCTTCAAAAAAGTCGTTCAGGAAATTGTAATCGCTCAGGAGGTCAAGCTGTCCCCTGAAATCCAGACGGGGCGTCACATGGGTGACGTTCGACAATTTCAGTTCATAACGGTATTTCGGAATTTTCAGTCTGGAATTGTTTTTCTTCCATTTTGCAGTATGATCGTTGCTGTCATTGTCCCAGTAATTGTAAGGCTCTTTGTCGGAGATCCCGTAAAAGAAGAAATCCGTGGAGGATTCCGGCGTGATCAGATCTCCGTTGATTCCGTAGCCGAAGCCGCGGTCCTGGTAGTAGTCGAGCATCACATTTGCGTTCAGGTAGGGGTCGTTGAGAAGCTGGAAGCCTTTGCTGGTCCGGACATAATACCCGAAGTCGCTGGAGTTTCCGAATTCCACCTTCCCGCCGAATGTGGCGGAATCCGCAGGCTTGTAAAGGGCGGGAAACCAGAAAACAGGAATGTCCCACAGCCTCAGGAAGTTGTTATATGCCCAGATACTGTGCTCGCCGTGATCGGGATTGTAATTGAAGAGTCCGTGATTCGTGTCCCGGGGCATGATGACAACCGT
This sequence comes from uncultured Victivallales bacterium, assembly GCA_934644965.1. GTDB lineage: Bacteria > Verrucomicrobiota > Lentisphaeria > Victivallales > UBA1829 > CAJMAW01. The sequence continues at coordinate 3,430 of CAKUDG010000041.1, read as the reverse complement.
CCCGGAGGTGATTGCATAATGGTCGTGATTGTCCATGATGTAATCGCAGGTGGTGACTCTTGCTCCTTTCACGGTAATGGTGCCGTCATTGGTCCGTTCTGCGGAGGCACCCGTGCAGTAGGTGACTCCGGATTTAAATGCAAAGTCCTTGAACTGAATTACTCCGGTAATCAGATTCCCCGCAGCGCGGTCGGCTTTCAGGTAAATGCTGTTTTTGGTGACATTGACTTCGATCATCTGACGTCCGGTCGGGCTTGTCGTGTAACGGACGAATTCAACAAGGCAGTCCGGATCGTCATTCAGGTCCCTGTATTCCTCCATATCCACGGTCCTGGATAGGGTTTCCCTGCTTGCAAAAGTTACGTTTCCAACTGCTTCCAGATCCTGAGTCTTGATGTTCACAATGGCTTTTTCAGCGGAAATCTGCATGTTCTGATAGCGGATCACCACATGCCCCCGGGCAATGATGTTATCCCCGAGGTATTCATAGGAATCCGCGCTTGCGTCTATCTCTCCCAGCGATCCGGATTTGAGTGTGTCAAGAGAAGACGCTCCGGCGGATGACGGCTGCAGGAAAAAAAGACCCCCGAGAAGCAGGATTCCCGCGGCAATGGAGGAAAATGACGTCTTTTGTGTTTTCGTTTTCAGAACCGTTTTCATCCTGTCTTTTTTTTCTGGGATGGTTTCTCTGCATGAATCCGGTAAAAATACAGCCATTTTTGAGTATTGCAAATTCAAAGCGCTTCCCGGAAAGATTTTTTCGGGGCTTTTTGAAGCACAGCAGGAAATCCTTTATATGTCACTTGATATCATTTTACAATTTTTATGTTTTTTTGATATCATTAAATACCATTAAAGCCTTTTTCAGAGAATCAAAAGCGATTTCCTCAGGAGAAATAGCGAAGGGATCCAGGAAAAGAATTTCAGAACATTCGTCCATGGCCTTTGCTCCGGAGGCATCTGCAAGGGTGGCGGTGAAGTACAGATCCATGCTGCGGTATTCTACTTCGTGATAGGAATAGGAATTCGTCTGGGAGCAGAGATAAGAAAGGGCGGAGGGGGAAAGCCGCAGAGAGGTCTCCTCCTGAAGTTCACGGACTGCTGCTTCTTCCGCTCTTTCAAATGCGTCGACGAATCCGCCGGGAAGTCCGAGTTTTCCTTTCGCAGGATTCCTGGAACGTCTGACAAAGAGCAGTTTCCCTTGCTTGTCTGTCAGAAATACCCCGACCGCCGCAGCCGGATTGAAAAAATATTCCAAACCGCATTCCTTGCATAGAAGTGATTTTTCCGACCCCGGTTTCAGGCTTCTCCCGCCGCAACGGGGGCAGAAATGAAAGAGAGAAATACATGGATGCTGCCGCTTCATAAAGAGAAAATCCTTTTCTTCATTTTTTTTCTTTTCCCGCTTCCTGCATGGAAGGGACTTGCTGCTCCTATTTTTTATAAGCGGGGAAAAACTTGATCTTGAGTCCGAATCCGGAAGGAGACCGTTCCTCCGGGGAGAATGTAAGGCAAAAGGGAAATCTTTTCAAGGTGAGAGGGAAGGCGTTTTTTTTAATATTTTGCGGATCTCCTCTTGCGAAATGGGTTTCATAGCGTCATATTAGGCAGGAAAACGGAGAATAAAATCTGAGAGGAAAGGGATGGATTCCGCCAGACCGTTCGCGCCGGGCACTTCGGCTCTCTATTCGTTTTTTCACGGATAAAGAATGCTCAGGATCAGTAAGAAAAACGATTGATAGGGGATCTCCTGCAATGAAAAAATGGATTGAAAATCTTTTAAATCTTCAAGCTCAGGATATGAGAATCCGCAATCTTGAGATCAAATATAAAACCATTCCAGGCGAACGGGCGAAACTGATTGCGGAGTTTGAAGCCGTGAAAAAAGCTCTTGCCGAGGCTAAGGCCGATCTTCAGAAGACGGAACAGGCTCTCAAAAATCAGGAGGCAGCAGCTGCTGCCGCAGCCGAGACCATGAAAAAACTTCAGATCCAGTCCGCTTCGGTCAAAAAAAATGCCGATTATCAGGCCATGCTTGCCGAAATTGAAAAGTGCCGCGTGAAAATTTCCGATATCGAATCCGCTCAGATTGAACTGCTCGATCAAATCGAAGAAAAGAAGAAACTTTTACGGACCGCGGAAAAAAATTACAACTCTACCGGGCGTGCTGTTCAGGCTGAAGTTCGCGAGCTCGATCAGCTGAAAGCAGATATCATTGCGGAGGCAAAGGAGAAGGCCGCACTTGTCAAGCATCTGGAATCCAAAGTCGAAATGAATGTTCTTGAAGTGTATAAGCGTTTGCGCGCCTCGGGGAAGGGGGAACCGCTTTCCGCTATCCGGCCAGGAGGCATGTGTTCCAACTGCAATCTGAAGTTGACTCCCCAAACTTTGAATCTTGCGGCCAAAGGAAATATGGCGCTTTGCGACAACTGTTCACACATGGTGTATGATCCGGATGCAGGAGAGGAGTATTGAACTGACTCCGGAGCGTTTCCTGTGGAGATTCTCTTTCCCCGCTATTATCAATAAGTGTACAACATCCTTCTTTCCCGCGGGTATAGGCTCTTTCCCTGCCAAATCCGAAGTCTGGGAAAAAACGATATGCATTCAGCCTCTTCCCCGTCGATTTCCTTTTTCTTCTGATTTTCTTCTGATCTGATATGATAAGTGGGGAATTTCTCTCTTTTCCTGGGAAATGAACTGGATGATCTTTTTCTATGGAAAAAACAGGAGAGAGATTTTTCTTTTATCTCTTTTTTTTGATGAGAATGTCCCATAAGAATAAAGAATGGAGGCTCACTCATAAAAAAACTGGAGTTCCGGAGCGCCCCCCAGGAAAGAGCAGCGCCCTGTTTTTTTATCATCTGAATCGAGAAGAAAATTTTTTTCATTTTTCAATTGCAACACTGAGACTTTGAATATGCAGAAATGATCCTTCAGGGGAAAAAGAAAAGAAAAAAATGCAGCGATAGAGGAACATTCAGAGGGGGCATTGCTGTTTCTATCTGCAGGCAAGGTTGAGAAAATAAGAAGGGAGAAAGTTCTGTGCTTTTCGACGGAATTGCTTCTTATATTTTCTTCATACTCCTTTCTCTGAGGTGAAAATGTTCCAAATTTGAATAAAAACTGAAAAAATCCATTGTTTTAGTGATTGGTTGAATTTCTACATCTTGAAACAATCTATCACCTGTGCTATGTTATTACATTAACAAAATTTTATTATGGAGGCAAAATCATCATTTTGCTTAATCTGCTTTGGACGGAAAAGCGGAGAAGCTCGGGAAGGGAAGGACTTCCCCTTGCGGATCGTCCATTGTTGAATAAGGATAAAGAGAGCGACAAAGAGCTCCGGGAGTCTAGGTTGTGTCGTCAATAGATTTGTGCTATATTATGCAAACGTCAAAAAAGGATATAGGGAAAATGGCGAATG
>CAKUDG010000040.1 GCA_934644965.1 uncultured Victivallales bacterium | reverse complement strand
ATGTTGCAGTATAGTAGCAACATTCCAAACCAAAAGGAAATATGACGGATCGTCAGATGATGTCGTAACTTCTACAGCTAAGGAAAGAATGGAAAAAAGAACCAAGCGTTCTCATTCCTTCCATTTTCTCCTTCATATTCCCTTATATTCCTTATCCTATAAGAAATATGTGCAGATAACGAAGATACAATACGAACAGTGCCCCCCTTCCCCAGGATGGAAAATTCTGGACAGGGCGAGGGAGGAGAAGTTGTAAACGACCGCAGCTGGAGATCTGAACTGCATAATGCTTGGTGTCCTGCATATACTCTGCCACTCTGCCGTTCTGAGTCGTTTCACCAATCTTTTTTTACCCCCCTCTCCTATCGTATATATTATATTCACGTATATATTATATTTCAATAAGATAGATGGAGATTGCCGAGGCTCGGAGTTTGGGGAGAAAAAAAAGAGAAATGATTCGGATAAGCTCGGTTCGATATAAAAAAAGGAAAAAAAGGAGATGAAATGTCTGTCTGAAACTGAAAAATCAATAAAAAAAAAGTTGTCCGAGAATCCCCTTGATGAAGAGGATCTCAAACAACGTTATTTCGTAAAAAATGCAGCGCGGGTGAAGAAGAAAACGAATCAGTCTTCAGGTGGCCGCAAACGGTTTTTTGAGGCACCTTTCTGAGAATTCGTATTACCATTCGGGTCAGAAGAAGATCTCTCCTTTAAATGCTGGATCAAAGCCGTTGCTTCTTTGGTAAAGGTAACCGCAAGGATCTTGTCGCCTTTTTCATTCATAAGGATTCTCAAAGTCCCTGTGGTTTGAGTTCCAGTCCAATGGAAGAACTTCTCATTGAGTTGCTTCTGAGGAGCTTTTTCCTCTTCTTTCTCTTTTTTGGATTTTGAATGATTCTTTGCCGGAGTGTTTTTATCTCCTCGTCTCGGAAGCAACAAAGGCGCATCTCCATCATCATCCAGATCCTCCTCCACGATCATGAGTTCTTCTCCGGGTTCAATATTCATTGCTTCCGGATTGGTCTTTTCCTCGTCCGAACGGCCATACTGTTCATGAAGAGAATTGCGGAAGACAGGCAGATTCGCAAAGGTTACGTTGGCATAATGCATGATCACTTTTACAAGGACATTGTCCATGTAATGCAGTTCCACTTCATAAGCAAGCGCATTCGGATTGGACACGATGTCTGCAAACATGGCACTCTTGACAACCGATGTCGGCGGCTCGTCATGACGAAGAATCAGGGAAACTTCCGAACGATTCAGATTCCAGAGAGCTTTCTTGTATCCCTGATCCGCATCAATACCGTAGCAGGTGTTGGCAATCTCCCGGAGACGGTTGTTGACTTTTTCCATGAGTTCGGCATATTTTAGCTCTTCCGCGGCAGCTTTCTGCTTTGCCGGGGTCATGACTTCAGGCTCATTCTTCTTTTCCTGCGCCTTGGTTGCTTCCTCTGAAGAGGAGGACGAAAGTGCGTTCGGGCCGACTCTGCCTGAGAAGGAATCCTGAACGGTTCCTGTCATAGAAGCGTCCGAAGCAAGCATTGCTCCGGAAGGTCTCCCGCCCTCTCCACTCATGCCTGGCATGGCAGGCGGCAGAATTTCTCCGTTCCTTTCCGCTTCTGCCCTAGCGGCCATAGCTCTTCTCTGGGCCAGCTGAAGCTCCGCCGTTTTCTGCCTCTGGAGCTGTTCCTTCTTGATGGAAAGGTAAAGTTCGGTAATCTGCTGAGGAGAACGCCACTCTTTCCAGGCATAGATGTAGCCTGCATCCTCATTCTTCTTCACCTGCTTCTCGCGAAGGCTTTTGAAAACTTTCTGGGAATACTGAATCTTCTGGGAAGAATATTCTTTGACTTTGGCTTCCACATATTCCCGCTTCTTCTGCCGATTGAATTCCTCGTCGAACTTCACCCGGGTTTCCGGCACCATGTCAAAAATGGCGATATAATTCTCGTCAACCCGGATGCTACGCCCGCCGTATCCGTAAAAAATACCTTTGGCGGTATAGGAATTCTTACCCTTGGTATAATGGACTTCCACCGGATCAAGAATCTGATGCATCTTGAATTTCTTTTCCGCTTCTTCCCAGGCATGCTTCTTCAACTCCACCGGATCATCCTTGAATCTTGCGTCAACAATTTCGCGCGAAAGATCTGCTATTTCAGAAAAGGTGCGGTTGTCAGGCGGATTCTTCGGCTGCAGTTCCATTTTCTTCGCGACATCCGCAAAAATGGCCTTCCTGACATCCGGATCCGTGATCTGTTCCCCGGAGCGGAGGTAATTGTTGATGATCTTCATGATCTCATCGCTGCGCTCCGTCGATACGCCTTCCCTGACATTCGCACTCGGAAGATTTTGTCTGGAATAGACTCCATTTCCAATGGACATGGCGGAGGAAACTTTACTCTTTCCCTGTTCCGGCGTGTTGGTCCCGTCGGACTGGGCAACTGCATAGAAAGCCGCGGTGAAAAGCATGGTGCCCAGAAAAGCCACACTGTCTGTCTTTTTCCTCAATATCATGTATTTGACCTTTTCCGGATGTGAATGTGAATCTGATTCTCTCGTGAGTGCAGAGCCAAATTCCTGTACTCATTACGGTCTAAAATAAATCCTCCAGACTTGATTGTCAAGAGAAATCAGTTATACTACATGGAAAAATAAAGCAATTTTTTTTTATTTTTGAGAAAATATGTCTTCCCATGGCTGAAAATAACAAAAAAACATGTCTCGTGAGGCAGCTTAGCACGCCTCAGATTCAAACCTTGAAAGCGCTTCTCGAGGAAAAAGGGTGGATTCTGGAGCCGGCTCCCTTCTGTTTCTTCAGAACCCGTGCGGACAAGCTCTCTCTCAGCGCCTATGAAAACGGGAAACTGGTCATCCAGGGGAAAAATGCGGAGGAATTCCTCGAATTCATTTTGGAGCCGGAAGTCCTGAAAGAACAGACTTTCGCCTGTTCAGGAGGCCCCGCAGATCTTCCGGGCGAAGGAGAAAGTCCCGCCGCAGACGTCGTTCCTCCTCAGGACTTTTTCCCGCATGCAGGGACCGATGAAAGCGGAAAAGGTGATTTCTTCGGCCCTCTTGTCATCGCCTGCGTCTTCATTGCGGAAAAGAAAATCGCCGAATCGCTGGAACAGGCGGGAGTCAGGGATTCCAAACGAATCAAAAGCGACAAGCAAATCACAAAGCTCGCTGACCTCATCAGAAAAGAAACCCGAGGCATGTGGAGCCTTGTCGCAATCGGTCCGGAAGCCTATAACCGGACCTATGAGCAGATAGGAAGCCTCAACCGCCTCCTTGCCTGGGGTCATGCAAGAGCACTGGAGAACCTTCTCGAAAAAGCTCCGGAATGTAATCATGTCCTCTCAGATAAATTCGGTGACGAATCCCTGATACGGAACGCCCTTATGAAAAAAGGCCGGACCATCCGTCTTGAACAGAGAACCAGAGCCGAATCCGATATTGCCGTCGCGGCAGCTTCCATTCTGGCCCGTGCGGAATTCATCCGCAGGCTCCATCTTCTGGGGGAACTGTGCGGCCGCACTCTTCCCCGCGGCGCCGGTCTCCAGGTCGATGAGGCCGCGGCGGAACTGGCAGCAGTCGGCGGATATGAGCTCCTGAATCGTCTGGGTAAAATGCATTTCCGAACCGCGGCAAAAGCGCTGGGGCTTCCCGCTCCGCCAAAACAGGAATGGCATCGCTGAACTGCCGCCGGGAAAACAGAAACAAGAATCCAGAAAAAAAAAACGAGGGAGTCTGCAAAGCAGAAAAGACTTGCCTTTTTTCCCGGGGTGCATTGCAAATTTGCAAATCCGGTGTATTTTCAGTAGGTTTTTTATGAGTCCAGACAGGTGGATCCCGTTCAAAGATATAGGAATGAAATATACTTTACCAAGGAATCGTGTTTTACCATGAAGAAAGATTTGCAGCAGCCGCGCCTTTTCCCGGAACTCGACCAGTTTCCCCTGAAAGCTCCCGAAAAGTTCAACTTCGGCTTAGACATTATCGATGAATGGGCAAAATATGACCGTAACAAACTCGCCATGATCTGGACCAATCAGCATGGAGAGGAAAAGCGATTCACTTTTTATGAGCTCAGCCGTCTCTCCAACCAGGCTGCGAATCTGCTCATGAAACTGGGGCTGCGGAAAGGAGATTTTGTCTTTCTGATGCTGCCGCGGGTTCCGGAATGGTGGATTTTCTCCCTTGCGATGATCAAACTGGGTGTAGTGCAGTGCCCCTCCCCTACCCTGCTCACGGCCCAGGATGCAAAATACCGCATTCAGACAGGAAAATTCAGAATGGTCATCACGGACTTGGAGAACTCCGGGAAATTCGATGAGATTTTTGATGACTGTCCTTCATTGCAGGTCCGACTCCTTGTAGACGGGGAAAAGGATAACTGGGTCAGCTACCGCAGAGAAATCTCCACGCCTCCGTATATTTCCAGAAACAATCTGAACACAGCTTTCCGGTCTGAGACAAAGACGGAAGACCCCATGCTGCTCATGTTCACTTCCGGAACCAGCAGACATCCGAAAATGGTGCTTCACAACTTCGGCTATGCACTGGGACATATCATCACCGCGGAACTCTGGCACGGCGTGGGGCCAAATGACCTCCAGCTCGCGATTTCCGATACGGGATGGGGGAAAAACATCTGGGGAAACTATTTCGGACAGTGGTTCCTCGGGGCCTGTCTGCTCATTTACGATATCAGAGGAAAATTCCATGCGGAGGAACTGCTTCCCCTGCTGGAAAAATATGAAGTCACCTCCTTCTGTGCACCCCCGACCGTCTACCGCATGCTCGTGCTCTCCGATCTGACCAAGTACAATTTCGAGGAACTCCGCAGCTGCACCGCCGCTGGAGAACCTCTTCATACGGAAACGGTCAAACTCTGGAAGGAAGGAATCGGCCTGACTATCCGAGAAGGATATGGACAGACGGAAACTGTCTGCATGATTGCCAATTTCGCCGGAATGGAACCCCGCCCCGGCACCATGGGAAAACCCTCCCCAGGATGGGAGATCGAACTCCATGACGAGGACGGAAACCCTGTTCCTCAGGGGGAAGACGGCAGAATCGCGGTCCGTCTCCAGAACGGCCGGCCGATCGGCCTTTTCATCGAATACCTCGCCAATCCGGAGGAAAATGAAAAGTCCTTCGTCAACGGCTTTTATTATACCGGGGACAAAGCCCGCATGGATGAAGACGGTTATTACTGCTTTATCGGAAGAAGTGACGACATCATCAAAAGTTCCGGTTACAGAATCGGACCTCTGGAGGTGGAGGAAGTCATGATGCAGCATCCCGCCGTACGGGAAGTTGCCGTAATCGGTGTGCCGGATCCGCTCCGCGGAGCGATTGTCAAGGCTTATGTCGTTTTGAATGACGGATATGAACCGACGGAATCCATGGTCCAGCAGCTGCAGAAACACGCAAAGAGTCTTTCCGCCCCCTACAAGTATCCCCGCGAAATCGAATTCGTCAAGGCGATGCCGAAAACTTTTTCCGGAAAAATCAAACGCGATATCCTGCGCAGACATGCCGAGACCGGGGATGATTCCTGGAAAAAAGTTCACGGAGGCTGAACCTGCCCCCTCCCCTCTCTTTGCTGTTTTATAAAAAGAAACAAAAATACGTTTTTCCCCATATATAATATTTGTCTTCTTCACGCACCTTTCTCTCATTTGTGTTTTTCCCGTTTTTCCTGGAAAAAAATATGAAAGGAGAAGAGTCGGAGAGAAGAAAAAAATGGAAAAATGGTGGAGAAAGACGGGAAACAAGAGGAAAAGAAGAATGGGGAAAAAAGAATGGAATGCTGAAGAAGGACTCCTGATCTTTCTCCCATCTTTCATCATCTTTCTTTTTTTATTCATATTTCCCTGCCAGTTTTTTCCTTTTGACCCCAGTTTTGTTTTTCCCTCTGAAAAAAAACCTCTTGAAAAAAGGATGCGGATAAAATGGAAGTAATTCTTCTTGTTCTTCTGATTGCCGTCCTGCTTCTGCAGATCCTGATCCTGAGTCTGCGGTTCCGGGGGGGACAAGGGAAAGACGCTGTGCTTGAGGATCTGAAACTCAAAATGGACCATCAGGAGAATCGGATGGAAATACTGCATTCCGATCTGAACCGGGCGGAACTTTCCCTGCGTGCGGAAAGCGCTCAGAACCGGGAGGAACTGAACCGGACACTGATGGACAGCCGGGCGGAACTTTCCAATTTGTTCAAAGGACTGACGGAAACAACGGGGAAGGCGCTTGATGCTTTCAGCGTCCGGCTTGGGGAAACGACGGCCCGGCAGGAAGAAAAGGCTCTGAAACTCAATGAAACTCTCCGGACCTCTCTGGAACAGTTCCGGGAAAAGACTCAGCTTGCCCAGCAGCAGGCCAGAGAAGAACTCCTGAAGATGCAGACACAGTTGAATTCCGTGGTTGATGCCAGACTGAACGCCATCCGGGATACCGTGGATGGAAAGCTGAAGTCCATTCAAACGGACAATGCAGAAAAACTCGAACTGATGCGCAAGACGGTCGATGAAAAACTCCATGAATCCCTGGAAAAACGTTTCAATGAATCCTTCAAGCTGATCGGGGAACGTCTGGAACAGGTTCACAAGGGGCTCGGGGAGATGCAGACACTTGCAAACGGCGTCGGCGATCTGAAAAAGGTCCTGAGCAACGTCAAAACCCGCGGCAACCTCGGAGAAATTCAGCTTGCCTCTGTTCTGGAGCAGTATCTTTCACCCGATCAGTATGTGTTGAACGCGGCAATCAAACAGGGATCTTCCGAGCGAGTGGAATTTGCCGTGAAAATGCCGGGGCGCAACCACTCAAGCGCGCCGGTCCTGCTCCCGATCGACTCCAAATTCCCGGTCGAAGATTACCAGCGCCTGCTGGACGCCTATGAAAATGCCGCTCCGGAAGAATTGAAAGCGGCCCAGAAAGCCTTTGAATCGGCGGTGAAAAAATGCGCTTCGGACATTCATTCCAAATATATCGACCCCCCGGCTACGACGGAATTCGCACTGATGTTTGTGCCGACAGAGGGGCTTTATGCTGAAATTCTCCGCCGCCCGGGCCTTTTTGAACTGCTGCAGAGGGAATACAAAATATCGGTTGTCGGACCTGCCAACCTGGTCGCCTTCCTGAACAGTCTTCAGATGGGCTTCCGCACTCTGGCCATTGAAAAGCGCTCCAGTGAAGTCTGGGCGATCCTCGGAGCGGTGAAAACGGAATTCGGGCGTTTCGGCGACATCCTGGACAAAACAAGAAATAAACTGGAGTCGGCTGTCAAGGAAATTGATTCCGCCGGAGTCCGTACGCGTGCAATCGAGCGGAAACTGAGAGATGTTCAGGAACTCCCCGCAGAAGACGCCCTTTTCCTGCAGGAAGGAAAGCAGGGAGAATAAAATTCACTCGGAATTCCCTTTCTGCGAAGCGTTTTTTATCCCCCTCCCCTTCCTTTGTTTTATCCTTTACTACAATAGCAGCGTCAACGCCAAAAAATGGCTTTCCGCCCTTCTTTTTTCCCATCTTCCTTTTTCCCCAGGCGCTTTTCTCCGCTTTTACGAAGTATTGCTTGGAAAGAGAAGAGGGAAAAAAAAGAATTGCTATATGATTATAGGGTACCTCTATTTATTCGAGGATAAATTGAGATGACGCTGGCAAAGGAATGCGAGAGGATGTACATTACAGCATCAATGACAGGAGGACAGGATGCTGAACGGATTATTTGACATAGACAATCGTCTGGATTATCTGACGGAGAACGGCGATATGCTGCCGCGCCTGAAAGAACTTGTGCCGTGGGAGAAATTCCGCAGAGATCTTGAGATCATATACGACCATGAACGCAAGAGCAATGCCGGACGCAGACCATTTGATGTGGTGATGATGTTCAAGATACTGATTCTGCAATCGCTGTACAATCTGAGCGATGACGAGATGGAATATCAGATTATGGATCGGTTGAGTTTCATGCGTTTTCTGGATATGGCACTTGACAGCCGTGTTCCCGATGCGAAGACGATCCGGCTCTTCCGTTCGAAACAGGAGGAGCATAAGCTCATACGGAAGCTGTTTGACAAGTTCAATGCATTTCTTGCCGAGTCCGGATTTGTGGCGAAGAAGGGGCAAATTGTCGATGCGACCATCGTTCGCGTTCCCACGCAGCGTAACACCCGCGATGAAAACAAGGCGATCAAAGAAGGAAATCCACCTGTTGAAAATTGGAGCGGCGCAAAGAAGCGGCAGAAGGACACGGATGCCCGCTGGGTTCAGAAGAACGGGAAGAATTACTACGGCTACAAGAACCATGTTGAGGCGGATGTCAATTACAAAATCATTCGGGATTACAAAGTTACGGATGCCTCCGTTCACGACAGCAATGTGTTTGAAGAGCTTCTCGATGAAAGCAACACCAGCCGGGATGTTTATGCGGACAGCGCGTATCGTTCAGCGAAGAGCGAGGCGAATCTGAAGGAGGGCAGATTCCGGGCGCATCTGCAGAGAAAAGGATGCAAAGGACATCCGTTAACCTCATGGGAGAAACAAGGGAACCGGACAAGAGCCAGGACTCGTTCCAGAATAGAACATATATTCGGGGCCATGACACAGCGAGCCGGAGATCTCATTCTGAGGTCCATCGGGATAAGCAGGGCGGAAGTGAAGCTGGGATTACGCAACATCGCATACAACATGGAGAGATTCTGCTTTTTGATGAGGCAGACCGCATAAAAGGAGGTTTTCCGGAGAAAAAACAAATAAAATGTCGGCTTTTTCAGTCGAGGATACTTGAAAAAGAGAAGTCAAAGCGTTAACGTAAAACACAGAAAAATCTCATTCGGAGATTTTCAAAC
>CAKUDG010000039.1 GCA_934644965.1 uncultured Victivallales bacterium | reverse complement strand
CTCTTCTGTTGGAGTTACAGATAACATACCACACCTTTTCAATATTACAATATAAATTTATGCAACTTTGCTTATTGCAACCCTGGATCAGAATAGGAAATTAATCCTTCAGGACGGCCGCGCATTTCAAATACAGCATCAGACATCTCTTGTATAAAGGCGGCACCAGCAGCTGCAGAAACTTTATGTGCAACAAGCATCCCGGCATACAGATTATTAATGACACAAAATACTATGCTGCTTCTCTTCGATATGACTTGGACATGAATAATATCGCTAGCCCCACATTTCGGCCCCGTTTCGGCGCTTCCGTCATGATGCTTCCACATGAAGCACCCCCCGTTTTGAAAAACCAGTATTGATCCATTTCCGGGGAGGGAAAAACCGGCAGCCAGCACTTGCAATCATCCGGTGCAAAGTATATAGTAATTAAAAGTTTGCGGGCAATTCCAGCTTTTGAAATGAAAATTCTCTGTTCCGGCCAAAGAAAACGAACTGAGCAGTAATCGTTTCAGTCCGGAACGGTTCGTACCACCAAGGTGAAACCGTGGATTATACTTTTATCCTGTCGTGTTCCGTACTGTTTTTTCTGTTAATGGATCCATTCGGCAATCTGCCGCTGTTTATCGCCATCACCGGCCAATTCCCGGAAAAACGATACAGCCGGATTGTTTTGCGCGAGTCCGTTATGGCTCTGATCGCCATGTGCCTGTGGATCATTGGCGGAAAATGGCTGCTGCTGGTGCTGGACCTTTCCAGCGGGGAAATTCACCTGGCTGGCGGTCTGATTCTGCTGCTGATCGGCATCAAAATGGTCTTTGCAAAATTCGCAGGCACAGATGTTTTCGTCTCCGATTCGGAACCGTTTTTCTTCCCCCTGGCGGTTCCTCTGATCTGTGGACCGGGACTCATGGCCATGCTGACCACTGTCCTCGGCAGCAGTCCGCACGCGACCCTGTCGAATCTGCTTCCGGCTCTGCTGCTCTCCTGGCTGGCCGGAACGCTGATCCTGCTGGGCGGCCGGCAGCTGGCCCGCCTGCTGGGGCACCGGGCCCTGAATGCGCTGGAAGCCCTGATGGGATTGCTGCTGACCGCCATCGCAGTGGGAATGCTGGTGCATGGACTGCATGAACTTTACGGCATTGGTCCGGCATGACCGACACGCAGCCTCCCGGGCGTTTTACCGGGTATTGGACCACCTGGCGGCAGAGCTTCACCGACAGGGCCACGCCGTCGCCATTGTCACCAACGGGACTCTGTTGAACCGGCATCTGGAAGCGGTGGCGGAACATGTTGACCGTATTCATATTTCGGTCGACGGCCTGCGCAACGTCCACGACGCCGTGCGCGGAGCAGGTGTCTTCGATCACTTGTACGCCTGCTCCAATCTTGACCGGTTCAATTTTCTGCGTCAGGGCTGGCTGATCTTCCTGACCACAATCTCTGATTCCAATCTAAAAGAGATTGCGCAATTGCCGTTGAAACTCGCCGGACTCGGAGCAAATGGAATTGCGCTCCATACTATGATGTATCTGAAGACCATGAAAAATCAGTGAATTCCGAACTTTCTGCCAGATCCATTTTCTCACACGGATACCCCGGGCACGCAGTCTGGCGCCGGGAAGACGACCGAAGACCTAGTGGCAGAACTCCAAAAGGAGCTCGAAAAGGAGCTTGCCCGAATTGAATAAACTGCTTATTTGCTGCCGATACATTTCACTCGGATCATCAAGGAAGTCAATTCACCAGTTCGGAGTTTGTGGCGGAACTCCGACCACATGATATTCAAATCAGTATGGACGGGCGAGGGTGCTGTTCGGATCATGCAGAAAATAGAGCGTTCCTGCCGGGCGTTGAAATTTGAGGTCATCACAGCATTCAAAGAGAAAATCCGCTTGCCGAAGCTCCGCTTCAGGGTCAGCATTATGTGAATTTTTACAACTTCAGACGGATTCATTCGGCGCTCAAATATCGGACGCCTGATGAAGCCTATTTCAGACCTTGTAATCGGCAAACAATGGGATCAGTAAAAAGCAAGGATCTTTACTCCAGTCTCGTAATAAAAATTGTCCACCCTAGGGAGAGGCGCATTTCGCATGTGCCTCCCCCTCTCATTCCCATGGAGAATGTCATAGAAAACGCCACCTCCTTACCCCTGTTCCACAGAAATCTTTGAGAAAAAAAGGAGGCTCCCCTCTTGGCAGATACACTGACAACTTCCTGTTCTTCCCCTTCATTCATGATTGTTCAGCCCCCTCAGAGAAGTTTTCAAGCCATCTTTTCTATATCCACAGCAGAAGCATGTTTCAAGGCCTGGAACAGAAAACTGTGGAAAACAGAATTTTCAAGTTTTTGGCTTTAGATCGGTTTTTTAAAACTCTCTCCCACTCCGCCGATGTGAGATACGCAGAAAGCTCATTCTGCAAGATCACGCAAGAAGAAAAACAGCGTCTTGACATACCGTAATCATCAGGAAAAATGCAAAGCTTTTTTACTTCCTCCATATTCCTCTCCCGCTTGTTTCATGATTGGGATATTTAGCTATGACAAGTTTTCAGCTGATTTGATCGAATGAAAAAAGGATTGTTATGCACAATCCCCTCCAATTCAAAATCCCTTTCCCAGCCTTGTCAAATCGCCATACGGTGAAATGGGAAGAAATACTGCTGAAAAAAAAGGAAAAAGGCAGACAAAGGAAAATACAAAGGCCTCTTGAAGGAAGGAGAAAGCGGCATAGGTCATCATATCCATCCCCCCCCCTTTTTTTCCCAGCTCCACCCATCTGGCTTCATTCTAGAGAACCTCCTGCACGACTTTGAATTCTGACCGCCTGTCAGGCGTGGCGTGCTCTCCGCGAATCTCTTCTCTGACGTCACTTTTTGAAAAAGAGCCGGACCGAAGTCCAACCGTCGGTTGCCTGGCGAAATACTTTGATGTTTGATGCGGAGTGCGGTCTTTCATTATGCTAGAGCAATAGGAAAAAAACACCATCCGGACATCTCTCATGCCCGGACGGTGTGTTCTATCATCTCTGCTGAAGAAAGTCCCCAGTCTTCCTTCCGATGGGATCAGAATCAGAGTGTCAGGTCGTCAAAACTTTCCATGACGTCATTCTGCGAGGCACTTCCTCCGCCCTCATGTTCAGTCACCTTGAAGGTGGGCAGGAAGCGATAATACACTTCAAGCATCAGCGTACACATGCTCGTGGACCAGACTTTGCATCCGAGATCCGTCCAGGTCCCCCCGCCCATCATTTTCCCGGTCTTGGTATCAAGAACCGGAGGCGCACCACTTTCAAATCCGCTGGGATTCTTCCGGTATTTGTCATGCGGAGAACGCCAGAAACCTTCTCTGTCCTGCTCCTTCTGAAGCACGGATTTGAACGATCTGTTCCATGCGGTCCAGGTACGGCCTTTTCCCCCTGTCCCCTGGAAAATCGCCTGAGTCATGTAATACCAGGTATAAAGAGGCATGGATCCAGAAGGCGGATTTTTCCAGTCCATCTTCAGTGTTTCCTGATCTCTGCCGACCTTCATGTTTTCAATCCATTTCATCCCGTTTCTCGCTTCAGAACTGCGGCCCGCACCCATCAGCTGCAGGCAGAGAGTTCCGACAGATGTCATGGATGCCGTTCCGCCAAGATCTCCCCGCGAATTGGTATAGCAGAATGATCCGTTTCTCCCCACATTGATTTTCTGAATGCATTCCACCGCCTTGTCAATGGCATGTTCCAGACCTTCCACCGTGCAGCCGGCGGAAAAGGCGGCTTTCATCGCCTGATAGTTCCAGCCGCCGACGGAAAGGTCACAGCGGGGATCGCCCACTCTGAAACCGTTGGGAACTTTCCCAGTCTTCGGATCCACTTTCGTCAGGTTTTTCCCGAAGTTGTAGTCGAATCCGCCAAGATCGTTCTGCCCCTGGACAATGGAGTAGATGATTTTATTCATAGCTCTTTCAAGCATGGGAATTTTTGTCAGTGCATAGCCTTCCGAAACCGCATAGGCTACCATCGCATGGGCATACCCATTGCCGCCGCTGGCAATCACACTGGTCGGAGTTCTCATCGTATCCACGTAACTCACCAGCTTCTTCAGAGCCTTCAGAACCGTGTCCCCGTGTTCAGCAGACTGCGGCGTTTCTCCGCGCGCCAGAAATGCAAGAGTCGCAACCGCCGTCAGCGCTGGCTGATTGTCCTTGGACTTGGGTGTTCCCCAGGAACCATCCTCGTTCTGCACTTTCGCAAGCCAGATCAAAGCCTTGTTCACGGCCGGCTCCGTGCCGCCCCCCCCGTATTGCTTCAGCGATGTCTTCCGCCCGGAATAGGTTCGGGACGCATACACTCCCGTCAGCTTCAAAGCAGAATTGTTGACCTTGACGGAAATCGTGTCCGGCATATCGACCACATCCGCAATCGTGTTGGAAACACTGATGTTTTCCGTCACCTCCACATTCGCAATATCCGTCGAAACAGTCGGACGCTCCACTTCCACATCCGCAAACTCGGTCACCACCTCTTCCGGCTGCACCTGTTCGGGCGGAGGTTCGGGAAGTTCCGTAATGTCCACATTCTTCACCTCCACCTGAAGCTCCTCCCGCTGAGGTTCCGAGGAAGACAGAATCACCGTCCCCAGAACAGCCAGCGCTATAATGTGGATGACAAGCGAGATGATCGGACCGGTCAGATGGTTGCAGATGTCCTTCCACGTTATCTTTTCCTCATGAAGATAACTTGGCAGAATTTCCTCCTGCGTGACAGTCGCCTCATTGGGTTCATACATTTCATCAGACATGAGATTTTCCTCCGGGTGAATTGTATAATTTCAATAAATTCTTCAACAACTCTTTAATTACATTGTTATGACATTGTTATGTCTTTTCTCTTCTCTGTCAGAAGCAAAATCCATGCAGCCTTTCCACACTTCCTCCACTTTCATGACACTACATTATAGCATCCGTTCCATGGAAAGCAAGCAGTTTTATTCATTTTTCGCAATTTTTTTCATTTTCTCTTATTTCTCCGGAAATGAATACCTCTTCTGATGCCGCGCCGCGCCCCTCTTTTACGGGGCGTCCCCTCCCCTTTCGGAAAAGTTCTTTGCGGAAAAATCCGCATTCCGCGATGAAAAACATTGAAAAAACGCCTCAGAAAGCCTATTTTCGCATGCTGAAGATGTTTGCACTCAGAAAAACAGATCCACAGAACAGGGAGACCCCATCCATGACGTCCAGAACAAAAAGAAGTGAAATTCCTTTTGAACAGTTCCAATGCAGAGTGTTCCATCAATGGAGCGGAAGCTGGCTCCTTCTTGCGGCAGGCGACTTCCGCACCGGAGATTACAATCTCATGACCGTCGGCTGGGGTTCGTTCGGCGTCATGTGGAGCAAGCCCTTTGCCATGATCGTCGTGCGCCCTCAGCGCCACACAGCGGACTTTTTGGAGAGATACAGCGATTTCACCCTCTGCGGATTCGGCGGAGAATGGAAAAACGCATTGCAGTTCTGCGGCACCCGATCGGGAAGGGAGATCCCGGACAAGGCGGCAGCAGCCGGACTCACTCCCGTCCCCGCCGGGCATGTCGCCGCCCCCGTGTTCGAGGAGGCTGAACTCGCCGTGGAATGCCGCAAGACCTTCCGTACTGAGATGTTGCCGGGCGCATTCATCCCTCCGGGAAAGGCACAGGAACTGTATCCGGCCGGAGATTTTCACCGGATTTATTTCGGGGAAATCCTTTCCGTCTCCGCCGTACCGAGTTTCCGCACAAACGTTTCCTCCGGAGCGGAATAATGACAGTCCCACTCCGGACACTGATCCTGATCCGCCATGCCTCCGCTGAATCCTTTCCTGGCTTTTCCGGAGGAGGGGATTTCCGGCGCCGACTCACACCTCGCGGGATCCGCGAAGCGGAGGAAAACGCATTCAGACTCCGTATGCTCCTGAGTGAAAGAAAACAGACAGCCGAGCCTCCGACCATACCGTCTGGCGTTCTTCCTGCCAATCCCCAACACTCTGGAAGCACTCCCTACAACAGCAGAAGCGGAAACGGCGGGACAGGAAACAGGGCTGAAGAAGAGCGTCTGATTTTTTCCAGCCCGGCACTCCGGGCGTTGGAAACGGCGGAAATCTTCGGGAGAGAGCTGGGATTCACCCCAGAGGAAATCGCCGCAATGCGGGAAATCTACGGGGGAGACGCCGACACGCTCCGGGATCTCCTGGAACAGACAGGAGAGGAAGTCACAACCGTTCTGCTTTTCGGACACAACCCTGCCGTTTCCCTTCTTGCCTCCGGACTCTGCCCCGACCTTGCCGACGCCTTTTTCCCTCCGGGGACTGTTGCGTGCATGAGTTTTGCTTCCGAGAACTGGCGCCTTCCCCGGTCTTTGCGGATGAAAAAACGCTTTTATCTGATTCCGGGCACTGTTTTGTCTTGACGGAACGCCTTTGATGCGCTAAGTTTTCCATCCAGATACGGATGCAATGGACCAGAGGATAACAGGATCACATCATGCAGTTTTACGTAAAAGACAAGGAAGAACAAGTCCTGGGCCCCGTCGACCAGGAAACTTTGATGAAGTGGGTGGAGACCGACAAGGTCTTCCCGGCAACCCCGGTCAGAAACTCCATGCTCCCGGCCTGGAAAAAGGCGGAGGATTTCGCGTTTCTCAATGAACTGCTTGCGGAACAGGAGAAACGTCTCGGAGAAGATCATCCGGACGTGCATCCCGAGCTCGAAGAGCAGAACCGCTTCGGGAACCGCCTGAAATCCGTCTTCTCCCGGGAAAAGAAAAAAGAAAACGCGCCTGTCAGGACCTCCTTCCAGAACGCCTATGTTCCCGACCCTCCGGGACTCGGACTCCGCATGCGCGCGGCTCTTTATGACTGGATCGTCCTTCTGGCCGCGGCGCTCGTCATCGGCGGAGTCGGCACGGGAGCGGCCTTCCTGAAAGCCGCCTCTCAGACAGATTCCAGTTCCCCCTTCGTCACCGAGGAACTCCGCCTCAGAGAAAAACTCCGTTCGGAAGCGGAAAAGCTTGCGGAAACGGAAAAAGCGTCGGAGAAAGCCGGAGACAAGCAGCACAAGGATTCTTCTTCATCCTCTTCCGCCGGGAACAACAACAGGAAAGGTCTTCTGGCCGTTGCTCAGGAAAGGGCGGAATTCCATGCAGAGGAAATCGCCTCGTCGGAGAACGGGACTGCGAATCATGAGGTCAGTGAAAACCGTGAAAATACACCTGAAAAGGGGAAGGAAGACGCCACCGCCGTTTCCTCTGCAATCGGCAGGCTGAACAGGGCGATCGGCTCCCTGGGCGCCGGAAGAGCGGCGGCTGAAGACGGCGCAGCCGGAATGGGAGAAGGAACCCAGGCCGTCATGGAAACCGCTGCTCCGCGCGCGCCGGCGAAGACAGACGACGTTCTCAAAGGGTTCCGCAGCGGATCGAAATGGACCGATACGGAAAGCGGTAAGGTGTACAACTGTCTTTCCGCTTCGGAAAGTTCCGCCTTCTGGTGCGGGACGGAGGAACTGAAGGGAATTTATCTTTTCTGCGCACCGCTGTGGCTGCTCTTCGTGCTGCTGTATTACGGGCTGTCCCTGGCTTTGCGCGGACAGACTTTCGGCATGTGGTTCTGGGGGATCTTCATCACCCGCGGATATGACTGCATGGTGGAGGTGCTGCCTCTTCGTGCGTATCTGTTTGCCGTGCTGGGGTTGATTCTGGGGATTACCATGCCGTTCACGACTCTCTGCGGAAGAAAACCTGCCGTCTATGAGATTCTGACAGATGTCCGGGTCATCCGGATTGCCGCGAAAAGCAAGTAAATTTCCTCTTGCGAAACCCCGGATTGTAAAAAAAAACGCACAAAGAACACCTTTTCATTTGCGATTTCAGAAAAAAGGGTTAGATTGAAGGTCTGTTGTTTTTTTGCAATTATCAAACAGGAAAGATCCGACATGGGAAACCTCAGAAAGAAACGCCGCAGAAAAATCGCTCAGCATAAACGGAAAAAAATGCTGAAGGCGATGCGTCATAAGAACAAGTAAGAACCGATGCTTCTTGCGCGCTTTCTCCGTTCCGCCGCGTCTGCTGTTTTCCGCATGCGCGCGGAGCGGGGAAAAAACAGAAGATGAAACGAAGCTGTTCACGCGTGGAGTTTTCGGATCCGCTGCTTTCAAAGCCGCCGTCGATGTCGCTGAAGGCGGGAATGCAAACCGTTTACGGAAGGGCCGCGCCTGTGTTTCTGAAAATCAAACAGACTGCCCGGGTGCTGGGAATTCTTTTCTTCTGCGGTCTGCTTTCCGCAAAAGATATTGGCGGGGACACTCTCCCTTCCGCACCGGAAGCAAAAAGGGAATTTTCGCCGCAGGCAAAAGAAGCGGCGGAAATGGAATCCCTTGCGCTGTATCTGGAAGTGGCGCTCAAAGGAATGCAGAACGGAGTGCTCTCCGAACCGGACTTTGAACGGCTGATTCTGGCTCTGGAAAAAAATCCGTATGCGGAACAGCTGATCCGGGTTCTGCTTTTCGAGTTGGGGAAGGCGGAAAAAACCGAACTCTTCCAGGAACGGCTTCTTTCTCTTGCCCATCGTTTTCCGGATGCGCTGCCGCTGAACATTGCGGCCGCGGATCTGATGATTTCAGCGAAACGGCCTGACGAAGCGGAAAAGCTGCTTTCCGCCGCCGCGGAAACGATTCTTCACGGAGGGAAAAAGGGGGTAGACAGCGGAGTTCCAGCAACATCGAACACACGGCGCCGTTCTCCGGGAAAAGCGGACAGTCAGATTGCCGTGGTGCTGGCGAAACTGATTCTGCTTCATGCATCGAAGAAGGATTTTGCGGGGGGAGAGCGTTTCGCCGACTTTGTGGAAAACGATCCCGTCCTGAGAGAAGACATCCGGACTGCGCAGGCCGTACTTCTGTTCCGTTCCGATGCGCTGGGAGCAGAGGGAAGGCTGCGGCCTGAACCCATTGCCTATTTCCCGACACCGACATGGGAAAAGATCCGCCGCCGGGACAAAGCGCTTGAAACTTATCTGAATGCGGTTTCCCGGACCGATCATTTCGGCGTGGTCGAAAGTTCGCCTGTTTTTCCGCTTCTGGCAGATCTGGGGCGGGAGGAAGTGATCGAAAAAATTCTGCTGAAAAGTCTTCTGGAGAATCAGCGGGATCTGAACAGTTGGATTCAGCTGGCGGAGGTGTATTCCAAGCAGAAATGCTTCATGAATGCGGCGCGGGTATGGAGGAGGATTCTGTCGGATTTTCCCCAGGTGCCGTGGAACTTTTATCTGCTTTACGGGATTGCGCTGCAGGAGGGGGGATGTCTGTCCGAAGCGCTCAGGGCGTATGAACTGGCGCTGCTGATGCATCCGGCCAATCCCCCGGTGCTGCATCGGGCGGCGTGGTTGCTTTTCGAGTCGGGCGAATACAGGAAAGCCCTGCGGCGTCTTTCGGCGATGCCGGATTCCTTTGAAAAGTTCTATCTGGAGGCGCATTGCCATAACCGGCTGGGAAAACACAAGGAAGCGCAGGAGGCCATTCGCCGGGCCTGCGCAGCCGCGGAAAAGAAATTTCCCGGGGACAATGAGAGTCTCAGGGACCTGACTCTGACCCATGCCGTCTATGCGGAAAAGAACGGCGATCTTGCGACGGTTGAACGTCTGCTCCGCGGACTGCTGCTCCAGACTCCGGATGATCCTGAACTCAAAAACTTTCTTGGTTACACTCTGGCCGATCACGGACAAAAACTCGAGGAAGCCGAATCCCTGATCCGGAGCGCCCTGGAAAAGGATCCCGGAAAAATGGAAATCCTCGACAGCATGGCCTGGGTCTGTTACCGGCTCGGGAAATATGCCGAAGCCGTTCAATGGATCGAAAAATGTCTTGCCGCACTGGAAGAAAATGAGGAGTCCCCCGATGCTGTCATTCTCGACCACGCGGGTGACATTTATTTCGCCGCAGGCAACAAGGCCAAGGCCGTCCAGTACTGGGAGAAGGCTCTCTCCTTCAATCTGGAAGGAGAAGTGGATTCTGCAAAACTCCGCTCAAAAATCGCCGGAGCGGGGAAAAAATAAAAAATCCCCTCTCCTTCGCTTGCGAAAAAGAAGAGGGAGCGTTACAATACTCTTCTCCGCCGAAGAAGCACAGCAGGTCCTGTATGAAACAGGAAACAAGAAACGCTCAGGATTTTTTCCTTTGTTTTCTGTCTTGCTTTTCCTCCGCCCGAACCTTTCCAGACAGCCGGATTTTCCGTGGGAGGAAGAGAGGGAAAAAACAAAGGCCGCAGGAAAAGAAGGAACAGGAAAAAGAAAAAACGAGGACTGTGCGGGGGAAAGAAATGGGAAGCGGGGAGGCATTGGCTTCCTGAAACAGAGGATCCATGCGGGGGGATTTGTCCCGGGAGCCGTCCATACCCTGGGGAGGCAGCGGGGGTGTTGTCATGCCACGGGCGGCGGCGCAGCGGCAGCAATGATACAGCAGCAAGAGAAGAAAAACAAGAGATAACACTGAGAAGAAAAGGAGAAAAGTAAAGATGTCTTTTGAAAGCGGAAGCACGTCACTGATGATCTGCCCACTTTCCGGGGAACTGCCGGAAGATTTTCTGGAACGCCTGGCAAAATATTCCGCAGGCAAACTGGATGATGTAAAGGAAGATCCGGTCATCGGCTGGGTCAGCGGACGTCATCTTCTTGAAACGGAGATCAGCGAAAACACCTCGATCTGCGGGGGCCACCTTTACGTGAATCTACGGAAAGCAGAGCGGAAAATTCCGGCGCAGCTTCTGAATGCGATCTGCCGCCGGGAGGAACTTGCGTACATGATGGCGAATGACACGCTGACCGTGCCGCGCAGCGAGAAGCGGCGGATCAAGGAAGATGCCGTCGAACGGAATCTGATGAAAATGCCGCCGAATATTTCTGCGACGGCGATGGTGGTGGACCGGACCGCGCAGGTGATGTACCTTGCCTGCAGTTCGGCATCGCAGTTTGACGTATTCGCGGCGGAATTTGTGCGCGCGCTGGAAGTGGAGCCTGTGCCGCTATCGCCAAATGAGCTGATGCTGAAACTGTTTCAGAAAAGCGAGACGGATCTTCCGGCGCTCTCTTTCACCTCAAAGAGCGGTGCGGAGGATGAAGCCATGCCCGGACGCGACTTTCTGACCTGGCTCTGGTTCTATTCCGAACAGAATCTCGGCGTTCTGAAACTGGCAGATCTCGGGGAATTCACGATTGCTCTGGAAGGGCCGCTAACCTTTGCGTTTTCAAATGGGAAGTCAAAGGATCCGGATCTGAGCGGAGCGGGAGAAAGCGTGGTCAAGAAAGGAAATCCTCTGACATCCGCTGAGGCAAATGCTGCGCTGGCGGTCGGCAAAAAGCTAAAAAAGGCGAAGATCATGATTGCGCGCGGCGATGCGGAGAAATGGACGTTCGGCTTTGATGCGGACACCTTTGCGCTGTCAGGGCTCAATCTTCCGGAAGGGGAGGAAATGGAACGTCACAGCCGTTTCCAGGAACGGGTTACGAATCTCGGGATCCTGCATCAGGTTCTCTGCGGGTATTTTGAACTGTTTGCGAAATCTCTGCAGGGGGACCGCCTGAAAAAGACGCAGGAAGCGATCCGGCTTTGGGCGAAGGAGCGGGAGTCTCTTTGAGTGAGAAGCCCTCTGAGGTGCCCCCGCCGTCGTCCCGCCCCTCTCAACACGACGCCATCCTCCACGAGTGCTTTCTTTGTCCAGGGAGGTATGCAGAGTCACATTTCGAAGTGACTGAGAGACGGGAAAAGAGGAGAAGAAAAGGGGGGGAAATTTTCCCCCTTTCTTTTTCCCTTTGACCGCAGTCTTTTTCCTTTGTCCTTTGCTCGCATGAGATGAGGCAGAGCGGATCTTCTGTGATAAAGAATTAAGATGTACCGACAGAGCATCAGTGGGGCCTTTCTTCAGCCTCCCCGATATTCTGAAGAAACGGGCCAAGTGAGGGTGTGACGGGAAGAGCCGGGAGAAGAGAAAGACTGGAGAAAAGTCTGCTTTTCCATGCGTGACGACTTGTTTTTTTCAAAAGAAGCCTTATTCTACCAGCAAACGGTTTTTCAAAGGTCACAACGGGGTATAGCGCAGTCCGGTAGCGCGTCTGCTTTGGGAGCAGAAAGTCGTGGGTTCGAATCCCCCTACCCCGACCATTTTTTTGATTCTCCGCCGACCGGTCTTCCGGTCGGTTTTTTCGTTTCGGGGGTAAATTTGAGCTCAACTCGCGTTTTGCCCGAAAGCGGAGAATCTCCACTTTTC
>CAKUDG010000038.1 GCA_934644965.1 uncultured Victivallales bacterium | reverse complement strand
AAAATTTTGAAAACCGGTTTGCAATGGCGAATATGAAGAGTTATAGTAAATCAGTTGTTTGATTTCAGGATTGGAGTAGGGGTACCACACGTTTCAATGGTGCCGTTTTGTGCCGTTTGAAGATGAAAATGTGCCAAAAAGTGCCGTTTTGACAATTCAAGGCGCCTTGCATGGAATCGGATCAGAACGATAGTTTTTCATTGCACGGTAAGCGGTTGCGGCTTATTCTGAGGTAGAAACGGCACCGGCGGACTCTCATCTCCCGGGTACCATCTTCCGCCCTCTTCTTCCCCCTGTTCTTCCTGAAGAAAAAGACTTCCCCGGGGGATACGGGAATTTGAGGATGAGAGCAGACATTCTTCCGCTGTTGCCGAAGAAGGGGGGGGAAAAGAATCCGCTGTTGCGATCTCTCTCTAGCCGGGGAAAGGTGAATGCCTGCGCTGAAGTGAAGAAGGCGTCAGAACAGGGAAAAAAGAGGAAGAACATGGGGCGGAACAAAGGGTAAAAAATCTGACGGAAAATGGACAGAACAGAGAAAAGCGGAAGATGCGTGAAGGCTTTTTGGCGCGATTTATGATCGGGGAAAAAGAGTGGCGGAATCACGCGGAGAGAAAGTAAAGATGGAAGATTCCCGTATATCTGAAAATCTTGAGAAGAAGAAAAAACTTCTGCTGCATGTCTGCTGTGCTCCGTGCGCGTCGGGCTGTCTTGGAATGCTGGAGGAAGCGGGGAGACAGTTTACGCTTTTCTTTTCCAATTCCAATATCTGGAGCCGGGAGGAATATGAAAAACGCCTCCGTTCGGTGGAGAAACTGGCTTCGCTCTGCCATCTGGATTTACAGGTGGATCCTTACGATCATGCGTCCTGGCTGGATTCGATTTCCATGCTGGAAAATGCCCCGGATTTTCCGGAAGGGGGGGCGCGCTGCCGTCTTTGTTTTGAATGGTCGCTGGCGCGGACGGCGGAAGACGCTTTGAAAGAGGGAATGAATTTCTGCACGACTCTTACTGTGAGTCCGCATAAATCCTCCCGCATCATTTTTGAAGCGGGCGCGCGTTTTCCCGGGTTTGAACCTTGGGATTTCAAAAAGAAAGACGGGTTTAAGAAATCTGTCGAGCTCAGCCGCCGTTACGGGCTTTACCGCCAGAATTTCTGCGGATGCGAGTTTTCTCTTTCCAGGATCTTGAAACCGTTTTCCTCCTGAAAAAAAGGAATCCTGAAAACTCAGCGGGGGCGGGAGGAGAAAAGGGAGAGGGGAAAAGCCGTTTCTGCTGATTTTCTCTTTCATCTCCCACGCTTTTCTTTTTGTTTCAGACGGTTTTTCTGTGCATTCCGTCTTTCAGGAGGCCGCTTTCCTGTTCCAGTCATTTTGATTCTGCATCTGCCGTTTTTTCTGGTGTTTTCCCGGAGGATGAGGGAGAAGGAGCCGTTTTTTCGGGAGTTTCCTCTTCTTCTTTCATTTCGGATTCGGCGGGGAGAGGAGGGGGAGGAGGAAGTTTCTCCGGAGGAAGGTTCAGAATCCGGAGGATGCCCTGTTTGTAAGTTTCCGTCATTTCCCGTTCCTGTCCGGGGATGCCGTCCTGAGTTGTCAGGATCCTGTCTGAAGCGGTCCGGTATTTTTCGATGAGGAGGAGTCCGGGCTGAATCCCGAGGATGAAAATGAGAGCGAGAGTCACGGTGAAAGTGCCGTATCGGGTATAGAACAGGATCAGGGAAAGGAGTGCGAGGATCGGGACAAGCGTCATTCCCGTCCAGCATCTGAGATCGAAGACCTGTTCTGTCCTGAGGTTTTCCAGGCGTTCCGAATCATTTGCAAAGGTGCCGAAGAGTTTTGCTCCCATTCCTTCCGAACCGTTGTAGAAGGGGGAGATGTAATTTTTGTAAATGACTGCCTGGACGTAATAGGACCATGCCCTGAGCTCATCGGCTTTGTCATTCCGCCCGAGGCGGCGGTAAAGATTCACAAAATTTTCCGTGTTCTGGCGAAGAAGCATATTCACCAGGGAGATTTCGCTGGTGAACACGGCGTCTTCCACATGCTGGCGTATGAAGGGTTTGAAGGCGTCCAGCAGTTCGATGGCCTTTTGAGTGTTCTCCTCTCCCCCCTGTCCTGCCAGACTTTCCGCATAGACGGGAATGTTGATAAAAAGGCTGGTGTATGACGGCGTTAGCCAGGTGGTCTGCGGGAGAAGCATCCTGGCGATGGCGCTCGGGTAATCCGTCCCGTTCCCGAGTGCCTGAGACTTCCGTTTGAGGACTTCCCCGATATAGCTCCGGCAGTACGGTTTTCTGCTGCCGCTGAGAAACAGCTGAAAGATTTCTCCGTGCTGCAGGGGATCAGCAAGTTTCTTTTCCGCATCCCATCGGACCAGAGGGGCCAGAAGAGCGGTGGCGATATAATAATCATATTTTGCATTGTCCGGTTCCGCTTTGGAGAAGGTGTGCAGAATGCGGAGATCCGGTTCTCCGGTATGGCGGACGCTGTTCATCTGCCAGGCGGGATCGTCGGGATATTTTTTCTGAATGTCCTGCTGAATTGTATGGAAGGTGTCCGGATGCGGGAAGAATTCCTTTTCGCCTCGGAGAAGGAATTTTTCATCCGGGGTGTGTCCCCAGGTGAAGAATTCCGGGAAATTGCGTCCGTCCTCTGAATCCGTCATTCCGGTCAGGAAACGGAAGGTTCCGCTGACAAAGCGGTAATCCCGGAAGGAATCGAACGTTTCCCATGCCGCCAGTGCAAGAATCAGCAGCAGAAGAGGCAGTTCCAGCGTTTTTGCGTATCGTTTCCGAGCCGGCATGCTTATGCTTCTTTCCTGTTGAAATAGGTCAGGATGGAGCGGGCGATGGCCTTGCCGAATTCGCGGATGGCATCAGGCATGAGCGTGGTGTCCCGCAGATTGGCATAGGCAATTTCCAGACTCGAAGCAAAGAACGGAGATGTGTTCCGGGAGGACCAGGCTCCGAGAGGTTTCCCGACACCGGGCTTGTAATTGCCCGGTCCGTTCCAGGACGTCCCGTAAGGAATGAAATCCGTCGAACGAAATGGAACAGATGGCGGACTTTCCTTTTCCAGAATCCTCCCGAATTCCTTCTGCTCCCGTTCGATTTCCTTCAGGGCGGATCCGACAAAATAGATCCGTTCGTTGAATCCTTCCGGATTTCCCGCGTCATAGAGCCAGGGACAGTGCAGATCAAGAATGAAGTCCATCTGTTTTTCCCGGACAAGACACATGTTGGCAGCCGTTTCCGGATAAATCGGCGTATCCCAGTAGTCGCGGGCGTGGTCATGGGGGCGGCGGTTTTTCCCCTGATCGCCGTCCTCGACTCCATCCTTGTCGACAAAGGGTACGGCGTACAGGTCAAAGTGTGAACGGAAGGTCCTGCCGAATTCGGAATCTTCTGAAGCCGCGTCAAGAATCCCTTCCAGCGCATAGGTTGCCATCATTTCGCAGCAGTGGTGGCGGCTGGTGAAAAAGAGATTCTTCTTCTTTTTCCCTTCCTTTGCCCCGTTTCCTTCCGGCAGAGCGTCTGAAATCGTGATGAGTTCGACTTCCCGCCCCTTGCGCGAGCGGCAGAGAACGCCTCTCTTCAGAAAGGGATTGCCTTTCTTCTTTTCGAGGAAACGCTCCAGATTCTCCTGCAGATAGGGAATGCCCATGCAGAACCAGACTTCGGCATGTTCCGGAGACCCGTCGAAATGATAGACAAAGGAATCCGGATTCCGTGTGACGCTTTCCAGTCCGAGCCAGTTCCAGCTCAGTCCCCTGTCCGTGCTGAACGCCGGTCCGCGCGCCCCGATGGCGGGTCCGTTTTCAATGCGGAAGGAGTAATCTCCCTTTTCGGGAAAAAGGACCCTGAATTTCCAGTAGAACCAGTCTCCCTCCGTGTCGCGGAGATCTTTGTTCAGCGATGCGGAGAAGCCTTCTGCATGATTGACGAGAATATTTCCTGCGGGAATTGCGCAGTCGATCTGCATCTTGGAATTCAGCATTTAGGGAACCTCAACTTATTTTTTCAGATGTCTCTACCGTACGGGACAGAATTGCAATTGTATTAATATGAACTCCGGCAAGGATGAATTCAAGTCTTCCCTTGCAGGAAAAGGGGATTCCGTCCTTCTTCCTGTGCCGAGGAGAAAGACTGTCCGGTCTTCTTTTTTTCTGAATTCCGGAGGGGGCGGAAAAACCGGACGGCGCTACCCTGTCAGACAGGCTTCCCGGTGGATTCTCCCGCAAAGGGAGCGGTTTTTCCGGTACCCGGGGAGCTGACGGCAAGAGAGGAATCAAAATACAGCAGGATCGAACGGGCAATGGTCTTTCCGAATTCTCTTGCGGACTCCGCTGTGAATGTGGCATCATAGACATTGGCATAAGGAATTTCCGCCGTTACGGCGATTTCCGGGAAGGACAGTTTCCAGCACCATTTGTCAAGAGGAATGCCGGATTTCCCGTCCGGAGAATCGGTGATGAAGTTCCATTGCGTTCCGAAGAGGAGAGTATCCGAATACAGAAAACGGAGCGGGGGAAGGGTTTTTTCTTCCAGAATCCGCCCGAAACGTTCCAGGGCGGCGGCTCTTTTTTCCGTGTTCGGGGCAAGCAGATGGATTTTTCCGCTGGTCCCCTCCGGATTCCCCACATCATGAAGCCAGGGACAGTGCAGATCCAGAATGAAATCCAGCTGTTTCTCCACGATCAGGCGCATGATTGCGGCCGTTTCCGGATAAATCGGCGTATCCCAGTAGTCGCGGGCGTGGTCGTGCGGACGTCTGAATTTTCCCTGATCGCCGTCCTCGACTCCGTCCTTGTCGACGAAGGGCACGGCGTACAGGTCAAAGCGCGAACGGAAGGCCCTTCCGAATCCGGAATCTTCCGAAGCCGCATCAAGAATCCCTTCCAGCACATAGGTGGCCATCATTTCACAGCAGTGGTGGCGGCTGGTGAAAAAGAGATTCTTCTTCTTTTTCCCTTCCTTTTCCCCGTTTCCTTCCGGCAGAGCGTCTGAAATCGTGATGAGTTCGACTTCCCGCCCCTTGCGCGAACGGCAGAGAACGCCTCTCTTCAGAAAGGGATTGCCTTTTTTCTTTTCGAGGAAACGCTCCAGATTCTCCTGCAGATAGGGAATGCCCATGCAGAACCAGACTTCGGCATGTTCCGGAGACCCGTCGAAATGATAGACAAAGGAATCCGGATTCCGTGTGACGTTTTCCAGTCCGAGCCAGTTCCAGCTCAGTCCCCTGTCCGTGCTGAACGCCGGTCCGCGCGTTCCGATGGCGGGCCCGTTTTCAAAACGGAAGGAGTAATCGCCCCTTTCGGAAAAGACGGCCCTGAATTTCCAGTAGAACCAGTTTCCCTCCGTGTCGCGGAGATCCTTGTTCAGCGACGCGGAGAAGCCTTCTGCATGATTGACGAGAATATTGCCTGCGGGAATTGCACAGTCTGTTTTCATGGTAGAGCGTTTCCTTTTGCTATGAGATGAAAATACACTCGCATCACCATCTGAAAAATCAGGGAGACAGCTGTGTCTTCCCCCGGTCAGTGGAGAATGGCCTCTCCCCGGCGCTTGTTTCTTCGCGTATTCTTTATTGCAGGAAGAGGAAGGAAAGAAGCAGGGAAGGGGACTTCCCGCGCCTCTTTTTTTTCCCCCCCCGTCACGGAGAAGTGCGGCGGAGGTATTCGCCGAAGAGACGGTCGATTTCCGGTTCCAGACGGAGAAAATATGCCGCAAGTTTCTGATAGAGGACGGGAAGATTTTCTTCTGTGAAACTTGTCTTCTGCCTGTCCTCCGGAGCCGCTGGAATCTGTTTGCTCCAGGACTGGAACAGAGGAGCGAGCACCTGATCGCGGAAATCTTTTTCTTCCCCGGAAAGATCCTGACCGGAGTCTCTGATTTTTCCTGAGGGTGTCAGTCCCCGGGATTCGGCCAGACGCCGGAAATTCCGGATTGCGCTTTGAAGAATGTCTTTGCGGATTTCGCGTTCCAGAGCGGGAGAAGGTTTCTCCCACTGGATCAGCCCCCAGGCGCCGGGTTCTGTTTCCGTCCCGCCCCAGGAAAGGATCTGGTTCCCGTTTATCCGGAGGGTCAGGCCGAAGGGATAGGCGGTTTCTCCGTCGAAGGGGAGATTCTCGTGCAGAAGGATCCAGGGGATGAATAGTTCGATTCCCCTGATCCCGTCGGCGGAGACGGAATGGATTTCCGCTTTCGCCTCAGGAATCGACGGCATGAAATCCTCGGCATTGGAATAAAGCAGATTTCCGTTCAGATCACTTTTCCAGCAGAATGCGCCTTCCCGTTCCGGGAGCGTGCGGAAACTGAAAACGACTTCCCCCTCCGTTCCCGCTGCGGCCTCGGGAAAGGCGAAGAAAATATGCCATCCCCGCCTGTCGTACAGCATGCTGAAGAAGACTTCGCTTTTCCCTTTCTGCTGCGGCTGCGTTTCGTTTTTTCCTTCCGTCAGGGAAGAAGAGGAGAGCCCGTCGGAATCATCTGGAGGGGAAAAACGGTCTTCGCGGAGTTCCGGGTTTTTCAGATAGGAGGAAAGGAACCAGCCGCCAGCTCCTGGAGGGGCCTCCTTGTCCTTTGCGGCGCGGCAGAGCGCAACATTCCGCGTCACAGCCGGATTGCATAAAGCTGCAAGACGGAGAAATTCCTCGGCCTCCGGATACTGCTGAAGTCTGGTGAAGATCCTTGCCATCATCCGGAAGGCTCCTTCAAGCTCTTTTGAATCCATTCCGTCCTTGGAGAAGACAGTGGCGAGATCCTTGATTTCCTTTTCCGGAGGCACCCCGCCCATCGATGCGATGATCAGGGATCCTTTGAATTTGGTGACAGGTCCGTTCAGACGGTCGGAAACCGCGCGGACCGCGGTCTTGTTCAGCGAATCCACGTCCCGTTCCATGCTGTATGCGTCGTAAGCCCGGTCGTAGGCTTTGTCCCGGATTCCCGCCGTTGCAAGCGGAGCGGAAAGAATCCGGTTCAGCAGCGATTCCAGACTCTCCACGGAAATGCGCGGAAGAAGCGCAAGGAGCAGATCCATATAGACCGGGGATTGGGCCAGACCCTGCTCCTCCATTTGAAGCGCCATTCGCTGGAGGGCTTCCGGACTTTTTTCCGTGGAGGCATCGGCAAGAAGTTCCTGATAGAGAACTTCCTTGTCTCCGGGATTGTCCAGAAGGGGAAGAAGCCGCTGGAGTTCGCTGAAGAGTTCCGGCCAGTTCTTTTCCTTCTGCCGGGAATAGAGAATTTCCCGGTGGAAGAGAGCTTCCTCCTGTTTGCCGGGAAGCGAAGAGGAAAGAAGATTCCCGGCTTTCTCCCGCGCAATTTCGGTCTGCCCTTCATCGCTGTGAATGCGGATGAGTTCGGCCTGAAGCCGGCAGATTCGTTTCGAGAGACGTTCCGCTTCCTCGCGGTCCTCCCGGTCCTGTGCCTTCTTGAGTTCGTTCTTCAGCAGGTAAATGCCCTTGCCGCACTCCAGACGGGCGTAATGATAGGCCTTCTCCCGGTGAAGAAGCGATGCGAGAAGAAGAAAATATTCCGATTTCTCATAGGCCGGAAGTCTCTGAAGATGGGTGATCCGCGCCAGCGACTCCTTCGCATCGGCAATCTTGCCCGCCTGCATCTGGCGGAGATGAAGCGCATGGAGAATGGATGCCCGTTCCTGATCGCTGAGCCCTTCAACTGCGAGCTTCTTTTCCAGAATCCGGATCGCCTGGGGAAGATCTCCCGAACTGTCGTAAATGCCGCTCCAAAGCTCAATCGCCTTGAGCCGCCAGTCTTTCGGCGCATCCTTGTCAGAGGCCAGATTTTCCAGAATCCTGCCGGCATCGTCCAGGCGTTTCTCCCTGATGAGCAGGTCTCCCTCCAGATAGCGGACTTCGCCTTTCCTTTCCGGACTGAATGCGGATTTCTCCGCTTCCAGAAGCGCTTTGTGGGCGGAAAGAAAATCGCCTTTTTCCATCTGATCGCGGGTGAGATGAAGCGCGTTTTCAAACCCGTCCTCCCCCGATGCGGCGCAGAGCGAGGGAAAAATGCCGGGAAAGAAGGCGCCTGAAATCAGAAGAAAAAGAAACACGGAAAACGCAGCTGCCGGGGGGGAAGTATGTTTTTTCATGAACGTCATCCTTTCCGTTCCGCATCCAGTTTGAGAAGATAACGAATGACACGCTGCCGCAGGGTGTCCGGATGATCTTTCCTTTCATCAAATTCAGCAAGAAGGCGCAACGCTTCCCTGGCAAGAGGGCGCGTCCGGTCCTGTTTCATGGCTTCCGCGGCCGCGAGCCGGAGCAGTGTCGCATATCGGACGTCGTCCACGGCTTCGCGGAGCGCTTCCGCGTGAAGCGTCTCCAGTGTGGCTCCTCCGGAGGCGGGGTATTCTGGAGGACTGTAGAAAAAGGCGTTGAGGGGATGGCTGGAACGGCTTCCCGGGTCCGTCCCGGGTTCCGTCTCCTGCAGAAGCAGCACGATTCCGTCGGCATCGGCCTTGTAGGGAATCATCCCGAGTTTTCTGCGCATGGAGGCGGGGTCGACCGGCCCAGTGAAGGGGACCTGCAGAAGAATCGTGTCTCCAATGGCATGGGCGTTCCGGATGCTTCGGGGGCAGAGTTCCTCTGTGATCTGCTCGTCTGCCGGCTGCCGGAGCTGGCGCGGGGGAAAACCCTGCTTTTTGAGAAGACGGTTTTCCTGCTTCAAGATGTCCGATGTGCTGGAAAGCGATTTGCCGGAGGAAACATCAAGGGGGGGAAGCTCCGTGATGTTTCGCTTTTTCAGGATTTGCAGCCGTTCTGCAAAGGCTTCGGGATCTTGAAGAGCCTGGAGTCCCGAAGGCGCGGAAACGTCTGGGAGGAAGGCTTCGCAGCGGACCGTGAAGCGTTTTCCCGGATCGCGGTACGTGCCTGCGGGGGGAAGTGTGAACGGCAGAACGTTGAGTGTCAGATGCAGCGTTCCCAGGATATCGGTCTGGTCTGCGATAATTCGGAGCGTGCTCTGATAGCGGCCCGGATGCGCATCTTCAGGAACACTGACAGTGATCCAGAACTGTTTTCCCAGTCCTTCTTTCAGAGAGAATGGCTGAAGTTCATCCGCATCGGAATACGGATTCCGTAGCGGATCAAAGGCCCCGGGGTCAGCCTCGCGGGGGTAAGTGATCCAGACGTATTTCGATCCGGATGGATAATCGATTCTGAGATAATTCTCCTTTTTGTCCGGATTGATTTTCAGGAGAGTCTCATCATGCAGCAGCAGTTCCGGCACAAGAATCCGGGTGGAAGGGTTTGCCAGGGGGCTGTTCCATGCGGTTTGTTCTTTCCAGCGGCAGGTGACGATCCGGATGTCCATGGCGGAGACGGGAATCCGGTCTTTTCCCTTCGAGCTGAAATCTTCAGCTTCGATCCGGACGGAGGAATAGTCTTTGAAACTGTAAATGGAGAAGGAGCATGGCTCCGTTTCGCCTCTTGCCGCGGTGATGAGCAAACTGTTGTCCGGTCTTTCCGGCGGCAGTTCTCCTGCGGGGAGGAAGGCACGGGGGGAGAAGGGATCCAGTGAAAAGCAGGCAATGGGATGGCCCGTCCAGGGCGAATCTTTCAGAGCAACACGGAGTTCCTTCATGTTTTTGAGTTCGGGGGAAGAAGCCGGCGCCGTTTTTTCCAGTGAAGTGATCAGTTCATCCAGATAGTCTTTTGAGGGAACCGGCTTCGGGACGGGCTCGTCTGTTTCCGGTGTGCTGAAACAGCCTTCCGCAAGCATTCCCAGAATGGCCGCGGGGAGAAGAAGCAGTTTCCATTTCATGATGTCCGTCCTCCAAGCGTTTTTACAGAAAAATCATATTCACACTGTAGTCTAGGAAGCGTGATTTTTCAAGCAGTTCTTTCTTTACCCTCCCGAAAAAATCCATCTGTGTTTTTCTCCGGCTTTTTTCTGAAAAAAATCCGGGAATCATAATTTTCCTGCTTGATTTTGGAATAAAATGGAATATTTTGGAATAAAATGGAAGAGTGAGGACGGACCATGCTGGCTTTTTGCGGAGTGGACAAATGCTCTCTGGATGCGAACGGCAGAATCAAGCTCAGCCCGAGAACCGTGGAGGATTTCCGTGCTTCGGGGGGAGATCTTGTACTGCATTGTCTTCCTGAAGGAGCGCTTGCGCTGTATCCGGAGTCGGTGTATCTGGAGATGCGCAGAAAGGAGTCTTCCTCTGCCGCCCGGGCAGGGGAGAGCATGGTGTACCGTAGGATGCTGCGGGCATTCGGGGCGCTGAGCCGACCTGAGAAGATCAGTCCGCAGGGGCGGATCACTCTGCCTCAGGGGTTTCGGGAACATGCGGGGCTGGGGAGTTCATCCGAGGCGGTGGTCGTCGGAGTGGAGATTGGAGTGGAGATCTGGTCCGCTGGGCGCTGGATGGAGGAACAGGGGAAAATTCAGGAGCATCTTCTGGAGAAAGGGCGTCTTGAAATGAAGGCCGATCTCGGGGAAGGTCCAGCCGTGCAGGCACCCGGGTGAACGGCGGAGAATGATGGCATTCAGAGTTCCCTGTGAAGTTCCGGGGAAGGGAAAACATCTTGAAAAGCAGTATGAAAAGTTCAATGGAAAAGTGAAAGGAGAGTGTGAGGCAATGGAAAGAACGCGTATTTCGATGAATCGGCGCATGCGTTATATGTGTTGCGGAGCGTTTTTTGCTTTGTCCCTGCTCCTGCTGGGTGCGGAGAAACTGAGCGAGGGGATGCAGAACCGGAACAGGGAGTCTGAAAACAGACGCAGGGACTGCCGCATGGCATTGCAGATCTTTCTGGACGCCGTCCCCGCCGAACACCGTGCCGCATGGACGGATCTTGCCGAAAGCTCCCCGGAACTCTGCTTCCGTGCGAATCACAGCTGCCTGAATCTGATATCGAGGTGAGTCAGCGGAGAATCCCGGCGGATGGAAAGGGAAAAAGACAGGGACAGCAGCAGAAACAAAAGCCGAAGCAGAGAGAGGAACAACGACAGGCGGATTTTTATTTTCCGCAGTAATTTCCTTCTTCTGCTGATTGGACTATGGGCGGTCGCGGCGGCCGCCCATGTCTTTTATTACAGTGTCTGGACTAGGACGTCCCTGCTGGAAGAAAGCGGCAGGATTGCCTGGCGGGAAGGGACTCTCCCCGCTCTGCGCGGACGGATCCTGGACCGGAACGGCGTGGTGCTTGCATGGACGGAACTGCATTATGATTTGTATCTGGAAACGCTTCCTGTGAGGGATCGGCGTCTGGAACAGCTTGCGCTGCGTCTCCGGGAGGATCTGGATTATTCATTTACGCGCCCGCTTTCGCTTCTGGAACCGAATATGATTCTGAAACGGGATCTTTCCCCGGAGGAGGTCCGGATCTGCGGGGGCCTGATGAAAACGTTTCCCGAACTGCGTGTGCGGATGCGCTTTGAACGCCTCACGGTGGATTACCCGAGTCTCCGCGCCAGAATCGGGGAATGCCTTGCCTCGGAAGACGGTGAACTCCGGGGCGTTTCCGGACTTGAGGCGGAATATGACGCTTCCCTCCGGGGAACTCCCGGAAAATTCATTGTGATGCTCGATAAATACGGCAACTGGTTTGAAGGCACGCTTCAGATGAAACGCGGGAGCATCCCCGGCCGAGATGTCCGCCTTGAAATTTCATTGAACACCATCCTTTCCGCCGACGGAGACAAAGGAGATTGATCTTATGGACAATGGAAGCGGTCTCTTGCCCCGGGATGAAGGGGAAAGCTCTCTTTCCACTTCATCTGCTGTTCTGCTGAAACGCAGTTTGAGCGCTCTGCCCGTATCCGGGGCGTTTGCGCTGGTGGTTTTCGGCTTGTGGGGCTGTCTTTCGATCTATGCGTCGCGTGCGCTGGGGGAATCTCCGCTGTACTTTGTGGAAAGACAGCTTCTGTGGCTGATTCTGGGGACTGCAGCCTTTTTTGCCGCTGCTGCGATTCCGTTTCGTGCGTACCGTTCCCGGAGCGGATGGCTGCTGCTGTGCACCATGGCCGCTTTGCTCACGGTGCTGCTTTTCGGTGTGGAAATCAACGGAATGAAGGGATGGTTCCGGATGGGGGAAAAGACATTTCTGCAGCCGAGCGAATTCTGCAAGGTGTTTTTTATTCTGTGGCTTTGCGTGGCGGCGGAAAGAAGATACCGGAGTGAGTGGAGGCGCTTCCTGACGATGGCGTTGCCGTCGGGATTGCTTTGTCTTCTGGTGATGCGGCAGCCGGATCTCGGGACGGCGCTTCTTTTCTTTCTCGGTTTTCTGTCTGTGTACTGGGTGGCGGGCGGAACGCTTCTGCTGAGTCTGGCCTCGCTGCTGGCCTTTTCCCTGGGGACGACGTTTTTTGTGATTCTGAATCCTTATGCGCTGGACCGGATCATGGGATTCCTGGATCCGGGCGGAGGCATCGCCCGAAGCGCCTGGCATGTGAAACAGTTCCAGTACGCCATGGCACAAGGCGGACTGACCGGTTCCGAAGCCGGCTGCGCTCTCTGGTCGAACGCATATCTGCCTTTGCCGCATACGGATTCGCTTTACGCATCCATTGTGGAGTCTTCCGGAATGATCGGGGGGTGGATTGTGATTCTGGCGTTTGTGCTGTTTGCCTTCGGGCTGGCGCTGCTTTCCCGCAGGAAGGGTCTTTCCAAAACTGCGCGCTGTTTCATTTTCTGTGCGGGACTCTTGTATGTGATTCAGGCGCTGCTGCATATCGGGGTGAATTCCGTGCTGCTGCCGACGACGGGGGTGACTCTGCCGGTTTTGAGTTACGGCGGAAGTTCCCTGCTTTCCACAATGCTTGCTTTCGGGATGATCTGCAGTGCTTCGCGCTCCGCTTCCCGGGATTCCGGTGGCGGGATGAGCGCGGATCCCGGAG
Organism: uncultured Victivallales bacterium; assembly: GCA_934644965.1. GTDB lineage: Bacteria > Verrucomicrobiota > Lentisphaeria > Victivallales > UBA1829 > CAJMAW01. Next base: position 2,451 of record CAKUDG010000038.1, on the reverse strand, counting down.
AGACAGATCCCGCGGAGGCGCATGATGGCGGAGATGAAAAAAAAGACGGAGATCCGGATCCGGAAAAGGGAAAGACTGCTTTTTTATGAATCCGAATACACTGCCTGAGAGTCCGCGTCTGCGTTTCCGGGAGATGAGCGCACGGGATTTCCCGGATTTGTGCCTGATGCTGCAGGATCCGCGAGTGGTCTATGCATGGGAGCATTGTTTTACCAGGGAAGAGGTCCGGGAGTGGATCTGCCGTAATCAGGAGCGATACCGCAGGTGCGGACTCGGATATTGGCTTGCGGAAGAGAAGGAATCCGGAAAGGTTGCCGGGCAGATCGGACTGATGCAGACCCGGATCGGAAATAAGACCTTCCTGGAAACCGGCTATATGCTGAAAGCGGAATTCCATGGGAAGGGATATGCCACGGAAGGGGTGCGGGCGTGTCTGGATTATGCGTTCCGCATTCGGGAGGTGCCTTTTGTGCTGGCGGAGATCCGTCCGGAGAATACGGCTTCGATCCGTGTGGCGGAGCGTCTGGGAATGCGTCCGGCGGGGATGATGCGGAAAGTGTTTCGGGGGCGGGTCATGCCGCACAGGATTTACCTGCTCCAATCGCCTTTCATTCCGGAGGGGGCAAATCCGGATTTTCCGCGGATGGAGGAGGGGGAGGAATGACGCCGGTGAGGTCGATGACGCGGTTTTCCACGATGGATTTATAAACGGCGTCTCCGATGGCGACAGCATAGAGTCCGTCTTTGGAATCGGCGAGGATATTGTATTTCCGCATGGGGTCTGGGCCGAGGAAGACGTCCTCGAGGATGGAACTGTCGCCGCCTCCATGTCCTCCGGAAGCGGGGACGAGCCAGATGCGTTCTCTGGAACCGAAAATCGGGTAATAGTCGATATATTTTTCATCACGTCTGGGACATGGGAAGGCGGTGGATCCGGCTCCGCCCCATTCTTCATATTCGATGCGTCCATGGGTGCCGTTGACGGCGAGGCGGAAGCCTTCGTAGGGGGTGGAGAAATTGGCGGAATAATTCAGAAGCACGCCGTTGGAATAGCGGATATTGGCGATGATGGTGTCATGAATGTTGATTTCGGAATCGAAGATGCACATATCGGGCCGATAGATTGCGGGGGTGAAGAGGAGGCCTTTGCCGGACTGGAAAGCGTCGAGATGATCGTCATGGACCGCGGCCTCTCCGGAGCTGCGTGTTTCCCATCGGGCCATATAGGCGCAGTTGCGGCGTTCATCGCATTCCGAACAGTGGCGGCCGTCCTTTTCTGAGGGATTGAAGGCTCCTCTGGCTCCGAAATGATTCAATGCCCCGAAAGCGTGAACGGCTGCGGGGGAGGGGGAGCCGATCCACCAGTTGACCAGATCAAAATGATGACATGCCTTGTGGACGGAAAGACTGCCGGAGTTTTCGCGCATCCGGTTCCAGCGGTGAAAGTAGCTGGCTCCGTGCCGGATGTCGATATACCAGTTCAAATCGACATGGGTGATGCGTCCGACTTTGTTTTCCAGAATCATTTCACGAATTTTCCGGTGTGCGGGCGGATAGCGGTAGTTGAATGTGCAGATGACTTTGCCCCGGGAACGTTTTTCCGCCTCGCGGACTTTAAGAGCATCTTCCCAGCAGCTTGTCATGGGTTTTTCCGTGACGACATCGAGACCTCGTTCCAGAGCGGCGATGATGTAGTGAGCATGAAAGCTGTCGCGGCAGACGACAAAGACGGTATCGGGTTTGGTTTCCTCAATCATTTGTCCGAACTGTTCCGGCCGGTAAGTCGGGAGGGAAGCGGTTTCGGGAATTTCACGGCGGCAGACCTGGAATCGCTGAGGGTCCACGTCAAGCATGGCAGTCAGTTCGGCGTGGCGGGAAAAGGTGCTGTATATCGGTTTCATCCACATATAAATGGCGCGGCTGGAAACACCGCAGACTGCGTAACGGCGTCTTCTGTTCATTTTTCATTTCCTCCGGAACGGGTGAAATTTCAAACTTGTGCAGCTGAATTTGTTTCTGTATGGGATATGCGTTGCTTGAGCCGGGGTAAAGACAGTGTCCGACAGGGGGGTGGCGGGAAAAGACGGTGATGGGGAAAAAAGGGGGGAAACATGTCCTTCCGGCTTTTCGGGGCTTCTCCTGCATAGAGGACGACCTTGACCTGGAATAATATAAAAATCATCTTTTCTGTGTCAAGGGCAAAGAATGGAAATTTCTTTTTCCTCTGTGCACTGTGGAACAGAGAGATAAAACTACGGAAAAATGCGCTGAGCATTTTTCTCGAGGTCAAGGTCCGTGACCTTGCCGCGGTCCAGCGGCGGTCCGCTGGCCGCCGGAGGCAAAATAAATGAAAAGAATATTGCGAAGCAACAAAAAATAATATTGCGAAGCAAAAACTACGGAAAAATGCGTTGAGCATTTTTCTCGAGGTCAAGGTCCGTGACCTTGCCG
>CAKUDG010000037.1 GCA_934644965.1 uncultured Victivallales bacterium | reverse complement strand
CCGTCGAACGATTTTCGCAGGTTTATCGGAGTTGGGCAGTAGTAGATCTTTACCGAGCCGCCGATGCCGAACATGACCGTGCCTTGAGCAGATTCAACACTTCGGACAGCGTAGTGCCATCGAAACCTTTTGTCACTGTAATTTCTATACCATCAATCAGCAGCCGAATCCCTGAGCTATCACTCGCATTGGTCTGCAAAGGCTTGATCTCTACCAGCTCCAGCAATTCAGGGTCGCACGCATCATCCTGGCGTGCCTTTTCCAACACTCGGATCCAGCGGCGTGTACTTTCGTAAGGAAGTTCTTTCAGTTCGCTGTATTCTTGAATCGTCAAGCCGCTGTCCCAATATTCTGACAGTTGCGCCTCCCAATAATCTCGTCCTTCACGTCCCATGCCGTCCTCCTTTCGTTCGGGGTTGCGCAAGAACATAGTACGCAAGTAACCTCAAATCCAGATGGGGCTGGCTGGGCGCTTACTTTCTTCGCTGCTTCTTTCCGCAGAGCCTCTTTCACAGATTCGGAATTGTAAAACGGAAGAAGAGGAAGCTGGGAAAAAAGGAGGGAGGGGAAGGGCAGAAAAAAGGGCCGTCCCCCCTGTTTTTTTGCAGAAGGAGACGGCCCGGCTCTCTTTTCCTGTTCAGAGAGAAGCGTTCTCCGAGAAAAGAAGAGTTCTCTCCGATTCTTTTTTCAAGCCTGCGCTTTCGGCGCTTTTCCGGAATATCAGTCCTGGAAGGAGAATGCGTTCACGGCATTGGCCGCGGCGGCGATTTTCGAGACGATTTCCGCATTGACGGGAGTATTGGTTTTGACCGCCGCAAGGGAAAGACCGTTCTTCAAATCCTGAGGAGCACGGATGTCCATGATGTTGATGGCGTTTTCCCCGAGGATGCTGGCGATTTTTCCGATGACGCCGGGCGCGTCCTTGTATTCGACGAAGAGATTGTTTCCTTCCGGCTCCAGATACAGATGGTCAAAGTTGTTGATTCTGGAAATCATCAGTCTGGATTCGGCGATGGTTCCGCGAATGGAGATTCTCTCTGTTCCGGCGATGAAATCGAGAGTGATGGATTCCCCGTAATGCTTGTTGTCGTCGACTTCCCTGTTCATGAATTCGATGCCGCGTTCGCGGAGGAATTTTTCAGCCTCCTCGGCACCGCGGAAAGGATCGAAGTCGGGGCAGAGACCGGCGGTGACGGGAGCGATCATCCATTTGGCGAACGGATGAAGTTTGCCGTAGAAACTGCTTTCGATTTTGGAAATGGGACGTCCGTTGAGATAGACCCGTCCGAGAGAGGCGAGGACGCTGGCGAGTTTCTGATAGCGTTCGTCCAGTCCGTCCGGGACGCCCTTGTTGACAACGCAGGTGGTGACTCCTTCGGCAAAGTAGGAAACGGTCTGATCCGCGGCGCGTTTTGCGGCAAGGAAATTCGCCTCCTTGGTGCTTGCGCCGAGGTGGGGGAGCATGATGTCGGCAATGTCGGCAACGCTCTTCATGCCTTCGGCATCCTTGGGGTAGACGTCGTTGCAGTAGATCAGTTCTTTTTCCGCTTTGAGTGCCCGGATGGCATTTTCGTCAATGATTCCTGCGCGGGCGCAGTTGATGAGCATGGCGCCTTTCTTCATGGTGGAGACAAGCGCCTGATTGACCATGCCGCGGGTCTGATCATTTTCGGGGATGTGCAGTGAAATGATGTCCGCCTCGCGGAAGATTTCCTCGACGGAGCAGAGCCGGACTCCGAGCTGTTCCGCCAGTTCCGGAGAAAGCACAGGATCATAGGCGAGAACGGTCATGTCAAATCCCGCCACTCGTTTTGCCAGAAGGCGCCCGATATTCCCCATCCCGAGGATGCCGAGGGTCTTTCCCGTGATTTCCCGGCCCATGAACTTGCTCTTTTCCCATTTCCCCGCCCTGGTGGAAATGTCGGCAGGCACCAGTTTCCGGTAGGCCGCCAGCATCAGGGCGATCACTTCCTCTGCGACTGCATTGGAGTTGGCGCCCGGCGTGTTCATAACGTCCACATTTCTGCGGCGCGCGTATTTGATGTCGATATTGTCGAACCCGGCACCGGCGCGCACTACCAGCTTGAGATCGGGGAGCAGATCCATGATTTCGGGTGTGACTTTTTCACTGCGGACAATAATGACCTGCGCATCCGGATTTCCGGCCGCGAGCTCAGCAAGCGGGATGTCGGGATTCTGAAGGACGGTGAAACCGTTTTCTCCGAGAATTCCGGCGACGGCTTTATCCAGTTTTGTCGGGATCAGTGCCTTTCTCATAGCAAAATCTCCTTAGAAAGTTGAAAAAATTTGATCTTTTTACAATATTCAGCTCGAAAAATACCATCATCGGGGCCATCTTACAAGGAAAGAATGAAAGATAGTGGAAAAATAAATGAGCGGAAGACCCGATGTGATATGGCTGGATGAGGTCGATTCGACCAATCGCTTCGCCCTGGAAAATTTCGACGCCATGCCGGACGGCTCCATGATTGCCGCCCTCCGACAGAGCGCTGGACGCGGAAGCAAAGGCCGGCAATGGATTTCCCCGCCGGATGTGAACATATATGCGTCCCTGGTGCTCAAGGGATTTGATTTCACTGTCCCGCAGGCGGCCTGGATCGGATCCCTTGCCGTGCTGGAAGTCCTGCGCACGCATGCGCCGCGTCTGGATTTCAGAGTGAAATGGCCCAATGACGTCCTTTGCGGGAAAAAGAAGATCGCCGGAATCCTCTGTGAAAGCAGGTACGGACGCAGCGGAGGAATTGTCATCGGAGCCGGGGTCAACATCAATATGGATCCCGCTTCGCTCAGGGAAATCGGGCGTCCCGCCACCAGCCTTTATGCCGAAACAGGTATCCTGGCAGACGATGTCGGAAGTTTCGCCCTCGAAATTCAAAAGGAGGCCCTGAAACTCTACGCGGATGCGCGGAAGGAGGGGGGAATCGCAAACCTTCACAGGCTTTGGAGTGCGGAGAACATCCTTGCGGGAAAGAATATTTCCATCCGTCTGCACAACGGGTCCATTCTGACCGGGCTGGTCGTCGATTTTTCCGGCAACGGAGCTCTGATCCTCATCAATCATGCGGATTCCCGCATCTGCGAAATTCCGGACGGAGAGGTCCTTTCCATGACTCTCCCCGCTTCTTCCTGACCGGGCCGGCCGCGCTTGCTGCGGCCCTGTCTGTGGCAGAACACTGCCAGTCTTGCCGCAAGCACCACGCTTTCTTCTCAGGATGCTCTTGATTTCTCTTCCCTCTCGGCGCAGCATGGGCCCTTTCGCTTTCTTTTTCCTTAACTTCAACCTCCTCCTTTTTCCGGAAAAATGCGTTTTCCCTTGCATCCTTGAAAAACTGGGTGTATCGTACCAGAAGCCTTGGATCCGGGAGAACCGGAAGGGCGGAAGAGATAGAACGGCCCCGTGACCGGCAGCAGCGGTGAATGAGGCTGAATAAGGATACCTGAAAAATGCAACCCCCCTTTGCAAGTCTCGGGGAATGGGAAGAAACAACCGATGATTCAGAGAGTGTTTGATTTTTTCACGAACGGGATCTGGAACATACGTTCCGGAGAACTGCCCAGGATGAAGGCTTTTTTTCTGACCGTAGTGCGGGTGATTGTCCTGACCTCCCGTTTTTTCATCAAGAACAAGTGTTCCCTGCGTGCATCGGCACTGACGTTCTACACATTGCTTTCGATCGTTCCGATTGCCGCGTTGATGTTCGGGATTGCAAAAGGACTGGGGTTTGAGGAAACGCTCCGGCGTTCAATCATGGACGGACTGGCAGGGCATGAGGAGGTGGCGGATAAAATCATCACGTTTTCCGATCACATGCTTCAGAATGCGAAGGGCGGGGTTGTGGCGGGAGTCGGCGCCATCTTGCTGATCTGGACTGCGCTGAAACTTCTTGCGAGCGTGGAGGGATCCTTCAATGCGATCTGGGGAGTGAAGCAGGGGCGCAATTTTGTACGGAAAGTCAGCGATTATCTGACCATGCTCATCGTCTGTCCGCTGATGATGATCGTGGTGATGGGCGCGAGTGCGTATGCGACGGTTCAGGTGAGCGGTCTGGTCACCTCTCTTCCGTTTCCCGAGACGTTGAATCACGTGGTTTCGCTCTCCTCCAGGATCATTCCGTTTCTGGCGGCGTGGCTGGTGTTCACGTTTATTTATCTGTTTCTCCCGAACACGCGGGTCAGGCTGGCGTCCGGACTTCTGGCGGGAGTTTTCACAGGGACGCTCTATCTGCTCATTCAATGGGTGTACATGTTTGCGCAGGTGCTGCTGACGAGCTACAATGCGGTCTACGGCAGTTTTGCGGCACTGCCTTTTTTCCTGATCTGGCTTCAGGCAACCTGGATCGTGGTGCTGCTTGGAGCGGAACTGGCCTTTTCCTACCAGAATGTGAATATTTATGAACTCTCGCCCGGGGATGGTCCGGTCTGTGCGGAACAGAAGGCGGTTTATTCGCTGCGGATTCTCCGGGAACTGGCGCTGGCGTTTCAGGAAGGACGCGGAGCGTTGTCGGATGTGCATGTTTCCAGGAAGCTGGAAATTCCCATCCGGACCACGCGTTCCGTTCTGTATGAACTCGAGCGCTGCGGACTTGTTTCGGAACTCATGAGCGCGAAGAACAGCGACGATCTCTTCCAGATTGCACTGCCTGTCGAACAGCTGACTCCGGTTTTTGTCCTGACTCGTCTTTCCAGACTGGGGGATTCCGCCGACAGCAACTGCAGCAGTCAGGGACATGATTATGGCAAACTCGTCGAAGATCTCTGGTCTTCCGCCTCAAAATCCCCTCAGAACCTCCCTTTGACGGAACTCTGGAAATGACGGAGCTCTGACGGGAAAAGGACGGATGAAAATGACGGGACACAGGATTCTGATCACAGGCGGAGCCGGATTTATCGGTTCCAATTTGACGGATCACCTGCTGGAGCAGGGACATCGCGTCATCTGTCTCGACAATTTTTCGACCGGGAGACGCGAAAATCTCCTCTCCGCCCTGAAAAATCCGAATTTCACATTGCAGGAAGGCGATATCCGTGATTCCGCGCTCTGCCGGGAACTCTGTGCTGGTGTCGACTATGTGTTTCACGAGGCCGCCCTGGGATCGGTTCCGCGTTCTCTTGCGGATCCTGGAACAGTCAATGACGTCAATGTGGGCGGCTTCGTCAACATGCTCAAGGCCGCCGCGGATGCAGGGGTCAGACGATTTATTTACGCTTCCAGCAGTTCCGTCTACGGTGACGATCCGGCGCTGCCGAAAAAGGAGGGGCGCATCGGGAAGGCGCTTTCCCCCTATGCCGTCACGAAATATGCGGACGAAGTCTATGCGGAAGTCTTTTCCCGTCTGTACGGCCTGCAATGCGTCGGACTCCGTTATTTCAATGTGTACGGGCGCCGTCAGAATCCCGCGGGGGAATATGCGGCGGTGATTCCGAGATTTGCCGCGGCGTTGCTGGAACACCGTCGGCCCGTCATTTACGGGGACGGTTCACAGTCCCGTGACTTCACGTATATCGACAATGTCCTTTCCGCGAACCGGCGTGCCATGGAAATCCCCGCGCTTCCGGTGCCGGCAGGGGAAAATGCGGCGGTCTGCAACATTGCCTGCGGGGAGGCCGTCTCCCTCCTGGAACTTTTCCGGGACCTTCGGGACTGCCTGGGGAAGACAGATCCTTCCATCCTGTCGATCGAACCGGCCTTTGCTCCGCCGAGAAAGGGGGATATTGCCCATTCCCTTGCGGATATCAGTCTTGCCGCCCGTCTTCTCGGCTATGTCCCGCTGAAGAATTTCAGGGAAGGAATCGCTCTCGCCGCAGAATGGTACCGCAATTCTGCTCCGGCCTTCTCTCCGCCAGCGCCTGCAGGGGAATAACAAGGGAATCGTTCTTTCGAAAGATTCCTTCCTGGAAAATTTCTTCCCCCGTTTCTCCATGCACGGCTTCCGCCATGCGCAAAGACAGGGGAAAACAGAAACGTTTTCCCCAAGCGAATGAAACGGCGGGAATGAAACGGGGGGAATGAAACGGCGGGAGCCGGTCTTTTTGTCCTTCGCCTGATTGCATTGCCGTGACGGACGTGGTATATTGAAGGTGATATTTTCATTTTTTCAATCAAATCACCAACAATTTTGGAAAGAAGGAAAAAGGAATGAAGATCCTGGTCATCAATTCAGGGAGTTCCTCCCTGAAGTTCACTCTGTTCTCGATGGAGAAAGACGAGGAGAAGGTGCTTGCGAGCGGTATTGTGGAACGTCTCGGGCTGGAGAATCCCAAAATCATTTACAAGAATCCGGCACAGGATTATAAAAGCGAAGACAATCCCCCCATCCCAGACTATGACACGGCTCTTCAGCTGATCTGCGGGAAACTGACGGATCCCGAACACGGCGTCATCCGTTCCTTCGACGAAGTCGGAGCCATCGGGCACCGCGTTCTTCACGGAGGCAGCAAAGTGTTCAAGCCGGTTCTCATCGACGAGACCGTGAAGGACATTATCCGCGACTGCATTCCTCTGGGTCCCCTTCACAATCCTGCGAACCTCTCCGGGATCGAAGCCTGCGAACAGATTTTCCCCGGCGTCCCGAACATCGGGCTTTTCGATACCGCGTTCCACCAGACGATGCCCCCGGAAGCGTATCTCTATGCAATTCCGCGCAAATACTACGAGGAATACGGTATTCGGCGTTACGGGTTCCACGGAACATCGCATCAGTATGTCTGCGGAGCCGCTGCGGAATTTGTGGGGAAGAAGCCGGAAGAAGTCGACATGATCACCTGCCATCTGGGCAACGGCTGCAGCATGGCGGCCATCCGGAAAGGGAAGGTGATTGACACCACCATGGGGCTGACGCCTCTCGAAGGACTGATGATGGGTGGACGCTGCGGTGACCTCGATCCGGCCGTGGTCCTGCGCTTCGCGGACATGGGCATGAACACCAATGAAATCGATCGGCTGATGAACAAGCAGAGCGGTCTCCTTGCCGTCGCCGAAATCGGAAGCAGCGACATGCGGGACATCTCCGCCGCCATTGAAAAAGGCAACGAACGCGCGCGTCTTGCTCTGGACATGTTTGTCCGCAGAGTCGTGAAATATATCGGAGCGTATTATGTCCTCTTTGAAAAGGGTCCGGAACTGCTGGTCTTCACTGGCGGAATCGGGGAGTATTCCACGCTCGTCCGCAGACTTGTGATGGAAAAACTCTCCGCGCTGAACATCTTTGTGGATGTCGAGGCGAACAATGCTGCTTTCGGGAAGAAAGGCGTCATTTCCACCCCGGAAAGCTCCTGGAAGGCTCTTGTGATCCCGACCAACGAGGAACTGATGATTGCAAGAGGCGTTCTCGGTGTTCTCGGAGTCGAACACTGAATCTGCACAAAGTCTTCTGAGTTTCTGTCAAGGGACGGAGTCTGTCCTTTGCGGTGCGGCGCATTGTTTCCTCCCCTTCCTTCCTGAAAGGAGGACTTGCTTGTTGCCCGCAGAAGCAGAAAAAAGATATGGTGCGTGATAAGGGGGGCTGCTTCCGGAGAGAAAAAGAAAGAGGAGAAAAGGAAAGGGAGGAGGGAATGTGTGTCCTCCCTTTCCTTCTTTTTTCCCCCTGAGGAATTCTTCAGCCGTTTTTTGCGGGAGAAAAGAATCTGATCTTGCGGGAGTCAGCGTTTGCCGGACTTTGCGTTTTTCTTCTTTTTCTCCTCGGCCGTGATGGTGAGGGCGATACCGCCGCGCGGGCGGAAAACGCCTGTGACTTCCATCCATCTGGGAGAGCATGCCGTGACGAGATCAGAGAGGATCCGGTTGACAGCTTCTTCATGAAAGGTGTTGTGATTGCGGAAAGAGAAGAGATACAGCTTCAGAGACTTGCTTTCGACACAGAGCCTGTCTGCAATGTAGCGGATGGTGATGTGACCGAAATCAGGCTGGTTCGTGACGGGACAGAGACTGGTGAATTCCGGACAGTCGAATGTGATGACGTAGTCGCGTTCCGGGAAGGCGTTTTCAAAGGTTTCGATCACGGCTTTTTCCGGAGAAGAGGGATATTCGGTGTGATTCCGGTTGAGCAGAGTCAGGGTCGGATGAACTGTTCCGGGAGTTTTTCCGTGCGAGCAGAAGTTTCTTTTTTTGCTGTTTTCCATGTTCAGAAGTCCTTTTTGAAAAGATTTTCGTAAAAAAATACACCTTTTTTGCAAGTTGACAAGGAAAGTTTGAAAACTTTGCTTGACCGACGCAAAAGCGGGAATATATTAGACTGCTTTCCAATAGCACCGGAATCAGTCGGTCGGGAATGCGTTGAGCCAGACAGATAATGACAAAAGAAAACCTTCAAAGAAACTCTTATGTAACCCAAGGGAGATCCAATGAAAATCTGGAAAAAGATGCTTTTAGCGGGCATGCTGTTGTTTGCGGTGGGAACCGTTACGGAATCCTTCGCACAGGAACCGGTTGAGCCTCCTGGATACGAGAATCTCTGGACGTGCATGGCCCATAAGCTTGGCAGAGGAATCAGCAATGTCGCATTTGGTGTTCTTGAAATTCCAATTGAAGTGGTGAATGTCAATTTTGAAGAGGGCGGGATTGCGGCATGCACCTTCGGTGTTTTGAACGGAGTCGGTTATTTCGTGGCGCGTGAACTGGTTGGAGTTCTTGAAATCGTGACTTTCCCTGTCCCGCTTCCGGGCTGTCCGAATGATCCGAAGGATGCCGGAATCGGCTACGGGCCCATCATGCAGCCGGAATGGATTATCACTCCTGAGACGAATTATTACAACTTTGTCTTCCAGAAGACTTCCACCATGTAATATCATTCTGCATGGCCTGGAGGGGGAAAAGCGGGACTTCCGCTTTTCCGGATCCCGAAAAAGTTCTTGAGGCTCCCGTTTCCAGATGCGCTGGGAACGGGGGTTTTTCTTTTATCGGGGATTTTTCTTTTCCGGGATTCCTCCTTGTCTTTCTCTGGATGCCCTTCTCTCTCTGGATGCCCTTTTTTTCGGGGGACATGTTTCCCCCGGGGACGGAAGGAATCTGATGCAAGGGAGGAGGGAAGGGAAATGTGACGTGCCGCAGGGCGGGGGGAGAGGTACACAAACTCCTTTGCGCTGTTTTCATTTTTTCCCTGCTGAAGGGATATGCCGCCGGGATAAGATGCCGGGCGGCTGCAAATACACATGGATTGATTCCGTCCGCAAGTCCGGCAAGCTGCTCAAAAGAAACATCTGCGCCGGAGCGCTCAGGAGCAAACCATGCAATTATCGGATGAGAGAAAAAAAGAATGGCAAAAAAAGGCGGAAAGAGTGTAGGAGAACGTCAGCGTCCAGGTCTAAAAGGTGATTTTTCTGGCACCGACTGGATCTCCTCTCCCAAGAAACTGACCGGAAAGGATCAGATTGGATTCCGTTAGGGCGATCAACGGCATGAAACTTACCAGTGTGATTGATAGTGCTATGGTGCTGCTTGCCAGCGCACTTTTTCCCAGAGTTCCGACCAGAAGAATTTCAGGAAGTTGTTCAATCTCTGAAATCCGGAAGGTCCGCCGATCAGAAAAATTTTACGGAAAAGCTCTTTGCTGAAAGAACGGAACCGCCGCGTCGGATACCTGGCCTGATCGTTTCCGAACAAAACCAGACCGATGATAGTAAATGCCGCCAGGCTTTGTGACGCCGCTGTAGCCATTCCGGCTCCTGTAATACCAAGTTTCGGGAGTCCCCAATGGCCGAAAATCAGCAGCCAGTCCAGGAGAATGTTCAGAAGCGCGGCACAGATATTGACGCAGGAAACAACAATCGTCCGACTCCGTCCTGAATAAAAAGCAAAAAACGGTGCCGCAAGGCACAGCATGATTTGTCCGGGAATCTGCAGGACGAAATAGCGAAAGGCATAAGGAAAGATTTCCGCATCCAGAGTCAGATTCAGAACACAGATTCCGAGGCAGGACATGAGAATCGCCATGACTCCGGCACAAAGCAGAGCCGCGCGGAATCCACTCCACAAAACATCAACACACTCACGGGTGCGTCCGGCTCCGAAATACTGCGCGGTCATCGGATTGCAGTATGAAATCATGCTGATGAAAAATGTTCCGAGCGTGGCAAGCAGATTTCCGGCGGGAAGCGCCGCCGCAATCTCTTCCGTGGAACTGTTTCCCAGAAACTTCCGGTCACAGAACTGCATAATGACAGTTCCTGCGGAGAGGCAGAAAAGAGGCCAGGCAACTCCCAGAATTTTCCCATAGTGACTGGTTGATTTCGTTTCATTCATACTCCGGCCCCTGATATTGAAAGACCGCATGGAGATTTTCCGGAGAAACCACCTGCGCCGGAGTTCCCTCAGAGAAAATTGTCCCCTCCTTCAGCAGCAGCGCCTCGTCCAGATAGTGCGGCGCGATAAAGAGATCATGTGAAATCATGACGATACATTTTCCCTTGCGCGCAAAGCGGCGGAGAAGACGGTAGAATTCATGCTGAAAGCCGATGTCGAGCGAACTCGCCGGTTCGTCCAGAAGCAGGATCGGCGTGTCCTGTGCAACAGCCCGGGCGAGCATTGTGCGCTGCCGTTCCCCTCCGCTCAGGTGCGAGTATGGTTTCTCCGCGAGCAGAACGAGCTGAAGTTCGTTCAAGATCGCCTCAATGTCAGATGATACTTTTCTTCGCCTCATCCAGGGATAACGGCCGAGTGCGACAACTTCGCGGACGGTCAGCGGAATGCGTCCGGGGATCTCCTGTTCGACCATCGCCAGACGGCAGGCCCGTTCCAAAGGATCGTTCCAGCGCGGCGAAAGGCTGCCGGAATCAGGAACGAGTTCGCCGGTAATCAGCTTGAGCAGAGTGCTTTTCCCACAGCCATTCGGACCGAATATCCCGTAAAAGGTTCCGGCGTTGAAGTGGATCGAAATCCCGTCCAAAACAGGATTTCCCGGCGAATAGGAGAAGGAGACGTTTTCCAGTTCAATCATGATTCGCCCTCCTGTGCAGCAGGAGATAAAAGAAGAACGGTCCTCCCGCGAGTGATGTCAGAATTCCGACCGGAATCTCCTGCGGCGCGGCAACCGTCCGCGCGGCGAGATCGGCCAGGAGCAGAAGGAATCCGCCTGCCAAAATACTCCCCGGCAGAAGTTTGCGGAATGTTCCGCCGCAAAGCATCCGGACCATATGCGGAACCGCCAGTCCCACAAATCCGATCACTCCGCAGCAGCTGACCACACTTGCGCTCAGTGCCGCCACGGTCAGCATCAGCAATGGTTTGAGCCGCTTCATCCGCACCCCCGCGAGCTCCGCCGACCGGTCTCCGAGAAGCAGCATGTCCAGTTCCGGTGCAAGACGGAACAGAATGCCACACGCTCCCAGCCCCACTGCCGCAAGCAGGATCACATCGCCCCAGGTGATCCGCCAGAATCCCCCCAGCAGCCAGAACACCAGTGCCGAGAGCCGTTCATCGGCGAGATAAAGCGCACCGGAAGTCAAGGCGGAAGTAAAGGCATTGACCGCAATCCCCGCTAGAATCAAGGTCGCGCCGTCCCAACTCCGCCGCCTGCCGATCAGGAAGAGAATTCCGAGGGAGAGCGCTGCGAACACCATTGCCGGAACGGTCAGGCCGATTCCCGGAAGAAACAAGCCGATCACCGCTCCCAGCGCCGCAGTGTTGACCACCCCCAGCACATGCGGCGAGGCAAGGTCGTTGCGGAAAAGATTCTGAGTCGCGCATCCCGCCGCACCCAGCATTCCGCCTGCCAGAACGGCGGCAAGCAGTCGAGGCAGCCGGAGTTCCAGCAGAATCATCCGGGCGGAGTCGGATACTTCGCCGCCGGAAACGAGGCGCAGAAGATCCCCCCACGAGGCGCTTCCCGCCCCGATCCCCCAGGAGAGAAGAAACAACACGGCAAGTGCTGAGGAAAGTAATTTCATCTCATTATCCAGCAATGGTTTTCACTTTGAACCGGTCATCCCGCGCGGAGAGATTGAGCGCTTCTTCCGAAGTCAGATGGGAACTTTTGACATGAGAGAGATAACTTTCTGCCAGTTTTTCGGCGTCCTTCATCTCTCCGTCGGTCGGCCGTTTCCACGGCAGTCCGGGAATCGGAATATAACCGTCGATATGAAAAGGGATATTCCGATCAAGTCCGGCGAGGAAACTTACCACGCCTTCCATTTCGTCGAGTCCGACCAGCCCGGGGATGAACACCAGATTGGCCGCCATCTTCATCCCGGAGTTGAATGCGGCGCGGAAATTGTCATAGATCAGCGACTTCGGTTTCCCGGTAATTGCAAGATGAAGCTCTTCGCTCCACGCCTTGAGCCCCACATTGGCTCCATCCAGACCGGGAAGTGGCAGACGGCTGCCGTTGGTGTGGCCAAGTCGGGTCTCCGCTCCGAGTTCATGCTTTGCAAAGAAGATCATCTCTTCAAGCTCTTTCGCCACAGTCGGTTCGCCGCCCATGAAATAGATTTTTCCGGGAGAGATACTGCGCAGCGCCTCCTTCATCTCATCGACGGAAAGAAAGCGTTCCGGCTTCGGTTCTGCGAACCCGGGACGGCCGTTTTCTCCGCTCCGCAGTTTGTAGCTGCAAAAAGGGCAGCGGAAGGTGCATCCCCAGTTGTGAAGGGTTGCAAAATCATACTTCTCATTCCATGTGATCCGGTAAAATGCCATTTCGTCACCTCATATATTGTTTCAGGAAATTGATGGTCTCCAGTGGAGCGATCCCCTCGACGGTCAGGCGGCGGGGAACGGCATGGATTCGGCCGTTGCGAACGGCAGGCGTTCCGGCGTAAGCGCTTCGCGCGGCAATTTCCGCGGCGCTCCCGAAGCCTTCGATGTAGAAGATCACGTCAGGCGCAGCCTCGACCACGGCTTCCGCCGAAATCAAACCTGTTTTCGACACGATGCTTTTCCCGCCTGCCGCCCGGACAAGATCGCCGAGATACGATGCGTCTCCGACGATTTTTCCGGGGCTGTACAATTCAAAACAGACCCGGCGCGCCGAATCTTCCGCCGGGACGGAAATCTGTTCGAGCCGACGACGGAAGGCTTCGGCGAGTTCCTGTGCCCGTTCCCTCTTTCCCGTCACTTCGCCGAGGCGCAGAATCAGCGCCGGATATTCCGCGAGGCGTAATGCGGGGATAACGGTCACCGGAAGCCCCTCTTTTCGGAAACGTTCCGCCGCTTCCTCCTGATAATACCAGAGAATCACTCCGTCGACTCCGAGTTCGGCGATCTTCTCGCGCGAAACGGCGGCCCCCTTGCCGATCACAACCGGAGGCGGCGAACCTGCCGCGATCCGTCCGTATTCATCGATAGCACATGGGGGGACTTCCAGCTCCGTCAGAATATGCGTCGCCGCCGTCGAGAGCGAGAGGAACCGCTGCGGCGTTTTTGCTTTCCGTTCCGGTGCGCAACCCGCAAGCAGACAGAGTGCCAGAATAAGAAAAATCCGCTTAAAAACCATATCCGACGCTCCTGTAATCCCAGTACCGGTCCGGTGTCGCGTCGAATTTCAAAGTCGCGGCGTGTCCATCGGCAAAGGCGGCGTTGAAATCCCGCGTTCTCTCGCCATGGCGGAATGACAGATATTTGCAATATCCGCCGTCCACATAGAATTCTCCGTTCAACGTGCCGAAAAACGGCGCTGCAACCGTGGTGCCGATATAGTAGCTTCCCGCGTCCGCAATCGTGATGAACTCGGAAGGATTCCGGATCTGATTCGCTCCGATTCCATTCCAGAGAATAGGCGTAGCGCTCTCCCGATTCGACGGGTAGCACTGGTTGATGCCGTAACTGAGCTTGTTGACATCGCTGGTGGCGTAAACGACCTTTTTGTCTTCCGGCCTCCGGTCGGATGCGCAGACGAACACATTGCCTGAGCTGCGTTCACTTTTTTCCGCAAGATAAGGTTCCAGACAGTCGATCCAGCGGATGCCGGATTTGCTGACCGGCGGCGTCATGTTCCAATCGGAAACATAACTGAAATACGCCTGCCCGATCTGCTTCACATTCCCCATGCAGCTGATGGTGTGCGCCCGGTTCCGCGCCGCGTTTAGTGCAGGCAGCAGCAAGCCGGACAAAATGCCGATGACCGCAATTACCACCAGGAGCTCCACCAGAGAAAAATATCTTCTTTGAAATTTCATCTAAACAGCCTTTTTCTTTCAAGTTTCATTCGTCATAAATATTACGTTTTTTATTTTCGTAATACTAAAAAAATCTTTTTTTCTTCTGTTTCCTGCGGAATCTTCTGCTTTACCGGAGCGTTTTTCCCATGCTTCCGGCCGTCAACTCGGCCTTCAGAACTCCCTTGAGGCGTTTCAGGGACGCGGCGAGCTTTTCGATTTCGCATCCATGTCCCCGGATCATAATCATCTCCGCACAGATTTCGTGGCTCAGATGAACATGCGTCGAAGCAAGAACATGAACGGAAGAATGATGCTGCAGGTCAATCAGTTTTTCGGAGAGTCCCCGCTGATGGTGGTTGTAGATCAGCGAAAGCGTACCGATGACTTCCTCGCCGGAGATCCATTCCCGGCGGGCGATCTGGCTGCGGATCAGATCCCTGATATATTCCGAACGGTTTTCATAACCGTCCTTCTTCTGCATGGATGCGAGCTGTTCCAGCAGAGATTCATCCAGAGAGAGGCTGATGCGAACCAGTTTTGTCATTCTTCCTGTTCCTGTGTATTGTAAACGATCTGCGAGTTCCTCACTTTACCACGTCTTCTTTTTTTGTCAAATTCCGAATAATCCGGCCGCCTGTTTCATTTTTGTCCGGACCGGAACGGAAAACGGACACCGCTTTTCACATGCGCCGCACTGAATGCATTCCGAAGCGTGGTGTTTCAGAAGACGATAGTGGTCGCGCACCGTCGGAGGGACTTCTCCCTGGGCAAGTGCCAGATTCAGATATTTGTTGACACTTGCAATATCGATCCCTTTCGGACATGGCGCGCAATGTCCGCAGTAAAGACAGTGCCCCTGCCATGATTTCGCGTCAAGCCCGTCGAATACACGGGTGTAATCCCGTTCCGTCGCGGAAGCGGAACACCATGCCAGAGCCGCCTGAATATCTGCAACACACCGGCATCCGACCATTACGGCCGCCACCGCCGGACGGGTCAACGCATAGTGCAGCGCCTGCACCGGCGTAAACGCCTTGCCGAACGGAGAGAGACGCGCATTCAGCAGATCGCCTCCGCCATAGGCTTTCATCACGTCCACGCCAATGTTTTTGCGGGCGCAGAGTTCATAAAGTTTCTGGCGCTCCTCATCGTATTTGATCTGTCTTCCGGAGGGACGTAAATCGTATCCGGGATTGATGGAAAACATCAGAACGTCCACCAGATTTTCCTCCACCGCACGGTGGGCAATGGCCGGGCTGTGACTGGATAGACCAATCGCATCAATTCGTCCAGCGGCTTTCAGGTCTCCGGCGTAAGCCAGCAGTCCATTCCGACGAATCCGATCCAGATCATCTTCCGCATCCACATAGTGAATCATGCTGATCTCGATATGGCCACCGAACGTTTTCAGCATATTTTCATACGCCTCTCTGCAGGCTTTCAGATTCCGGCTGCGAAGATATTGTCCATTTCTCCAGATGGAGCCGAGATGCCCTTGAATCACAAATTGTTTCCGTTGGGCCCCCATCGCCCGGGCGATATCGGAAAGCATCCGGGGATCGGCAATGCAAAGATCAATGAAATTGATGCCGTGTTTCAGCGCATAGGTCACGAGAGTATTTGTTTCTTCAAACGACCTGGACTTGAAGCCTTCAACTCCCAGCGCAATCGCACTGACTGAGAGGCCGGATCGTCCCAGCTCCCGGTAAATCATGCACTGGGACTCCTTGCCGATACCATTTCCCGTCTGTGCCGAAAGGCGGGCAAGAGGCGCAAGCGCCGCCAGCGTCAGAGTTGTTTTCAAAAAATCACGTCGATCCATAAGACTCCTTTCTCCTGCTCATACAAAAAATTCGTGATCCGGTGACCAGAACATTGCACTTTTTTTCTGCGGACCTTCCATTTCCGCAGCGATTTTTTTCAACATCTCAGGAATCCGGATGTGCTGCGGACACTTTTTCAGACAGGCTCCGCAGTTGACGCAAGCCGAGGCCTTCTCATCGGCGGACATCTTATCATAAACCAAGCGCAGGTGAAAATGGTTGCCGGTTGTTTTCGCCTGATTATAAGCATCGTTGCATAAATTTCTATATCAATAAATTCCAGATACCCAGCCCGACATTGAGAGGCGTTGCCAAG
>CAKUDG010000036.1 GCA_934644965.1 uncultured Victivallales bacterium | reverse complement strand
TGCTTCGTTTCTTGCTGCAGTACAAATCAGGTGTATTGCAGCTTGGGTCTTTTAACTATTGACGACACGATCTAAGCCCATAGACCAGCCATCCCCCATCCGTATAAATACAGGTAGTTGACCGCCATTTCAGCTTTGTCGGTTTGCTGGTATTGAAGACGATCCGCAAAACTCACGGCGCCGCAACTGTCATTGTTGTAAAATTCTGACTCTTCCGGCGTCCAGTGCAGTTCTCGGATTTCTCCGTAGTCAATCAGATCCTCAGCCTTCTCCACCGTGTCATAGCCCCCGCAAGATATGCCCCCACGCCACTCGGATAGCCATCATAATGACAGCGAATCGCCTGAACGCTTCCGTCTTCCTGTTCAATTCCGATTGCACAGCTTGTTGACATTTTCAACCTCAACTTTCTGACTGAATTGCAGTTGCTATTTCCATACAACTTTCCGGCCGCCTGTCATGTGTTTGGCGTGTTCCGGTAAATGCATCATTACATATACCGTGGCCTCGTCCGTTGTCCCGTCGGGAAGCTCGCATTCGATCCGCTGTTTTTCGTACAAATGCGGCACCCCCTCCAATCGATCGATGGCCGGAACATCCCGAACCGGAACTTCGACGATTTCCGCTCCGATCCTGTCCGTTCCCAAATCCGGACGGAATGCTGGAAAGCCCCAGCCGATCTCGAACAAGGCACCGACAATGGTGCATTCCCGGATTGACACTGCGTTCCGGCAGTATCCATGATTATGGAAGCCGCGCTTCAGTGTGCCGTAGACGATTATTTTTTCCGTTGTCATGCGAACACCTCCCTTCGGTGAATTCCGGTATGTGCAAATGATGTTCCGCCGCAGCAGCCGCGCAAATCATTCTGTATTTTTCCGGGAATGGAATCCCCCGCCGACGCCTCACCGTGGCCGGAGTCATGATATAGGTATAGGCTCGGTAGCCTTTGCCATTGCAATAGACCGTTACCAGATGCCGGGCATATACCGTGGGCGCACCTTCGTAATAATCAAGGGCCTGCAAATCAAATCCGGACACCGCATACAATACCCCCTGCACCGTCCCGCGACCGCGCTCTATGTCCGCATACAATCGCTCGGCGACCGCCATCCCGGCAATGTCGCCAGCCCGATCAGCCGCCCGGATGGACAGCGACCGGGCATCCGGGCCGTATTCAGGTTGCTGCCAAACGCAAAATACAAATACCAATCCTGCATGATTTCCTCCTTGGATTCGGAGCGTTTGCGTGCCCCAGTATGAGTCAAAATATGTTGCGAAGCCGATTGACTGCCGTCCGGCAAACCTTCCTGCTCCGAATCACCAGTTCCCGTGATTTTTCCAGTTCGGCCCTGATTCCGGAGTCCTGTGTTTCCGTGATGGCTTTGTCGAATGCCTCCTTCACGCTGCTGAGCATGGCGGTGCCGATCATCAACGGAGTGATTTTCGGGACCGTGATCCCGACCGCGGACCGGATGCTGCTGATGCAGCTCTTTGGAATTTCTCTGCTGTTTGCTCTCACACAGGGGGTTTTTGAATATGTGGAATCCATTGCGATCCTGCGCATTCATGTCAGAGCTGAGTATACGCTTCAGGCGGCGGTCTGGGATCGTCTTCTGAATCTGCCGGCCCGTTTTTTCCGTGCATTCAGCATCGGGGATCTTTCCGTCCGCAGTCTCGGGATCATGCAGATTGGCGAGATTTTGTCGGTATCCACGCTTAAGTCGGTGGTGGCGGGAGTGTTCTGTTTTCCGTCCCTGATCCTGATGCTCTATTACGATCTGCTGCTCGGGGTAATCTGCCTCCTGATTCTGATTGTTGTACTGGGGATCTTTGCGGTGGTGGCAGTTCTGATGGTGCATCGGCATGTCCGTATTCTTGCCGCGGAGGGAGAGCTGAACGGAGATCTCGTTCAGTTTTTCAACGGCATTTCCAAAATCCGCACAACAGGCGCAGAGAATGCCGCATTTGCGCACTGGGCCGACCGCTTCAGTACGAAAAAGCAGATTTACCGTTCTTTTGCAAACTGCCGCAGTTTCGCGATAGTGGTGAATGCCGTGATTCCAGTGCTGACGATCGGAACGGTGATTTCAATCGTGACCTGGCAGTTTTTTCATGCGGAAGCTGGTGAAAGCCTTATGACATCTGCCGATTTTGTCAGTTTCATGTCTGCGCTCGGGATTGTCAGTGCGGCGGTGGGACAGATGGTCATGGCGCTGATTTCGGCAGTCAGCGCATTTCCGGTCTATCAGCGGCTCCGTCCGATTCTGGAGGCCGAACCGGAGAATGACGCGGCCAAACCGCCGCCGGGAAAACTTTCCGGTGCCATTGACGTCCGGAATATCTCATTCCGCTATGGTCCGGATCAGCCATGGATTCTTTCCGGGCTTTCAATGCAGGTCCGGCCGGGAGAGTTTGTTGCGGTGGTGGGGGAGTCCGGTTCAGGGAAATCCACGCTGCTTCGTCTGCTGCTCGGATTCGAGACGCCTTCCGGAGGGGGCATCACCTATGACGGGCAGGATGTCAGCCATGTGAATCTGCAGTCCTTGCGTTCCCGGATCGGTGTGGTGCTTCAGGACAGCCGTCTTCTGCCGGATTCCGTGCTGCGCAACATTATCGGACACTCCGGGAAACTTTCCATCGACGATGCATGGGAGGCAGCCCGTCTTGCCGGCTGCGAACAGGATATCCGTGAAATGCCGATGGGAATGTACACCATGCTCTCAGCCGGCGGAGGTTCCGTTTCCGGCGGCCAGCGCCAGCGTATTTTGATCGCCCGCGCGCTGGCGAAAAAACCGGCAGTTCTGCTTTTTGACGAGGCCACCAGTGCGCTCGACAACGAAACACAGGCTGTGGTCAGCGCGGGAATCCGGGAATTGAACGTTTCACGTCTTCTGATCGCCCACCGTCTCAGCACGGTGATGAACGCGGATCGGATTTATGTCCTGCATGAAGGACGAATGGCCGAGTGCGGGACCTATCGGCAACTGATGAAACAAAACGGGATTTTTGCGAAGCTCGCCCGCCGCCAGCTCGCGGAAAATGGAGAGGAACCCGAAAAATGAAGAAAAAATATGTATGGCTTTTCCTGCTGCTGGCGCTGCTTGTGATGACGTTTGTTTCCCATTCGGAAATCAGCGCGCTTCTGCAGCGCAACTTCATGACGACCTTCAGTGAGATCCTGCCTTCTGATCCGCTCAGACAGCGGGTGCGTTATTTGAAAAAACATCCGGACAGACTGAATATCGCCGTCTTCGGGCCGTGGAAATATTACGCACAGAACGGATTTGTCCTTGACAAGGCAATCCAGCTGGCGTTTGATGAAGTGAACGAAGCGGGCGGGGTTCTCGGGCGGCGGATCCATCCGGTCTGGGTCGACAATGAAAATTACAGCACCATCGCTCAGGAGAAGGCTGAAAAACTTGCGGCGGATCCATCCATCTTTGCCGTGATCGGCCCGGTTACTTCCGGACGGGTGCTGCAGTTTCATTCCCTGTTCGGTGATGCCGGAATGCCGGAGCTCGCTCCCCTTGCCCAGAGCGCACGGATCAATCGCGGACAGATCAATCCCCTGCTTTTTATGCCGATTGCCTCCGATCTGGATGAAAGCAGGGCCCTGGCTGCGTGGGCAGGAAAGAACAAACTTGACAACTTCCTGATCCTGAACGATGACAGCCGATTCCCCATGAGCTACGGGAGTTGCGTGGAACAGTCGTTTTACGACAGTAATCTTCTGGTTTACGGCCGGGTGCTTTTCGATCAGAGCAGCAACAGAAACTATATCCGCAATCAGGTCCAGCAGTATCTCGATTATTTCCCTGTGCAGAATATCATCTATCTGAGCAAGACCGGTGATGCTTCCGATTATGCCGATCTCGCGGAACGGATATTTGCGCGCCTGCCGGAAGGAACGCTCTGCTTCAACGAATTTGCTCCGCTGGATCGTCTTCTGAACGTGCACCGCAACCGCAACCGCATTTTTCTTCCCGCCGCAATCCCGCTGAACGGGGAAAACCGAGACGTGCTGCAAAAATTTTTGAAAATCGAAGGATATGAGCGGGATTTTCTGTCTCTGCTTGCCTATCGTTCCGTTCATATTTTTGCGGATGCAATCCGTCAGACAGGCTCACTTGATCCTGTGAAAATTGCCGGAACCATGCGTTCCGGCGTCATGAAGACTCCACTGGGGAATTTCCG
This sequence comes from uncultured Victivallales bacterium, assembly GCA_934644965.1. Taxonomy (GTDB): domain Bacteria; phylum Verrucomicrobiota; class Lentisphaeria; order Victivallales; family UBA1829; genus CAJMAW01. The sequence continues at coordinate 16,414 of CAKUDG010000036.1, read as the reverse complement.
TTTTTCACCCAGGGGATTCGAGTCCGATCCGCCACTGGAGATTCTTTCTTTGGAAGAGCTTGAAAAACGCTGGAATGCCATCGCTGCCGAAGGATGATCCTGCCATGAGCATTTTTTCTCTGGAATGCTTCATTTCACGCCGCTGTCAGTTTCCTATCTTCTGAAAAGCCTGTTCTCCATTCTCCAGAATGCACGCATCAGGGACTCATAAGCATATTGTATCCGATACGGGATGTAGCGGGAACGAAGATATGAAAAACGGTCTTTTAAAGTTGCCGTCCCCAGATAGTCATAAAAAACCAGTTTTGAAAGCATGGGAGAATCGGGCTCATATTTTTTTAGATAGCAAGCCAGCATTCTGTCAATCATTCCATCCCAGTGATAATCGATTCCCTTCAGGAACTGGTGTTCGCGATAGTAGTCAATGGTTCTTTCCAATCCGTGTCTGAGATCCATGGTGATCCGGAAATCCGGACAGACCTGTTTTATTTTCTGATTGCTGTAAGACGCATTCAAAGCCCGGTCTCCCAGGAGAATTCCCCGAATCTGAGGCATTGCCTTTTCCGCATATTCCGAGGGAACATCTACAATCCGGCACTCACATTTCAAAATCGCGGCCAGCTGAGAAAGCATGTCTTTCCATGCAACTTCCTCATCCCCGCACAGGTTGAAGGTTTCATTCTCCGCACGGGGATTGCCAAACAACCCGATAAAAGCCCGGGCGAAATCAAGAGTATGCATAACAGTTGCAGTCGCCTTGCCATGATCCCATACAAAAACAGGCTTTCCGGCAAGCATACGCCCCAGGAATGTCCAATGGCAGCCATAGGCAGGCATAATGCCGTAAGGGATTCTGGTATCGCCATACGTCACCGCAGGGCGGACGATCGTATAAAAAGTTCCGGCAGGGAACTGATAGTGTTTCAGGAAGTCCTCACAAGCCGCCTTGTCGACACTGTACTGCCATACAGGATTGCCGATCGCCGGACAGGATTCATCCAGTCTCCCCTGGACATGTCTCCGGTCATAAGCCCCGACAGATGAAATGAAAATAAACTGACGGCATCGATTGCCGAACAATCGCAACGACTGAGACAGATCACTCACAGAAAAAGAAATGAAATCAATCACCACATCAAAGTGCAGATCCCCCAGAAGTTCCTGTCCGTCCCCCTTCAGTGCTCTGACATCTCCATGAAGGCATAGGACTCCATCCGGAAGAGGGACTTTCGTCCTGCCTCGGTTCAAAATATAAACCTTATGTCCTGCTTCGAGCGAATGCTTCAGGACATCAAAACTGATGGTCCCCGTCCCTCCAATCAACAGGATGGAAAGTGTCCGATCACTTTTATTTCCCGGTTCCGGCATCATCAATGACTCCAATCAATGTTCTCTTCTACCTGGACCGCCGGATTGCCCAGAAACAAGGTCCTGGGAGGAATTTTCGATACGACAAAAGATCTCGCTCCTGCAATCGCTCCGTCCCCCATTGTGACTCCTTTGCTGATCATCGCTCCGTCTCCGATCCAGCAATAGTCGCCGATCTTTATGGCAGAGGCGATCTTATACCCTTTCAAATGAATGGTATGGGCATCATAATCGCGGATGACAACGTTCCGCCCGATCAGGCAGCGCCTTCCTATGCTTATCTTCTTCGCACAGACAATCTGACAGTTGATGTTGCATCCTGCGCCTTTTCCTCCGCGTAAAATCAGCTGTCCACCCGGGAAAATCTGGATGTCGGCACCAGCCCAGACCGCAAAATCGTCATCAATATTGAAAACGGCATCTTTCCCAACCAGAATTCTGGTCTCCATGCGGGATTTTCTGAACTTCTTCACTCCGACGAACAAAATCCCGTTCACATGAATTTCCGCCCCTTTGGCAATATCCCATACGCAGTGTGAATAAGGCAGGATGAACTTCCCGCGGAGTATATCGGAATGCACTTCTTTCGTAAAGAAGTTCAGTTTGAGGAACTGTATCCAGATCAGCGGATTGCATCCCATCGCATGCCACATGTACACAAGGAGATTGATGATGGCGGAAATTCTGTTCCTGATCCTCTGTGGAATTTTATCTTTCCAGGTGATCGGAAAATACTTCTCTGCAACCTGCTCAAAAGGCAAATCGTCAACGTCCTTGAAAAAGGCATCCCTTGAAACATCCGGATGTTTCAGGGAGTGCAGCAGATGATGATTCCTCTCCAGAACTTCCGAGAATAAGACTTTTTTCCAGAGGCACTGTTCCTTCACCGAATTGAAAAGTTCCTGTCCTTTTTCCGTATTGCAGATCAGCAATGAGGCACCTTTGTCATCATCCAGCTCAGGAGCAACCATCTCAAGCCCCCAGAAATCCCCGAGAGTGATATCGGCACGATGGTGTGCGCTCTTGAAATCGCATGTATAACAGGAGGGACGGCAGAAAATCCCTGATCTCAAATATCCTCTTGTAAAGTTGTCAACAGTTCCTGTTCCATAATAGGACTTCCCGTTTTCAAATGTTGCTTTGAACGTAAGTTCCCGCCATCCCAATTCCTTGTTTTTCGCCTTGACATATGTGATCTTTGATCCATATTTCCTTTCCAGGGAATCCAGATGTTTCCTGAAAACCTTCGGAGAATTGATCCCTTTGCATATATAGTCACAGACGATCAGATTCGTGGCATCCACAGCGTCCAGATACAGTTGAAGCGCCGACATCTGGCAGGGGCTGCCGCAGACAAGGACCTTTTTCCCCTGCAGAAGCAGATCTTTCACCTGCCGGTAAAAGCCTGCCGTGTCACTCTGGAGATACTTGGAACTCCGCAAGCGTTTCAGATCCTCCGGATTGTCCGTCAGGAAATGCCGCACGTGAAAATCTTCGGTATACACAGCGCCGCCGACATATCCTCCCGCCTGAAAAGTCTGATTTGCCAGCAGGGAAAAAGCTCCGCCGCTGGTGCTGTCCAGACGCACAGACAAGTCCTTATTCAGCAGAGCATAATATTCCGGCTTGAAGGTCCCGGTTTGCCTCAGCCTCTTCAAATTCAGCTCGGGACAGACTTTTTCACAAAGATGACAGTCCACACATTTCGACCGGTCAATCTCTGGATACCAGAATCCTTCCTTGTCTGTCCGGAAAGTAATCGCATCTTTCGGGCAGACATCACCGCAAGCCTTGCAGCCGGTACAGTTTTCCTTTTTTTTCAAATCAATCATATCTGCCTTTCCGGGAAGAGATCTGGGGAAAAAACAACAACTTTTCAGTGTGAAACGGGGTAAAAACTCCAGTTTTACTATATCCTGCCCTTCTTCCGATTGCAAGTCTTGAAACAGGCTCCTCCCCCCAGTGTCCGAAGCTTATGAATCAGAAAAGACATTTTTGATTCCCCCACCAGGCCGTTCCGTTCCCATGGATCCGATCCTTATGGGATGCGGCATTTTCCCCATCCGGAGTTGTTGTCAATCTTGGAATTATCAGGCATCTTTCCTGCAGAACGGGGAGTCCCGGCCGGAGATGGGGACGGAGGATGAAGAGCGCAGCAGAAAATCAAGCGGGAAAATATCCTTAAAAATACAACATTGCCCCGGACCAGGAATAGCCGACCCCGAAACCGGCAATCATGACCTTGAAATCCGGAAGAATCCGTTTCCCGCTCATCGCATCCGCTATTGCTATCGGCAAAGTGGAAGAAACCGTATTCCCTGTATTCTCCAGATTCATATAAAATTTTGCGGGATCGATTCTGCAGATCTTCCGGATGGTGTCCAGCATGAATTTGTTTGCCTGATGGAAAAGAAAATAATCCACTTCGTCTTTCCGCATCGAGTTCTTGGCCAGAATATCATTCACGAGTTCAGGAACGACGGAAAGGGTGAAATTGAAAATTTTCGAGCCATCCATAAACAGATGGTTCGATGAATGGAACAAGCCGTTCCCATCAAACCCGGAATCATCGGCGGAACTTTTCTGGCGGGCGGCGCCGTTTTTTACAATCAGATTTTCAGCTCCGCCGCCGTCGGTCCCGAAAACGAAATTCCCGATCCTGGCAAAGCCGGAGGCGGACACCAGTGTTGCGGCCGCGCCGTCTCCGAAAAGAGAACGATTCCCCTTGTCCTTCGGGTGAATGTACTTGCTGTATGTTTCCGCAGTCAGCAGAAGGATATGACTGGCAGACTGGGATTTCAGCAGCCCTGCCGCAAGTGAAAGTCCATAAACATAGCCGGAACAGCCCAGATTGAAATCCAGAGCTCCTGACTTCACAGGAATCCCGAGCCGGTTTTGAATGATACAGGCGCTCGTGGGAAGGAAATAATCCGGACTCTGCGTGCAGAATAAAACAAAGTCGATGTCGGACGGCCGGATCTGATGTTCGGCAAACAGTTTTTCCGCGGCTCTGACTGCCATATCCGCCGCAGTTTCCGACTCTCCCGCAAGATGCCGCTTGAGGATCCCTGTCTTTGCGGAAACTTTTTCCACGTTCCATTCGGGAAATTCCGCAATGAGTTCTTCATTTGTGAATTCCTTTTCAGGCAAATAATAGGAAACCGCTTGAATGTATGCGTCCATAGTCAACCACTTGTTTTCAGTTCAAGGTTCTGCCGCCGTCGATGACAATTTTCTGCCCGGTCATCCATCTGGACGCCGGACTCAACAGAAAAACAATGAAATCGGCAATCTCTTCCGGAGTCCCGTATCCGAAAGGATACAACTTCTCATTTTCATTGAATTCCTCTTCCGTAAAAGTCATTTTCTTCAGTAATTCTGTCCGGACAATACCCGGCATCAGGGTATTGACTCTGATCTTTCTCGGTGCAAGCTCTTTTGCCAGAACCCGGGCGTAAGCCGCCATTGCCGCCTTTGCAGAAGCGTATGTTGCGGACCCGGTCTCAGCAATGCAGTCGGCCAGAAATGAGGAGATGAACACAATGGAAGCTTCTTTTGAAATTTTCTTCCCCTGCATCAAAACCGTCATCAGGTTTACTGTTCCGAAAAAATTGGTTTCAAACAAAACCAGGAGCCTCTCATGCGTGATATAGCGGCATGGCATTGTGTCTGAAGTTCCTGCACAATGGACAATCCCGTCAAGCTTCGGAAGCTTCTCCGCCATCGCCGCGATTTCAGGTTGATTCCTCTGATCCGCGGAATAGACAGTGTGCCCCTCTCCGGTCAGCAGAGACAAGGTTTCCTCAAGCCGGCCCTGATCCCGGGCAGTCCCGATCACCTTTGCACCCATTTCTGAACATGCAACGGCCGCCGCCCGTCCGATACCGGAAGAGGCTCCGGTAATCAGAATCGTTTTTCCGCAAAGAGAGAAGTCAGGCATTTTTCTTTTCCTGTATGAAATCAAAGAGATCTTTCACGGTATCGCATGCTCTGATCTCGTCAGCGGTAATATTGAGGTTGAACTCCATTTTCACCATAGCTATGATTCCCAGCGTACTTAAAGAATTCCAGCCGTCCAGTTCAGTGAACACCGTATCGGCGCTGATTGCCCCCTCTTCCATATCCTCAAATTCCTCGGCAAACCTCTTGACGAAATCATCCAGACTCATTCCGTTTTCTCCTTATCGTTCGTTGAACTGCTCCGATTCCTTACAAAAAACATCCAATACAGACTCCGCTTCCGTGTGCTGTTTCCACATCCTGAGTGTCTGCATTGTATGAGACACGCCCAGGGGCGGCACAATACAACCCCTGTTATACCAGCTTATATGGGAAGACGACTCCTCACATGGCTGACAATCAGGATTCTGGTCCTCCTGTCTATACCGAAGACATATACGGAGAACGCCACACTTAAAACAGAAATCAAAGTTACCATGCAGAATCTCAGAAATCCCGGTCCCATGTAAAATCGGGTCAGCAGAGGCAGTATGACCGAAACACAGGCAACGGTCATTGTCGGGAGCAGAAGCTGTCTGCAATAGTATCCGGGTGAAATCTTATGTATTTTCCAGAGCAGAAATATCTTGACGATGAATGCCGCAGTAAAACCCCCTGCAATCTGTACAATGAACAACGTTTCCGGAGGAAATCCGTTCTTGAAGAAAAGATAGGAAACAGGCAGAACAAGCAGAAACGCAGTTCCCGCCAACATCTGATTTTCCTTGATTCGCCCGATAGCGCGGAAAACAGAACCGAACGAAAGATCAAAAGACTGTACGAGAGTGTAAATTAAAATCAGCCTCGTAAACAGCACCGCATAGTCAGGAACTTTTGAAAGCCATAACTGCAAGATGGTTTCCATTTCCAGCAGCAGGGGAAGCGTTAAGAAAAGCAAAAGGTAAAAAGTAAAACGGGCACTCCCGAAAACGAGATGATTCATGTATGTAATATTGTCAGCGGCATATGCTTTGACAACCTGCGGATCAACTGCAAAACGGAAATTATTGACAAATCCGGTCACAGCAGCGTTGACTTGAAAAGCGATGGCTGCCGCGGCATTGATCACCGCTCCGAAGAAAATGTTCAGCAACACATTTCCCCCTTGAATCATAGCCATCAGAGCCAGACTCCCGAACAAATACCAGGAGGAAAAAGATAACATCTGAGGCAGAAAAAATCTGTCATGAACCAGACGGAAACGGTACGAAGGAAAATTCAGCCTGCAAAATATGAAATACACGGAAAAAATACAGACACTCACAAGAAACGACAACAAGGCATACAAATTCAGTTTATCTGCGGATACCGTCTGCAGCAGGAATACCATTCCCAGTTTCAACACCGCTTCCAATAGCCCGAGATAGGAAAAAAACACCATCCGTTCATGAGCAATGATCGCCGCATTGTAAGGCACCTGGAGAACCTCCAGAATGCACGTCAGTATACAGAACTGATAAACAAAGTTCATGGCTCCAATCCGGTCTGCCGGAATATTCAGACTCGTATTGACAAACCACAAGCCCAGGGTTTCGGCAATCAACAGAATCAACGCCGCAAAATAGACATGGATTGTCACGCTTGTGGCAAATGCGGCGGCTGCATCCCCCTCCTTCTCCTTCCCCAGTTCAAAAGCGATGTAACGGTTTGTAGTACCGCTCAGCGCCCCGTTGAAAAATGCCATCATGATGACAATACCGCCGATCAGATTATAGATGCCAAAATCAGATTCTCCCAGGACTCTCAGCACCACCCGGGTCGTGTACAGGGTAATCAGCATCAGCAGAAGCATGCGGATATACAGAAATACAGTATTTTTGATAATGCGTGCGCTATTAAGCGAATATTTCATTGCATTTCTTCTTGAACGGACAGCTTTCCATTGAAAAATTAGAGTAAAGATGATTGACTTACTATATCCCGTGGTTTGCCGATTGCAAGTCTGTGCATAGACTTCGTTCCGTGTCCGGTATTGGGTCCCGAAGCTCTCGAATGAATTTTTTCCCCCGCCCCGGGGTCGCATGGGTTCAGAGGATGCTCCATCCTGAAGCGGGGCAGAAACGGGGCTGGGGGAGACTGACGTTTTCCCGGATTTTGACACGTCTTCATGTTTCTCCGTTCCGCAGAAGCGCTTCATTTTTTTGCATGAGCCTGAATTGAACGACAATCTCGCATCCTTATTCCTTAATAATATAATACTGAACGGAATGCCATCAGCACAGTTTTTTTGCCGGAGTCCGATCCGGTGGACTGGCGACTTTCCCTGCTTGGACTTGAAAATAGATCTTTGCTTCGTCCCGATTCCGACGGGGGGGAGGCCTCATCCCTGCCGGAGCGGTCAATCACTATGCTCCTGGCCATGTTAGCGCAAAGATGCAGACATGGCAATCAATGAGATATGATATCCTTCCATGGCACTGCTCCGGAGAAGAAATGACGGAAAGAATTCCCGTTGGGAAATAAGAAGGGGTTCTGTAAACGGAGACAAGCTCACAGGGAGATTTCCCTGTGATATTTCCTGCAAGTCAAAAAGTTCTGAAATCCTTCTTCTGCCATGAAGAACGGTGAAGTGTTTTTGCCACTGCCAGCCTGTTTTTGTCCGCAAAGCTCTCGGAAAACGGGAGCATCCCGAAAAATCAGAGCGCATCACATGATGCCGCCGCACTATTCATGCCGCCCCCGCGGCACATACACTCATGGGGAACAAACTCCTGGGAAAGAGAAAAAGACGCTCCGCATCCATTTCATTCAACCGTTCATACGATTTCCTCACAGGATACCAGACTTTCTTCCATGACTTTTCGGCAGTAGCCGCAGGTGCGGCAATCGCGGGAACAGGCGGATCGGAACGTCCAGTATTCTGCCGGGATCCGTGTATTGTCAAGCACCTGCCCGCGGAAGAGAATCCCATGTCCCGGTTCGGTCAGATCAAACAGATTCCCTCTGAAGTGTCCCGAACAGTAGGCCTCCATGACCAGACGGGGATTGCAGTGGGTCCGGGTTGCCAGTTTGATCCGGGAAGTGATTTTTTCATAATGGACCAGATCCTCCGGTCTGATCAGAGTGGAATAGGCAAGATAGTCCAGCTTCCGGTTTCGGTTCCGGAAAAATCGTCTGCAGAAAACCGGATCCGCGTTTCGGGAGCAGGTCTTGAAATCCATTTCTCCCATGTGCGCGACCAGATTGTCATGAAAAATCTGGGCGGCGCAGTTCCGGAGGCAGCCGCTGTTTGCCAGCAGACACACGGATTTGCCATTTCCCGCAGCACGGTCCGCAAGAAGCTGAAGCTGGTCCGGAAAATAATTCAAGTCCCGCTGGAGGCAGAAGCTGTCGAAAAGTTCCCCGGCATACTCCAATGCATCCAAAGTCCCCAGTTTCATATTGACTGAACTGCGCAGCGGCAGATCAGGAAAATGCCGTTTCAGAACGTCGGCGATGAAGAACGAGGCTGTGGTCACAGCATCCAGCAATCCCCGTTCCAGAAAAAAAGCCGCGCGCTCCAGCACCTGTTTCGCCAGACCGACGCTGATGCAGCTGCCGCCGTAGCAGTTCGCATTCAAGAGCAGATTCAGTCGGACCCCGGAATGCTTCAGTTCGAGCAGATCCTCCAGCAGAATTTTTTCCGCCTCGTCCTCTTCCAGTCCGGAAGCAAGCGCGGCGGGGGATCGCGCTCCGGGATCGTTTCCCGCCGCAAAATAGACTTCGTCCACCAGGGGACGATAATCCTTAACAATTTCCGGGAATCTTGACTCTTCCCCTTCGTCCGGATACTGATACCCCACACTGAAATTCATTTAATCCATTTTCCATTCTTTATGACGCTTGAACGGTTTGTAAAATTTATGCGTCAGCTTGCCTTGCGCCTCCAGATGAGCATAGCAGGCGCGTATGCAGCCGCGTGCGCCTTCAATGGCCGGATTGTTCCTCGCATGCATGATTTGAGGGCAGGGGCCTCCGTTCCCGCGCGGGGAACCATAGTATTCCGCCGAGAGATACTGATTCATGAATTTTTCCTCCGGCAGCGAATAGTCCGGATTCCAGAAGGGATTGTATTCCCTGACTCCTCCGCTGTATGCGTTGGAACAGCGTGCAAGATCCAGATCGCAGTGTTCCACAGTGATGTCCCCGACTTTGAATTTCACGCTTTTGTCCGCGGGAATCGCATTGCCGGAACACATCCTGACACAGCATTTGCATCGGTCGCACAAAGTCCCCGGGAGAATGGGCGGATCGCATTCCAGTTCGGCTTCCGTGATCAGGAAAACCACCCGGACCATCGGCCCGAATTCCGGAGTCAGGATCATTTTGCTCCATCCGATTTCCCCGAGATTGGATACCACGGCGGCAACACGGAAACTGATCGTCACATCCGGAGCGGGCAGTCCGGGAGCCACAGGACGGCTGACAAACGGCCGATCCGTTCTCGGATGCCGATAATCCGTATACCCTTCATGACTGAAGGCATCCCAGTTCGGAAGCGGAACAGCCTCATATCCATGGTCTTCAATAAAACAGACCACCTGCCTCAGGACATGGGGCATATAGCGCCAGTTCATGCCGGAGTATCCCATAAATTCATAGATTGAAAAAAACGTTCCTTCCTCAATGCCGCGCAGGTATCCTCTGGGAATCCGGAATCCCAGTCCGATAATCCGTTTGGCATCCGGGAAGATATAGCGGGGATCCATCTGTCTGGGCGCTCCCTCCCAGCCGTCCATGGATCCGATTCGGCAGATATCCGCCCCGCACGCTTTGGCAAAGTTTTTTACAGCTCTGGCAGTCAGCATTTTTTTTCTCCCGATTTGTATTTCCCAGGCTTTGAAACTATAATACCATATTCCGGAGAGATTCTTTTTACATGTCAGAAAAAAATCAATTGCATACCACTTTCATCCATCCGAAGAAGAGTGGACGCACTGCCGGTTGGAACCGTGACCGGACAGGTACGGAACAGCAGGCAGCCTGTTTTGTTCCTGCCGAAAAACATTTCTGTCTGGAAGGGAACTGACACGGATCACTTTCACAAGGCCTACTGTCATCACCGCATGATTCTGAAAATTCTTCTGAAGGGGGAGGCCTCCACCAATATTGAAGGAATCCGCTACCGGATTCTGCCTGGGGACGCGGTGCTCTATTTCCCCTACCAGACTCATTCCACGGAGAAGGACAGGGAAAACGACTCTATTGAATATCTGGCCGTCTCCTTTGTCGCGGGACTTGGCGATTATGCAATGCTGAGCTCCCTGAAAAACCGGGTATTCCGTCCGGATCTGCGGAAGATACTCCAGCTGGCGGAATCCTGTTTTGCCAGGCTTTCTCCGGAGAAGGCCGTCTACCTGCTCGGTCTGCTGCTTGCGGAAGCGGCCGGGAATACTGTTGCCGGCAGTCCTGCTTTCACAGGGGACCCGCGCTTCCGGATGATCGCCGATTACATCCGGCAGCATTGCATGGAACCGATTTCCATCAAAACCATTGCTGCGGCTTTTGAACTTTCCCCCCCAGACGGTCCGGAGAATCTTCCGCCACAATCTTCCGGGTGCCTCGCCAGGCAGACTGCTCCGGGAACAGCGGCTCGTCCGTGCGGGAGAACTGCTGACTCAGACATCGCTCAGTGTCGGCGAGATAGCCAGAATGTTTCTTTTTTCCAATCCTTTTGTCTTTTCCAGAGCCTTCAGAAAATCAATGGGAGTTTCCCCGAAGGAATACCGCTCCCGTGCCGGACGATGACGCCGTGGACGCCGAAGTCTTCTTTCCCGCGGGTGATTGCTTCGCATCCATTGATCCACCACAAACTCTCCCCCTGAGCATCAGAATGCAGCGCACAAGGCTCCCGGAACCATGTGAGAATGCCGGAAAGCAGATTCGCGAAGGAATGAGCGCCAGAACATTGTGCTTTTTTCCCACTGAGTGCAGCAGCCATGTCCGCGGCAGGGGGGACACATGCCGCTCCGGAAGAAAGCAAAACCGCAATGAATGCCTCAACCATTCCGGTATTCAGGGAGACATTTCCCGATCGCGGAGAATCTTCTCCGCAACAGGAAGACACGCCATGCCCCTGCATTGGATCTGGCGCTGCGTCTCCTCCGCAGGGAGACCGGCTGACTCCGCCTTTCTTGCTTTCGCCTGATGTAGGAATCCTTCTGCTCTGTTTGCGTCGGGAAGGGAAAAGGGGGGAAAGAAACTCATGACGGCAGAGGGAAACAACAGCAATGGAGAATTTGACACGCTGAACTCCGCTGTCCATATCTTATTATTGATTATAAGGAAAGCAAGCTGGACAGGAAAGGATATGGCATATTCTTCTTTTTTTGATTTCCCTCTTCAGCCGGACCGATTCCAGGATTCCGGGAATGGCAGAACGGATATTCCCCTGTTGCTCAACTCTCCCTGAAGAATCAGACTTTCTGTCCATGGGGGGAGGAAAACTCCTTTCAGATTTTCCGGTAGATCGACATAATCAGGCGGATTGATGAAATACAGTTCCGGATCCGGGAAATGATCCGCCAGGACACACATTTCTCCAAAGAGATACACGCGTTCGACCTTTTCCGGAAAGTCTGGCTTGGGCAGAACACTGTTATGAAGCGGGATGATCCATCCGTTTTTCAGCCAAGCGCGGAGCTCTTTTAAACTCCATTCCGAATCATAGACGAAAGCACTCATGGGCGAAGCTTTCCGGACAAGAAATTCTCCCTTTCTGCACGGTGCTTCAGGCGTTTGGAAGAGGATGAAGCTGATGAGGAGAAGCAGCGCGCTCCCCAGTGCAGCCACAGCAGATTTTCTCCACTGGAATCTTCCCCATGAGCATATCACAAGCAAAGCAAAGTAAAAGAGGAAAAGCCCCCATGAAAGGACGAAATTCAGCAGGGGAAGATTTCCGAAGTCCCGGAAATCAAACAATGTCCCCGGATCGAAAACCGTGGAGGAGAATGCGGAAACGGACAAGCCGGCCAGCGAACAGAAACATGCTGTTTTCCGGATTCCCTGTGAAAAGGCGTAAAACAGACTGCTGAACCAGAAAAATCCGAAGAGCATTCCGTATTCGGCCAGGAAGGTCAGATGGCTGTTGACGAGGGTTCTGCATTGAATCCCGTCAGGCAGCAGGAAAGCGCTTGCGAGTCTGCCTGAATTTCCCCAGCCCACTCCGAGCGGGTTTGCTGCAGAGAGCTGCAAACCCGCCAGCCAGATTTTCGGGCGGTTCATGACGGCCTCGTCGATCCGGAAGCGCATCCACATCCCGCTGAGAGCAAGAAGCAGCAGTGTGACGATTGCAAAGGCTCCGATCCATTTCCAGCCGATTTTTCTTTTCAGTACCCCGAAAAGAATTCCCTCCAGGATCATAACGGCCATTCCCGTTCTGGAGAAAGTGAAAACCAGCGCCGCTGTCAGGAGCAGGGTCAGGAGGAGCGGGATAAGTCTCAAGAGTTTCCGGTCTGCTGTCCGATAGCACCATTCCCATAGAAAGGGCAGCAGTGCGCAGATCAGGGCCGCGGCATGATTCGGATTATAGAAACCGTATCCGGATCTTACCATACCGTCAAAAGTGAATTCCATCATTGTCGCCAGAGCTCCTGAAATTCTGGGGAAAGAATCGGATTGCGGAATTCTGTTTCGATGGAGTCTGCTGCGGAAGGCGGAAGAATTCTGAAACTGTCGTCCTCTCCATAGGAATGGATTTTTTTCCTGGAGAGCAGATCATCGAACCATGTCCGCGCCAGAGCGAGTGCGTTTGCATTCAGTTCATGTCCTCCGGGATAAATTTTCCAGACGAGATTTCCCCCGAGTTCTCGATAGCGGTAGAGAAAGATCCGGCTGATTGCGAGCCGTTCTGCGTCATTTTCTCCGCAGCTGAGCAAAGCCGGGGCATTTGTGGATTTGATTTCCAAGGGATAGACTCCGCAGGCATGAAGTCCCCATGCAGCCACCTCGTTGGGCATCCATGCGTAGAAAAGGGCTGCGCATTGGCCTCCGGCGGAATAGCCGTACAGATACAGCTTCTGGTCTTTCAGGCAATAGATCCGTTTCAGTTCCGCCACGGCCTGTTTCAGGACTTTTCCGGACCATGCTTCCGGATCCCAGTAATTCCGGTCCTGGAATGAGGGGGAGAGAAGAATCAGGTTGTGTTTCCTTGCGAGGGAATCGAATTGAAATGTCTGCACTGTTTTGTTTCCCGGCCAGTTGCGTCCTCCGAAGAGGACCATGATCCGTGCGCTTCCATCATTTTTCGGGGGCGTTGTATAGAAAAAATGGATCCCGCTCACTGTGAGATCCTCCCCGGGAAGAGAAAGGAGTGGGAAGAAAGATGCGAGCAGGGAAAGAAAGGTCTGGATAATGGATGAGCTTCTCATTTTCCGGATTTCCCCCACGCCTCTGCAATTTCCCTGGAGGGGAGGGGGACGCGGTCTTCAAAGAGGACGTTCTGCGCTTTCGGGGAATCGGCGGGATAGAATTTTCCTTCCAGGTCATCACCGATAAAATCTTCTGTTTTTTTCGTGTTTTTCGTCTGAAGTCTGTCCAGGTCGCTGAGATAGAGAGTGTGATAATAAGCGAGAAATGCGCGGGCGAGCTTCAGGGAGTCTGGGGGCACATCATGGGGATGGTTGGGGAAGGACTTCCAAATGATATGGATTCCTTTTTTTCGGCAGTTTTCCACAAAATTGCGGCTGATGATATAGCGTGCCATATCGGCGTCTCCGCAGGTGACAAGTCCGGGGACGTTGCGCATTCTGGCGCTCGGTTCATGGAAGACGCCGCATGCGTGCGAGACCCAGGCCCGGGTGTATTCCGGCTTCCATGCGGGGAAGAGGTTTGAGCATTGCGAACCAGCGGAATAGCCGTAATAGAGCAGTTTGTCCGTGCAGACGGGATACTTTTCCCGAATCAGGCGCAGTGCAGTCATGAGGGCTTTGCCGGACCATTCCCGCGGTTCCCAGTAATTGTCATCCTCATATCCGGGTGCGAGCAGGAAAATTTCCTGCTGATCCGCCCATTGAGGCCATTCGAGTTTTCCGGAAACCTCCGCTTTCCCCTGGGTGTTGCGTCCTCCAAAGATGACCAGGACGCGATAGCTGCGTCCGGAGTTTTCGCGGTAAGAGGAAGGAACCCGGTACCAGAAAGTGACCGTCCTGTTGGAGGGTGCGCGGGTTTTGACTCTGACGGATTCCAGTTTTGCCTGATTATCCGCATGGAGTCCGCATCCGAAGAACAGGCATTGTAAAAATAGAAAAATGAGAATGACATGCGGCATGGTCGCCTCCCCCCCCCCCTTTTTTTCTCCTTCCATTTCCATGGAAACTGCAGCGGCTCCTGACCCTGCTTTCCAGCATGGAATCATGGGATAGTTGATTATTATTCTGAAAATCGGTTTATTTTATGTAATATAATCATGGCGAAATTATTTTTCAAATGAAATTTTTTATTTTTTCAGTATTTTTCATATTGGATTTGCCGTTATTTTCCGGCTGGGGGAGAAGAAGATCTTGTACACTCCTGGACGGTTTTCAGTAGAATTGGGTTGAATTTTTTGGGGGATTTCTCCGCCTGAAACCCTGTTTTTTTATATGCCGCAAGCAGAATATGGCGAATAAAAAACAGTTATTTCTGTTAAGAAAGGATCAGTTCAAAGGAATGTATTTTCTTTTTTCAGGAAGAAAAAGTAAAAAATTGCTTGACATGTCAAAAAAAGGAGGTATCTTAAAGGAGTAAAGTGATCCAGATATTTTTTCCCGATTCTGCACAAAGGAGCCTCATGATCCGGGGAAACGGGGAAAAAGAAGAATCAAGACATTCAAGGGGGGATTTTCTGATGAGGCCGTTTCTTTTCGCTGTTTTTCTGCTGTCCTTTTTGTTTGCGCATGCTGTTTTTGTTTCCGGAGCGGTGGGGGGAGTGGATTTTTTCTCCCGGCCTCTGAGTGCGGGGAAAGCGTCGTTGACGGAGAATGCGTATTTTGTCAGTGAGACTCTTGGGGTGGCGAATTTTTCTCCGGAGCTTCGTTTTCCGGTGCAGCTGATCTACCAGTCCGCGTCGGAACGGACGGGGATATTCGGTTATGCGTGGAGTTCACCGCAGCTGGAGAGTTCTGCGCTTCCGGAGCGTGACGGTGTTTTGTGGAAGACGCCCTGGGGGGAGTCGATCAAATTTTTTCCGAAGAAGGAGAAGACTCCGAAGGATGCGATCCGGATTGAGTTGTATGAGGAGGCGAAGAAGGGGCGTGGTTTTTATTCTCCGTATTCGGATTGGGAGGCGCAGTGTTCGGGGAAGGACTTTGCGAAATCCGGGGACTGGTTTTTTTACGGGAAGCGTGATCTGAAGGGGTGGAAGATTTCTTATCGGGAGTCGAAGCTGGAGAAGATAGAGTCGCCCGAGGGGCGGGTGCTGGAGTTTGTGTATTCGAAGGGGGTTCTTTCCGGTGTGAGGCAGGAGAAACGTTTTTTCATTGAGTTGAGCTATGATGAAGGGGGGAGGGTGTCCTCGGTGCGGATCAACGGGGTGGAGACGGTTCTGAGCTACCGGAACGGGGGTGTGACGATTCTTCCGAAGGTGGATTCGGGGAAGACGTTTCGTGTGGAGCGTCCGTTTTTGAGATCTCTGAAACGTGGTGAGCTGTCGCCGCTGGAGTTTTCCTATGGTCCGGAGGGATATCTGACGGGTCTGAGGCGTGGGGATTTCAAAGAGGATCTCCGAGTGGAGACGGAGACGGAATCGGATCGGAGGCGCAATCTTCAGTCGCGGGACCGGAAGAAGGGTGTGAAGCACACGGGGAAGGTTTCTGGGCGTCTTCTGGAGGATTCCCTGTATCGTTATGAGTATGCGGGGGAACAGGCGGGGAAAGTGAAGCTTCTGAACCGTGTCGGGGAGTCTGCGGAGTATCATTTTGACAGCGGGCGCGGGATTTTCCGGATCCGGGAGTTTTCCGGGCGGGAATTTACGATTTATTATTTTATGCGCTATGACGTGGCGTATTTGGGGAAGGTCCGGCAGATAGTGGACGGGCGTGATCGGGTGGTGGTGAGCTACCGTTATGACAAGCTGACGGGGAAAGTTCTG
>CAKUDG010000035.1 GCA_934644965.1 uncultured Victivallales bacterium | reverse complement strand
TTCCCTGCACCCGGCAGGCAAGCCTGCCGTTTTTTTTATTTTTATATTTTATTTTTTTCCTGAAAAACATGAGGGCTCCTCGCCCTCATACACCTCGGCTCTCGCTGCATTCCCTGCACCCGGCAGGCAAGCCTGCCGTATTTTTTTAATTCTTTTCTTTATTTCATCCGGGTCAGGAAAAGGTGAAATCAAAATTGAATCTGGCTGTGTCGGTTTCCCCGGAAGAGGCATGAGTCAGATCAAAAAAATATCCTCCGGCTCCCTCCATCTCAGGAAGAGATAAAACCTTCTCTGCGTAAACGCGAGTCAGAATTCCCTCCCGGAAGACCCGGAAGACGTTTCCCCGGGCATCAGAAATTTTCCCGTCTGCCGCCAGAACCGCACGAGTGGAAAGCAACGCAGGGCGTCCATAACGGTATATTTCAAGCGGGAGACTCGATTTCCGGATGAGTTTCTCCAGTTCCCCCTTTTCCAGTTCCAGCCATGCCTGCACCATATCTGCCCCGAGAGATTGCAGTTCCAGAACCGCCATGGAGTTGCAGACCGGCAGCGGAAGAGCTGTCCTGATTACCGCTTCCGGGAAATCCTCCAGAAGAGCAAAATGATGGAGAGACGTCACCCGGACTCTCCTTCCTCCTGCGGCGAAGTGCCGTTCCAGCGCCCTTCTCACCCCGTCCAAAGCGTTTTCATTTACAAAAAACGGGAGAAACAATTCTTCAGAAGGCGATGGATGATCTTTTATTTCTCTGGCAATCACACAATTCTTCCGAGGCGGAACCCCCATCCCCTTTTTTCCCCCTGCCGCCTCCGCTGCCGCATGCCGCGACCCGGAAAGAAGCATCGTGTAAAGAGGCGAAGCTGCGGACCCTCCGGCGGCCCCCCGGGGATGGCACAAGATCCGCGCATAGTCCCGCCGGAAACGGGCCAGAGAATCCGATCCTCCCGCCGCTCCGCCTGCGGCGGAGCGTGAGGAAGATGATCCCGGAGGAAGAGCATCCAGCCAGTCCCGGAATTCCCGGCGCAGACTTTTGAAAAGACTCGCCGGAAGAAAAGGATTCTCCTCCACGGAAACATGGATCTGCCCAAAGGAAAAATGTTCAGAATACAAATCCTTGAATTCGCGTACAATCCATTCCGCGGAAAGCGGCTGCGAAGCGGCGGCATCCAGGGAAAGAGTCTTCTCCCAGAAGCGCCCCTTCCCCGCATCCACAGAGATACGGGATCTTGAAAGCGCAATTTGAAGATCCAGTACGGGTTTGAATGCGGGGAGTTCGGCAATCCGGCGGGTATAATCCGCAAAGCTTTCGCCGGTCTTGTAGACGAAGGCGTCGCGCGGGACTTCCTTGTCGGAATGAATGAAACAGTCTTCCCCTTTGAGGACCCGTTTGACCGGCAGTCCGGCACGGGTCATCTTTGTAATCAGCATGGCCGGCCCCTCATCTCCGCTCCGCGGCTGAATGCGGATGGCGTCTCCCACATGGAGACGGCGCAGGGCATGCAGATGGAAACCGTTCCCGGAGACGCCGGTCACTTTCCCGGAAAGCAGTCCGGAAACCCCCATGGCGTCATGTTTCATCAAAGCGGCGGCGGATTCCGGCGTGTAGAAGCCGAGGGACCATCGGCGGCCGCAGGTTTTTCCCAGCAGTTCCCGTGCGCCCGGCAGGACTTCCCGGAATGCGGCGGGATCCTCCTCTGCGGCGGCATCCAAAGCCATCCGGTAGGCGGACACCACGCGGGACACATAATCGGCCCTCCGGAGACGCCCCTCAATTTTTAAAGACGCCACCCCGCTCCGCAGAATCCGCGGCAGAATCTCAATCGTGCAGAGATCCTGTGCCGAGAGGAAAAAACCGTTTCCCTTCTCCCCGTGATAGCGGCGGCGGCAAGGCTGTTTGCATTTCCCGCGGTTCCCGCTCCAGCCGCCGAGCCAGGATGAAAGAAGGCAGGTCCCTGAAATGCAGCAGCAGAGCGCGCCGTGGATGAACATTTCCAGTTCCACCGATTCGGGTTTCCGTGCCATCATGAGCTCCAGCTCGTCCAGCTGGATCTGACGCTCCAGGATGACACGCCGGATGCCGAGTTTTGCAGCAAGTGCAAGCCCGGCGGAATTATGAAGCCCCATCTGAGTGGAGGCGTGTACCGTGAGTTTCGGGAAATACTCCCGAATCAGACCCAGAATCCCGAGATCCTGCACGATCAGTGCGTCCGGCCGAAGTTCTTCCAGACGGGACAGAATCTCCGCGGCCTCGTCCAGCTCCGACTCCTTGACCAGTGTATTGAAGGTAATGTAAACCCGTTTGGAATTTCTTGCCGCCCAGGCCAGGAGCCGGGAAAGCTCCTCCTCAGAAAAATTCTCCGTCCGTTCCCGGGCGTTGAAGCGTTTCAGTCCGGCGTAAACCGCATCCGCGCCTGCATCAAAAGCGGCGAGAGCGCATGCCAGATTTCCGGCGGGCGCCAGAAGTTCAGGAAGTTTTTTCTGCGGATTCTTTTTCATAGCGCAGGTAATATAACCTCTTTTGAACAATAAAAAAACCCTTCCCCCATGAAAATACGGAAAAGGGATGTATATTATCCGGAAAGGGCGGGTGTCCCTCCCGCTTTTCCCGGGAAAACACTGCGAGGAACAAAACGGAACGGAAAACGCATCATCATGAATCTGAAAACGGAACTTTTCCTGGCCTGGAAATATTTCAAACCCAAACGCAGCGCCGTTTCGGTAATCACACTCATTTCGGTGATCGGAGTCGGACTCGGCGTGGCCGTTCTGATCGTGGTGCTCGCAGTCATGACTGGATTCACAGACCATCTCAAGGAGAAGCTGCTCGACACCGGCGCACACGCTCAGATCAGGAAATGTTTCCGGACGGGACCGGACTATTTCGGTCCTCCCGGAGGCACTCTGATTCAGGACCCGGAAAAACTCATTGAAATCGTGAAGGGTCTGGGGGGCGATGCGGAGGCGCTGGTCCTGGCGCCCGTGCTTCTTCAGTCCGGAGACAATTTCGCGCCCAAGGGACTCATCGGCATGGATCCGGAAAACCGGAGCGGGAAAATCAAACTTCAGGAATCCGTTGTCTATCCGGAAACGTTTGTTCATCTGGAGCGCGGGGAGGTGGCGGTCAGCACCGTGATAGCGAATCAGTACGGTCTGAGGGCGGGAAGCAGAATCCTGCTGCATGCGCCCTCCCGTCTCGCACGCCTGATCGAAAAAAATGCGGACGGAAAATTTCAAATGGCGAAGAATACCGAGTATTATCTGCCGGGCGAATATACCGTCAGCGCCATCTACAGCTTCGGGAAATACGATTTCGACCGGGAAATGATCTTCATGAATCTGGAAGACGCCGACGAACTCTTCGGATATCCCTGGGGTGCCGCCACGGAAGTGTATGTCTGGACCGATGACCCGTTCCATATGGATTCCTTTCTTTCCGATCTGGATCGCGCCCTCCTGGAACAGGCGCCCGACTGCGAAGTGCGTTCCTGGAAGGAAATTCACGGACGGATTCTCAGTGTGCTGCAGGTGGAGAAAAACATGCAGTTTTTTCTGCTGATCTTCATTGTGCTTGTCGCGGCCTTCAGCATCACCAACACTCTGATCACGACGGTCATACAGAAGACAAAGGAGATCGGACTCCTGAAAGCGATGGGGGCGGGCGCGGGAACGATCATGAATGTCTTCATTCTTCAGGGGCTTTTCGTCGGTCTGCTGGGGACTTCGCTCGGCGTTGCGCTGGGATGCACCGTCGTCCACTACCGCATGGCGATTCTCTCCGCCATGCGCTTCCTGACAGGACAGGAGATTTTCCCGAAGGAGATTTATCAGTTCAATGAACTCCCCGCCCATATCGTACTCGGGGATCTGGTGCTGATCTCCGTGATATCCATTGTTCTCTGCACGCTCGGCGCGGTCATCCCGGCGATCCGGGCGGCAAAACTTGATCCGGCGAGGGCGCTGCGTTATGAATGAGGAACTTGACAAACCGTTTCTTTCGGCAAGGGACATCCGGAAACAATTCCGCATCGGGACAGGAACTGTCGAAGTGCTGCGCGGCGTCAGTTTCGACGTTTCCGCAGGAAAATGGGTCGCTCTCCTCGGCGCTTCCGGCAGCGGGAAAACAACTCTCCTCGACATCATCGGAACCATTTCCCGTCCCGATTCCGGAGTCCTCCTCCTGGATGGCTCCGACCCCGCCTTCTTTTCCACACGCAAACTGATCGCTTTCCGTAGAAAAAACATCGGCTTCGTTTTCCAGGCCTATCACATGCTGCCCGAACTCACAATCCTGGAAAATGTCATGCTTCCCGCTCTCCTGGACGGCATTCCCTTCCGCCAGACCAGAAATCGCGCAGAACATCTTCTGGAAAAGGTCGGCCTCGCCCACCGGATCCGCCACCGGGCAAATGAACTTTCCGGCGGAGAGCAGCAGCGGGCCGCCATCGCACGTTCCCTGATGAATTCACCCCGGCTGCTTCTCGCAGACGAGCCTACGGGTAATCTCGATTCCGTGACGGGCGGCGGAATCCTGGAACTCTTCCAGCATCTCCGCGAAGAGTCGGAAACCACCATCATCATGGTGACACATGACAAATCGGTGGCGACCCTTGCCGACTCCGTCATCGAGCTCCGGGATGGCAGAATCGTTCTTCCCGCCTCCTGACGACGCTCTGCGCATACGAAGCTCCCCCGCCTGATCAGATACCAGCACCGGACCAACTCCGTACCAGTACCGGACAGGTTCTCCTGCATCCCCCTTATCCCCTTCATCCCCCTCAGACCCCTCTCAAGCCTTCATCATTTCCCTGGAAAAACAAGGCAGAAGGAGGGGTGAAAAACAATCCCATTGGAGAGAAAACATGGATCTCCTGCCTCTGAGAAAAAGCAAATTCAGAATCGGAAGGGGGAAGGGTGGGGGGAGCGGGAAAGAAGTCAACCCCTCCCGGACTGTCTTCTCAGGCTTTTCGTTTCCTCCCCGTCTCACTTCTCTCAAATTTCACACGGAAGGCGGGAGGATCCTTCTTCCAGGCAGGAGATCCCATCCAGAGAATGAGTGCCTGTGCTTCCCCCCATCCTCTTTCCTCCATTCTCTTTCCTCCGGGGAAGAGTTCCGGCAGGGGAATACGCGGGAGGAAGCGCCGTTCGGGAACCCCCTCCTCCCGGACTGAGAAATTCCGGGACTCACTCACAGGCGTATGTACAGCAGAAGAAGTCCCCGCCGGAGAAGGGGGGATTCAGGGAGAAAGAAAACGATTCGATAATAATAAAATAATAAAGAAGAGAATCGGTGAAAAAGCCGGAAGAATAGAGCGTCAGACTCTTTCCACGACAATTTCGGGATCAATTTCTTCACGGAGAATCCGCTGAAGCCCTTCCTTGATGGTCATTGTCGCATGCGGGCAGCAGCCGCAGGCGCCCTGGAGTTTGACCTGCACGGTTTTTCCGTTCACGGCAATGACTTCCAGATCACCGCCATCCGCCTGGAGGTGAATACGCAGTTCCTCGAGTTTCTGTCTGATTTTTTCTTCCATTTTCTCTTTTCTTTCCTGAAAGGGTTTTACTTTGGGGGATATTCCGGCTGTTTCCATTTCCGGGGCCGACTTTTTTCCCGGCGGATTCCGGATCCGGTTTCCTCCGGGGATGCTGCGCGGCATACAAGCCCGCAGGAGGAGCAGGCATTTATCCGGGGAAAATCCGGGGAGTCCGCCATTCCTGCTGAGGTAATTTATCCCCGCGGAAGGCTTTTTGCAAATCAATACCTTCTCACAGCGGAAGCAATTTCCCGGGCCAGACGGACCGTTTCCTCTTCCGTATTGTGAGGAGCGAAGGAAATGCGGAGCGCCTCATAGGCTCTTCTCCCGAATCCCATGGCCTTCAGTACAGCCGAGGGAGTGTCCGTTTCCGCATTGCAGGCGCTGCCGGGAGAAACGGAAAAGCCGGACAGGGCAAGAGCACGGCAAAGAATCGCGCCCTGACACTGACGGATAAGAAGATGCTGAATATAAGGAGACGATTCCGCCTCATCGGGAATCGTCCTGGAAAAACGCTCCTCCCCCAGTTCCGCGGAGAGGGCATCGAGGAAAATCCGTTTCAGACGGTTCATTTTCTCCGCATTGCTCCCCATCTGCGGGACAAGGCGGCAGACCTGTTCGGTGAGACTGAGTATCACAGGCGGAGGGACGCGTCCGACGGCGTGAGCCTCTTTCCTGAGCAAACGCGCTTCGGCAGCGTTCCGCCTTCCTCTGCAGAAGAGCGCTCCTCCGGAGGGCGCGCCGAATTTCTGTCCGGAAAGCATGGCGAAATCCAGACGCGCCCCGCGCCAGGGGATCGGCATCTTGCAGGCAGACTGGACGGTATCGGAAAAAAACAGCGCCCCGGGCGCCGCCTGATCCAGACATTCCCTCGCCCCGCAGAGATCCTGAATCCGGCCCGTTTCCGGCTGAATATGATGCAGAGCCAGAAGCAGGGTTTCCCCGGAAAGGACTTCTTTCAGACGTTCCCTGTCAATTCCTCCGTCCCTCCGGAGCGGAACCTTCCGGCGCGGAAACTTCTCAGGAGGCAGCATCCTGTCCAGCGCCGCCTGGAACGCCGCGTGCTCTCCGTCCGTATAAACGATTTCCCCTCCTCCCGGGAAACGTTTCCGCAGAATGGCGAAAAGGGAGTTCAAAGCCTCCGTTCCGGAGGAGACCCAGAGCATTTCCGCCCGGTGATCCTCCCCCAGCAGAAGAGAGCGGATTCTTTCCTCCGCTTCTTCGATGGCCGCCGCCGCGCGCTGTCCGCAGAACCCGGGCGATTCCTGGTTCGCGTAACAGTCGGCGGAAAAACGGAGGAAGTCCTTCAACGCGTCTTCGTCCGCTGGGACGGCCGCTGCGTTGTCAAAATACCCGTCCATGCTCAGGGTGTCCCTGACGGAGAAGACGGAGCCGCGGAGGGAGCGGGGGCGGAATCAGATCCTGACGCTGACGCAGAGGACGCCTTCAAAGAAGAGTCCTGCCCTGCAGCCGAACCTCCCGCGGCGGAAGAAAGGGATTGTTCTTCCCGGGAGGCAGGGGAAGCTGCCGGCAGGGACTGCTTCGTCTCGTTTCCGGACTCTTTCCCGGCGGCGGGAGATTTTCCTGCCTTCCCGGCGGCGGCAGGCGGAGGCACAGGGGCAGCCACCGCTTTTCCTCCACGAGCATCATCATCTCCACCGGTTGATGCGCTTTTTTTCTGCTGATCCTGAAGCTCACGAATCCGGTTTTCGAGATCCCGGACAATCTGTTCGTTATCAGAACTGAGACGCTCCAGATTCCGGAGATATTCCAGTTTCTGCGCGGCGAACTTTTCACGTTCCAGCGCAAATTCAGCTTCTTTTTTTGCAAGTTCGGCATCCCGAGCGTTTTCATAAAGTCCGCGCTGGTCGGCAAGCGTTTTTTCAAACTGTTTTTTCTGTTCCGCGAGTCCGTTTTCCAGAATCCGGACAGCTTCTCGCAGTTCGGCGGAACTGCCGCCCAGGGAAACGGTCTGTTCCTTCAGTTCCTCAAGCACCCGGTCTTTTTCCTCGGCATCCCTGACCATGTTCCGTCCGTTCTCCTCCAGAGCGCGCATTTTCGCAACGGCAAAGACCGCCACCGCAAAAACGGCCGCCAGCAAAAGCAGCAGAGGCAGAAACCAGAGCCACATCCTGCCCCTGGCACGGCGGGCCTCCTCTTCCATGAGTCGGATCTTTTCCGACATTCCCTGAATGTGTCCGGCAATCATCCGCCCCAGTTCTTCATTCGCTTTTCTGGCAACGAGCGGATAAGCGCCATCCGGGGAACCGGAGAGCGAGTCCACATCTTCCCCGGGGACCGGAGCGGAAGCGCGGGTGCTGTTGTCCGCCTCCTCCGCAGGAACGGAGTTCTCCGGAAACGTTCCCCCCGCTGCGGGGTCTGCCCCGGATCGGAGAGGAGCTCCCCCCCCTGCGGAAGAATGTTCGGAAGAATTTCTCCTCATGGAATTCACAGACGGGCGCATCCCGGGGTGTTCCCCCCTCTCCCGCGGCGGAGCAGAATCTTCCCCTTCCTGTTCCGGCGGAGCCGGTTCCGCATGAACTGCATATCTTTTCGCAAGTTCATTTTCGATCTCGAAGGAAGACTTTCCGGCGTTGCGCAGTTCGGACACCTCCTTCAGGACCTGCACCGAAGACTCCGTATAGGCACGGCGCTTTCCCTGCATGACAAAATCAATATACTGGGAATATCTGCCCAGCCAGTCGTTGATGGTTGTCCGGGGGACTCCGATGATTTCGGCAAGTTCAATTACAGAATATTTTTTTTCCTCTGCCATGGATTGGATTCCTCTGTTTGTCTTGTTGCGGAAAGTTCAGGAAAGAGTTTCAAGAAGCCGGGAGGCACGGTCGGCATCCATCCGGATCTGTCCGGCAAGGGCTTCGGGATTTTCGAAGCGCTTCTCCTCCCGGAGGAAAGCAAGCAGCTCAAAGGAAAGTTTTTTCCCGTACAGCGAACGTTCCCCGTCCAGCAGATGAATTTCCACACGGGCTTCCTTCAGGCCGTAGCCGGGGAAGGTGGGGGCAAATCCGATATTCGCGACGGCCGGATGTCTTTCCCCGTCGAAACAGGCGATTCCCGCATAAACTCCGTGTTTCGGAGTCAGCCCGGAAGAAACATCCAGATTCGCGGTCGGATGCCCCAGACGGCTCCCGGCCACTCCCATCCCGTGCCGGACTTCCCCGATCAGCTGATAGCGTCTGCCGAGCAGACGGTTCGCTTTCGGAATATCTCCCTCCGCAATGGCACGGCGGATCAGTGTACTGCTGACCACCTCGCCGTGATCCGTCTGCTCCTCCACGGCAAGAAATTCAAAATGATGCTCCGCCGCGACACGGGAGAGGAAGCGCGTGTCTCCGCTCCCCCCTGCTCCGAAACGCCAGGCGGAACCTACGCAGAGCCCCCGCAGACGAACGGATTCCGATGAAAAAAAACTCGTCCTCAGAAATTCCTCCGGCTTCAGCGCCGCAAATTCCCGGGTGAAAGGAATCCGGATCAGCGCCTTCATCCCGTACAGACGGAGAAGCTCGGCTTTCCTTTCAAAACTCACCAGCATCGGGGGGGCGTTCTCAGGATCCAGAAGTTCCCGGGGATGTGGATAAAACGTCATGGCCACGGGAACGGCGTGCAGTTCCGCGGCAAGAGTTTTCAGCGTGGTCAGGAGTTTCACGTGTCCGGAATGGACTCCGTCAAAAATCCCGGCAGCCACGGCAATATCCGTCATATGATATGTCTTTAATCCGTCAATGGATGAGACGCAAATGATTTCATGATCCGTCATTTTTCCGGTTCCGGTCTCTGATTCAGACTCAAATTCCATGCTTTTTAAGATAACCTGAAATCAGAAAATATCAACCGTCAACCGTCCGTCACAGAAAAAAAAATGACGGATAATACTTCCGGATCGGTGGGAAGGCGCCGTTTTTCCCCTGTCCCCTTCCGGGTTTCTTTCTCGGGAAACGAAGAAGAGAGGGGGGGAAGAAAAGAAGCCGTTAAGAACACGTCAGTGATGCGTTCCGGCAAAGAGTTCCGAACAGACCAGCAGCATGCGGGGCAGATGGAAAAATGTCTTCCACTTTCCCCCCTTCAGGAAGGAGGACACGTCTCCGCGTCTGTCCAGATATGCGAACCATTCCCCGTACTCCGGGTCCGGGAAATGCGCCCAGGTCCATTCATCCAGACGTTCGAACCATTCGCGGAACTCGTTTCTCCCCGTATATCGGTATGCCATCAGAGTCGCGATCAGCGCCTCGCAGTGCACCCACCAGAGTTTCATGGAATGCTGCAGTTCCACATGGGGTTTCCCGGCGGCGTCCATAAAATAGAAAAGCCCTCCGTATTTCTCATCCCAGCCGTTCCGGAGTGTGGCCAGCATGATGTCCGCCGCCTTCCGGATGGAGGCCTCATCGTTCCGTCTTTCTGCGGCGTCCATGAGGAACCACATGGCTTCCAGCGCATGCCCCGGATTCAGCTGGCGGCCGGTCATGCTTTCCAGATCGAAGGAGCCGTCCTCACGGACGTTCTCAAACATCAGGGAGCGTTCCTGGTTCCAGAAGGTGTCAAAGACATACGAAGAAGTCTTTTGAAGGCTTGCTTCATAGGAATCGTCTCCCAGGCACTCCTTCATGATGGAGGCCATGTTCGCCTGCATCATATGGAAGCCGAGCGTCTGATAGCGGACCGGAGAAAGATTCTTGTTCCATTCCCCCTTCGGATTGTCCCTGCGCGAAACATACTGCCGGAATGCGGAGACGGCTTCAGCGCGCACGGATTCGTCTCCCGTCGCCCGGTACAGCGCAGCCGCTCCCATGCAGGCAAAGCATTCGGAAAACACATTGTAGGGTGCCATGGAGGGTGTCCCGTCACGGAGAAGGGAAAAATAATAGCGGCCCTTCGCGTCCTTCCCGCAGCGGGTCAGAAAACGGTATCCGTTCCAGGCCAGGTCCAGCCAGGACTCTTCAGGGCGGAGCTTCACATACAGTTCGGAAAACATCCAGACTATCCGCCACTGCATCCACATGAACTTTTCCGTGTCGTAAACACTCCCATCCCGGTCAAGGCATGTGAAATAGGCTCCGAATTCACGGTCAGGGCAATGTGTTTCCCAGAAAGGAATGATCTTTTCTTCCAGTTCTGAAAGATAGCGTCTGCGGTATTTTTCCATTTCCATTTCAAAGTGTCTCCTGAAGCTCTGATTCAGACTCCTCCCCCTGCAGTGGACAAAACGGGTTCCAAACGGCATTTCCCCCCAGTGTGTTTGTCGCCCCTTCCTTAACTCTTTCCCACAGAGAGGCCTATCTCCGTCCCGTGCACGCCTCTCACCCTCTCTCCGGAGAGAAGGGAAAAGCCAAAAACTCATCACGCGGAACGGAACATGAAGAACACCGCTCCCACCAGACAGAAACCTGCCCAGAGAAAATCCAGCTTGAACCCTTCCTTCATATAAAAAATCGAAAAAGGCACAAATACAGACAACGTAATTACCTCCTGAAGAATTTTCAGCTGCGGAAGGCTCATCGCCCCATATCCGATCCGGTTGGCGGGAACCTGGAGCATGTACTCAAAAAAGGCAATCCCCCAGCTGAGCACGGCCGCCAGGTACCAGGGCTTCTCCGACATGTTCTTCAGATGAGCATACCAGGCAAAGGTCATGAAAAGATTGGAACAGATCAGAAGCAGCACCGTCCGGACAGATGGCGGAATCGACAGAACCAGTTCATAAATACGCTGCATAACATAAAACTCCTTGCCGTCTTTTCTCACGGTGACAATGCGTTTTTTCTCCGCATATCCGCTCAACGGCGTTCTTTCCTCTTACTCGAAACGTTTGATGGACCGCGTGCTCGTATCACCGTTCCTGCGGGTGACGGGCAGACAGAAGGAAAAGATAGAACCCCTTCCCGGATCCGATTCCGCTGAAATTCTTCCGCCATGGGCCTCCACAATCTTTTTGCAGACGGCAAGACCCAGCCCGATGCCCGGAGTTGATCCCGCAGGAAGCGACAGATTGAACAGCTTCCGGAGCACTTTCGGTGAAATGCCCACTCCATTGTCTTTCACACTGACAGTCAGTTCTGTCCTGGTCCGGCTCAGCGTACAGAAAAGGCGGATCAGTCCTTTCGGTTCTCTGTCGTCAGGCCGTGTCCGACGGCAGAGAATGGAATACTCCGCATTCAGAATCAGATTCTGCAGCACTCTCTGAATGCCCGGAGCATCGATTTCTGCCATCAGGGGGACATCGGCGGAGCATAATTCCTCCGCCGCTTCCAGATGAATATTTTCCGCGGCAAGCGCATCAAACCCTGCACTGCAGGCTTCGCGGAGCAATGCCGGGATGTCCTGCACTTCCATTTCAGGAGCATATTCATTTACAAGTGTGAACAGATCCAGAGCCACTCCGCTCAAACGGCGCTGGTTTTTGTTCATCAGTCCCCAGGCCTCATCGGAAAGCTTCCTGTCGTTCTCATCCATTCCCAGGCGCAGAAGATTGACGCAGCCGTCCAGTCCGGTAATGATGTTCTGAATGTAATGAGACAGCTCCAGCCCCGCTTTCCCCCTCACCGGAAGACGGTTCTTCACATTCACCTCAATCACGCGGTTGTGCTCCACCGCCATCCCCGCAATATATCCGATCACCGAAAGCATCCGGAGTTCCTCTCCGCTCAGAGTACGCATCCGGCTCGCCAGCCCGGACAGATAGAAAATCCCGTTCAGCTGCTGTTTCCCGCGCATGGGAAGAATAATGACGCATTTCTCCTGCTCGCTCTGAAACACCGCCGATTCCCGGGTCTCCTTCACATAATCCACCAGATCCAGATTCAGATCCTGAATCGAAGGATTCTTCAGAGAACCCGCGGCATTGCGCGACGCCTTGATGGCAAACTGTGATTTCTCAATATCATAGGTCAGCGAATACACGTCATAGTCCGGCATGATACGGCAGAGCGAGGAAAGCATTTTCGGATGCAGTTCCTGTTCGTCCTGCACTCCGGCAATCGTATTCTGGAAATGGTAAAGCCCGTCCAGCAGGCGCGTCACGCTCCCTGTCCCCCCGAAATCATACGCTTCCGGAGAATCCATCTCGTCCACGATCTGATCCCCGGAAAGTTTCAGAAGAATCCGCCAGTCTCTGCCGGTAAATTCCGTTTTGTCCCGCGTAAGATCGAAAATCTCAAACATGGTTTTCCCGATTCGTACCGGCGTATTGATCGGAAGCAGGGCACGGCTTTTCAGTTTCTGTCCGACCAGCCAGGTGCCGTTTGTGCTGCCGGCATCCTCAATGAACCAGTGGCCTCCGCTGAAGGTCAGAATGCACTGCTGGCGGGAAATCAGAATGTCGTCTATGCAGATATCGGCCTCCAGCGATCTTCCCACCGTGACTTTTTTATCCAGAATGGGATAGAACGTGCCTTTCAAGGGACCTGAAATGATTTCCAGGCGAAAACGTCCGATTGCCGTTGCTGTTCCTGTGGTGTCTTCCGTCATGAGGGAGTCATCCGATTTCGTTTCATTTGCGTTCTGCCGCTGGTCATCAGTGCCGGGAGGGTACGGCTACTCTGTTCTCTTTTTTCTGGGCGTGTACAGTACTATATCATGAAGACACTTTCAAATCAATCGAAGTTTTTCATTTTACAGCCCCGGTCTGAATGGGATGGCAAAGTCCGGAATGTCTTTCAAGGATCTGTTTCAGAAGGAGGCGGAGAGGGATCAGGGAACTTTCAGCATTCAGAGGGGAACCCTTCTTCCTCGGAATCGTCAAATTCAACTATTCTTTCAATATGTTGCAAAGGGGGAAAAGAGAAGCATTCTTCTTTCGTTTCACTACCCTCTTTCATTCCCATCTCTCTCTTACGGATCCTTTTTCCCCGGGCTGTTACGGACAGGGGAAGAATCCAAGATTGCCGAATGGCCGTCTTCCGGAGAGAAGAAGCGCTTCGTCGCGCTTTCGGCAATCTGTTCCGCAGACATGCCATGGTTTTTCCGGAGGGAATCCGGTGATCCGTGCTGGACGATGTCTTCCGCTTTCCATCCGAAGCTCAGAAGCCCGTGATGAGGAATCCGGGCCAGGACAGATTCCGCAATTGAGGCGAGCCCCCCGGTTTTGACATGGTCCTCCAGCGTAACAATCGGCATGAGTGCCGCATGAGCTTCCAGTTGCGCGCGGTCGAAAGGCTTCAGGAAACGGGCGTTCACGACGGCGGCTTCCCGGCCGGTTTTTTCCCGGATCAGATCCGCGGCCTTCAAGGCCGTCACGGCTTCGCGTCCGAAGGTCCAGATTGCCAGGTCCGAACCTGTCCGGAGGATTTCCGCACGGCCCCATTCCAGCGGGGAAATTTGCGGAGGATCTCCTCCCGGAGCCGTCATTCCCGATCCTCCGCGCGGATAGCGGATGAGCACAGGTTTTTCCTGTTCAAGCGCCTTTTGCAGCATCCTTTCCAGTTCGCGTTCATTCCGGGGCGCCAGGATGGAAAGATTCGGCATCGCCTGCAGGAAGGAGAGGTCATAAATTCCGTGATGCGTCGGGCCGTCCTCCACGATGCCGGCACGGTCGGCACAGATCACAACGGGAAGATTCTGAAGGCAGATGTCATGAAACACACAGTCCAGAGCCCTCTGCAGAAAAGTTGCGTAGATGGCGACAACCGGCCGCTTCCCCGCCGCGGCCAGTCCCGCCGCAAACACCAGGGCATGTTCCTCGGCGATCCCGACATCAAAAAAGCGGTCGTGGAACTTCGCAGCAAAGGAAGTCATCCCCGTTCCGGCACACATGGCCGCCGTGATCCCGACGATCCGGGAATCTTTTTCCGCAAGCCTGACAAGTTCTTCTCCGAATGCAGAGGAAAACGTCTCTCCCTTCCCCTGCGCCATCAGTGCTCCGTTTTCCGGATTGAAGCTGGAAACTCCGTGAAACTTCTCCGGAGCATCCTTCGCATACTCGCACCCATGTCCCTTTTCCGTAATAACATGTACCAGAACGGGACGGTTAAACTTTTTCACCCGTTCAAAGGTCTCGATCAGTTCCGGAAGCTGATGCCCGTTGATGGGGCCGATGTAACGCAAGCCCATTGCCTCGAAAAAAAGCCCCGGAACAAAAAGACTTTTCAAAGAGGTCTCCAACTTCTGAATGCTTCCCACAATTTCGCCGCCCCCGGGAAGACGTTCAATGGACATCTTTGTAAATGCCTTGAAACGGTTGTAATTGCGGCCTGTGATAATGCTGTTGAGATAGTTCGGAATCGCCCCCGTGCTTCTCGAAATCGACATCTTGTTGTCATTGAGAACAATAATCAGATTGCGGCAGCTGGATCGGACATTATTCATTGCCTCCAGGGAAATGCCGCATCCGAGAGCACCGTCTCCGAGCAGAGCCACAATATGTTCATCCGTCCCGTTCAGGTCCCGGGCGGCGGCAAACCCCATTGCTGCGGAAATGGCCGTCCCGGCATGGCCGGCTCCGAAGGGATCAAAGGCAGATTCATCGGCTTTCGTAAAGCCGGAAAGACCCTCCTCCTTGCGGATGGAATGGAATTCCTTACGGCGGCCTGTCAGAAGTTTGTGGGGATAGGACTGGTGCCCGACATCGAAAATAATTTTGTCCCGCGGCATATCGAACACCCGGTGCAGCGCGATTGTCAGGTCCGTGACTCCGAGATTCGGCGCAAGATGCCCTCCGTTCCGGGCAACCACCTCAATGATTTCAGAATGAATTTCCCGGGAAAGCTGATTCAGCTCATCCATCGTGAGTTTCTTCAATGCTTCCGGAGAGTCGATCCCGTCCAGAATACGTTTTCCCACTTTCACGCTCCCCGCGTTGCCGTCCGAATTCAATTTTCTGTTCACACCGTTTATGATCAGGAAAGGAGGAATGTACACGGGCTGTTTCTTTTTTTCAAGCGGAAATCCCGAAAACAGCTTCCGGCGGAGAATCCGTCCGCAGAGCCTGGAGAAACAGCGGCGGGGGGAAGCGTTGTTGGGGGGAGAAGAATGAGTGTCTCTCTTCACTTTTCCCCCCTTTGCACACGATGAAGAAACAGCAGAAATGGGTGTATCCTCCCCCTGCGCAAACATGCATCCGGCCCCTTCCGCACGCCTGCGGCGGGTCGGGGAGCAATCTTCAGGGAAGGAATGGTGGATGAAAATTCTCCGTGAATGAAATTCAGTGTCCCGGCCATCCGGATCCGGCGGACTCGGAAATGCGGAAAAGAAGGAAGCGCCGCAGACAGCAGAGAAAAATGGGGAAAAAGGAGCGGGGGAAGGGGACTCGTGTGACGACGGACTGAAAGATCCCTTTTCCCCCTTATTCCGTTGTTCCTCCGTTCCCGTCATTGTTGTGACCATCGTTCTGGGAACAGAAAATAATGGCTGCGATAGTTCCCGGGATCCATCCGCAGAGCCAGAGGACGGTGGTCAGAAGAACCGCGCCGCATCCCTTGTCAAGAACAGCAAGAGGAGGCAGCAGAAGACAGATCAAAGCTCGCCCGCATCCCATGATGATACCCATCCTTCCTGATGGAAAAGTTCAGAAAAATATAATTGCTCAATCATTCTTTGACAGGAAACTTTCTGAAAAAGTTCCTCCGGATTCCGAAAAAAGACGAAAAAAAATTCCCAAAAAGACTCTGAAAAGAGGGAAAAAGCATAAAAAAACACTTCTATTTCCTAATTTTTTCTGGATTTTGCTTCCCATCGGTTTATTATAATCAAAAGCAGCCGTTATGACGTCTGTGACAAGATGAAGAAGATGAAAAGCCGGGAACAAAGCCGGAAACAACGGATTTCCCCTTTCCGGAGAGCCGTTTGTCAGTCACGGGAGAGTCTCTCCCCCCGCAATGTTTTCCCGCTCCGGCAGAGAGTGTGTAACGAAATGAAAACATTGCCTTGACCACCACGACTACTACGTCACTACTCATCAAAAACAGGGAGCAGAAAACATGGACAGGAGCAAGGGTACATTCCGGCAGTTTTTCGGAACGGTTTATCTGTTGATCGGGCTGATCTTTCTCATTGTCATCGGGATCAATCTTCTTTCCTTCTTCGCGGTCCGCGGACTGGGAGGGAAATTTGCGGATCTGAACACGACTGCCAGAAAATTTGAGACGGAAATTCTCCAGGTCAATCTGATGTTCAGGGAAATGGCCTCAGGTTACCGGGACCACAGCCCCGACGCTCTCTGGGCGCGCCTGAACAAAGCCGCCGCCACCGCCGCCCATCTGAAGGAAATCGAACCGAAAGCGAACATTGATACAGAACTTGCTGAATTCAAAAGGATTCTCGGAGAAAATTACCAGCATCTTTCCGGAGATTCCGAAGACACGGCAGACCTGGAAAAAGCCTTTGACAACGCCTCTGAACTTCTTTTGCGGAAACTTGCGGTTTTCGTGGAGGATCTCGAAGAAACCATCGACAACCGAAATGTGACGGTTCAGATTCTCTTTTTGATTCTGATGGTCATCCTCTGCATAGGCTGTGCCATCTCCTACGGGATTCTGTTCCGCTATGACCGGATCAGCCGTTCTCTGGAAAAACGCCTGACAGGGAAACAGCAGAAACTTCAGGCCTTCGTGGAAGCAATCGACTCCGTCCTCATCTCTCTGGACAAAGACGGCAACATTATGGATTTCAACAAAAAGGCCGCGAATTTCTTTTATAAGAATCCCTCCGCCATCTCCGGACGGAATCTCTTCATGCTGATTCCGGAACTGAAACCGTATCAGCTTCAGATGGAGGCGGCTCTGCATTCCGGAACGAAAAAGGAAAAGAAACGGGAAAAGATATCTGTGGACAAAGGACGTGAACGCACCGTCAACATTTTCTTTTCCCCGGTCGCGGGGCCAACGGGAAAGCCTTCCTTTGTGATTCTTTCGATCGACGACATCACTTCCGACGATATGCTCGATGAAAAGGAAATCCTTTCCAGAAAAATGGAAGTTCTCCGGAATCTTGCCGCCGGCATCAGGAAGGATCTTCATGACGTCCTGAACTCCCTCTCCCCCTACCTATCCCTTCTGAAAGAGGATCCGAACGCGTCCCAGGCCGCCGAGGCCGCGGAAAGTGCCTACAAGACGGCGGACGCGCTCTTGCGGAGGCTTCACGCCATGTTTCCGGGATTCCGGGGAGATCCCTCTGCCAGAAGGAGGAAAGTCGATATTCCCCCTCTTGTCCTGGATGTCCTGAACACCTGCAGGGAAACTCTGCCGAGTGAAATTGAACTGGAGCTTTCCCTTCCGGAGAAACCGCTTCCGGTGCATGCGTCTTCGGAGGAAGTCGAAGCGATTGTCATGAATCTCTGCAGCAATGCGGCGGAAGCGCTGACGTCTTCTTCCGGGGAGGAGGAAGCTGCTGAGACGGAACCTTCCCAGAAGACGATTGCCGTCTCTGTTTCGGAATATCAGGCTGACGCGGCTTTCAGGGATGAATTTCTTGTCGGGGAATCCACCTACTGCCTGATTTCCGTCCGCGACAACGGCGCTCCCATTCCGGAAGAAAATCTGAAAAAGATCTTTGAACCCTTCTTCTCCACCAAGGATTCCACTCATCTCGGGCTGGGGCTTCCCGCGGTTCTGGAACAGGTCAAGGATCTTTCCGGCTATCTGCGTTTCACCTCGTCCGCACGGGAGGGCACGGTTTTCCAAGTCTATCTTCCGCTTGCAGAATGAAATTCCGGAATCTGTATATACACGTCCCCTTCTGCCGGAGCAAATGCGCCTACTGCGCATTTTATTCTCTGGAGAACGCTTCGCCGGAAAAAATGGAACAGTGGCTGGATCAGCTTTCACGCCATCTGGAGGCGGCACTACCGGACTGCGAGGCGTTCCGCAGCATCTACATCGGGGGAGGCACCCCCACTCTTCTGCCCGCCTCCCTTTTGAAACGCCTCTTCGGACGTATCCGCGCCCTTGCAGACATCCTTCCGGATGCGGAAATTTCCATGGAATGCAATCCCGGAACCCTGACGGAAGCGAAGGCGGAAGCCGCCGCCGGATTCGTCAACCGGGTCAGCATGGGCGTTCAGTCTTTCCGGCCGGACAATCTGCGGAGGATTGGGCGGAGAAGCGGAGATCTCCGTTCGGTGTCACCTGCCTTTTCCCTCTGGAGAAGCGTCGGCATCCGGAATATCGGAATCGACCTGATTTACGCCATTCCGGGACAGACGCTTGAAGAATGGACTGACGATCTCGAACAGGCTGCCGCCCTGAAACCGGATCACCTTTCGGCATATTCCCTTTCTCTGGAGGAGGGAAGCCGTCTGAGCAGCTTGTTCCGGAAAAATGCGGAGATGTTCCCCGACGACGCAGCCGCAGCCGACATGTGGGAAGCCGCAGGAGACATCCTGCTCAGCAAAGCCGGACTCCCCCGCTACGAAATCTCCAATTACGCCTCGAGCTCCCGGGAATGCCGTCATAATCAGAATGTATGGCACGGAGACACCCTTCTCGGACTCGGACCCGCCGCGGCCTCCTTTGACGGAACACTGCGTTTCACCCAGCCATCCTCTCTCTCCCGCTGGCTTTCCGGAGCCGCCCCTGAAAACGATCCCCTCCCGAAAGAAAAAAGAGCCAGGGAAATTTTTGTCATGGGCCTCCGGACCCTC
This sequence comes from uncultured Victivallales bacterium, assembly GCA_934644965.1. Classification (GTDB taxonomy): domain Bacteria; phylum Verrucomicrobiota; class Lentisphaeria; order Victivallales; family UBA1829; genus CAJMAW01. The sequence continues at coordinate 5,277 of CAKUDG010000035.1, read as the reverse complement.
CGGGGATGGCGCGCAGAGGAGTTCCGTGATGCCTCGGGAGGCATCACCTGGGACTGCTTTGCACGGGACATCGAGCGCTGCGCGAATGACGGCCTCCTCGAACTGTCGTCAGACACTGTCCGCCCCACGCACAAAGGCCTCCTTTTCTGGAACACGCTCGCGGGCGAACTGATCTGACAGGAATCCATGAATTATCAATAAGAAGAAGGAAAAAGCAAGCGCTCCTCCCTTTCCTTTTTCCCTCCTTTTTCCTCTTTTCCCTCCCTCCACTCTTCTTTCCATTTTTCTTTTTCTTTCTCCTCCTTTTTCCCCTCTTTTTTGCTTTTTCCGGTGCTGCCAGAAAAAAAGAAAGGGGAAAAAGCGCATCGTTTATTTGACGCATGCGCCAGAATGAAACACCTGAAAAAAAACGAGGAGCTGCTTAGTCATGTTTCAAGGCAATCACATTTCACGTTTTGCGGCGGCGCGTTTTGCGGGAGAACTCTCTCCGGAAGAACGCCGGCGCAGGTACGGGGTTTCGGCTCCTTCAGGAAGAGGCGCGGAATTCGATGAATTCATTGCGAGCTGGGGACGAAACGGAGAATGGCGCCTGAGTGCGGACACTCTCCGACAACTGCTCTCCGATGCGGACCGCGGAAGCAGTTCCGGCCTTGCCTGCCTTTTCCGGGAAATGCTGGAAAAAGAACCTGCAATCGCCGCACACATGCAGACACGCATTCTTTCAGTGCTTTCCTGCGACTGGTCCGTGCAGGGAGAGGATTCCGTCAAGGCCGGCGAAGCCGAATCCATCCTGAAGAAAGCCGGAATACACGCTCTTCTCCGGCATCTTCTGGACGCACTTGCATTCGGTTATTCCGGAGCGGCCATTGTCTGGGAAAAGGGCGGCGCGGGAATCCGGGAGTTCAAGAGGATTCTGCCGGAAAACTGGGTCTTTGATCTGTCGGGGAATCCGGCGCTGCTGACTCTTTCGGGACAGGAGAAAGCGCTTTCGTCCTATCATCCGTTTCAGTTTGTCTTTCACGTGCATTGCCTGAAGAGCGGTTCTCCCCCCCGCGGAGGCCTGCTCCGCCCGCTGCTCTGGGTTTACTTCTTCAAACATTACGCCATGCGCGACCGCGCACGATATCTGGAACGCTATGGAATTCCCTTCCTTGCCGCTAAAATCAGACGGGAGGACTTTGAATCGGAAGAACTGCGTTCCGCCGTGATGAACTCGCTTTCAAAAATGGGTTCCGACGGAGTCGGACTGCTGAGCGAAGGAGCGGAAATGCAGGTCCTCAGTTCCTCTTCGGGTTCGTCGTCAAACGACTACCAGTCGTGGATGGATTACATTGACAGGCTCTGTGCGCTCCTGATTCTCGGACAGACCGCAAGCAGCGGGGACGCTTCCGGATTCAGCAAGGGGCAGCAGCAGGAAAATGTCAGACGCGATCTCATCGAAGCCGACTGCCGGAGCCTGATGGAATCTGTCGACATGCAGATTCTCCATCCGCTCGAACGCTGGCTTTTCGGCTCCGAAGGAACCCTTCATTTCCATCTGGACTATTCCTCTCCGGAAAATCTCCTGGAAAAGGCCCAGATCGTCCGGCTCCTTTCGGAATCCGGCTTCCGCGCCGACCCGCAATGGATCATGAAAACATTCGGAATTTCTCTCGAAAAGAAAAGCAATACAACACCGGATCTTCCGGAGGAGGTTTTATGATGAAAGAAAAGATTCTCGTCTGTTTCGACGCCGGGGAACTCCGCGTCCTTCCGCCCTCTGCTCCGCCGCCTCTCCCAGGAGCGGATACAACGATTCCTGAACCGGAGAAGCTCTCTCCGCCTCCCGATTCCCTTCTGCTGATCCGATACGGAAAGATCCCGTTCACCAGGGACGGCATCCGCGGTGAATTTGAATTCTCCGAAAAGGACGCCGACAGAATCATCTCCGATTTCCAGACCCGCGGGCGAGATCTGGTCATTGATTTTGAACATCAATCTCTTTCCGGTTCCAAAGCCCCCGCCGCAGGATGGATCGGCACCCTGGAAAAATGCACCGAAGGACTGCTCGCAAGAATCAAATGCTGGACCGAAGAGGCCGCGGAATACATCCGGAATAAGGAATACCGCTATTTTTCACCAACATTGTATTTCACGGAAGACGGTGAACACATCTCTTCTCTTCATTCCGTGGCACTGACGAATCATCCCGCTCTGCACAATGCCCTCCCGCTTACCGCAAAAGACTCCGCCAACACCCTTCCTGCGGAAAGCTCTTCCGCTCATCCGGAGGAAAGTTCCTCCCCCGGATCCCCCCTCATGCACGCCTCTGTTCCGGAGGACGGATCCCGGAAGCGGAATCCGGAAAACAATCCGGAAAGTGATACCGGAAGTCAGCTTCCGGAGAATCGGAGCTCCGCTTCTTCCGGGGAAGAAGAAGAACAACAACAAGAGGAAAGCAACTGCGCGGAACGCCTGATCCGGCACCTGAGGCATCTGCTGAGTCTCTGTACGGAAGGAGAGGAGGAGAAGGATTCTTCCTCTTCCGTGACGGAGAAGGCGGAGGAGGCGGAACGGATCCAGACAATTCTGGACACCGTCTGCTCGCTGATCGAAACTCGGAACAAACTCGACGCCTTTCTCCGCGCCCATCATTTCTCCGATCTGGAAGCCGCCTCCGACGAAATCGCCCGCATGCTTCCCGAAGAAGCAAAACTTGCCCTCGAATCCGAACTGGCCGAACGCAGAGCTGAAGAACTTGTCACCGAAGCGTTTGCCGACGGAAAAATTCCGCTATCCGGCCGTCCCTGGGCAAAACGCTTCGCACTCCGCGATCCGGAAGCCTTCCGCGACTGGGCCCGTTCCGCTCCTGCAGCCGTCCCCGACAATTCCGGCATCGAGGAAGCGGCACCCGGCACGGCGGCGGCCCCGCCCCTCACCCAAACTCATTTCACCGGACAGGAGCTTGAAATTTTCAGGCTTCTCGGTATCGACAGAAACAAACTCAACCCCAGGAAAGGAGCCGAATAAGCATGGCTGCCCTCACATCAGAACGGAACACCAGGGAGGTTTTCTGCAATGCGCTGAACCTCCACCGAGTCAAAGAAATCGCAGAAGGATCCGTCATTCATCCCGGAGCCATTGTAGCGCTGAATGCGGCAGGGAAGGCGGTGCCGGCGTCGGACACGGCGAATCTTGTCGTCATCGGCAGGGCGGACGCATTCACGGTAAACGGGAAAATCATTGTCAAATCCGGCATGTTCATCTATGACAACGCCGCATCAGGCGATGCGCTCGGAGCCGCGGACATCAACAGCATCGTCTATGTCGTCGACGACCATACCGTCGGGAAAAACGGCGGCACCAACAAGATTCCCTGCGGCATTCTCCGCGATATTCTTTCTTCCACGGAAGTCATTGTCGAAGTCGGCAATCACTTCTTCGCGCCCACCTCCACCTCAACCTCCGCCTCCACCGGCGCCTGACACAGGCCGATCGGATCCAAGTTCGCAAAGGAGAATTCATTACATCATGGAAATCAACAGAAAAAATCTTGACAGCCTCTTCACCGGATTCCATCTCAACTTCATGGAAGGGTTTGAACAGGTCCCGGACACCTGGCAGAAATTCTGCGGCGTCATCCGTTCCAATTCCGCTTCCAATGTCTATCCCTTCCTCGAACAGTTCGGCGGAATGCGTGAATGGCTCGGAGACCGCCAGATCAAAAATCTCTCCACCAGAAAGATCGAAGTCGTCAACCGGGACTTTGAAGACAGCATCGCCATCTCCCGGAACGATATCGAGGACGACCAGTTCGGAATCTACGGCACTCTCATCGCACAGATGGGATACAACGCCGGAAAACTCTGGCAGGATCTCGCGGTCGAAGCCCTTCTCGGAGAAAGCAGCTGGATCGACGGACTCCCCTTCTTCTCCGCTTCCCGTCAGTACGGTTCCCATACGCTTTCCAACGTCGTTTCCGGCGCCCTCAGTTCCGCAAACTACGCCGCCGCAAGAAGAACCATGATGGAATACCGCGCTCACAATGGGAAAAGCCTCTGCGTCGTGCCCGATCTCCTGATCGTCGGCCCCAAAAACGAGGAGACCGCCTTCGGAATCCTGAAGGACCGTCTCCAGCTCAAGGCCCTCGGAAGCAGCGGCGTCGGCGCAACGGACAACCCGTGGAACGGAAGCGCGGAACTGCTTGTCCTTCCCGAACTCAGCGGGGCGGACAGGGAAGATCTCTGGTTCCTCGCATGCACTCACGGCGTCGTCAAACCGGTCTTCGTACAGCAGAGAAAGGAACCCGTCCTGACTTCTCTCGACAGGGAGAATGACGAAAACGTCTTCTGCCGGAAGGAATACGTCTACGGCACCGACGCACGCGGAGAAGCCTTCCTTGCCTTCCCACATCTCATCTGCAGGGGCGGAGTCTCCCTCTGAGTAGTCTCTCTCCTCGGGCTCTCCCGTTTTCCGCCTCCCCTTCCTGCCCGTCCCTGCCACAGGGGGGCTCCCGGAGCTCTTCTTCTCCTCATATCCATTTCCGGCATGAGGAACTCTCCTCCTCCCCCTCCCTCCGGGCGCCCCCCTGGCCTTTCCTCAACTTGGAATCCAAAGAAATAGTCACGGGGAAAAAAATGCGGAGCGGAAAACGGGAAAGAAAACAAATCAAAAAACGAATCAGAAAACGGAACCGAAAAAAGCGCAATGCCGCGCGTTCCCTTTCCATTCCCATTTCTTCACAAACAGGAATTTCTTCTCATGGGAAATTACATCTCAGTCCAAGAACTCGAACAGCGGGTCGGCAGCGAACGCTTTCAAAGTCTCTGTGCGGTCCCTTCTTCCGAACAGGAGCCACTGGCGGAGGGCATCATCGAACGCGCGGAAGCTCTGGTCGACGGATTCGCTTCAGCTCGATTTCAAACTCCCCTCGAAAAGACCCCCCTCGTCTCCGAATGGGCATTCCGGATCGCAGAATACGAACTCTACAAGCGCTCACCCGCATCCCGCATACCGGAAAAAATCAGGGACGCCTATGAAGACTGCATCTCACAGCTGAACAGCCTCGCCGCCGGAAATCTGGAAACGGGCGCCGTCCTGAAAGGGAAAAGCAGCAATCTGCCACCTCCCTCCATTCTCATTCCCGAAAGGGAAAGTCTTTTCGACAGCCGGTCGATGAGAGGCTTTTAACGAAAAAAATCAAAACCACCGGCTTAGCCGATGGTATGCACCACGCCTTCAAGGCGATATTGCCGGCAGCCCGACACGGGCTCTGAAAAAAATTCGCCAATTGCAACT
>CAKUDG010000034.1 GCA_934644965.1 uncultured Victivallales bacterium | reverse complement strand
ACGACTTTTAGCGCTTTTGAATAAAAGATTCTCTTTTTACCAGAAATCGGAAGGGGAAAAATAAATGGCGGAGAGAGCGGGATTCGAACCCGCGGTACAGTATGACCCGTACGACGGTTTAGCAAACCGTTCCTTTCGGCCACTCAGGCATCTCTCCGTATTAGGTATTCCAGCGGCGATTTCTTAAATGTACTCCTTTTTCCTTATTTTTCAAGGCGCTCCCCCGAAAAATATTCCGGGATTTTTCTCCCCCATATAAACTCCAAGACTCGATTCTCCCCTTGACAAATCTACTTGCCGGAAATAGATTCCCCCCCCAACTTGTTCTCATGCCACACCCTCACCTTCAGAAACGGAGTTGTTCTCATCATGAATATTCAGGAAATCATTCAGAAACAAAAAAAATCTCCCAGACCTGAAACAAAAGACAGAATAGCAGCTCTCAAAAATCTCGCTCTCTCCATCAAATCACATGAAGAGGAAATCTTCCGCGCTCTTTATGAGGACCTCGGAAAATCCAAATTCGAAGCATGTGCAACGGAAACTTCCATCGTTCTCGAAGACATCGCCATGCTCACAAGAAAACTCCCCCGCTGGACAAAACTCAGAAAAGTCGGAGTGTCTCCTCTCAACATGCCCGCAAAAGGAATGATCTCTCCTGAACCTTATGGGACTGTCCTTATTTTCTCGGCATGGAACTATCCCTTTCAGCTCATGATGTCCCCTTTCGTCGGCGCAATCGCCGCCGGAAACAGTGTCGTCCTCAAACCCGCTGAACAGGCCCCCGCTACGGCTGCTGTCATCCAGAAAATCATTTCCAATGTCTTCCCTGACAACCAGGCTTTCGTTTGCATCGGCGGAATCGAAACATCCAGGGCTCTCCTGAAAGAACATTTCGATTACATCTTCTATACTGGTGGGACCGAAGGCGGTAAAGCTGTCGCTCGCGCCGCCGCTGAAAACCTCACACCCATAACTTTGGAACTCGGAGGAAAAAGCCCATGCATCGTCGATAATGATGCGGATCTTTCTTTGACCGCAAGACGCATCGTATGGGGAAAATTCCTCAATGCCGGGCAGACATGTGTCGCACCAGACTATCTCCTGGTTCATGAGTCCGTCCGCCAGAAACTCATCGACCTCATGCGTGTTCAAATCCGGAAATTCTACGGAGACGACCCCATCCGTTCGCAGGATTACCCTCAAATCGTCAATGAAAAACATTTCGACAGGCTCCTCCGTCTCGCAGATGGAAGGCATATCGACTCCTCCAGAGAAAAAAGGTTCATCGCACCCACCATCATCGACGATCCCAGACTCGATGAACCCCTCATGCAGGAGGAAATCTTCGGCCCACTTCTTCCCGTCATCAGCATTTCCTGTATCGAGGAAGCCATCCGTTTCATCAACAAACGCCCGAAACCTCTGGCTCTCTATTATTTCTCCTCCGCAAAAAAAGCATTGAATCAGATCCTCAATCAAACATCATCCGGCGGAGTCTGCGTCAACGAAACCATCACTCATCTGCTCAACGCATCCATGCCGTTCGGCGGTGTCGGCGCAAGCGGAATGGGCGCCTATCACGGACGTTGGAGTTTCGATACCTTCACTCATTATAAGCCCGTCATGGAAAAAGCCGCATGGATCGACCTGCCCATGCGTTATCCTCCCGGTCTTGATAAAAGACTCAAGCTCCTGAAGTTCCTCACAAAATAGAATATGGATGACTCCTCAGAGAAGAGGAAAAAAAGGAAGAAATGAGAATGCCTGCCACGCAGGAAAACTGAGCCTTTTCAGATCTGTCCGGATGAAACTCCCTCTGAAATTCTTCCGCCACAGCTACCGCTCCAATCAGAAAAAAATACTGAAAAAACAAAATCCCCCTCCCCGCCGGAAAATTCATCGGCAGAGAGGGGGTTTTCAGTCTCTGACTGTTGTCCGGAGAAAAAATCGTCCGGCTCAGCGGCTCAACTTCTCCTCCAGATATTTTCTGCGCATCTCATCCAGTTTGAAACGGATTTCCTTCCAGCCGGGGACCGCTTCGGAAAAGACTTTTTTGACATCCTCGTCGCTCATATCCGCCTTGACAAGCGGAATGTACTTGTCCAGTTCCGCGACATAGGGCGCCACAACCTTTTCATAGAAATCCGGATCCCCGAGTTCCGGATCGCGCCAGAAATCAATGATTCCCGCTTTCCGACCGCTGGTCACCTTTTCCGATTTATAATCGGAGAGAGCCTTGAAGATGATCTTCCGCCTGATGGCGTTCTTCTGCGCCTCTGTCAGATCAAAGGCAAGATTCCCCCAGGTGGAACGGCCATGAATGGTTTTGGTTCCGTTCCAGGAGAATCCGCCGTCTCTGCCCCACTGGATGTTTTCAAAATCCCAGAGATCTCCCTTGTCCGGGATCTTGTCATAGAAAAGATCCCAGTCGAAGAAGAAATAGGTTTTATATCCGTCGGGTGTGAAGACGTGCTCTGTCCGGAAGGAGCCGTCCGTCAGCTTCGGTCTGCGATGATGCTCGTTGTTGTAGGTGGTCTGCCAGAGGCCGGAATCGCCGGTCTGAAGATTCGGAAGAACACAGAAATAGGGCTGATTCGTCCCGGGCGCAAGATAAATCTCATAGGATCCGGCACCCAGAAGACGGGCCTCCACTTCCTTTGCACGGTCGTCGTAGGCGTGGAAAAGAAAATGAACGCCATTCACATCCGCGAGAGCGGAAAATTCGGTATAGCGCTTTTTCGCCTTCCCGTCCTCCCCGGCGCTTCCAATGCCGCCGCCGCGGTTGCCGGTGGAGACATCCGTCACCAGAAAATCCATGTTTCCGCCGTAACTGCGGTCCATCAGCTGTTTTTCAGGCTGATTTTTCAATGCTTCCCACGCAACAATCCCGGAGACAGGAATTTCACTGTATCCGACGTCATAGCGCTTCTTCTCCTGAGGAACGTACAGAGATTCATACACCTTGTATATATCTTTCGCCACCACAGGCTTATTCGCAATCATTGCCGTACGGCCGGCCTTGATGATGGCATCGCTGATTTCCTTGTTGGAAAGAAGAGCACGATCCTGTGATTTTTCATCCACCGCTTTGAAGGCTTTCTGAAGCGCTCCGGCATGCTCCGGCGTCAGAAGCGCGGCAGAGGTCAGAGCAAGACGATAGCGTTCGGACGGCTTGAATGCTGGATTCAATGCTTCTTCTCCCGCCAGTTTTCCCGCTTCAGCAAGTCTGCCAAGCCCGGCAAGAGCATTCACCCGGTACAAATGTGTAAAGAAATCCTTCTTGTGCGAATCCAGATCACTGAGAATTTCCGCACAGCGAAGTGCAAAGCCATAATCCGCATACTGCATGGCCGTCCGCAGCTGATTGAAGAAAAGATAGCCGTTCGGCTTCGTGGACTTCCACAAAGAAAGGTACTTTTCCATCAGCTTCCTGGATTCGGCATCCGGAGAAATGAAAAACTCGTAGGCACGGCTGCGATCCTTGAGAGACTGTTTTTCGTCCTCCAGAATTTTACGCGCTATCTCACGGGCTTTCTCCGGTTCTCCGTTCTTTTGATACACATTCGCCTCGCCAAGCGGATCTCCACTTTCACGGTAGACCTTGGCGGCTCCCTCCACATCATTGAAATAAAGAAGCAGCTTCGCAATAAGACCGTTCACACGAGCCTTTGTAGAGGGAGAAGAATCCGTCTTCAATATGGCGCGATACGCCTGTATGGCTTCAGCCTGCTTGCGCTGCCACTGATAAAGACGCGCTATGTTGCTCTGAAGCGATATGACATTCTCCGTGGACAGATTCTTCAGCTGGAGAGGAATACGGACCGTTTTCATTGCCTCATCCATTTTCCCGTTCAATGCCTGGTGTTCGGCAATTGTCCAGGAAGCAGCAATTTTGATTCTGTTCATCTCAGAATTCGCGGAGGAGGAAGCTCCGTCCGGAGAGGGAAGAGCCAGAATCGCCTGTGCGCTTTCCAGCATTTTCCCGCTGGAGGCGCTGTCTTTTTTCGCCACTTTGGAAATCTGTTCCAGAAGACGGGCTTTTTCCAGATCCGAAAGGCTGGCGGATCCAAGAAGTTTCTCACTGGCGGAGATCACAGGCTCCGTCACGGCTTTTCTGTCGGAAAGCACCCGGTTCGCCATGGAAGTCAAGGCCCGGATCCGAGCCGAATTGGAATAGGCGTCATCTTCGGTGATCTGCAAAGCAATCCGGTCGGCATCGGCGGGTTTCGGCGGCTTCATGCGCATCAGGATGTCCGCAGAACGGAGGAGCATGTTCGCTTTCGCATCACCGGTGAAACCGGGAAGGGAAAGGACTTCCTGAGTCACGGCATAGGCTTTGTCCAGACTGCCTGCTGTCTGATAATGTCCGATGATGTTTCCATAGAGAGTCACCTTTTCTTCCGGCGTGCAGTTCGGATCGGCCATCTGCTCACGGATCAGGGAAACGGCCGCATCAAAATGTTTGGCACGGGCAAGATTGTGAATGATGGAATTCTGCTGGGATTTCTCCTGCGCCGGAGTCAGCGGACACTGTGTAAGAATGGCAATCCCGGCCAGTACGGAATCCTCGTATTTGCCGGAACGCTCCAGAAGAACCCGTTTCGCATCCAGAACGGAAAGAAGTCGGTCCGGAGCAAGATCCTTGTTTTCCAGAATTTTCTGGTTCAGATCCAGGGCCTCGGCATATTTGTTCTGGCGCGTAAGAGAATTCACTCTCTCCTGCATCGCCTGAAGACGAAGAGATCCTGAAACAGAGGTGTCGGACTCCAGAGCTTTCAGAAGCTTTTCCCCTTCCGCATATTTGCCGCGGTTGATCTCCTGACGCGCGGAGGAAAGTTTCTTGTTGAACTCGCTCTCCGCCTTCTGCTGTTCGGGAGTCAGCTTCCTGGGCGTTTTCTGTGAAATGGCCTCGCGCGGCGCTTTCGGCAGAGTAGAAAAGGAAAAGGTGGCAATGGATCCGGAAGAAGCCGCGGCCCCGGGCACGGAAAGTCCGGAAGAAGAGTCGGCGGGCGACGAAGTCGTCTGAGTGCTGCATCCGCACACAGAAAGGGCAAGCGCCGCGGAAAGAACATAAGCGGTGTTTTTATTCATAATAGAGCTGTACTCCTTCTGTCTCATTTATTTTTTTTCAAGAATGTCCTGCAGATTGAGGATCTGGTCGATCATTTCCAGGCGCGTGGCGTTCAGATCGGAAGAGGTCGGATCCAGACTGGCAAAGAACTGGAGAGCTTTGCGCCCCGCATAACGGACATTGACAGAACTGGATTCCGCAGCCTTCAAGGCAAGCTGTTTGAGCAGCGTCGCGTAACGGATGTCGTCAATTCCTTCACGATATCCTTCCCATGCGAGGGTGTCGATCACGCCGTTGTACTGACCATAGGCCAGAACCATCGGCTTGTATGTCGTGGAACGGTCATTGTAAGGCCCGAAATGATGCGCGTAGTTGCACGTGGCACTGTAATTGGAAAGATAAGGTGCCATCCCGTACTGACGGCGGTTGAACGCAGGATTTTCAGGCCCCACATGGTGAGTGGCATACCAGGCAACCCATGCATGATTGACCTGATTCCATAGCTTGGTGGAGGAATCGTCCTCCGGGAATTTAGCGACATTATGAAAATCGTAGACATACCCGGTCTTGTAGAAAACGGCGTCTCCGCCCGCAATGATGAATTTGAATCCTTCCTTCTGATAGGCCTCAAAAACAGGACGGGCATTCATGAGCCATCCAGCTCCCGGTTCGTCTCCAAAGCCCAGGAAGATATTGTTGTGCCCGGCATTCTTCTTAAACCAGTCACGCCGTACAATCGCACCGTTTTCCAGTTCATAGACGTTTCCATTCCGAACTCCGCCGCCCAGCAGGGGATCGGTCATCATTCCCGCCTGTTTCAGAAGGTCGATCTGCAGTTTCAATTCGGGTCCGATATCGCCGCGGAGCCAGTGGATCAGCTGGTTGTGTGCCTTCTGGTTCTTCATGACTTCGAGATACTGTTTTTCGGCAAGTTCACGGTCTCCGCCGTTTTCAGCCATGATCAGGTCGAAACTGATATAGCTGTATGAGGCTGTCAGATAGTCTTTTTCCGGATCAAAATAGGATTTGGGGGAAGGAAGAGTGAACGGAAGAACTTTCAGCGTAACAGGAATCTTCCCGATTTCACGTTTCCCCTGGCTCAATACAACTTCTCCCTGATACGTCCCGGGAACGGCATCCGCCGGCACATGCGCGGTCAGGAAAAACTGCTTGAATTGCCCGGCATTCAGTGTGACCGGCTGAAGAGTTTCCGCATCCGCAAAGGATTTCTTCATCGGACTGAAGATCCCATACCTGCGGAAATGCTCATCATAGCGCGAATCCAGTTCCAGATACGGGGTGATCCAGCGGTATTGCACGGTGTTCCCGATCTTCTCACGTGCATAATTGGCTTCTTCCTCCGTGTCGACACGGATGAGGTCTTCATCGTTCAGAAGAAGTTCAGGAGTCAGTTTGAGTCCGGTGTCTCCGAAATAGCTGTACCAGCCGTTCCCGTTCTGATACCAGACTTTGACTACCTTCAAATCCAGATTCTCTGCAGGAAAAACCTTCCCTTCCGCATTCTTGAACGGTGAAAGTGTCAGTGTCACCTTCCCGAGATCCGAAAACGGATACAGCACAAACGAACCCGGCTCATATTCATCTTTTGCGGCTATGATCCGGACCGGGGCGCCGGCCTGCCCGTCAAGCGGATACGCATCCGGAAGGCGCTGAAGTTCGCTCATGGGAGGAACCGCGTAATGGAGAAGCGTGGACGGCGGACTCGAAAGCTTTTTCAAATCATTGGCTACACGGACCCCATTGGCAATGGCCTTGCTGTCTTCCGGAGTATCTTTCCCCTGCAGGCCTGAAAGATAGACTTTCAAGGCATAGGGCACAGATTGAATTGCATCCGGCAGCTGGAGCCGGAAACTGGTCAGATCGTCCTGGGTGAGTTTCTCAACCTGGGCACCGGCCACGAACGGAAACAGCGCCAGAAGCGTCAAAGGCAGGGCGTGCATCACTTTGTGACTCATAACACGTTTTTCCTTTCCAAAAGGTTTTGGTGTCGCGGGGACTTATTCTCTCGTACTCTGGACGGCTGCGTTTCTATTTTCAACTGAAATCGTATGTTTATACAGTAAAAAAGTAATTCTTTACAATCCCTGAAAAAAGCTCCTTTTTTTCCTCTGATTCCACTTGAAAAGATCACAAAATGCTCAAGTCTTTTTTTGTCTGCTTGCCTGTATATATTGCCCGGCACGACTGTAGCACCTCTCTGCAAAAAAAGAGGGATTCCAGATCAAACAGGAATCCCTCCCGGAAAGATTCAAAAAAAACAGTCTTTCGCCGGATCAGTTCAGGAAAGCGCCCATTTCCACCAGTTTGGCCCGGACAAGTTTTCCGTCCAGTTCAGGGAGCGTAACCCCGGACGCCGAAGACAACGCCGCCGCCACGCCCGCGGCCTGTCCCACAGAACACGCCGGAGGCATTACCCGGGAACTGGCATGAACCGCATGATCCACTGAAATGGGACGCCCGCCCACAGCCAAATTGGAAATTCCCCTCGGAATGATACAGCCGTAAGGGATTTCATAATAATCACTGGACGGAATGAATTCATGTTCGGTTCCGGTTCCGTCCGGATTGTGAATGTCAATCGGATAATTGCAGCGGGCAATGGCATCCGCAAACTTTGCCCGGTTCCGGAAATCCTCCCGCCGGAGATAATGCAGCCCCAGGATCCGGCGGCTTTCACGGACTCCGATGTGAGAAGCGATGGAACGGATCTGCGCATTCTCAAATCCAGGGACCTCCGAACGCAGCCAGCGGAAAAATTCCTTGAACTGACGATGCCCTTCCAGCTCCGCCTCCGAAAGCTCCAGACCGTCCACACCCGACTTCCGGATCACGCGCGTTGTATTGAAATGAATCACATCCTCATCGAAATAAGAGAAGTAAAGCACATTCTCCCTGGGGCAGTCCAGTTTTCCTGCCGCCTTTGCCTGATTGTACAGTTCGCTCAGATTCTTCGGGACTCTCTTCCGGTCAACATGGTCCAGTTTGAAACACAGGGTCATCGGCTGACAATTCCCGCTGGGTCCGCCGAATTCAAACGGACAGCCCGCCATCACGGCAAGATCGCCGTCACCGGTGCAGTCCACATAATTTTTCGCACGGATCGCCACAAAGCCGGATTTGGAAGTGAAATAAACCCAGGCTATCTTCCCGTTCTCCAGATGTACGCCGGCAAGATTGTGATGATACAGGAGCCGGACCCCGGCCCCCAGGCAGAGATCTTCCATCGCCATCGGGGCAATGTCCTTGGAAAGGATGCGCGAACTCCATTTTGCCACTTCCGTGTCCGCCTCGCATTCCCGGCGCAGGTTTCCTGGCAGATAGGAAGCCATCTTCGCCACCCATTCCGGATAGATTGGTTTGTCAAGGGTATAAGTGGAAACTTCTTCCCCTTCCTTCTTCTCCACGGTGTAATGATTCGCCATGAAAGGAGTCACTTCCCCCTGGGAAGCCATTCCCCCGAGAATTCCGCAGCGTTCCGCCAGAATCACGGACGCACCCGCACGGGCGGCCATGACGGAAGCCCCCAGTCCACCCGGGCCGCCGCCCACAACCAGTACATCCGCTTCCGCGATCACCGGAATTTCCATGTCCATCTGAAGCCGAACTTTTTCCATTGCCACAACACCTTTGCAGTTTCTGACTGTTCCGATCTGCGGCGGAATCCCTCCATGGGAGTTTGCCGCCGTTCTTCATCTCTTTTTATACAGTATACATAAAAAATGAAAAAAGAAATGGTGCGGATCTGCTGTTTTATTTGCAAAAACAGCTGTTCAGGGCTATGATTAAAGAGAGGTGGGCATATCCGTCGCCACTCTTTTCCCGGAGAATTGACATGAGTCTTCTGAATATTCCAGAAAATGCAATCCAATGCTTTGAACAGTGGTCGAACACGCATGTGACGGTGTATGCGTGGGACAATCTTCTTGCGCTGTCGCTTCCGCAGAGATTCATTCATGTCGAACCCCAATGCGTACGGGTCAAGTCCGAATATGAAAAAAAATGCATCAACTTCGACAATCGCGACTCCAGGGATAAAAACTGGCAGTATCCGGATGGTTATCTGAAAATCTGCCATGCCGGTTTTCTGGAATGGGCCGCCCCTCTTCATCATCAGGGCAGGATCTCGGGTCTACTGCTTGCCGGAATCCGCCGCGCGCCGGAACATCTTCCGCCGGAAATTCCGGTCTGCGACTCCGGATACCGGATCAAAATCCCAAGTCTCCTCCCTGCCCCGCCCGAAACCGCAAGAGAGGAAATTCTCCGGATCCATGAAGGACTTCAGCAGCTGCTCGCACGTCTCGAAAAGTGGCTGGACCAGACATCCGCCCTGGATCAGAGAGCTCAGGATCTTCCGAGAAGCGAACTGGTGCATTTCCTGATCCGCAGAGAATGCGTCAACGGAATTTCGCTGACTACCCTCAGCAGGAGTCTGCATCTGAGTCCCAGCCGGACCGCCCACCTCGTCCGGGAACTGACAGGATTCCGCTTCAAGGAACTTCTGAACAAATACCGCCTGGAATACGCCGCACGCAGACTCAAGTACGGTGATGACACCGTCGCCGGGATCGCGGCGGAATCCGGCTTCCAGAACGTTCCTCATTTCCACCGCGCCTTCCGTTCCGAGTTCGGCATGACTCCCATGGAGTACCGAAAAAAAAGCCGGACCTCCGAATCAATTCCAGAGCCGCTTCACACTCTCCTTCCAGAAGACATTCATTCTAAAGGATCATCCCTTTTTTTCACTCCGGAATCGTGAAGCATTTGCACCTGCATGAACTCAATGGAATACAGGCGGGAGAAAGTCGAAAAGTACCCCTCATCACAACAGTCCCGGCGATTCAGAAGAAGAAGGGGCACGAGGAGAAAGAACAAAGAGATGATTCCCGGAGATTTTCATTTTTGCCGCTGGCTGCGAGGCACAGACAATAAAAAAAACAGAATGGAAGAAGAGCAACCACAGCGGCGGGAATCGCAATGTTTGTTGATTCTCTTTTTTCTTCCTTCATTCATCCTTGCTCTGCGTCTCTGTTCAAACAGAGTCATTTTCCCGAATCACTCCACAATTTTGAAGGGATTCCCGCCATTGGTGAAATTGGGGGAATAGCGGACGGCTTCGGCAAAGTCCTTGGCGGTGATCGTCCCTCCATGGCCGTCGATATAACCGATGTTGCTCAGCCCGAGATGACGCCCTTCCATGTAATCGCGGAACTCCTCAGAAGACTGATCCGGAAAATGTCCGCCACAAGATCCATTGTAACGTCCGGTTCCGGGTGCATATCCGTGCGCGCCTCCGCTGCAGCTGTAAAGAGATCCCTTGCAGGGCCAGTAGACATATTTGATTCCGAAATCCATGATCAGAAATTTGGAGGAGGGCTTTTTCACATTTTCCATGCGGTACGTATACTGAGTTCCGCCCGGGCGGCCCGGACACGGACGCATCCCGGGAGCGATGTAATTCGTATTCAAAGCCAGTCCGCTCAACGCCTTGGATGCGCAGCGGCGCGATTTTGCCGGCAGAGACCCCGTTCCGAGGTCAAAGGCTCCATACACACTGAAAGTGCCGTTGTTCGGGGGTCCGAAATTATTCTGATAAGGGAACTGCTCATTATCCTGCAGGTAGTGGTGGAGCGCAATGACACACTGCTTGACATTGGAAAGACAGGCAATGCGTTTTGCCGTTTCCTTCGCTCTTCCCAGCGCCGGGAGAAGCAGCGAGGCCAGAATCGCGATGATCGCTATCACGATCAGAAGTTCAATCAGTGTAAAAGGATCCTGTCTCTTCCGATGTCTCCTGTCCTGCGCAATCCTGTTTTTCCCCGTCAGAGAGGAGTTTTGAAAAAACGACATTTTCATCTTGTTTCTCAATACGTTCATATTATTTCAATAATAAAACGGATTGAACATCTTTTTCCCGGAATTCCAGCTCACACTGATGTTGTGATAATCCTTCGCGGCCTCCTCCAGGGGGATGGCTCTGGCATGGCCGTCAAAGAAGATCGTCACAACCGTGCGGGCGTGGCGGCCCGCGTAGTATTCGCGGTCGAGATTCCGGTTGTACTCCTTGTCCCAGGGGGAATAACTGGGCGTTCCCCCGACGATCGAAGGCGATCCGGGAAGACCGCCCACGCCCACATCATGATAGATGATTTTGTCTCCCGGACGCTTCACCATGGAAACTCTCAGAGGACTGCCGATCTTGTAAGGGCCGTCTGCCTGCCAGAGGGAAATCGTCGTCCCGTAATGACTTGCCTGATAATAAAATGCGGGCCCATTCGACCCGAAAAAACCTTCGGGACACTTGAAACAGGAAACATCCCCCACCACAGGACATCCCGCCGGAGTACAGACTCTCTTTTTGTGAAGCCCCATCGCATCAATCAGGTAACACTGCCAGTAACGGCGGAAGTAAGAGGAAGAAGCTTCGTCAAGCATATACTGCATGTAGTGGTTCGGATACCAGTCGTTGCTGTCATTCAGATAGATGGATGCTCCTGCAAAGATTTGTTTGATATTCGCCGTGCAGGTGATTCGCTTTGCGGTCTGTTTGGCCATTCCCAGAGCGGGAAGAAGCAGCGAGGCCAGAATCGCAATGATCGCTATCACAACCAGAAGTTCAATCAGAGTAAATACACAACGGCTCTGGGCATTCCCGGAACCCCCATTCCCGCGCGGAACGAAAATCCCTGCATAAAAATTCAGCATTTCCATACCTTCATTCCTCCCTTGCAAGACAATTTTGACTGACACAGCTTCTTCTCAGCCAATGATTCACACCCGTCCGCCATCTCACCCCGGCGTTTCCTCCGGGACATCGCTTCCCCGGGCAAAGTCATCCGGCGGAAACTCTCATCCTCTTTCCTCTTTTTTCCTTCTGGATAATGAAAAAAACGTTCCCTCCACAGCATAAAAGACTCAGAAAAAAATAATCCGGCAGAAGATAAGCTCATGAGTCTTTCATGAGTTTTTTATTCCTTTATCATTTAATTTTATCTTTTTTTCAGCGACCTGTCAATATTCTGTTTGTGCTCTTTATATTCAGAATTAACTTTTCCCATGAAATTCCCCATCCGGGACCCCTCCCGGAGAGCTTGTATTTTCCGCTCATGCGCCGTATCTTATTGTCAAGATATCGGCGCGGCGGAGCGGAGAAGAAAAAGAAAAAACGTTATTTTTTCAGGATCCTTTTCCATGGAGAAAAACAACAGAATGTTTATGGATTACGTGCTTCTGTATACCTCGGATCCGTCCGATCCCCCTCCCCTCTGGCCCATCTGCATCGGACATGAAAACAACAGAAGCCATTCCGCCTACAACTGGGACAACAGCGTCAGAAAACTGGATTTTCCCACACGCACAGTTCAGTACACCATCAGCGGAAAAGGGGCTTTCACGGACAGCATGGGGAAAGAGCACACCGTGGGCGCAGATGACATCCTGTTCCTCATGGAACCCAGTCCCCAGCGTTATTCACTGCCTGCGGATTCGGATTTCTGGGAGGTATTGTTCATTTCCTTCCGCGGGGAACTGGCGTTCCAACTCTTTGAACAGCTGACGAAACAATATGGGGAACTCGTGCATTTTGATGAAAACAATGAATTTCTGAAGACACTTCAGGAATTCCGTCTTGTTGCGAAAGAATCGGAGAGAATGCACTCGGATGCGTATTTTGCCTCCGGATTCGCCTACAGTTTTTTCATGACGCTTTTTTCCGAACTGCAGACGAAAGTCCGGAATTCGCACGAATCCTTTTCCCCGCTGACCAAAACCATTTTCTTCTGCAACAGACACATTTCCTCCAAAATCAATGTAGAAGACATGGCGCGCTCCGTCGGTATGAGCCGTTCCCATTTTTCGAGAACCTTCAGGAAACTTCAGGGGATTTCCCCGGCACAGTATCTATTCAATCTCAGGATGACTCATGCGAAAATCCTTCTCGAAACAAAAATGCCGCTCAAGGAAATCTCTCACACCTGCGGATTTGAAAACCTGAGCCATTTCTGCAAGAAATTCAAGGAAAAATTCGGCGAATCCCCCGGAACCTACCGGAAAAGGAATTTCCTCCGCTAAAAAAATTTCCAGTCATCTGGGGAGAAGATCCCGTTCCGAAAGGAGGAAATCACTCCAAATCAGCAGACCTTTTGGAAATTTGAGTTTGAGAAAAGATTTTCTTCCGAATGCATCACATCATGCGCATAAGCTTCAGAACGCTGCAAAAAACATTACAAACAGGATAAAATAATGAAAATAAAGAACTCAGGATGGGACACATGAATCAGTTTGAACGGAAACAATGGGATGTTGTCATCTACGGGTCCGGACTCCGGGCTGCATCCGCGGCCATGACTCTGACGGAGGGGGGAAAGAGTGTTCTGCTTGTGCTCCCCGGAGGATTTGCGGGCAGTGAAATCACCTCCTCGCTCCACGGCGGACTTGTTGCCGGGATCTCCCGCAACGCCGATCTTCTCCGCAGCGAGCTGCAGGATGCCGGAGCAGCGAAAAAGGATCGCGGAGGGCTGCTTTGCGATTCCGCGGCGGCACTGGTCCGGATTCTGAAACGTCTGGAACGCGCGGACCTTCTTTTTTATGTCCGCCCGGCAGGAATCATCCGGGAGGGGAAGCAAATCAAAGGAGTGATTTTCGCTTCCAAGAACGGCATTTTCGCGGCAGAGGCCAAAGTGTTCATAGACGCCTCCGATTCCCTGGCTCTTTTCCGGCACACGGATACGGAACTGCGTCTGGATCCGACTCCGGATGCGGAAAGAGTCTTCTCCTTCCGTCTGGAATCCGAACCGGCAATCCGCTTCGGGTCTCTGGAGGAGAAAGATTTGAAACTCGGACAGACCTTCTGGGAAGGAGAATTCCAGGCGGATATCCGCAACGGGACGCGCCTGGATCTGCCAGGCGTCCTTTCCCGGATTCAGGAGGAGCATCCGGAATTCCGCGGAGCGATGGTGAGCAATACGGCGTATACACCGCTTTTTCTCAGCTGCACCTCCCTGAAAGGACCGTCCACGGCCGGGAATCTTCTTGCGGAGGGGAACCCGAAAAGTTTCGTATTTGAGGATTATTCGACCCTGAGCGCTGAAAGAATGCGCGAGGGCGAACTTCTTGCCCGGGACGCGGAGCGGATCCTGCCGGGAATCCGTCTTCTGGGAATCCGTCCGGAAGAAGTCTGCGTGAGTTCGGAAGCCGGAGAGGAGGAAAAATGCGACGTTCTGATCTGCGGAGGCGGGACCGCCGGCGCCGTCGCCGCCATTGCCGCCGGACGCATGAAGGTCTCCGTCTCTCTCTGGGAAGCGATGGATTATCTCGGCGGGACCGGCACGGGAGGCATGATCCCCTGCTATTACTACGGCACCCCGGGCGGACTCCAGGATGAACTCGATGAAAAGACGAAAATCCTGACGGAGCGCCTCTGCGGAAAACATTCCACTCATGGATTCCACCCGGTGGCGAAAATGATCGTTCTGGAAGAGGAAGCGTGCAGAGCCGGAGTCCGGATCAGCTTCGGTCAGACCGTCTGCGGAGTGGAGACCTCCCCGGAAGGAAATCCCGCCCTGCCTGCAATTCCGGGGAATGAGGGATTCCGGAATCTGGATTCCGTCAGTGCGTGTTCGGAATCGGGAATCCGGAGGGGAGTTGCGGAAACGTTCATAGACTCGACGGGAGACGCGGACGTGGCCGTCGCCGCCGGAGCCGGCTATACAGTCGGACGCCATTACGACGGGCTTCAGCACATCTATTCCCTTCCCGCCATCTATCTGGACCGTCAGAAGGAAGTCGGTCCCGACGGGAAGGAAACAGGTTCCTTTCATTATGTCTTCCGCCCCTACAACATCGACGCCGGGTACTGCGATGCCACCGATCCTTGGGATCTCAGCCGCGCAAGACGGACGGGAATCCTGGAATTCGACCGGCAGCCTTTTTACAACGGTCCGGGACGGGTCCGTCTCTTTTCCGCACTTGTGGGGGCGCGGGCAAGCCGCCAGATCCAGGGGGATTTCCGCATGACACTCTCCGATCAGATCCGGGGCGCGGAATTTCCGGACGTCATCGGATACGCCTCCGCCCATTACGACAACCACGCCCAGGACTATGAAAACGAATCCCCCGGCGCCATGCTCTGGAGCTGGGCGCTCGATTCCTACAACGAATTCATCGGCTGCGAAATTCCCTACCGGATCCTGCTGCCGGCGGGAATAGGGAAACTGCTTGTGGCGTGCCGTTCGCTCTCTCTGGAATACGATGCCCATCTCCAGTTCCGCATGCAGCGGGACATGCAGAGGATCGGGGAAGCCGCTGGCATCGCCTCCGCCCTCGCCGTGAAGTCGCACACCGATCCGCGGCACATTGACATTTCCGCACTGCAGAAGGAACTTTCCAAAACCCGTGCCCTACTGGGAAGTGAGAAAAGCGGATATCATTCGGACGGCTGGAAACCTGAAAACTTCTACCCGGAACACCGCCTCTTTGAACTCGGAGAAAACGGTTTTTCCCTGTCGGGCAGACTCCTTCCCGCCGCAGAAGAAGGAGTCCACGAAGTCGAACGCCTGAAAAGCGCACTGGATTCGCCGGATCCGGAACTCCGTTACGAGGCCGCGTTGAAGCTGGCGACAGCCGGCGGAAACCCTCGCGCCCTTTCCCTTCTGCCGGACTGCATCCGCGAACGCTGCGCGGCATATCCGAAAAAAAGCTGGAAGTTCCGTTCCGCGCCCTACTGGAAAATCGCCATCGGAGTCTGCGGAGCAATGGGGTACAAAGAAGCCGCATCCGCCGTGGAAGAGGTGCTTTCCGATCCGGGACTGCAGGATCAGCAGGCCATGATCCTGGCCGTCCGCGCACTCGGTCGAATCGGCGGGGAATCCTCCGTGAAAGTGCTGGAAGAACTCCTGAAACGCCCGGACCTGCCCTCCAAACAGGAATTCCCGCACTGGTATGCGGACAAATCCTTCTTCGAAGATTCCCTCTGGAAACTGGAACTGGCGGTGTATGAAACTCTGCATGCACTCGGGAAAAAGGAAGACTCTCTTCTGGAAAAACACCTTGCCGATCCCCGGGCCTATGTGCGGAAAGCGGCGGAACTGGTCCGGCAAAGAACGGAGGACTGACCCGCTTTTCCCCCCTCCTCACCCCCATCCCCCGGGCTCGCAAAAAGGAAGCACCCGGGGAACAGCCCTCCGGGCGCAAAAATCAGGGGAAACGAAAACACGGAATTTGAAAAAAACGCTCCCTGTGCTAGATTCCCCTTCTGCATACAGAGTCATTAAATAAAAATAAGATATACAGAAAGATTCAACATAGAAACAAAGACAGGATTGCAGTATCATGACTGGAAAGAAAAGGATCCTCAGCGGCGACGAAGCGGTGGCGCACGCGGCGCTTGCATGCGGACTCACCCTGGGCTCAGGATACCCGGGGACGCCCTCCACGGAAATTCTGGAGACGGTGGCATTGCTTGGTGGAGAAGCGGAATGGTCTCCGAATGAGAAAGTTGCATTGGAAGTCGGGATCGGGGTTTCATTTGCTGGCGGGCGTTCGCTGGTCACGATGAAGCATGTGGGCCTGAACGTGGCGGCGGATCCGCTGTTCACGCTGACTTATACGGGTGTTCGCGGCGGACTGGTGCTGGTGTCCGCGGACGATCCGGGGATGGCTTCCAGCCAGAATGAACAGGACAACCGTCATTATGCCCGGGCCGCCAAACTGCCGATGCTCGAACCGTCGGACAGCCAGGAGGCATATGACTATACACTCAGAGCCTTTGAACTTTCCGAAGAATTCAAAGTTCCTGTGCTGCTGCGGATGACGACGAGAGTCTGCCACTCGCGCGCCCCCGTATGCCTCTGGAAAGATCCGGAAGCCCGCCGCGGAGAAACTCGGCATGAAAAGGGAATCCAGACGCGGGTCATGATTCCCGCCTTTGCAAAGAAGGCGCATGTCCGACTGGAGGAAACGATGAAGCAGATCGCGGAACGGAACGAGACTTCGGATCTCAATATCGTTTTCGGGGACAATCCGGAACTCGGGATCATTACTTCGGGCGTGGCTTTTGAACATGTCATGGAGGCGTTTCCGCAGGCGAGCATCCTCAAACTGGGAACGACCTGGCCGCTGCCGTACCGGAAAATCGGGGAATTTGCGCGTTCGGTGAAACGGGCGGTCGTGGTGGAGGAATCGGACCGTTTTCTGGAAGAGAATCTCCGTGCGGCCGGAATCGCGGTGGAAGGGAAGGCGGATGCGTTTCTCTACGGGGAGCTGAATGTCGAACGTGTCCGTAAACTTCTTGCGGGGGATGAGACGCCGGAACCGCCGCAGAAACCGGGTCGTCCGCCGCAGCTCTGCCCGGGCTGTCCGCACCGGAAGACCTTTGAAACGCTCCGGGATCTGGGGTGTATTGTTTCCGGAGACATCGGATGCTATACGCTGGGAGTGCTGCCGCCGTTCAGCGCCATGGACTGTTCCGTCTGCATGGGCGCGAGCATCGGAGTGGGTCTTGGCCTGCGTCATTCTCTTTCTGAAACAGATGCGCGGAAAGTGGTCAGCGTGATCGGAGACAGCACGTTTCTTCACAGCGGGCTCACGGGGCTGGTGGAAATGGTCTACAACAAACCCGCCACGGGGCATCTGGTGCTCATTCTGGACAATTCCACAACCGCCATGACCGGACTTCAGGAACATGCGGCGACAGGAAGGCACATCAATCTTTCCCCCGCGCCGAAAGTGAAACTGGAAGATCTCTGCACTGCGGCAGGAGTCGATCATGTGGACATTGTCGATCCCGTAACGGAACAGGAGAAGTTCAGGGATCTGATCCGGACCCGGCTTGCGTCCAACGAAGCCAGCGTCATCATTGTGCGCCGGCCCTGCGTTCTTCAGATGAAAAAGCTGGCAAAACTCAACAGAAAAGCACAGTCCTGAGGTAAAACGAAATGATGAAAATCGATGAATGCGAGGAAATCAACAACGTGCTTTTCGCCGGAATCGGCGGACAGGGAATCATCCGGGCCTCTGATCTTCTTGCGGAAGCAGCTTTCCGCAGGGGATTCGATGTCAAGAAAAGCGAACTTCACGGAATGAGTCAGCGCGGAGGCTCCGTTTCGAGCGATGTGCGTTTCGGGAAAAAGGTGTGGAGTCCGATGATTCCCGCGGGAGAGGCGGATTATCTGCTGGCTCTTTCGGAAGATCAGATCGAAGTCTGCGAGCGGATGCTCAGTCCGAATGCGATTGTCATCAAGCCTTCGGACTTCAGCGCGGAAGACGCAGCCTCAAGGATGCTGAACATGGTCATGCTGGGACGTCTGAACCGTTATCTGAACTTTCCGGACGAACTCTGGGAAACCCTGATACGCGAATCCTTCCAGGGTGAACTCGCGGATGCGAACATCGCCGCATTCCAAAGAGGGAAAAATCCCTGACGGATTCCCGAAGCACATACTCAAAGGCAGAAGCAGAAGAATAAAAACAAAACAGCAGTTTTTTCCCTCATACCTTCCGTATTTTCACAAAGGCGGGGAATCAAGGCAGGGAATCAAAGCAGGGAATTCAGAAAAATGAAATGTAATCAGGAACTCAGCGGTGCGGCGATTCATCCGGCAAGCGCCATGGACTATGTCCCGACCGAACAACTCCGGACGCTTCAACTGGCCCGTTTGAAGGAAATCACCCGCAGGGCCTACGATCATGTGAAACTCTTCCGCAGCAGAATGGAGGAAAAAGGAGTGACTCCGGAACAGATCCGGACTCTGGAAGACATCCGTCTGCTGCCGTTCACGGTGAAGGCGGATCTCAGGGACACCTATCCGTTCGGGCTCTTTGCAAGCCCCATGAAGGACATTGTCAGACTTCATGCATCGAGCGGAACGACGGGCAAGCCGATCGTCGTCGCCTACACCCGTGACGACATCAAAACCTGGGCGCAGTCCATGATGCGCACCCTGGCCTCCTGCGGCATGCACAGCGGAGACATCATCCAGGTCTCCTACGGCTACGGGCTTTTCACAGGCGGACTCGGCGCGCATTACGGAGCGGAGGAACTGGGAGCCACTGTCATTCCCGCCTCGGGCGGCAACACGGAACGCCAGATCATGCTGATGAAGGATTTCGGCGTGACGGGCATCTGCTGTACGCCGAGCTATTTCCTGCATCTGGCGGAACAGGCGGAGAAAATGGGAATCGATCTGCGGAAACTGCCTCTCCGCGCAGGCGCCTTCGGAGCGGAACCCTGGACCGCCGAAATGCGGAGACACATCGAAGAATGTGCCGGAATCAAGGCTTACGATATTTACGGACTTTCCGAGATTACGGGGCCGGGCGTCGCCAGCTCCTGTTCCGAACAGGACGGGCTGCATGTCTTTGAAGACCTCTACTACCCTGAAATCATTGATCCCGCCACAGGAGAAGTGCTCCCGGACGGGGAAGAAGGCGAACTCGTCCTCAGCACCCTCACAAAACAGGCCATGCCCATGCTCCGTTACCGGACACGGGACATCACGCGGATCATCACGGAAAAATGTCCCTGCGGACGCAGCATCCGGAGAATCGAACGGATTTCCAGAAGAAGCGACGACATGTTCATCATCCGCGGCGTGAATGTCTTCCCGTCGCAGATCGAAACGGCCATTCTGAATGTGGAAGCCGTCCTGCCGATCTACCAGATTGTGCTCACGCGCGATCACGGGCTCGACAACATCGAAGTGGATATCGAAGTTAACGAAACCATTTTCAGCGACAAGGTGTCCGCAATCGAGGAAATCAAACAGAAAATCAGCCATTCCATCGAACGCACGCTCGGGATCCGCGTCTTTGTCCGGATGCTTGCTCCGAATTCCATCCCGCGGAGCGAAGGCAAAGCCAGACGCGTCATCGACAAGCGCAATCTTTCCGACCCGAAAGCATGAAAAAAAAGGAGATCCGGCCCCATGATGCTCAAACAACTCTCACTCTTTATTGAAAACAAGCCGGGAACACTCAACGCTCCCTGCCGGATCCTGGCGGAACACGGCTTCAGCATTTCCACGCTCTCGCTTGCGGACACCAAATTCTTCGGGGTGCTCAGGCTCCTTGTCAAGGACTGGGAAAAAGCGGCAAAACTGCTTGAATCAAAAGGGTTCGCAGTCAAATTGACCGATGTCGTCGCACTCGAAATCGACCATCGGGCGGGAAGTCTTTCCTCCGTACTCGAAGTTTTTGACAAGCATGCGATCAACGTGGAATATATGTATGCCTTCGCACCCGGATACAACGGAAAGGCCGTCATCATCTTCCGTTTCGATGACCCGGAAGCGGCGCTGGAAAAACTCAAAAGCGAACAAAACGCACATATCCTCGACTATCAGGATCTTTTCGGAAAGGATTGACTCGCGCGGACACGCACATGCGGGGATAAAAACAAAGAGCAATCAGGCAAATTCTCCAGAAGAAAGTCCGGGGAAAATGAAAAAGGGAAAATATAGAACAGTAAATTTTTCCTCTTTTCCTCTTTCTTTTCATGGAAATCCTGTAAAAAAACGCATTCTCCCTTTTACAGGCACTTGAAAAGAGGGAAAATACTGCATAGATTATTTCATATTTCATCCGCCTGGGAAATGCTGGAAATACTTTTGTCATCTCTCTTCCGGCACAGTGTCGTTCACAGAGAAAATGCGATACAGCGAAACAAAGCAAAAAGGAGATCAGCCCAAACATGAACAGACGTCTCTGCCTATTCCTGATCATTGTTCTGACCGCGGCATTCTATTTCCAGCCGCAGCCCGAAGCCAAGGCCATTGATCCAGTGACAATCGCCATTCTGACTCCCATCGCCATCAAGGCCGCACAGATCATGGCGCCTTATGTCATCCGGGCTCTGAGACATATGGGCGCGACCATGGTCAAAGCGGGAATACAGCTGATCGGAATTTTCAGACTCCCGATCGGACTACTTCAATCGACTATTTTTGCACCGTGGTGTTTCATGTCCGGGCTGGCGAATATCGGAGTCGGGCTGATATCCCCCATCAAATTTGTCGGATACGTGCTGCTGATACCACTTTCGGCCTTCGGGATAGGCGTCTAGCGTGGGACGTCTATCCGCAGTCAGCTATAAGAAAAACACGGCACGCATAAAAAAACAAAACGGGAGGTCTTTTCATACTCCCGCAGAGAAGATGTTTTCCCTGATGAAAAAGGGTGGAAAAGGCTTTTCCAGCGGATTTTTCTCATCGTATGGAAAAGCTTTTTTTATGTCGCTTTCTTCCCCCTCCTTTCTCACAGGACGGCTCTTTTTTCTAAAGGGGCCCTTTTCATATTCCCCTCGGGAACACGTAACGAGGCGGAGAAAAATATAGAAAGGGAAAAAGGGAGAAGAATAGGAAGACCAGGGGGGAGGACACGGAGAAGAAGAAAAAGGAAGGGGTGTCTGAACAATCATGTCGGGGAAACGAATCAAACCCGTCAATCTGGAAGGAATGCTCAAGGAATGGTACGGGGCTGAGGAAGGAGCGGCGGCGGTCGAACAGCATCTGCCGCGCCCTCAGGCGCTCTCGGAAATTCTGAACAGCGTTGTCTCCCGCAAAATTCCGGCGGGAAGACTCAAGATCGCAAAAGTTCAGGAACACTGGAAGGAAATTGCGGGAACGGAAAATGCAAGGCGTTCCTTCCCTTCCAGTCTCACGGAAGGGGTCTTGTACGTGGAAGTGCTTCACCCGGCCTACCGTCTTGCTCTGGAAAACAGACAGGTCCGTGAAAAGCTTCTGAAGAATGTCCAAGGGCTTGTCGGCTCAATCTACTGCAAAGAGATCAAATTCATTCCCGCGGGCAGACGCGGCGCTTCCTGAACGGGTCCGGAACGGGTGTTGTGTTTTCTTTTTCTTCACCATCTCTCCCCCTTTTCCCCCATCCATCATCACAGGAAAAGGGAAGGAGAACAGAAAAAAAGAGCAGTCAACAAAAACAACAGAAACTTCCCGGTCAAATCATTTCTTTTTTCCAGGCACATACCACTTCGGCACGCCTCGGGAACGGAGAAGGGAAACCTCTTGTTTCCGGTTTTCCAGGATCTCCTTTCTGGAAAGTCTCAGTCCGGGATCACGGAAAGGAATACCCGCAGTGGACAAGGTGGCGATCTTGAGATCCTTCTCCGCAAGAGGGGGCAGCCGCGGATTTGCTTCGGTGGAAGCGACAATCCCGCCGCGGCGGCGTCCGAACGGTCTGGATTCAAAGAGATGGAATCCCGCCTCCAGCAGAGCTCCGATGAAAGGATAGGCGGAACAGTAGGAGGCAAGAAAAGCGCCCTCTTTCAAACGGTTTTTCAGCGCCAGAATGAAATCAAGTGTCCAGAGTTCGGGATTGGATTCCGGAGTGAAAGCGTCCAGGAAGACGGCGTTGAAACGGGAAGAACGGGAGGAGGAAACGGATTCCCGGGCATCTCCCCATAGAATCTCAAAGGAGGCATGAGGAGTCTCCCAGCGTCCCGTTTCGCGGAGAGAGGAAAGGAAACGGATTTGCTCCTGAGACTGCTCCGGCAGCGACAATGCCGCATCCAGGACCCCCCGGTCGTTCTCCAGCGATTCGGCATAGACTTTTCCGCGCGCCAGGGATTGTGCCAGTTCAGAAAGTGCCGAGAGATTGCATCCGAGTCCAAAGCCGACTTCCAGCACCGAAATGTTCTCCCCCGACTCCAGCTTCTCCCGGATCCTGCAGGGACCGATATATTTTCTCCACGATTCCTCCCGCGCTCCGGCAACACTGTGAAAGTGCTGACGGTAAAGGGGATGATACAAGGTATATGAACCATCCCCCGTCTGAACAGGCGCGAAGCGGGAGGGGCTCCCCTCCTCCCGCGGCTCTTCCTGTATGCCGGGATTCTTTCCGGACATCTGATTCTCTCCCTCCTCCAGATCATCGGGAGACGAATTTTCCGTTTTTCCCCATAAGCAAGGGGAATCTTCTTCGGCAGACTCCCTCATCTTTTTTCTTCCGATGGGGGAACAGCCTTCTCTTTCGGGGAAGGAACGGAGAAACATCTCCAGAAACTGTCCTTTCTTCATCCACCATTTTGGAGCCGTGATGGAATCCTCCGCGGCTTCCGCGGAGAGACGCATCAGCATCATGGAATCCGGCATTTCCCGCAGGAACGCTCCCAGTTCGGCGGCGTATTCATATTCATTCATGACGGAAAATTCACCGGAAAGATAAAGTTTTTCCAGATCCGTTCCTTTCAAAACCAGAAGGTTGTGAATTTTCAGGGCGGAAAACGGCAGAGCCGCGATCTTCCGGGCGGTTTCCAGATAATCGGCGCGGGACTCCCCGGGCAGGCCGAGGATCAGATGCGCGGCAGTCCGGATCCCGGACTGATCCAGACGTTTCACAGCGGAAACAACCGTCTGGAAATCATGTCCGCGGCGGATCCGTTTCAAAGTTTCATCGCTGGCGGTCTGAACGCCGAGTTCCACCCAGAGCTCATAGCGCCGGGAGAGCTCCTGCAGATATTCCAGACAGTCTTCCGGCAGACAATCCGGCCGTGTTGCCACAATCAGCACCCGGAAGTCCGCCTCCGCCAGCGCCTCCTCATAACGCGAACGCAAGAGGGAAATTTCCGCATTTGTGGCAGTAAAGGCCTGAAAATAGGCAATGTAGGGGGGCTGCGCCCGGTAACGGGTCCGGACATATTCCACTCCGCGTCTGACTTGTTCCGCAAGCGGGAGTCCGGCTTCCAGATGTCTGGCGCGGCTTCCGTCCGCAGCACAGAACACACAGCCGCCCTCCCCCCGTCCATTCAGACGGTGCGGACAGGAAAAACCCGGATCCAGCGGAATCCGATACAGCGCATGACCGTATTTTTCCGCCAGATAATCCCGGAAGAAAAAAAGACGCTTCATGCGGAAACTCTGGAGGCATTCAGAATTTTCTGCGCCTCATGAAACTTTTCGACGGCCTCGGCCGCTCCGCCGGGATTGCGGAAGACAGACGTCCCTGCAACCAGCACGTTCGCACCCGCCGACACCACTTCAGCCACATTCGAAAGTCCGATCCCCCCGTCCACTTCCAGATGTGCCCGACTGGAAACGGCGTCCAGCATCCGGCGGATCTCAGCAATCTTCGGCAGCATCTCCGCCATAAAGGACTGCCCTCCGAATCCGGGTTCGACCGTCATGACCAGAACCAGATCGACATCCGCAATCACCGGCAGAAGTGCAGAAGCCGGAGTCCCAGGCTTCAGGGACACCCCCGCGGAACAGCCCGTCCCGCGAATTGCATGAATGATTTCTGCGGGATTTTCCGAACACTCAATATGAAAGGTGATGTGGTCCGCCCCGGAATCGGAAAAGGACTGGATGTAACGCAGAGGATGAGTCATCATCAGGTGTGTGTCAAAGGGCAGCGTACTGTGTTTCCGGAGGGCGGAAATCAGCGCCGGGCCGATCGTCAGATTCGGAACGAAATGCGCATCCATCACATCCAGGTGCACCATGTCGGCATTCGCCTCCTCGATTTTCCGGAGCTCCGCACCCAGAGCGGAGAAATCAGAGGCCAGCAGAGAGGGAGATACTAAAACCCGGTTGTTTGTAAAATCGCTCAGCGGACGTTTCATGGAGTGTCTTCCTTTCTCTTAAGCAGAACCTCGGGCATCTCTTCCGGAGGGATCTGATAATCGTCGTGCCCGCGTTCACAGTCCAGCCATCTGCGATGCGCCCAGAGCCACTGTTCCGGAAAGCGGCGGATCTCTTTTTCAATCATGATGGTGTAAAGCTGAGTCAAATTCCTGACGTCCCTCTCCTTGTCCCCGGTCGGAGTATAGGAAATCGGTTCGGGACAGTGAAACTCAAATTTGAAATTCCCCGTACGGATCAGATAAGGCATGGCAAGGGGAGTGCCGGTTTTCAGATGCAGCAGGGCCGGAGTGGCATGCGCACGGGCCGGATGACCGAAAAACATCACGTCCACCCCTTCCTTTTTCGAAGCATGCTGGTCCGCGACGATCGTAACATTCTCCCCCTTTTTGTTCGCCTCGATCAGGGGACGGAGCCCCCTCTCCTTCGACACCGTCCTGTGCTGAAAACTCGAACGGTGACTGTAAATGTATTCCCCGATCTTGTAATTCCCGAGCGGACGCATGATCGAACACATCGGAATGCCCGTAATATGGGAGTGAGCGCCGCCGGCAAGTTCCCAGTTCCCCAGATGCGCAGTGGTGAGAATGATCTGGAAGGTGGTCTCGGGATTCAGCATTTTCTGACTGGCAGGATCAGAGGCGATCGAAATGTAGTCATAAAAATTATCCTCATTGACAATCTGATCGAACTTGACAATTTCCACAAAGAGTTTCACCATATGGCGGAAATTCTCCCGGGCAAGACTTCTGGCCGATTCCAGATCCGTCCGGATGCCGCTGTGAAGAATATGGCGTATCGTGCGGTTGCGGTGTTTGAAATCGAAGATGTAGAAAAGGCGGGAAATCCCGTCCGCCAGCCGATAGGCCGTGTTCAACGGCAAAAGACGGATGATTCCGACTGCCAGCATGAAGGCGCGGTATTCCAGCTCAATGGTCAGTTTGCTTTTTTTCTTTTCACTCATAAAACATTTCACTCCGAAAAATTACTGCTGCGGGACTGCGCACAGGCTTCCGCAGTCATAAATCATACGGTCCCCATACGGCCTTCATATAGTCTCCATTCACAGAGTCATACTATATCACAGAGAGTCCGGAAAATCAAAGAATGCGGGGAAATGCCGGGAAAAAGAAAAGAACAAATCAATTCTCCGCATTTCCTTCCGCCTTCGATGAAGGAGGTGGGGGAAAAAAAGTCAGCCCCCACTGGATCATCAGGCGCTCAGTGGATCAAACAGTCACTGGATCAGGCGAAGACAAAGACAGGATCACCAGATCTTATGGACCTCGGTGAAAACCGGTGAGTGAAGAGAAGAGGATTCGGAAATCACAGTCAGGACGGGCAGACCGGAAAGTCTGCGGATCATTTCGACATTGTCCGTCTCGATTTCCGACGGATGAGAAGGCATCAGGTTGATGCAGATTCCCGCGACGGAAATTTTTCTGCGTTCCAGCTCGTTCAGAGAAAGCATCACATGGTTGATCGTTCCGAGCCCCGCGGTGGCGGTCAGGATGACAGGGAAACCGAGGTATCCGATCAGATCCGCCATCATGCGTTTTTCATCGATCGGGACCATCAGTCCGCCGGCGCCTTCCAGAAGGACGAGATCCGGAGAAAAATCGGCCACGACTTTGTCATACGCCGCCCGAATCCGCCCGAAATCAATCACAATCCCCTCCTTTGCCGCCGCAAGATGCGGAGAAGATTCAAATTTCAAACAATAAGGGCATGCCAGATCCGAAGGAAGTTTCAGGACAAGGGGCGCCATTGTTGCGACACACCCGATATCCCCATCCTCCGGCCGTTCGAGTCCGGTCTGAACCGGTTTCATCACCGCGGTCCTTGCGCCCGCTTCGGAAGCGGCCTTCGCCAGCACCCCGGTGGAAAAGGTTTTCCCGATTCCGGTTCCGGTTCCGGTGACAAAATACGTTTTCATAAATTCTTCTCCTATGATAAAATTCCACTTCGATGCCGAGAAAAACTCAATTTTTTACGAGTTTGAATTGAGTAAAATCCTCA
>CAKUDG010000033.1 GCA_934644965.1 uncultured Victivallales bacterium | reverse complement strand
ATTGCGAAGCAAGAAACTACGGAAAAATGCGGTGAGCATTTTTCTCGCGGTCAAGGTCCGTGACCTTGTCGCGATCCAGCGTCGAAACGCTGGCCGCCGGAGGCAAAAATAAATAAAATAAAAATTTGCGAAGCAAGAAAAAAATATTGCGAAGCAAGAAACTACGGAAAAATGCGATGAGCATTTTTCTCGCGGTCAAGGTCCGTGACCTTGTCGTGGTTCAGCGTCGAAACGCTGGCCGCCGGAGGCAAAAATAAAATAAAAACATGAGGGCTCCTCGCCCTCATACTCCTCGGCTCTCGCTGCAATCCCTGCACCCGGCAGGCAAGCCTCCCGTATTTTTTTTATTTTGCTTGTTTTGGTTTTTAAGGTGATTCCGGCAGGTACGCTGTTTGCCGCGTTGCTTAAAAAAAAGGGACTGTCAGGCTTTTGTAGCGAAAAGGAATGTGAGATGTCAATTTTTGTGAAAGATTCACCGGATTATTTCCGAGGCATTTTTAATCTGGAATCGAGAGAAGAGGGATTGACAGCCAATCGGCTGAGTCCGGAATTGAAAGAACTGTATCAGGCGGATGGGGAACACCGTTTTATCCGTGCGAACTGTCCCTCCGGAGTCCGTCTGGCCTTTGAGACGGATTCCCCATTTGTGAAAATGGGATTGAAATATGGGAGGAGCGCACGTGCCGTCTATGCCGTGGATGTGATTGTCGACGGACAGAATCTTCAACGCTGGATTCCGCCGCATCCGGAGGAAGGGAAAGAATATGAATTTCAAATGGAACTATCCACCCGCGGAGGAGTTCATCAGATTCTCATTCATCTTCCGCATCTGACGGAGAATACACTAAAATGCCTGGAACTCAAAGAAGGAGCATTTGTGAAGCCTTGCACTTCCGCCGCTCCGTCGGCTGGCGGCAGCAAAGGGGCAGGGCACCGCTTTCTTTTTCTGGGCGACTCCATTACACAGGGCATGACCGTTTCGGGAGCTTCGCTTGCGTACCCGGCAGCGCTTTCCGAAGCATTCGGAGCAGATTTTATCAATTTGTCCGTCGGGGGGGAAATCATGCGGGGCGAACTGGGGCGCTATGCGCTTGCATATGACTGGGACTGTGTGTTTGTCGCGTATGGGATCAATGATTTCAATAACTGTATTCCGCCGGAACGGACGGGAGAGGAAGCCTTTCAAATGCTGAGAACACTTTGCGGAGCGGGCCGTGGTGAAGGGGAAGTGATTGTGATCACTCCGATTCCCTGTACAAGAGGGGGACTGGAAAATGAGTCTGGCTTTTCTCTGGAAAGCTATCGTGAAGCCATTGCCTCTGCCGCCCGGGAATTTCCGGGGACTTTCCTTATAGACGGGAAAACGCTTCTGGAAGCACGGGCGGAATATTTTATAGATGGTCTTCATCCCAATGATGCGGGAATGAAGATCTATTCGGAGCGTCTCATCCGGACTCTCCGGAGGATCGGTTTCTGAAAATGGCAGAAGTCCCTGCTCCCGAAAAGCGCGTGATCGGTACGGAGGTAGGAAGGGAATGCGAGGGAATGCGCCTGGACCATTATCTGCGCAGCCGTTTCACATACCGGAGCCGTACGGAATGGCAGGAATCGGTGAAGAAGGGTGAAATCCGGATCAACGGGTGCCGGATCCGTCCATGCCGTCGTCTTCATGCAGGAGAGTACATTTCTTTTGCTTTTCCAGAAGATCTGGACGAGCCGGAAGTCTGCGGAGAATACCGGATTCTGCTGGAACATCCCAGGTTTCTGGCGGTGGACAAACCCGGTAATCTTCCCGTGCATCCTGCGGGCCGTTTTTACAGGAATACACTTCTTTTTCTTTTGCGTGAGAGATACGGGAAACTGTTTCCGGTCAACCGTCTTGACCGGGAGACGTCCGGAGTGGTTCTGTTCGGGCGGGATTCTGAGGCGGCGGCGCTCCTTTCGGAACTTTTCATCAGAAAACAAGTGGAAAAGAAATATTTGGTTTTTGTCCACGGCAGCTTTCCGGAGGAGGGGATGAATGCATGTGGTTTCCTTTCTGGAGATCCTGAGAGTGAAGTGCGCAAGAAACGCCGTTTTTCCCTTCTCCCGAATGCGGAAGAAAACACCTCTCGCTCCGGAGGAGGAGGAGAAGTAGAAGAGGATGATGAGAAGAAGAAAGAGGAGAGGACTGCGGAAGAAAACCAGACATGCGAATTTGCGGAGACTGAGTTCCGCTTTCTTGGAGGGAACGGAAAGATCAGTATGCTGGAAGCCTTGCCGAAAACGGGACGTTTGCATCAGATCCGGGCGACGTTGTGTTCTCTCGGCTGGCCGCTTGTGGGAGACAAGCTGTATGGGTTGGACGAACAGTTTTATCTCCGTCACATAGATGAGAATCTGACGGAACAGGATCGTCAGATTCTCCGCCTTGACCGTCAGGCGCTTCATGCCTCCCGCATGATTTTTCCTTCCCCTTTCGGGAGGGAGGGGGAGAGAATTTCTCTTTTCGCCCCCCTTCCCCCTGAATTGACGGTGTTGCAAGATGAAATAAAAGATGTATAGTATGCAAATGACGGGTTTTTGACGGAAAACGCTTTTCCTGTCTGTTGAAGCACGCAGAAACGCCATTATGAACAATGAAAAATAGAAAACGCCTTGATTGGAATGACAGCGTGGAATGGAGCAATATGAAAACGGTTTGTCTGCGAGCAGTGTTCTGTCTGGCACTGGCTTGTCTGTTGTTGTCCGCATTGACGGCTTGCGCGGTGAGGGAAACGTATGAAAATCGGCAGAAAATCCGCGGCATCCGCGTGGGCATGACTCAGGAACAGGTCCGGGAAATCATGGGGGAACCTCTGCTGAATGAGGTGTACAATACGCCGCGCGTGTGGTTCTATTACACTCGGAACAGATGGTTTGACGGTTATGTCACGCGTGATGAATGCACTCCGCTCGTGTTTGACGAGGAAGGCC
The DNA here is from genome assembly GCA_934644965.1 of uncultured Victivallales bacterium. Classification (GTDB taxonomy): domain Bacteria; phylum Verrucomicrobiota; class Lentisphaeria; order Victivallales; family UBA1829; genus CAJMAW01. Next base: position 23,867 of record CAKUDG010000033.1, on the reverse strand, counting down.
GCCTGGAAGGATGGGGGCAGGATTATTTCAAGACTAATTATACGCTCGGGGACTGGAGTCAGAAGTCGATAGACCGTTCCATCTGAATCGTCCACTTCTGCAGCAGAGAACCACATTGGCCCCGTATTTTTCTCTCTGCTCATGAGCTGGATTTGTTGATTGGATGAATTCCAGTTCTTTCTTTTCTCTTCTCTCTTCCTTTTTTCCCTCATTTCCGTTTCTTCAGCATCCTCTTTCCCGCTGAATGTGGACTTGCCGCTCTGCTCTCCTCGCGGGAAGAAGGATCGGATCCCCTTCCATACGCTGCTTGCTTTTACAGACTGTTTCAGGGAATGTAATGAAGAGCGAGGCTTTCTGCCGAATTGCTCCACGGCAGTCCGAGGAGAGGGCAGGGGGAGGCGCTTTCCATCTGCAAAGATTCCGCATGTCCGTCGGCAAAGACGAAATTGGCCTCTCCTCCCTGGTGGCGGAAATGGATGGAGGGCGCAAAAAGCGAGGAAAATTCATTCCACGGCTCTATCGCCGCATGATTTTGAAAACTGTTCTGCAGATCGGCTGCCCCGTTGATTTTTTCGGCGGTGTCTCCGAACATGATTTTCGATGCCGGACGTTGTACGGCGAAAAGAGGATACCCGGATTGATAGATGCTTTTTTCTCCGAAAAACAAACCGATGAGTTCATTCCCGGAGGCAGAGATTTTTCTGGAGATTCCCATGAAACGGTTGAGTCCGTATCCGCCGCATTGATTTTGTACTTGATTCCCAGATAAGAATGCGGGACAGGCCAGTTCCTGGAGATTCCCGTTCAGATAGGGAAGCAGGGAGGAATCAGATTCTTCTGATCCCGGATTTTCTCCTCCGAACCAGTAGTGCCGTTTCGATTCGGAAAAATTGGGCGAATAAGGCACCAGGTAATTCTGATGGGATGCAGCGTAAAGCAGATTTGCACCGCAAAGCTGGCGAAGGGAGGCGAAACACTGGATCCCCTTGGATTTCAAACGGATTTCCAGAAATACCGGAAACAGCAGAACGCATAAAAGGCAAAGTATGGCTATCACAAGCAGCAGTTCTGCCAGGGTAAAACAGTTCTTCTTCCGCATCATCAATCTTCACAAGGGCTCAGCTTCGTTTGACTGAATAATATAAGCTATTCCCAGACAGATTCAATGAAGTAAAAATAAGATGGTTTCCTGTTGTGAGTGATTGGAATATTTTTTTGGAAAAAGGGTGAAAATTCCATTTTTAATGAATTATATAATATTTTATGCTTCACAAGAACAGAAGAGTGAATGCCTTTTGCCATCTGAACGGAACAGCAAAGTTTGCAATGGGTCTTAAATCTGTCTTATTGTAAAAATATTTTTCTTCTAAAAGAGAAAATCTATTTATCTGAATGTGTTTATTTTCTTTTCTAATTTGTTATGGAATGGGAAAGATCAGTTCAGAGGCGGAAGAGGGTCTGGAAGCGTAAAAATGCGGGATAAGTGCGTTTTCATCATTTCTTCCGGGAATCTTTTGTTTCCTGAAGTCAAGCCCAGTGTCCCCCTGCTGCGGAGAGGCGGCGAAAAGTCCTCGTGTGGAGCACAAATTTATGTGATTAAATGAAAAAAAGCATGAGGACTGCCCGCCCTCATGCTCCGCGGCTTTTACAGAGATTTCCTGCAAAAAAACAACAGCAGGTTTCAGATCTGTGCTTTTTTTTATATAGGAGAGTTTGAATTCTTCATGAGAGAATCATTTGGAAGTCCGTTCCAATCCGGGGACGGAAATATCCGTTCCATTCCAGATATTGGAATATTGAGCGAACATCATGAAAGCGCCGAAAAGCACCACCAGAAGCGCAGCCACAGCAGAAATGGTGAAAAGAATGGAAGGCTCGGCTTTTTCCTTGCCCGCGGCTGCATTGGCGGCAGCCACTGCCGGCGGCGGATTTGCAACAGAAGGCGGCACCGCAGCAGGCTGATCATGTTTTTTCAGGGAAAGTTTATGCGGCTGCTCAGTAGCAGAAGCCGCACTGCCTGCAGGAGTCAGCTTGATTGTGGCTGAAGCTGAGGATGAAGCGGGAGCAGCGGCCGCACCGCCGCCCGCTCCCAGTTTGATCGTGGGCGAAGAGGGACTGACCGCAGATCCGGGAGTCAGTTTGACTGTGGATGCGGAAGGCGAAACCGATCCGGATCCCAGCTTGATTGTAGGCGAAGAAGGGGTTGGCGCTGCAGATGCGGCACCGCCTCCCTGTTGAGGAGCCAGCTTGATTGTCGGAGCACTGCCTGAAGATGTAGCTGCCGCTCCGGAAGCACCAGACGGCGCATCGTGAGACGGCGGAACTAGTTTGATTGTCTGTTTCGCAATGCGCGCCGTGGACGAATTTGTCTCGTTTTCACTCTTGGGAGTCAGTTTGATGGTTTGCGCTGAAGCCGGCTTCTGCTGGACCTGGGGCGCCTGGACGGAATCGGTGATTCCAGGCAGGGAGACCTGAGTGGAATGAGCTCCTGAAGTGGAAGGTCTGAGCTTGATGGTCTGCTTGACTCCGGGAACCGAACTGGGGGAAACCGTCGTCGCCGTTGCAGTTGCAGTGGGCGGAACGGATGACGATGCAGAAGAGGGGACTGCCCCCGGCATCGGGATATCCGCAGTCGGGCTGTCCGCAGTGGTCGGAGTGGCAGGTTTCCGGATCCGGCTGACCGGAACAGTGCCCGTTTGCGCCGGAGTCGCGGCCGTGGTCGTATCCGAAGGCGAGGCCGGTATTGGGGATGCTGACGGCGCGGAAACGGATTTCGGAGGCGGAACCGCAGCCGGGGCCTTGGGTGTGATCGGTTTCAGTTTCAGGGTCTTCCGCCCGACAGGTGCAGTCTTGGGTTCGGGAGTCGCGGAATTGACTCTCTGCATGGTTCCGGTATCGGTATTGCGCATGTTCATCGGGTCATTCAGACCATTGTTGAAACCGGGTGTGTTTGCCATAGTGTCCTGCCCTTCCTGATGATAGGTTTCAAAAACTGCTTTTATTTCAATCTCTTTCACTCCAAGAAAAAACGTTGCCGCAATCCTTTGGATCCGACAGTGGAAACGAATATAGCACGCTTGTTTCAGTCTGGCAAATTTTTTTTCTGAAAAAAAACCTTCAGCCCCTTTTTTTATATGCTTCTGCGATGAAAAAGGGTGTCCTGGGCAGTTTGAATGCATCAAAATCAAGCGGATATCGCAATATCAAAGTTTCAGAGCGGAAAAGGCATCACTGAGACTTCCGAGCGGAGCATTGGAAGGCGGCACAGGTTCTTTTTCCAGAATCCTGTTTTGCACTTCAAAGATTTTTTCGAGTCCGTTTCTGGCCAGACCGAGCATTTTGTCCAGTTCTTCGCGGGAGAAGGGATTTTCTTCGGCTGTGCCCTGAATTTCGATGAACTTCCCGGATTCGGTCATGACCACATTCATATCCACTTCCGCGGCCGAGTCTTCTTCGTAACAGAGATCCAGAATGCATTCCTTCTTCAGCATTCCGACACTCACTGCGGCCACGTTTTCACGCATGGGGAAACGCGGAATGAGCTTTTTCGCCAGAAGCCGGCGGAATGCCAGCTGCAGCGCGACGGAAGCTCCACTGATGCTCGCACAACGGGTTCCTCCGTTCGCATCAATCACATCACAGTCAATATAGACCGTATTCGGTCCGAGGGCGCTCAGGTCGATCACCGAGCGGAAGCTCCTCCCGATCAGACGCTGGATTTCCATTGTTCTGCCGTTCTGTCTGCCTTTGGACGCTTCCCGCTGGACGCGGCTGTGCGTGGAGGCGGGAATCATCCCGTATTCGCTCGTGACCCAGCCGCCCGGCACTCCCTGTGCGCGCATCCAGCCCGGAACGCCGCTTTCAAAGGAGACCGAACAGATCACACGCGTCCCGCCCATTTCGATCAGGGCGGAAGCAATGGGATGGGTCAGGTAATCGGGAATGATTTTGATTTTGCGCAGCTGGCAGCAGTCGCGCCCGTCGACACGTTTCAGACTCATACTGTTTCCCCGGGGTTTCAGAAAAAAGAGAAAAAGACCGCCGCCGGACGACAGAAACACCTGCGGCGCCTGGTCTCATCGCTTAGAGCTGCTTGGTTCCCCACCTGACTCGGTTCACGCGATTCCAGCGCACAGGGTCCGGCGACCCGGCGGCGGAAAACTTCTTATTTGGGTTCCGCGGCGGTTTTGATCTCTCTGCCGCACCCTTTACAAGTACACCCGGAAGTCAAATAGTCAAGGCAGAGGGCGAGTTCTTCCCGCAAATTTTTCCGGTCGATGATGCGGTCGATCAGTCCTTTTTTCAGAAGAAACTCAGCTGTCTGGAATCCTTCCGGCAGCTGGGCCTGCGTGGTGTCTTTGATGACCCGCGGTCCTGCAAAACCGATCAGCGCCTCCGGTTCGGCCAGAATCAGATCTCCCAGAGAGGCGAAACTGGCGGTCACTCCGGCCGTCGTCGGATGGGTCATGATCACAATATAAGGCAGTTTTGCTTCCGCATGCCTTTCCAGTGCTCCGGAAGTCTTGGCCATCTGCATCAGGGAAATCATGCCTTCATACATTCTTGCACCTCCGCTGGCGGTGACAATGACCAGAGGCAGTTTTTCCCGGGTGGCATATTCAATCACCCGCGTGATTTTCTCTCCAACCACCGCGCCCATGCTTGCACCGAGAAAACGGAAATCCATGACGGCCAGGGCAAAACGGATCCCGTTCAGAGTGGCCCCCCCGGAAAGAACGGCGTCTTTCAGTCCGGTCTTCTTCTGGTTAGACTCCAGTTTTTCCGAATAGGAGGCGACTCCTTCAAATTTCAGTGTGTCTACGGATTCCAGATCCGCATCAATTTCCCGGAAGCTTCCCTTGTCTGTCAACAGCGCAATCCTGTCCGGAGCCGTCATCGGATAGTGATAGCCGCATTTCGGACAGAGATTGAGATTCGATTTCTTCTGCTGGCTGAATATGATTTCATCACATTTCTTGCATTTTTCCCAGAGTCCTTCTGGAATGTCCTTCTTCTTCGGTGGTTCCGGTGCGATGCTCGCATGAGGAGTTCCTGCCGTGTGGGGCGGATTTTTCCCCCCTGTGGAGGAGGGTGACGAGCCCAGGGTGGAATACTGTGATTTTTTAAAGAATGCGGCCATGCTTCAAATCCTTTGTCTTCTCGCGATCACTAGCACATATACGTCCGACGCACCCGCTTCCAGCAGGGTTTGGGCCGCTGCGGAAAGGGTCGAACCCGTTGTCATTACATCATCTGTCAGCAATATAGCACGCTTTTGCACGATAGTCGAGTCCGTTACGGAAAAAGCTCCTTTTAAGTTCGACAGCCGCTCATCACGCTTCAGACGTGCCTGCTGTTTTGTTCGCTTGATTCTCCGGAGTACGTTCCGTATGGGAAGTCCGCTCCGTTTCGACACTCCTTCTGAAAAAAGCGCCGCCTGATTGAATCCCCGCTGCAGAAAACGCGTCCAATGCAGAGGTGTCGGCACAATGAAATCTATTTTCCCCGCAAGAGGGGCAATCCTGCCCGCGGCAAGCTGTCCCAGTGCTCTTGCCAGTTCCGGTCTCTTCCGGTATTTGTAACGGTGAATCACCTCCTGCGCCAGCCCGGACATCTGGAACAGAGCAAACGCCTCCTTCCACGGACGCACCGATTCAGCCAGACAATCCGGACAGAGTTCCAGAATCCCGGAAAGTCTTCCTCCGCAGCCCGGACAGTACGGCGGCTGTGTGAACTCCAGACTCAGCAGACAGTCTGCACAGAACATGCCCGGGGAATCGTCAAAAGGCACTCCTCCGCAGAGCGGACATTCCATCGGGAAAAAGGTCCGGAGGATTTCCGTCAGAGAAAGTTTTCTTTCTTTTCCTGCGTTGCAGCCAGCCAAAATACCCATTCCGGCGTATGTGCTCCCATTCATTTCCCCTGCTGCAGGGAGTTCTTTCTTTTTCCCTGTTTGTCCCTGTTGTTTCTCAGACCGGGAAAGTTTTTTCTCCTTCTTCTTTTTCCCTTCCACGAAGTGTTTCCTTTCCCCTTCTTTTTTTCTTCCGGCTTATGATTCTGAAGGGAAGAGGAGAAGGGTTTTTAACGTAGACCGACCGCGGAACGGACCCGTCGCATGGTTTCCTCTGCAATGCTCCGTGCGTTTTCTGCTCCTTTTTTCAAGACATCTTCTATAAAGCCGGGATCTTTCTCCAGTTCTGCACGGCGTTTTCTCATAGGGGCAAAATAATCCATATACGCTTCAAAAAGAGCCTGCTTCGCGTGTCCGTAGCCATAATTCCCGGCCCGGTATTTTGCGGCCATTTCCTCCTGCTGAGCCTTGGTGGCGAAGAGCTTGTAGAGCTGGAAGACGTTGCAGTGATCCGGATCTTTCGGTTCCTCCAATCCTTTGGAATCGGTCGGGATGGACATGAATTTTTTACGGGCCGCCTTTTCCTCTGCAAAAATTTCGATGGTGTTGTTGTAGCTCTTGGACATTTTCTGCCCGTCAGTCCCGGGGATAACCGCAACGGATTCACTGATGAGCGGCTCGGGAATCACAAACAGTTCTTCATACGTCTGATTGAAACGGATGGCGATGTCCCGGGCCATTTCCAGATGCTGTTTCTGATCCTTTCCCACAGGCACCAGGTTCGACTGATACATCAGAATGTCAGCCGCCATCAGCACCGGATAGGAAAAAAGCCCGTTGTTCGGGACGAATCCCTTGGCGATTTTGTCTTTGTAGCTGTGAGCCCGTTCCAGCAGTCCGAGTCCGGTGAGGCAGTTCAGAATCCAGGTCAGTTCGCAGACTTCCTGAATATCGGACTGCCGGAAGAACAATGTCTTTTCCGGATCCAGTCCGCAGGCAAGAAAATCCAGGGCCACGCGCTTGACCCGTTCCCGCAGATCTTCGGGTTTCGGTGTGACCGTCAGAGAATGCAGATCTGCGATGAATAAAAGAGTTTCCCCTTCATTTTGGAGTTCAATCGCATTTTTCATCGCTCCGAAATAATTGCCGATATGCAGAATGCCGGACGGCTGAATTCCAGTGAGAATTCTTTTTTTCATTTTTGTCATGATAGTATTCTTTTTCTTTCAAAAAAATCCCGTCGAAAATACACTGTGCCGTCCGCCATTCATGCCATGCTTCCCGGGAATGATGACGGCAGCAAAAGGAAACATGATCCCGTGAAACGGTCTCTCTTCTCTGCTGTCCTCGTTTTTTTCAGCCGCGGGAACTACTGCGCCGAGCTTCTTCTTCCGGCAGAATGGAAGAAGGCAACAGCGCCGCAAAGCATAAGAGACAGCAAAGAAGAAAAAGGCGGACACGGCACAAGGGAGAAAGGGAAAGATCAGTTTATTCAGTACATTTCCCTCAAGGCCTTGATTCTTCTCAAAAGAGAATCCACTTGCTTATATTCGGTTTCCTCTGTCTTGTCCGGGTGCTTGTCCAGGAAATCCTGGAGCCGTTCCATTCGGTATTCCAGATTGTCGATGGCGGCACGCCGTTCCATCTGTTCCGGTTTTTTCTTGAACTCGGGATCATTCCGGATGGCCTGGAAGTCTTTTTTCATCTCTCTGACTTCAGGATCGACAGTGGGATCCTTCATATGCTCCTGGCCGGGGACGTCGCTGACGGAGACAATTCTGTCCGGAAGCCGTTTCTTCGCGGATCCCTTCTTGTTTTTCGAGGACATCATGGACAGAATGACAATCAGCACAACGATCACAACCACAACGCCGTACGCGATCATCTGTATCTGCTTGAGTTTCTTCTTCTTCGCTATCTCTCCCGGAGTCGGTGGCGTGAAGGCGGACTTCTTTGGATTTCCGGGTTTTTTCACTCCGGAGGCAGCGGATTTGAGTGCATCGGATTTTTTCCCGTCACTTTTCCCTGCCTTTTTGTCGTCGTCTTTCTTGTCCTTGTCGTCAGCCTTCTTGTCGTCTTTTTTGTCCTTGTCGTCGTCCTTCTTGTTGTCGTCTTTTTTGTCCTTGTCGTCGTCCTTCTTGTTGTCGTCTTTTTTGTCCTTGTCGTCGGCCTTCTTGTCGTCGGCCTTCTTGTTGTCGTCTTTCTTGTCCTTGCTGGAAGTTTCAGACGGGTCACTCTTTTTCTGATCCGTCACATTCCCGTCATTTTTCTGTTCCGTAGATGGAATGACAGGTGCTTTTTTCTCCGCAACAGACTCTGTAAGCGCAACTGCCGCCGCGGTTTTTGCAGTTTCTTCAGCGGCTTTAGCCTTTTCCGCCGCGATCTTGGCTTCTTCAGCAGCCTTAGCCTTTTCCGCCGCGATCTTGGCTTCTTCAGCAGCCTTAGCCTTTTCCGCCGCGATCTTGGCTTCTTCAGCAGCCTTAGCCTTTTCCGCCGCGATCTTGGCTTCTTCTTTCCGGATTTTTTCTTCCTCGAGACGTTTCTTCATAGCTTCGATTTCACGTCTCTGACGTTCAAGTTCCTCGTCAGCCTTACGTTTTTGTGCGAGGAATTCAAGTTCCTGCTTTTGTTTTTCGAGTTCTTCTCGTTCTTTGCGGAGGCGTTCCTCCTCCTGGCGTTTCATTTCTTCTGCTTCGAAGAGTTTGCGCTGGCGTTCGATTTCTTCGCGCTCTTTGCGGAGTTGTTCGAGTTCTTCCTGATGTTTTCTGCGGAGTTCAAATTGTTCGAGTTCCCGTTTCTGACGTTCGAGTTCCTCACGCTCGCGGACGAGTTTTTCTTCAGCTTCACGTTTGATTTTTTCCATACGGAGGCGTTCTTCCTCGATTTTCCGCTGACGTTCTGCTTCTTCCGCGGCCTGACGCTGATACTTCATTTCTTCAATTTGTTTGCGTTCCTCCATGAGGCGGCGGTGTTCCTGTTCCGCTTCCATCTGGAGGCGCTGGAGTTCCTGTTTTTCCTTGAGTTCCCGTTCCAGGGCTTCCCGCTCTCTCCGGATGCGTTCTTCGGCTTCGCGTTTCATCTGCTGGATTTTCTGGAGCTCGAGTTCTTCCCTGGAAGGCGTGATGGAGCGTTCAAAATCCACTTTGGAGGACGAGGTGTCGTCATCCTGCAGATAGTCCTTCTGCGTGATCGGCACCGCTCTCTGAGTGACGGCGCCGAGAGTATTCATAATGGATGCCGGCACCACGGTGGTGGAAGTTACGTGGCGTGAAGCGGAATTTGCTGCGGGGCGCTGCTGCTGCGCAGGCTGCATTGGGTGCGCTCCCCCTGCCGGAGCGCCTGGCCTTGCGGAAGAAACGGAAGCAGAAGGGATGTACGGGGCCTGTCCCTGAGCAATTTTGGTTTCCGCCATGGTGGAGGAAGGAACCTGCTGCGGCTGCGGAGGAAGAGTCTGCGGCACATGCTGCTGGATCTGGGGCTGTGGTGCCGCGGCAGCCTGCTGCGGGGGCCGTGGAGGAGAAGGTGGAACCTGCTGCTGCGGCACTGCCGCCGCATGAGCGGATGCTCCGGGTTTTGCGGAAGGTTTCTCCGCCGGACCGAAATGAAGTTTTTTCTTGGCTCCTCCCGGAACGGCTATGATTTTTTTCCCGGGGGCTTTCGCCATGATTTTCTGCCCGGACTTCACGGGAGTCTTTTCCACCGCGGTGCCGAAGTTCCCGAATCCGTCATCCACGGCCTGAGCGACTTTGACCTGTTTGTTGTTGTCTTTAGACTGTCCCCCGTCCGCGGGATGCATCATCTGGCCGCATTGGGGGCAGACAAATTCATCCATTGGTTTATCCAGTTCTCCGACGATACCGCATCCGTCACATTTCATCAGATAAGGCATGAATCGCTCCTACATTGTTATATTGAACTGTTTTTTTGACTGCTGATTTACTGTCCTTCCACATTCAGAACAATGCGGCAGGGATGTCCGTTGAGTTCAGTTTCCACAGAAGCATCGGCGGCAGTTTTCCCCTCTTCTCCCTTCTCCGTCAGGGAGGCCCCGAGAAGAGTGCCGGCAAGCGTTTCCCCGCGGATATAATCCTGGAAGGCTTCCACCGCAGCAAGGACTTCCGGTGTGGAAAAATACTCGATGGAAATGGAATCCGACACCTGGAGGCCGCGCTCCTTGCGCAGATTCTGAATCCGGCTGACAAATTCCCGCGCAAGTCCTTCCCGGATCAGATTCTCATCCAGCTCCGTGTCGAGGGCAATGGTAATGGCGTTGTCGGTCGCCACGGAAATCCCGGGCTTTTCCGTCCGGATGACGCTGAGGTCGTCCGCATGAAGAAGGACGGGATCCCCTCCGGAAGGAAGCCTCAGTTCATACGCCTCTCCGCGGAGAATGGCTCCCACTTCCGCCGATTCCAGTTTCGCAATCTGTGCTGCCGCCTCTTTCATCTTCGGCCCGAGACGCGAGCCGAGAGCCTTGAAGTTCGCCTTTGCGGAAAGTTCCACCAGGCGTTCCTCATCCGCAAGGATTTCGATCGCCTTCACATTCAGTTCTTCCGCAATGATGTCCGCACTTTCCGAAAGCAGATTCCGCACCTCCGGATCCAGCGACACCAGCAGTGCACGGCGGAGCGGCTGACGCACTTTCAGGGATCTCTGCGTCCGCAGAAAACGCCCCAGGGAAACCGCGCGCATCGCAAGATCCATTTGATGCTCCAGTGCTTCATCTCTCCGCCAGACCTGCGGTTCCGGAAAGTCGCAGAGATGCACCGACTCCGGCATTTCTTCCGTCCTCAGAGACCGATAGATCTCCTCCGTCAGAAACGGAATGAACGGCGCCGCGCATTTGGCAAAGGTGAGCAGAACAAAATAGAGCGTGTGATATGCCTCGTCCTTGTCCGCGTCGTTCTGGCTTTTCCAGAAACGCCTGCGGCTTCTGCGGATATACCAGTTGGTCAGATCCTCTGCGAATTTCTCAAAACGGTTCGCTGCCTTCTGAAGCTGATACGCATCCATGGATTCGCGGATTTCCGAAACCATGTCCGCCAGCGATGAGAGAATCCAGCGGTCCAAAGGATTGACGGGGGAAGCCGGCCCGGTGATGTCTCCTTCCGGCGGTGTCCAGTGATCCAGATTTGCATAGGTCACAAAGAAGCTGAAGGAATTCCAGATCGGAAGAAGTACCGAGCGCATGACTTCACGGATCCCCTCTTCGGAAAATTTCAGATCTTCCGCGCGGACCACGGGTGATCCCAGCAGGAAAAGACGCAGCGCATCGGCTCCGTATGTGTCAATGATGTATTTCGGATCCGGATAATTCTTCAGGCGCTTCGACATCTTCTGCCCGTTCTCCGCCAGAATCATCCCGTTGACAACAACGTTCCGCGCAGGGGGTTTGTCGAAAAGCGCGGCCGCAAGAACAGTCAGCGTGTAGAACCATCCGCGGGTCTGATCCTGTCCTTCCGCAATGAAGTCCGCAGGGAAATGATTGTCAAAACGCTCCTTGTTTTCAAACGGATAGTGATTCTGCGCATAAGGCATGGACCCGCTTTCAAACCAGCAGTCCAGAACTTCCGGAACACGGACAAGTTCCGCCCCCGTAGACGATTTCAATTTGATTTCGTCCACAAAATGCTTGTGTATGTCCGTCACCTTCCGCCCGGAAAGCTGTTCCAGCTCCGCAACGGAGCCGATGCAGACCGCTTCCCCTGTTTCCTTGTTGCGCCAGATCGGAAGCGGACAGCCCCAGTAGCGGTTCCGGCTGATCGCCCAGTCCCGTGCGTTTTCAAGCCATTTGCCGAAACGCCCTTCCCGAATGTGCGCGGGAACCCAGTTCATCTGAGTGTTCGCATGAAGCATTTTTTCTTTCACCGGATCTATCTTGACAAACCAGGTGGAGACTGCCTTGTAGATCAGGGGCGAATCGTCGCGCCAGCAGTGCGGGTAATTATGCTTCACCGTTCCCCGGTGGACGAGTTTGCCTTCTTCCTTCAGACGCTGCATGATGGCTTTGTCCGTGTCTTTGACATAGATTCCCTGATAGTCGGGAACCTGGGCGCTGAAGCGGCATTCTTCGTCGATCGGACAGACTTCCGGAATCCCGTTCGCCTTTCCCACGGCCGCATCGTCTTCTCCGAAGCCGGGCGCCGTATGGACCAGCCCCGTCCCGTCTTCCGTGCTGACAAAGTCTCCGGTGATCACGCGGAACGCCCCCTCTTCCCGTTTCGATGCAAAGTAATCGAAGAGCGGTTCGTAACTCATCCCTTTCAGATCCGTTCCCTTGTATCTCGCCACGATTTCCGGAGTCTGCCCCGCCTTGTAATACGCTCCCAGACGGCTTTCCGCCAGAATGTAGAACGTCCCTTCGTCATTGATTTTCACATAATCGATATCCGGGCCTGCCGTCAGCGCCATATTGGACGGCAGGGTCCACGGTGTGGTTGTCCACGCAAGAAAATAGCAGTTTTCTTCACCGAGCACCTTGAAACGCACCGTAATCGCCGGATCCGTCACTTCCCGGTAGCCCTGGTTCGCTTCAAAGTTAGAAAGCGGCGTCGAGCATCTTGGGCAGTACGGAAGAATCTTGTACCCTTCGTAGATCAGACCCGCATCCCAGAGCTGACGGAAAACCCACCAGATCGACTCCATGTATTTCATATCCATGGTCCGGTATCCGTTCCGGAAATCGACCCAGCGGCCCATGCGTTTCACCGTGCTTTCCCATTCTGAAGTGTATCTCAGCACGATCCCGCGGCAGGCTTCATTGAATTTGTCAATTCCATAATCTTCAATCTGTTTCTTCCCGGAGAGACGGAGTTCCTTTTCCATTTCATATTCCACGGGCAATCCGTGGCAGTCCCAGCCGAACGTGCGTTCGCAGTATTTGCCGAGCATGGTCTGATAGCGGGGAATCACGTCTTTGATCGTTCCGGCAAGAAGGTGCCCGTAATGCGGCAGGCCTGTCGCAAAGGGAGGACCGTCGTAAAATACAAATTCGTCATTGCCCCGACGATTCTCCACTGATTTCCTGAAAAGTTTGCGATCCTCCCAGAACTGGAGGGTCGCTTCCTCCATTTTCGGGAAGCCGTCTTGTCCTGATACTGCTTTAAACATCTCTATCCTGAACCTGTTTTAGTTGCTTTTTCCAACTCGTGTTTTCCTGCTGATCCGACTCTCTGATGTAAACTAGTCCGCGGAGGGAGCAGCGTCCTTATAGCGGATCGACTTCATTTTTGCGTAGGGAAGGCGTACATTCCGGGGGGCGTCTCCGGATTTCACTCCAGGGATTTCCAGAACGGAAAGCGTTTCCATGGGATTCATGATCCGGAGAACCTCGAGTTCCTGTCCGTCGACAAGTTCCAGAATGAACGGCCCCGCCGCAGTTCCGTCTTCATTGACGGCGATGCTTGTCAGATACCCCATGTCCAGTTTCGCCGCAGGATCCAGTTCCTTCCGGACGGAGACAGATTCTCCATCCCCCGCTTCCGCCGGGGACAAAGCGGCATTTCCTTTTTCCGTCGTCGGAGCATTGCCGCTTTTCCCCTGCCGGGAACTTTCAGCTTTCTTCCCATTCGCCGGGCCGGCAGAAGAGGGAAGAGGCTTCCCTGCATTCCTTCCCCGCATTTTCTCTTCTTGTTTTCCCGCTTTGTCCGCTGTCGCGGAACCGGTGGCGGCTGCATCCGTTTCTCCTTCGGCGGGAACTGGAGACGGGGCTTCCTTGAACTGAATCCCCGCATTCTTCGTTTTCAGTTTCGGCTTTTCCGCCTTCGGCGCCTCTTCTGCTTGAGTTTCCTCTCCGGATTCCCGCTTCAGCAGGAGCAGGATCCCCAGCGGATAGAGAAAGGGGAAAACAATACCGAGCAGCATGTGCATCAACGGGTTGTGACCCCGGCTTTCTGCAATGCTCCCCGCCCAGAAGGCGGAGAGGAGAAACACGGCGGCCGACAGAAAAAAAAGAATCAGCACCGGAATGGAAAAGGAGATCCCTGAGTGTGCTATCCCTCCGATCCAGCTGGAAAATAAATCATAAAGCGCAGTGAATCCGCCTGTTAAAAGCTCCCATGTCCCGCCTTCGCCAGATGTCTCCATAATGCTTTCCCTCCAAGCGCGCTTCGAGTATTCAACTTCTTAAATTAAATGAATATAGCACAGGAATGGCGAATTTCGAGAATTTTTTTTGCATGTTTTATGCTTTTTTGCAGGGAAAATCTGCATTTCCTCTTCCTGCTGGCGGGGAATGACCGCGGGGGGGGAAGGGGAGGAGGGAGAGGGAGTCCGGGAAAATTGCCGCAGGGGAGGAACTCTGTTCTGTGAAGGTGTGCCGTCTTTCCTCCCGGGCGGAAAAGGAAACGCAAACGCCTCCTGTTCTTCTTCGGAAAGGAGGCGTTCTTGTATGATGCGGATGCTGTATCTTGGGCTCCGGGCGGATTTCCCGGATGGATTTTTTCTGTCCTGGAAATGAGTTATTTGTCATTCCCGAGTTTGCAGATGGTGCAGTGGCGGCAGTCCATTTCCAGCGGGGTTTCAAATTTCAGCCCTGCTTTTTTCGCCCGGTGCATATTGTAGAGGTTCATTCCCGCAAGAATGAAGCCGAGGATGATGAAGCCTCCGGGGGCCTGCCCCATGACGGCGAATCCCGTTTCCCAGCAGGTCATGATTTTGATCTGGAAGAGAGTGCCCGCCGCCAGAAATTCACGGATGGCGCCGAGAATCACCAGGGCAAGCGTGAATCCGAGTCCCATTCCGATGCCGTCCGCCAGAGAAAGGAACACATTGTTTTTGGAAGCGAACGCTTCCGCCCGTCCGAGCACGATGCAGTTGACCACGATCAGCGGCAGGAAAATCCCCAGAGCCTGATAGATGGCCTGCGGCGCATACGCATTCATCAGCAGATCCACCACTGTCACAAAGGTGGCAATGACCACAATGTAGCAGGGAATGCGGATTTTCCCCGGCACAATGTTGCGGATCAGGGAGATGACGACATTGCTGCAGGCAAGGACAAACGTTGTCGCCAGACCCATTGCCAGGGCGTTGTTGGCATTGGATGTGGTTGCGAGAGTCGGGCACATGCCCAGCACCAGCACCAGCACAGGGTTTTCGCGCCAGATGCCTTTGAAAAGTTCCTTGGAAAAAGAAGCCATTTTCAGTGTTCCTCCGGAAGGGTGGGGGTCTTTGTTGTTTCGGCCAGGTGGGCGGCAAGAGCGGAACTCGCGCGCCAGGCCAGATCCGCTGCGGCTCTGGAACTGATCGTGGCGCCGGAAACGAAATCAAGGTCGCCTCCGTCTTTTTTCACCGCCCATGGAGCGGCGGCGTCCGGAGACGCTCCCGCAGGAAGGACCTTCCTGCCCGCAAACTGATCCAGAATCGGATTCGGCGGAAGAGAGGATTCCGGCTCCGTTCCCCGGATGATATCGAAGATCGTACGCTGACGGATGCGGTCTGTGACTTTTGTCCCCAGTCCGGGCGTTTCATTGTGAGTCGTGATGATGAAGGTGCGTATCGATCCGTCTGGCAGATATCCGATCAGTCCTGAGACTTTCCCGCCGTAGCCGATGCCGGACGATGTTTCCACCGCATATCCCACCAGTGTGCCGTCTTTTTCCGCCGTGTAGATTTTTCCTCCGTCAAAACTCCGTACCGTTTCCATGGGATCGTTGTCGAATTCCGGCAGAACGATTTTCAGGCTTTCGGCCACTTTCCGGCTTTTGGCTTCTTCAATGGGTTTCTTCGTAATGACGGAGACCGTCCCCATGACGGCCGTCGCCACGGCGCAGAGCACGCACAGAAAGACTCCCAGATAGATCAGTCCCGATTTTTTTGTCAGTTCTCCGCTCATTTGATTTCTCCTCTGCGCATTTGAAGCGCCGAGCCTCCGGCCGGATTCCAGCCGAACGGGCGCTTGTAGCAAATCCTGTCAATCAGCGGAACCAGCGCGTTCATAATGACGATCGCGAAGCTGACCCCTTCCGGATACGCTCCCCAGATCCGGATTACACAGACCAGAATGCCGATCCCCGCTCCGAAAAGAAGTGCTCCGCGGTGAGTCATGGGCGATGTGACCATGTCTGTCGCCATGAAGAACGCCCCGATCATTACTCCTCCCGTGCAGAGGTGGAACCATGGCCCGGGTGTCAGTGATGGATCCGTCTTGTTTACGATCCACGTGAAAACCGCGATTGTCACAAGCATGGCCACCGGAATCTGCCATTTGATGAGACGGAAGCAGATCAGAAGCACTCCTCCGATGAGCAGTGCAAGAGTCGATGTCTCTCCGAGGGATCCTCCGATGTCTCCGAGAAAGCAGTTCAATACGTAGCCGGACTGGTCCAGTTCCGCTATCTTTTCAACGCTCCCGCGTGCGGCGGATGCCAGTCCGAGCGGTGTCGCTCCTGTCAGCACATCCGGTGCCGCGGCAAGGGCCGAACGCGTGACAGGCCATGTCGTCATCGCATCCGTGAACCCGACCAGCAGCGCCACGCGCGCCACCGCCGCCGGATTGAATGGATTCTGACCCAGCCCCCCGAACACTTCCTTCGCAATGACAATCGCGATGAATGCGCCGATCAGACAGATCCACCACGGCACTCCTGAACTCAGGTTCATGGCAAGAATCACTCCGGTGACCAGGGCGCTGCAGTCTTTCCATGTCTGCCTTGTCCGGCAGAGGAAACACCAGAGCATTTCAAAGCCCACGCAGAACAACGCGCAGAGCAGAATCACCCGCAGTGCATCCAGACCAAAATAACAGACCGCCGCCGCCATCGCCGGCAACAGGCACAAAATCACTTTCAGCATGACTTTCTGAACCGTTTCCCCGTCCTGCACATGCGGAGAGGAACTCAGAACCAGCGTCCCCGCCTCCGGAAGTACGACTGCTTCCTTTTCCACCGGGTCGGATTTGGTATTTTCGCTCATCTTGACTCCCAACTTCTCTTATTTTTTCCGCCGGATGGCGTTGATTTCCGCTTTCGCCCGGCGGAAGTGCTGCACCAGCGGGCGTTTTGAGGGACACACATACGTGCAGATCCCGCATTCCATGCAGTCCATGACGAACCAGTGTTCCGCCTGATCAAATTTCTCGCTTTCCACCATCACGCTGACCGGACCGGGCATCAGCTTCATCGGACAGGCATCCACGCAACGTCCGCAGCGGATGCAAGGATCCGAACGGTAGGCGCTCGTGTCGCAGGCGCGCAGCAGAAGAATTCCGGAACTGTTTTTGCAGATCGTCACATCCAGGGAGGACTGCGCAAATCCCATCATCGGCCCTCCCAGTATCACTTTGGCCGGATTTTCCGTTACTCCCCCCGCCAGTTCCAGGGCGCTGGAAAGCGGTGTGCCGATCCGGAAACGCCAGTTCCCGGGCTTTTTCACCGGAACTCCGGTGACCGTCACCACACGGTCGATCAGCGGCCTTCCGTTCACCACTGCTTCCCGGATCGCTGCGCAGGTCCCGATGTTCTGGACCACGCATCCCACGTCCATCGGCAGTCCTCCCGCCACCACTTCGCGCCCCGTGATCGCATAGATCAGCTGCTTTTCCGCTCCCTGGGGATAACGGACTCGGAGAGGGACGATCTTCACTCCCCATTTGGCCGCGTGTTCGCTCATCTTTTCAATCGCGTCGGGCTTGTTTTTTTCAATCCCCACAAAAACGCGGGAGACTCTCAGAATTTTTGCCGCAATCGCAACTCCTTCGAGAACGGCCTCTGTCTGCTCCAGCATCAGGCGATGATCCGCGGTCAGATACGGTTCGCATTCCGCTCCGTTCACCAGGAGCGTGTCGATATTTTTTTCCGGCGGAGGGGAAAGCTTCACATGAGTGGGAAACGCCGCTCCGCCCATCCCGACGATCCCTGCTTCCTGTATCCGGGCTTTGAGTTTTTCCCGTTCGGTATTTTTCCAGTCCGGCATCGGCTCCATCGGATCGCACCACTCGTCCTTCCCGTCCGGGATGATTTCGAGGGCCTGGACTGTGGGACCGGATGCCCCGGGAATTTCCAGTACGGCTCCCACCGTCCCGCTTGTCGGGGAATGCAGCGGCACAGAAACAAAACCTCCCGCCTCGGCGATGAGCTGGCCTTTTTTCACAATGTCGCCTTTGTTCACAATGAATTTCGGCGGTGCTCCGATGTTCTGCTGGAGGGCCACGGTATATTTCGGCAGAAGCGGTGCTTCGCGAATGGGGTCTTTGCTGGAAAGGTCCTTCCCCTCCAGCGGATGGACTCCGCCCCTGAAATGCAATGGATGACTGCTGTGGCTCATGCTGCGGACTCCTTTTTTTCTCCCTGCGGCTGCTGCTGTGGCGGCTGTGGCGGCTGTGGCGGCGCTTGTTTGGCTGCTGCGCTTTTCGTTGTCTTGTCTTCGGCTGCGCGAGGGACAAGGTGACGGTGGGATTCCTCCGTCTGGAGGCATCCTGTCGGACATCCGGCCTTTTCCACAATGGACACATCCGGCGGATTGGAATAATTCACACGCACCAGCTGATTCTGAATCAGCATGTGCATCTCATCCGTCCGGATGCACTTCTTGCAGACCAGACAGGGCACGGAACAGTTCTTCCTTTTCTGCGGAGCTTTGTCCAGTGAGTTGCAGTACACATGCACTTTCGCCGCAGCGGACACCAGACGGATCAGTTTCCGCGGGCAGACTTCCGTGCATTTCCCGCAGCCCACACAGATTTCCGGATGCACCACCGCGAGTCCGTCACGCATTTCTATGGCGCCGAATGGACACGCTCTGGCACATGAACCGTAGCCCAGACAACCGAAACGACAGGCCTTGTCTCCTCCTCCGACGATGCTGGCCGAACGGCAGTCCGTAATCCCGTTGTATCTGGAATTGCGTTTCGCCCGCGAGAGGGATCCTCCGCAGAAGACGACTGCCACTTTCTTTTCCGTATCTCCCAGAGTGATTCCCATGGCTTCCGCGATCTTCCGGCGCGCTTCCTCGGTGGAAACCGGGCATTTCGCAGGATCGGCTCCTTTCAGGACGATGGCCTGAGCCATGTCCGCACACCCTGCGTAACCGCATCCTCCGCAGTTCGCTCCGGGAAGTAGATCCTGTACAATTTCGATGCGCGGATCGCTTTCCACCGCAAATTTCTTCGCTGTAAATGCAATGATCACTCCCAGAAGCAGTCCCACCACTCCCACGGCGACCGATGCGGCGATGATCAGTTCAATCATGTTTTCCCATCCTCTCTTCTGCTGCTACTTGACCAGTCCGGAAAATCCCATGAACGCCATGGCCAGAATGCCTGCTGTGATCAGTGCGATTGCCGTCCCCTGCATCGGGCGCGGAATCCGGGAAAGTTCCAGCCGTTCCCGGAGACTGGCAAACAAGATCAGCGCCAGGGCAAATCCGATTCCTGTTGCCGTCCCGTAGATTGTGGATTCCAGAATAGGGCGTCCTGCCGAGGCGTTCAGTTCCGCCGCCCCGAGCACCGCGCAGTTCGTGGTGATCAGCGGCAGGTAAATCCCCAGCGCCGAGTACAGCGAGGGACTGAACTTCTTCATCAGAATTTCCACAATCTGCACCAGGGCCGCAATCACCACGATGAACAGCAGAATCCGCGTAAAGGCAATATCCAGATTCTGAATCCTCAGTGAGCCGATTTGCAGTGTGACCGGACGGGCAAGAAGCAGATTGAAGATCGCCGATGTCGCAAACGATGCGATGCACATGACGAAAATCACTGCCCCGGACATTCCCAGAGCCGTTTCAATTTTCTTCGATACTCCCAGAAACGGGCATATCCCCAGAATCCTGGACAACACAATGTTGTTCACCAGAATCGCTCCGACGGTGATTACCAGCCATTCATTGGAGGGCATTCTTCCTTTTTCTCCGCTTTGTTAATCCATCCATCTCTCTCCGGACTGTCCCGGGGGGATCTCTTCCCTTCCCGGGGCAAAACAGCTGTGAAAAATATAGATTTCAGGATTCTTTTTTTCAAGTCCGGATTTCCTTTATCTTCCAAAAAATACCATCTTTGCGCTTTGTGCTGTTTTTGCTTTTTCCGGAATTTTCTTTCTCTTCAGGGATCATTCCGTTCCGGAGAGACACGGTATGCGAGGGGGTGTGCGTGAATGCAAGACGGGACAGTGTGAGTGTGTTTCCCCGCACAGCAACGGCATGGGGAGAGCTCTCTTCCGAAAAACAAGCGGAAGCGAATCACATGAGCGGATCGGCAAGTCGCTCTCCTTTCCTGGATCCCTGATGAAAATAAAAATGAAGGGCGAAACACGGGATGGACGCGGAAAAATACAGAAAGCAACGGGAGAAAAGCAGGAGAATCCGCGGAATCTTCGGATTCAGGGGGAACGACGAGTTTTCTTTTTGCTCCTGCCTGTTTCCGTGGCCTTTTTAGTTTGTTCGGGTTTGGATCCCGGCGGCATCTTTTCCTTTCTTCCTGCATTGCGCTGTTTTTTTGGGACAGAGTCTTTTTCGGTTTCCGCCGGGGAGGGGGAGGGGAAGGAAGAAGGCGCTTCAGATGCTGCTGTCGTCGCGAGGGGCATTCCGCCGCCGTCTGAGGCATCGTCGGTCTCTGGGAAGGGGATCTGCGGTTCCGCAGATTCTGCCGGTGATTCCGCCGGGAAGGGAGAATCCTCACGGGGAAGACGGGGGTGGAGGAGGGGCCGGAGATAACGTCCGGTATGAGATTCTTTTATCTGTGCGACTTTTTCAGGGGTGCCGGAAGCGATGAGTCGTCCGCCCTGGTCGCCGCCTTCCGGGCCGAGATCGAGGATGTGATCCGCCATTTTGATGACGTCCAGATTGTGTTCGATGACGAGGATGGTGTTGCCTCTGTCGCGAAGTTTCATGAGGACGTTGAGGAGCTGTTTGATATCGTCGATATGGAGTCCTGTGGTGGGTTCATCGAGGATGTAGAGGGTGTGTCCCCTGGGGACTCTGGCGAGTTCGGAAGCGAGTTTGACTCTTTGAGCTTCTCCGCCGGAAAGGGTTGTGGCGGGCTGTCCCAGCTGGAGATAGCCCAGCCCGACTTCGGAGAGAGTCTTGAGTTTCCGGTGGACGGAGGGGACGGCCGAGAAGAAATCACAGGCTTCATCCACCGTCATTTCCAGTACTTCGGCGATGTTTTTTTTCTTGTAGAAGACGCTGAGTGTTTCCTTGTTGAAACGTTTGCCGCGGCAGGCTGTGCAGGTGACGTAAACGTCCGGGAGGAACTGCATTTCTATTTTTTTGATGCCGTCTCCCTGACATTCCTCGCAGCGTCCGCCCTTGACGTTGAAGCTGAAGCGTCCGGGTCCGAACCCGCGCATTTTGGATTCGGGGAGGGAGGCGAAGAGCGTTCTGATGGTGCCGAAGAGTTCCGTGTATGTGGCCGGATTGGATCGTGGAGTCCGTCCGATGGGGCTCTGATCAATGACGATGGCCTTTCCGAGATGTTTGAGTCCGAGAATGGCGCGGTGTTTTCCGGGTTCGGCGGCATCCGCCAGGCGGAAATGGCGCTGGAGCGCTGCGCGGAGAATGCCGTTGACGAGGGAGCTTTTTCCGGAGCCGGAGACGCCGGTCACACAGGTGAAGGTCCCCAGCGGGATCCGGACGTCGATATTCTTCAGATTGTTGTGTTCCGCTCCGATGATTTCGAGGAATTTCCCGTTCCCCGGCAGACGTGTTTCCGGAACGGGAATGGATTCTTTTCCCAGCAGATAGCGTGCTGTGCAGGAGGTTTCTTCAAAACGGGAGAGTTCCGCTGGCGGACCCCAGGCGACGAGTTCGCCGCCGTGAACTCCGGCGCGGGGGCCGAGGTCGAGGACATAGTCTGCGGCCTGGATGGTGTCCATGTCGTGCTCCACGACGACGACGGTGTTGCCGATGTCGCGCAGGCGTTTCAATGTGGCAAGGAGTTTGTCGTTGTCCCTCTGATGCAGTCCGATGCTGGGTTCGTCGAGGATGTAGAGCACTCCGACGAGTCCGCATCCGAGCTGGGTTGCCAGTCGGATCCGCTGGGCTTCTCCTCCGGAGAGCGTTCCGCTTTCCCGGTCGAGACAGAGATAAGGCAGTCCCACATCCAGGAGGAAGCGCAGTCTGTTTCGGATTTCGCGGATGACCTCTTCCCCGATGGCCTTCTGTTCTTCGTTGAGTTCAAGACTGGAAATGAATTCCAGCGCCTTCTCCACGGACATGGCGTTGAATTCCCGGATCGATCTTCCTCCCACCGTGACCGCCAGACTTTCAGGTTTCAGACGGGCTCCGTGGCAGGCGGGGCATTCCCTCCGGACCGTGTATTCCCGGAGACGGTCTCTCACTGCGTCGCTTTCCGATTCCGCCTGTCTCCGCTGGAGGTTGGCAAGAATTCCTTCAAAGGGTTTGCGCATTTCATGACGTTTTCCGCGCATCCAGAAACTGAAGTCGATTTCTTCATCTCCGCTTCCATAGAGGAGGACATGACGGATTTTTTCGGGGAGTTTGCAGAACGGCGTTTCCAGCATATCCGGCGCATCGAAATGCTGTGCGATTCCCTTCAGGAGATGATTGTAATACAAAATGAGCCTGCGCGGTCCTCTGCGCCAGGCCGGGATGGCGCCTCCGCGAATGGAAAGGGTCTTGTCCGGAATGACGAGATCGGGATCCATGACAAGCATGGAGCCGATGCCGTTGCATTCGGGGCAGGCTCCGTAGGGACTGTTGAAGGAGAAATTCCGCGGTTCGGGTTTGGAAAAACTGATGGAACACTGATCGCAGGAAAGATGTTCGCTGAGGCGTTCCTCCTTCCATACGCGTCCCCCTGCTCTGGCGCGTGCTCCGCTGCCGGCTCCTCCCGCCGCTGCGGCGCCGCCTGCGGTTCCGGCACTGAGATCTTCGACAAGGAGAACGAGATTCCCGCCGCCGAGGCGTAAAGCGGTTTCGACGGAGTCGTTCAGGCGGGAGCGTTCGAGTTTTCCGCAGATAAGGCGGTCCACGACGGCTTCGATGTCGTGTCGTTTGGTTTTGGCTGGGAGTTTGAGGTCATCGCTCAGTTCGACGATCTGACCGTCGATACGTGCGCGGACGAAACCGTCTTTTCTGATTTTTGCAATCACATCTCTGTGTTCTCCCTTTTTCCCCTGCACATAGGGTGCGAGGATCATCATGGCGGGGCCCGGGGGCAGTTCCATGAGTTTGTCGCAGATGGCCTGAGCGGACTGGGCTTTCAGCAGTTTCCCGCAGCCGGGGCAGTGCGGAATGCCGACATGGGCGTACAGAAGACGCAGATAATCATAAATTTCCGTGACGGTGGCCACGGTCGAACGGGGATTGGATCCGGCGGAGCGTTGTTCGATGGCGATGGCGGGGGAGAGTCCTTCGATGTGGGCGACTTTTGGTTTCTGCATCCGGTCGAGGAATTGCCGTGCGTAAGCGGAAAGGCTTTCCACATATCTTCTTTGGCCTTCCGCATATAAGGTATCGAATGCGAGGGAGGATTTCCCGGATCCGCTCAACCCGGTAATGACGGTAAGACTGTTCCGAGGTATGGTGACATCAATCTTTTTCAGATTATGTTCTTCTGCGCCTTTGATGACAATATCGCCCATGACAGCAGATCCTTTCTCCTCTATCGGGTTGGCGGCTTGGAGGGGCTGATAATGTATCATCTTTTCCGGAGGATGCAAATGACGTGCTTGAATCCAAATGACGGCGAAATGACGGAATCAATCCGTCATAATCTCCGTCAAAAACAGTAAGATTTTGAAACAGCAGCAAATTACGGAAAAATGCGATGAGCATTTTTCTCGCGGTCAAGGTCTGTGACCTTGTCGGGGTCCAGCGGCGAAACGCTGGCCGCCGGAGGCAAAATAAAGATTTGCGAAGCAACAAAATACGGAAAAATGCGATGAGCATTTTTCTCGCGGTCAAGGTCTGTGACCTTGTCGGGGTCCAGCGGCGAAACGCTGGCCGCCGGAGGCAAAATAAAGATTTGCGAAGCAACAAAATACGGAAAAATGCGATGAGCATTTTTCTCGCGGTCAAGGTCTGTGACCTTGTCGGGGTCCAGCGGCGAAACGCTGGC
>CAKUDG010000032.1 GCA_934644965.1 uncultured Victivallales bacterium | reverse complement strand
CAGCGGCGAGACGCTGGCCGCCGGAGGCAAAAAACCTTGCGAAGCAACAAAAAATAATATTGCGAAGCAAAAAAGATGGAAAAATGCGGTTAGCATTTTTCTCGAGGTCAAGGTCCGTGACCTTGTCGGGGTCCAGCGGCGAGACGCTGGCCGCCGGAGGCAAAAATAAAATAAAAAAAATAAAAGCATGAGGGCTGCTCGCCCTCATACTCCTCGGCTCTCGCTGCATTCCCTGCACCCGGCAGGCAAGCCTGCCGTATTTTTTTATTCTGCAGATTCGGAAGAAAGAAGCTCCCGCAGTTTCGGGAAATGACGCAGCGCATTGAAAAAGAACACGTCCTCCCGGTGTTTTTCAGGAATCACACTGGAAATTACCTGGATGTAGGATGGGATATGAACCAGCGGCCAGTCCGATCCATAAAGAACTTTTTCATAATGATCCAAATAGGTCAGCCATGTCCGCAGATGTTCCAGATAGCCCCTGAAATGCGAACAATACCATTCTGCCGTGAAAAACCCCTCAGCCAGTCCGGAAAGATCCAAAGAGACATTCGGATTTTTTGCGGCCACTTCCACAGCATCCACAATCCACGGATTTCCGCAGTGCGCCATGATGAAACGGACCTCTGGAAACTTCACCGCCACTTCATCCACAGTCAGAGGATGCGCATATTTCAAGAGAGCTCTCGAACTGGCCGTGTCCCCCGTATGAATGACGACAGGGACATCGTAACTGCGCGCCAGATCGTAAAACGGCGCATGCCTGGGATCATGAAGCCAGACATGATTGTAGCCCGGATACATCTTGATGCCGACACATTCCGGACGCCGCAGATGATGTTCAAACATCTCCAGAGACGCCTTCGTATTCTCCTTTGTCAGCAATTCGCTCTGCACCCCGCAGCAATAGGAAATGAACGGTTCCGCATGATAGGAATCCGTACCCGGGATTCCGTTCAGGTCGTGCAGCATCGGCGGTGCAGAGAGTCCGTTCCGGCCATCCTCGCCGGCACCCGCCCCCATGACAATTCCCATTGCAATGTTGTTTTCCCGGAAGGTTTCGGCAATGTGGGGCGCGGTGTTTTCATGCCCCGCTGCGAGAGCGTCCCGGGTAAAACCTTCCGCTTTTGAAAAATGAATGTGTGCGTCAATGATTTTCATGGGGAAAAAACTCCTTCCGCTTTGTTTTCCCCGAATCTTTTTTCGTGCGGGACGGGGAAAGATTCATCCGTTGTTTCATCCGGCGGTCTTTTTTTTCCGTGAGGGGGAAAAGAAAAAGTGGATCCGTCAGGAAGAAAACGCATTCAGCCAGAGAGCGGCGGAAGCGTCGGACGGCATTCTCCAGTCCGCACGGGGAGAAAGTGAAATAGATCCCACTTTCGGTCCGTCCGGGATGCAGGAACGTTTGAACTGCTGGGAAAAGAAGCGCTGCAAAAACAGTTTCAAAGTCCGGTCGATTTCCGCGGCATCGTATTTTCCATTGAAAGCGTAGTTGGCAAGGAATCGGAGTTTTTCCGGTTCGGCGCCGTATTTGAGGAAGTGATAGAGATAGAAATCATGCAGTTCGTAGGCGCCGAGAATGGATTCGGTTTTCTGAACGATGGAGCCGTCACCATCCGCCGGGAGCAGTTCCGGAGAAACGGGTGTGGCGACGATATCCTCCAGGACCTTCCGCATTTCCCCCCCCTTTTGTTCCGCATACCAGGAAACCAGATGCCTCACCAGCGTTTTCGGGACCCCGCAGTTGACCGCGTACATGGACATGTGATCTCCGTTGTAAGTCGACCATCCGAGCGCGATTTCGGAGAGATCCCCGGTTCCGATGACCAGTCCGCGCTCGCGGTTCGCCGTGTCCATGAGAATCTGGGTGCGTTCCCGGGCCTGGACGTTTTCATAGGTGACGTCCAGAGTTTTGCTGTCATGTCCGATGTCTTTGAAATGTTGCAGACAGGCATCCCGGATGTCGATTTCACGCAGTTCCGCTCCGAGCAGGTGCGCCAGAGCCGAGGAGTTGTTCTTCGTCCGTGAAGTGGTTCCGAATCCGGGCATGGTGATGGCAAGGATGCCGGAAGGATCCCTTTTCAGCATTCCAAAAGTTTCGGAAACGACCAGAAGCGCCAGTGTGGAGTCCAGCCCGCCGGAAATGCCGACGACCGCCTTCTCCGCACGGGAACTCTCCAGACGTTTTGCCAGTCCTGCGCATTGAATATGAAAAATCTCCTCGCATGCCTCGTCTCTGTCCTCCCGCGATCCGGGAACAAAGGGCAGAGGCGGCACCTTCCGGTATCGAAGTCCATCCAGCGGACGGAGCGCGGAAGGTGCGTTCACGATCGCGCTGGAACAAAGATCCCCTTCCCGGAAAGAAAATTCCTGGAAGGACCCTTCATTCAGACGCTGGATTTCCAGACGTTTGAGATCCACATCCGCATACGTCAGCTCCGATTCCCGCTGAAAACGTTTGTTTTCCGCGATCAGAACGCCGTTTTCCGCAACCATGGCATGTCCTCCGTAGACCGTGTCCGTGGTGGACTCATGGACTCCCGCCGACGCATAAGCGTAAACCGCCATGCACCTGGCGCTCTGCTGGGAAACCAGCTCTCTGCGGTAGAGCGATTTCGACACCAGCGCATTGCTTGCGGACGGATTCAGCAGGAGAGTGCACCCCCCAGCAGCCAGCTCCAGACTCGGCGGAACCGGAGCCCAGAGGTCTTCGCAGAGTTCCACCCCCGCATGGATTTCCCCGCCGAAGCAGAAGCGGTTCACAAACGGAATGCTGTGTCCGCCGCCGTGCCGCGGATTGTCCAGAACCGCCTTCCCGATGATGTCCGTGCCGGAGGCGAAATGCCGTTTTTCGTAAAATTCACGCTGATTCGGGATGAAGGTCTTCGGCACGAACCCGAGCACCTCGCCGCGCTGGATCAGGGCGGCGCAGTTGTACAGTTTGGAGCGGAAACGCACGGGCAGCCCCACCGTCACAAGCATGTCCGACTCCTTCATCGCCTCCGCAATCCCGAAAAGTTCTTCCAGTGCCGCATCCAGCAGGAGCGTCTGATGAAAAAGATCCCCGCAGCTGTATCCCGTGATGGAAAGTTCCGGGAACAGCACGACAGCCGCTCCTTCCTCATCCGCCAGCTTCGCACAGCGCACAATCTCCGCGGAATTGAAAGCCGGGTCCGCCACCTTCAGCACCGGCACAGCCGCCGCAATTCTGTAAAAACCGTACATCGTTCTGCGACTCCTTTTCTCCGTTATTTTTTCCCCTTATTTCCGGATCAGCCTGAAATTCCGGAGCAGATACAGCGGGGCATAGGAAAGTTTCGCCTGTCTGAGCCCTTCCGATCCGAGATCCTGTTCCCGGTTCAGATAACTGCATTGGCCGATCAGATGTTTTGCCGTTTCCTGGTTGATGTACTGAGAGGCGCCCTTGTATTCGTGCAGCGATTTTTCAAAATGTTCCGTGAACATGTCCGCATTGATTCTGCTGCACATTTCGAAAGCCACCATTTTCCCGTCCGCATAGGCTCCCAGCCCCACAATGCCAAGCTGATTGAAATTGTCCGTGAGATGCTTCAGAGCCTCCGCTTCCAGACGCAGATTCGGCGCATCCGGATCGGGATGGCTTTGCCGCCAGATCTCCGAAAGTCCGATGCAGTCCTGAAGATTGGATTCATCAATCAAGCGGACGCAACAGTCCGGCCAGTCCCTTTTGAACTGGGCGATCAGATTGCGCTTCTTGGAAAGTTTCGCCCCCGGAAGAGCAGCAAGATCCGCAACAGAATAAATATATTCCTCAAAATCCCGTTCCACCGGTTCGATCCGGAAGTGACGTTCCAGCTCCGGACGGGCTTCGATGTATTCCTTCCGGACATGCTGGAAGGAACCGCTGAATCCGGCTTGGATCATCGCGTCGGAGACGGCGAGAAGTTCATCGGTCTCCGGATCATCGTTCCGTTCCGCGCTGGATGAAAACATCAGTTCATCGCGTTTTCGGTCTTCATTGAGCATATACAGATAAATGCGTCCGTTGAACTCCTGCCAGTGACTGCGGTATGCGAATCCCCACATGTAGAGATTCGCAAAGCTGAATTCGCAGCTGGACTCCTTGGACTGAAACAGAATTTTCTGAAGACGGTCCCGGTCGGCAAGTTCCACCCGTTTGAAGGAAAGAGGATTGAATTGCGTCTGCATCATGATGAACGTTCTCCGAAGCGCATCGGGGTGAATCCGTGCATGACTGCCGCGGAGGTTCTGGAATAGAATGCCTCCGTTCCCGGGGCCCCGATGCAGACAATCCAGTCGATTCCGAATGTTTGCAGATGAGCCGTCAGATTCTCCATCACTCGCCTTGCGATGCCGTTGCCACGATACGGTTTCCGGACCACAAGATCCAGAATGTACGCATCGCTCACTCCGTCCGAAAGCGCCCGCATCATCCCGACCAGTTTCCCGTCCAGAAAGGCGGCGGAGACGGCGAAACTGTGTTCCAGCATGGGGCGCAGGAACCCGGTGTCGTCCCTCGGCTTGATCCAGCCCGCCTCCAGATAGAGTTCCGCCACCTCTTCCGGCGGCAGGACGGCATTGATCCTGAATTCGGTTCTTTCCAGAATTTCATTCATGGCGTGTTCTCTTTTTTCCCCCCTTTTTCCCTTTTGTCAGATTGCGGCGTCAGATTGCGGATTGTCCGGCAGCATTCTGCGCTGCACTCCTTTCTGCGGACTGTTTTCTCTTCACGGGAGTCTCTTTTGATATGGTTTCACATGGCTTCGACCACGGCGTTGGCGAAACCGGAGCAGGAAAGCTCCCGCGCTCCTTTCATCAGCCGTGCGAAGTCATACGTCACATTTCCGGAGGAAATTGCGGACTCGATGCCTTTGATGACCAAATCGGCGGCTTCGGTCCATCCCAGATGACGTAGAAGCATTTCTCCGGAAAGCGCGAGAGAGGAGGGATTGACCTTGTCCAGCCCCGCATATTTTGGTGCAGTGCCGTGAGTGGCCTCGAAAATAGCCATTCCGGTGTCGTAATTGATGTTGGCGCCGGGAGCGATTCCGATGCCGCCGACACAGGCGGCGAGAGCATCGGAAACATAGTCGCCGTTCAGATTCATGGTGGCGATGACGTCGTATTCTTCCGGACGGGTGAGAATCTGCTGGAGGAAAGCGTCGCAAATGCAGTCCTTGATGAGGATTTTTCCTTCGGGCGCCTTCCATCCGCAGTCGGGAGCGGCGGCGGTGGTGTCCGGGAATTCGCGTCTTGCCAGGTCATAGCCCCAGTCCTTGAATCCGCCCTCGGTGAATTTCATGATGTTGCCCTTGTGGACCAGTGTCACACTGCGCCGTCCGTTGGCGAGCGCATAGCGGATCGCGGCGCGGACCAGACGTTCCGAACCTTCCTTCGACAGAGGTTTGATCCCGATGGAACTGCTTTCCGGAAAGCGGATTTTGCTGACGCCCATTTCCTCCTGGAGGAAGCGGATCACTTTCCTGGCTTCCTCCGTGCCCTGCATCCATTCGATTCCGGCGTAGATGTCCTCAGTGTTTTCCCGGAAGACGACCATGTCCGTCTTTTCGGGCTCCTTGACCGGAGAGGGCACTCCCGCAAAATGACGGACCGGACGCAGACAGACATACAAATCCAGTTTCTGGCGCAGCGTCACATTCAGGGAACGGAAGCCTTTCCCCACCGGAGTGGTGAGGGGGCCTTTGATCGAGATGCGGTGTTCCGCAATGGCGTCGAGCGTTTCCTCCGGCAGCCAGGTGTTTTCCCCGTAGACGGTGTTGGCCTTTTCTCCGGCGAAGACCTCCATCCAGGCAATTTCGCGTTTGCCGCCGTAGGCTTTGCGGACGGCAGAATTCCAGATGTGCATGGAGGCTTTTGTAATGTCAGGCCCGATGCCGTCGCCTTCGATGAAAGTGACGATCGGGCGGTCGGGCACGTTCAGTTTTCCGTCTGAAGCGAGCGTGATCTTTTCTCCGGCGGGGACTTTGATCTTATCGTAGGGCATGGAACCGTGTCTCCTTCCTGCTTTCCGTTATTTGTCATGGAGTGGATCAGATATTTGTGTCATCTGAGTAATATATCCCGCTCCGTTTATTTTTCCAGTTTTTCCGCCCCGCCGCTTCACCCGTTGCGGAAGCTTTCATGCGCGGACGCTCCCCCGAGGGAAAAACAACAGGGATCCGGAAGAAAAGAAGACGCATTTCAGGGAAACGGCAAAATGCTCCCCGGAACTTGAAAAAAAACGTTTCGGGAGTACATTAAAAACCAGACAGCTATCATGCAAACAATCTTCAGGGCGCGGTGAGACGGCTTCGCATGCCGTCGATTCCCGACCGGCGGTGATGAAAGTCCGCGAGCCGCTCCGGCGGCAGACACGGTGCGATTCCGTGACCGACAGTGAACCGGAAGGAAGAATTCCCGGGAAAGGGGGCTTTTCCCTTCCGTCAGTCTGGATGAGAGAAGATTCCTTGCGGACGGACGTGTCCCTCCGGCGGAAAAGAAGCCGGGCACCGTTTCCGCCGCGGCATCCGCCCTGGTTTATGCAACGGAAAAACAGCGCCGGGTGCGGAATGGCCAGACTTTCCCCGTCCCGGAGCGGAAACTGGCGGAGGTGTGTGTTGGACATCCGTTTCGATTCAGTGGAAAGTGTGCTCGAAGACGTCCGGGCGGGGAGACTCGTCATTGTCACGGACGACGAAAACCGGGAAAATGAAGGCGATCTTCTCTGCGCCGCGGAGAAAATCACTCCAGACATCATCAACTTCATGATCACTCATGCCCGCGGACTGGTCTGCGCCCCCATTACGGAAGTCCGGGCGAAAGAGCTGGGCATTTATCGAGCCCCCTCGACCGATCATTTCAAAACCGCCTTCACGGAAAGTGTCGATGCGCTGACGGGAACGACGGGGATCTCTGCCGCCGACCGAGCCAATACGGTGAAGACCCTTCTCGATCCTTCGGCGAAACGGGAAAATTTCGGGATTCCCGGGCATGTGTTTCCGATTGCGGCGCGTCCGGGTGGAGTTCTCCAGCGGACCGGGCACACGGAGGCTGCGGTGGATCTTGCCCGTCTTGCCGGTCTGGCACCCGCGGGCGTCATCTGCGAGATCACGAAAGACGACGGCACCATGGCGCGGCTCCCCGATCTGATGGAATTCAAAACGCGTTTTGGATTGAAACTCTGCTCCATCGCGGATATCATCGCATATCGGCGAAAGAATGAGAAACTGATTGTGAAGGAGTCCGAGGTGGGGCTTCCGACCCGGCACGGGATCTTCCGTTTGCATCTGTACCGTTCGCTGATCGACGGGCGAACGCATCTGGCACTCACGATGGGCGATGTGAAGGAAGGGGAGTCCGTCCTGACGCGCGTGCACAGCGAGTGCCTGACCGGCGACGTCTTCGGCTCCGCCCGCTGCGACTGCGGCGAACAGCTGAACACCGCCATGGACATGATCGCCCGGGAAGGCCGCGGTGTTCTCGTCTACATGCGTCAGGAAGGGCGCGGCATCGGTCTGGAGAACAAGATCCGCGCCTATCAGCTTCAGGACGAGGGATATGATACGGTGGAGGCCAATCTCCGCCTCGGTTTCCCCGCAGATCTGCGCGAATACGGGATCGGAGCACAGATTCTGCTGGATCTCGGAGTGAGAAGCGTCCGCCTGATGACAAACAATCCCAGAAAACTGATCGGGATCGACGGTTACGGACTGAAACTTGTCGAACGTGTTCCGATCATCATCCCCCCCCAGCAATATGATGAAAAATATCTGAACACGAAAAAATGCAAGATGGGCCATCTGCTTGACGCATAAATAATCTGCATGAAATCAGGCCGCGCTCTGGAAAAAACACGCTTCCGGCACGATATTACCACCGGAACGATCATGAATGACAAAGTTGAAAGGATATACGGAGGAAAAACCGAAATGGATAAAACACCCAGGAATGTATTGGAAGGAAAATTGTCCGCGGACGGATTGAAGTTTGCGGTCATCTGTTCCCGCTTCAATGAATTTTTTGTCAGCAAACTCCTTGGAGGCGCGATGGACACGTTCCTCCGGCACGGAGGCAGCGCGGAAGCAGTGGATGTGGTGTGGGTGCCCGGATCCTTTGAACTGCCGTTTGCGGCGGCGAAACTGGCGAAAAGCGGGAAGTATGACGCGGTTGTGGCAATGGGTGTGGTCATTCAGGGAGCGACGAGCCATGCTTCTCAGATCAACAGCCAGGTATCGAAGTCTCTGGCCCAGATCGGCATCGACAGCGGCGTTCCAGTCATCTACGGACTTGTGACGACCGAAAATCTTGAACAGGCCATCGAACGCAGCGGCACCAAGGCGGGCAACCGCGGGGCGGATGCCGCACTGGCGGCCATCGAAATGGCGAATCTCAACCGCCTGATCTGAATACGGAGAGAGGCGGCGGAATATGAGCGTTTTTGACGGTACCGGAAGTCCGAAAAAAAATCTTTCGGCACATCACCGCAGCAGCACGGACCGGAATCACCCCCCCGTGTTTCATTTCAAGCGCATGGGCCGTGAACTGGCGATGCAGTATCTCTTTCAGTGCGATCTCATGGGAGAGGACCGTTCCGGTCCGACCATGGAGAATTTCTGGGAACAGGCCGAGGAATCCGGGGAGTTCCCTTCCAACCGGATCTTCCGCAAGGCCAGAGCCTATGCGGAAAAACTCATCGGCGGAGTCCAGGAGAGAGAAGGGGAAATCGATGAACTGCTGGAGAAATTCTCCCGCAAATGGGATCTCGGGCGGATGTCCGCGGTGGACCGCAACATCATGCGCGTGGCGATCTATGAATTGAAGCATTGTCCCGACATCCCCCCCCTCGTCAGCATTGACGAGGCAATTGAAATCGCCAAGGATTTCAGTTCCGAAAAATCCGGAATCTTCATCAACGGCATCCTGAATGGAATCAAGGACACTCTTCCGGAACAGCACCCGGGTGCCGGATCCGCATACCCATCTTCATTTTCATCCCCCGCGGCTCCTTCTTCCGGAAAAGACGGAGGAAAAAAAACGGAGGAGGACAACACCCCATGACAACGCTTTTTGCCAGATTCCAGAAAGGCCTGCAGAAGACCGCGACAGCAATTTCCCGAACCATCGGAGGCGTCTTCGGAGAAGTGAAACGCTGGACTCCAGAAGACTTCAGCGGCCTGGAAAGGACTCTCATAGAATCGGATCTCGGCGTGGCGGCCAGCCGCCGGATTGTCTCGGATATCCGCGACCGCTATGAACGGGGACTGCTTGACGGTGCGCAGGATATTGTCCGCGTCGCAGCCGAAGACCTTGCCGGGATCCTGAACGAGGGGAAACGCGAACTGCATACTGCGCCTTCCGGCCCGACGGTCATTCTCTTTGTCGGAGTCAACGGCAGCGGGAAGACCACCAGTGCGGGGAAACTTGCCCATCTCTGGCAGAAGCAGGGAAAGAAGGTTTTGCTTGCCGCGTGCGACACCTTCCGCGCAGCGGCGGTCGAACAGCTGAGACTTTGGGCCGAGCGAACCGGGGCGGGCATGATTTCTTCCAAGCCGGGAGCCGATCCCTCCGCGGTGGCCTTCGATGCCATGAAGGCAGCGCAGGCGAGAGAGGTGGATTATCTCATCATCGACACCGCCGGGCGTCAGCAGACCAAGAAAAACCTGATGGACGAATTGTCCAAAATGCGCCGGACGATTGAAAAACTGCTTCCCGGGGCGCCCCATGAAACATTTCTCACCATCGACGCCAGTCTCGGCCTGAACGCCATTTCCCAGGCCCGTGAATTTGCCGCCGCCGCGAATGTGACAGGTCTTGTCCTGACCAAGCTCGACGGTACCGGAAAGGGCGGCGCCGCGGCCGCGGTGCAGGATGAATTCAAACTGCCGGTCCTGTTTGTTGGGCTGGGCGAGGGGGCGGAGGATCTTCAGCCGTTTTCCCCAGAGGATTATGCCAGGGCGGTTTTTGCCGGGAACTGACGGAAACTGAACTGAAAAGAATGGAAGAGAAAGAGAAAAAAAGGGGGGGGGGATCTCCCTGCGGCTTTTCTTTCCTCCGGCTTTTTCTCTTCCTCTTCTTTTTCTGTCGGCGTTTTTCTCTTCCGGCGGGAAGGGGCTTCTTCCTTCGGAGAGGGATGTCTGCGGAAGCGGAAGGGAAGAAGCTCCGCCTGAAAAGTCCGGGGGAAAACCTCCACAGGATCGGGCTTCCGCACGGCGGAAAGGCAGTGGTTGACAGGAGACAGGGAAAGAAACAACACATACGATGGAAAAAGGAGTGTACAAGATGACGGGAAGAGATATTTTCAGGGGCGGCATTTCTGTTGAAAAGGGCGGAATGAGGAAATCCGTATTTCTTTTTTTACTGCCGTTTCTTTTTCCGCTGTTTTTTTCCTCTCTTGCCGTACATGCGGCGGCGCCTCCCGCTCTTCAGGACCTGATCGGGGAGAAGGAGGAGGTTTTCGACAAACTCAAGGCAGAAGAATTCCTTCTTCCGAAAGATCCCCTCCGCGCACTCTTCCGCTGGACTTCGGACAAGAGGACGGAAGCCCGATATCCGGTTTATCGCGACTACATCACCTTGAAATATTACGAGTTTGACCCTGCGGAAGTGAAATTTCTCTTTCGCGAGGACGGCGCACTGGAAAGCATTTTCATTTCCATCTACAACCGGGGAGACATGGGTGAAGTCTCCGAAGAGCAGTTCCAGAAAATGGTGGACGATCTGGACGCCAGGATCACCGATTTTGCCGGAGACGGCGGCCGTGAGCAGAAGGCGAAACTGACGGCCAAAGTCGTGAACCGTCAGAAAGTCTGGATCCGGGACGGGCGGATTGCGTACATCATGCGCTGGAGCAGCACCGGGCGCGGCCGTTCCTTCCAGTCGGAATACATCCAGCTGGTGATAGAGCGTTTTGATCCGAACCGGGATCCCCGGAGAGAATCGCTGGTATCCACGGACAGACGCGATGTGAAGAAAGGCAAGGCGCTCACAGACAACATCGTGAAAGAAGAGGACGGAACTGTTTTCATCGACAACATTCCGATGGTGGACCAGGGGGAGAAGGGTTATTGCGCAGTGGCCGTCGGGGAGCGGATGATGCGTTACTTCGGGAACGAAAACGTCAATCAGCATGTTCTTGCGCAGCTGGCGGGATCCACAGAAGACGGTACCCGGCGCGATTTCATGGTGGCGGCGCTGAAAAGAATCGGGGTGAAATTCGGGGTCCGCGCCCGGGAACGCTATGTGTGGAATGAATCTGTGAAGGATGTGGAAAGAACCGTCGGGCGCTACAACAGCAAGGCGCGGAAAATGAAGAAGGACAAGATTTCCATGGTGGTCCGGAACCGCATGGTCTACTGGAACGAAACGCTCGAACAGATGGATCTGGATGTGCTGCGCGCCATGCGCCTTGGAGAGAAAAGCGACTACCGGAAATTCCAGACCACCCTCCGGGAATATGTGAACAAAGGAATTCCCGTGATCTGGTGTGTGACGCTCGGGATTGTCCCGGAAGAAAATCTCTCCCAGGCGCGCGGAGGGCACATGAGGCTTCTGACCGGATACAATGAAAAGACTTCGACCGTCGTCTACAGCGATTCCTGGGGCGCGGGCCATGAAAAGAAAACCATGCCCATGGACGACGCCTGGGTCATCACCGACGCGGTCCTGACTCTGGAGCCCAGAAAATGACTTCTTCTTCCGTTTCCCCCGAAGACATCCGCTGGATGCGTCTCGCCCTGAAACTTGCGAGAAAAGGTCTTGGCAGCACGAGTCCGAATCCGATGGTCGGAGCCGTGATTGTCCGCTCCGGCCGCCTGCTGGGGTCCGGCTGGCATGTCCGGGCAGGCGAAGCGCATGCGGAAGTGAACGCATTCCGTTCCCTCGGGAAAGAGGAATCCCCCCGCGGAGCCACGCTGTACGTGACTCTGGAACCCTGTTCCAGCTGGGGGCGGACTCCCCCCTGCACAGAAGCAGTGCTTTCTTCCGGAGTGAGCCGTGTGGTGATCGGTTCTCTGGATCCGAATCCGAAACATGCGGGCAGGGCGGTCCGTCTGCTGCGGGAGAAAGGCCTTGATGTGGTCTGGGGCGTGGAAAAGGAAGCCTGCGATCAGCGGAACGAGGCTTTTTTCAAATGGATTGTGAAAAGACAGCCCTTTGTCCTTCTCAAGCTGGCGGAAACGTTGGACGGGAAAATTGCAACCGCCGGAGGCGTTTCACGCTGGATCACCTCTTCCCGTGCCAGACGCCGCGTGCAGGAACTCCGGCGCTGGGCTGATGCCGTTCTCTGCGGGGCGGAAACCTTCCGTGCGGATTCGCCTTCGTTCACGGTCCGGACGGAGAAGGCGGGAAGGATTCTGAAGACTCCGCGGCGCATTGTTGTTTCCCGGCATCCGGAACGTCTGGAACTGCCCGGGGAGAGTGTCGGGGGCGGCGCATGGGAAGCGATTGATCTTTCCGGAGGCAGGGCCGCCTGGGAGGAGTTCCTGACTCGCCTGGGATCGGAAAACGTGACATCTCTTCTGATTGAAGGCGGCGGCGGAATCGCCGCTTCCGCTCTCCGTGCGGGAGCCGTGGATAAAGTGGAATTTCATATTGCACCCAGAATCCTGGGCGGCTGCGGGAGCAGGCCGTCTGTGGGCGGGGAGAATCCGGAGTCGCTGGAGGAGGCGTTTTCTCTGGAACACACCGCCATGCGGAAACTCGGAGTCGACTGGATGCTGACAGGGTATTTGCCCGGAAGGAGATTGGAAAGTCCATGTTTACAGGATTGATACAGCAGACTGGAGAATTGCGTGAACGTGCTCTTCACGGGGCGGCGGGAAAACTGCTGGTCCGTGCGGAACGCGGTCTGGAGAATCCGAAGCCGGGGGAGAGCATTGCCGTCAACGGGGCGTGTCTGACGCTGGAGGAGGCGGAAGGGCCGCTTCTGTGGTTTCATGTGATGCAGGAGACTTTTGAAAAAACCAATCTCGGGATTCTGGCTCCGGGATCGATTCTGAATCTGGAGAGGGCTCTCTCCTTAGGAGACCGTCTCGGCGGACATCTGGTCAGCGGGCACGTGGACGCCCGTGCACATGTCATTTCCTTTGAACGAAAGGGGGCTGATATGGAGCTGAAAATTGTCCTGCCCCCTTCGATTGCCCCTTTTCTTGTGCCGAAGGGGAGCATCTGCGTCAACGGGGTTTCCCTGACTCTCTCGGCCCTTTCCACAGAGAGTTTCGCGGTCCGGATCATTCCGACCACCTGGAATGAAACGAATCTGCGTTTTCTGAAAAGCGGCTCCACCGTGAATTTGGAGGCCGATCTGCTGGGAAAATATGTGCGCTTTCAGCTGGAAGCGATGCTGGGAAGAAGCGCCGGGAACGGGGGCACTTCCCGCGATCATTCCTCCGGACGGGCAGACCCTTCTCTTCCGCACAGCTCCTCCCTGGGCATGGACGATTTGAAAAACGCGGGTTTCCTGGAATGAACAGCAGCGGAAGAATACACTGGAAGGCGGAAAAACATTTCGGAATGGCGCTGGGGCGGATGAATCTGCCACTGCTGAACGTCCGGGATTTTCTGGACATTTCCAGTTTCGACGCATTGGAAATCCCGACGGAGTGTTTCGACGCATCCGCATCGGATCTTCTCCGGAAACTGAATCCGGCGAGGTTCTCCTGCGTGCACTGCGGAAGCATTCTGGAACGCCGTCTCTGCAGGAATGTGCCTTATTGCGGGAAAGCCCTGCGGGAGGAATTCATTCATGAGGCAGGCAGGGTACTGGAA
The DNA here is from genome assembly GCA_934644965.1 of uncultured Victivallales bacterium. Lineage (GTDB taxonomy): Bacteria > Verrucomicrobiota > Lentisphaeria > Victivallales > UBA1829 > CAJMAW01. The sequence continues at coordinate 13,468 of CAKUDG010000032.1, read as the reverse complement.
AGAATCGCATCGGTTTCTCCAGTGCGTACGGCAGCGTTCGGATGCGGGATGAATACGGTGCTGGAGAATGAGGAGGCGTCCCGAAATGCGGAGGAGATCATCCGGAAACTTTCGCCGGTGCTGCTGCGGAAGGGAATGACTCTGCTGCTGCCGTTCCGCGTGCCGTCGCAGACAGACGTGCACGCGGAGGATATGATGCGTTTCCTGCGCAACTGTCTGGTGCCCTCTGTGAAAGTGTGTCTGGAAATTCATCCGCATGAGCTGCCGAGGGATTTTTCTCCTTCGGAATACGCCGGACTGCTGCGTTTTGAGACGCAGTCGGTCATGTTTGTGTATGATGCGGACAGCGGGAACCGTCTGGTTCCCGGCCATATTCTGCCCTGGATCGAGTATCTGGATCCGGTCGGGATGGACGGGCCCTTTTTTTCCTGCCCTCAGTCCCAGGATCAGCGCATGAGTGTGCCGGAAGCCGATTCGTTTGCAAAATTTGTTTCCCGCTTGCGGAGTCCTTGAAACTGTGCTATGATTTTTTCCGGAAGAAGGAAAGCTGAGAACGGACCCGGTTTATTGACAGTTGAATTTTGAGGTTTGAATGAAGATTGAAAAGGATGGCAGGAGGGGCATATCCTGTCGTAACTTCTAACAGGAGCTGAAAGAAAATGGCGAAAATCAAACTTGGAGTGAATATTGACCACGTCGCGACTCTTCGTCAGGCGCGTCTGGGAATCAACCCGAAGCCGCTGGAAGCGGCGTTTCTCTGCGAAAAGGCGGGGGCGGACGGTATTACGGCCCATCTCCGCGAAGACCGGAGACATATTCAGGACGCCGATATGACCGCACTCGCCGCAGCCGTGAAAAGTCTGAATATGGAAATGGCTGTAACGGAGGAAATGCTCCGGATTGCTTCCACTCTTGTCAAACCAGAAAACTGCTGTCTGGTGCCGGAAAAACGCCGCGAACTTACCACTGAGGGCGGACTCGATGCCGCTGGAAGCCTTTCCCTTCTCCGCAGCGCAGTGCCGATGCTCCTGGAAGCGGGGATTCGCCCGAGCCTCTTCATCGACCCTGATTTCCGTCAGATCGATGCGGCGAAGGAATGCGGGGCTCCCTGCATTGAACTGCATACCGGCGCCTTTGCCAATGCGTCCGGAGAAGATCGTCTCCGGGAGCTGGAACGTCTCGTCCGTGGCGCGGACTATGCTCATTCTCTCGGGATTCTGGTCAATGCAGGTCATGGAATCGATTATGAGAACATCCTTCTCCTGAAGGAGGTGCCCTGGCTGCATGAACTGAATATCGGACACAGCATTATTTCCCGTTCCGTCTTTGTCGGGCTGGAAAACGCGGTCCGCGAAATGATCCGTCTGATGGCGGACTATGATAAAAACGAATCCCGCAGCTGATAAAAAAAGGAGGGGTGACAAATGAGCAGTGCAATTCTGGAAGAATTCCACAACGTCCTGATTCAGGGAATCGAGGCCAAGGCATCGGACTGGCATATCAAGGAGGATTTTCCCGTTTCGCTCCGCATTTCCGGCGAAATGGTCCAGACCGATCTCACACCCGACAAAACCTTCATGGAGACCATCATCGAACACATGAGCACTCCGGAACAGCGGGAAAGCTACAAGAAGACCGGAGATCTGGACGTTTCCTATTCGCAGGAGAACATCGGCCGTTTCCGTGTCAATGTCCACCGTCAGCGCGGGACCCATGCCATGACCATGCGCCATGTGAAAAATAAAATCATGACCTTCGATCAGCTAGGGCTTCCTCCCGTTCTCAAGACCATTTCCGAAATGAAGCGCGGCATCATCATCATCTGCGGCACTACCGGGTCTGGAAAATCCACCACCCTCGCCGCCATGCTGGATTATGTCAACGCCCATTTCCAGCGCCACATCATCACCATTGAAGACCCCATCGAGTATGAATTCAAGGATAATCTCTCGTTCTTCGAGCAGCGGGAAGTCGGGCTGGACACCTGCAGCTTCTACAGCGCACTCGTCCACGCCCTGCGTCAGGACCCGGACATCATCATGGTCGGTGAAATGAGAGACCGGGAAAGTTTTGAAGCCGCGCTTCAGGCCGCCGATACCGGACATCTGGTCCTTTCCACCCTCCATGCCACAAATGCTTCCCAGGCGGTCAACCGCATTCTCGACTTCTTCCCTCATTCGGAACAGGACCCCATCCGCGAGGCCCTCGCCCTCAACCTTCAGGCAACCATTTCCCAGCGCCTCCTGCCGAAGGCCTTCGGCGGAGGCATGGTTCCTGTCAATGAAATCATGATCAACACTCCCGTCGTCCGGAAACTTCTGGAAGAGGACAAGCTGGAAAAACTCCCCGCCGCCATCGAAGCCGGCCGCGAGGACGGTATGCAGTCCTACAATCAGGCGCTTCTGGCATTGATCAATAATGGGGACATCACCGAGGAAGTCGGTCTGGATGCTTCCGCCATGCCAGATCAGCTCAAGATGAATCTGAAAGGCATCTTCCTCGGCGGCGATTCCGGAATCCTCGGCGACTGAGCACTTTTTAGAAAAGCGATCCCGATTTCACAAAAAGGGGGTGCGGCAGGTATTTGGCCGTTCCCCTCTTTTTTTGCAGTTCCCTCTCTCCCCTCTTCTCCTTTCCCTCCTCCCTTTTCCCAGTATTCTCTCCTGTTCTTTCCCTGCTTCCGGAATGGAGGAAAATGGAAAGGAGCAGTGCCGTTTTTTATTTTTTCGGGATGGATCCGGACCATTTCCTTTTTCAATATTCTTCCGTTTCCCTTCTTCTGTCAGCCGATTCCGGCGGAGTTCCGGCGGAGTTCCGGCGGCGGAAGAAAAAAGGTCTGCGCTTTTCTTCTTTTCTCTTTCCGTCCGGATGATTTTCTGTCTGAATCCGAAGGCATAAAACCATTGGAGGAAAAAAAAAGGAGACGACAGCCGATTGAGAGCTGCCGCCTCCATTTTTTCATGTCCGTTCTTTCCGTATCCTTGCAGATGGATGCGGAGAGCATCCTTTTTCCAGATCCCTCCGGTCATTCTGGATGACAACGGGACATTCCCGCTATTTTTCGGTCGGGACCACAATTCCCTTGATAATGATGTTCTGACAGAAGATGAACACAATCAATGTGGGTATGGCTGCGATGATCAGGGCTGCAAAGCCGACCGCCTGAGAGGATCTCTGCTGCAGCTGATAAAGATACACCATCATGGTCCACATGGATTTTTCCTGACAGAGCAAAAATGCGAGCATGAAGTTTCCGTAAGCCCCGGTGAAGGCGCCGAGCGCGATCACCGAAAGAATCGGAGTGGAAAGACTCATGGCGATATGCCAGAAGACGGTCCATTCGCTGGCGCCGTCAATGGCGGCGGATTCAAAGAGTTCCTTCGGGAGACTGTCGAAGAAGCCTTTCAGCAGGAAGATCGAATATCCCTGCGCCATGCTCGGGAGAATGAGGGCGGCAAAGGTGTTGAGCAGTCCGAAGTCCTTGATCAGAAGGAACTGCGGGATCCCGAGCACCATTCCCGGGAATGCCATGGGAAGCATCAGGAAAAGCAGGATCTTGTAGGACGATGCCGGTTTGAAACGGGAAAGCCCGTACGCACAAAGCGGATTCACCAGCAGAGCCGCCAGCACCGCCAGGAAACAGTAGATCAGCGTGTTCATGGCAGCATTGCCGTTGGTGAAAAGCGTGTCCATGACCATCAGGTAGTTGCGTTTCAGATACTCCTTGATCAGGAAGGACTTGTTTTTCAGCATAAGATCCCATTCATATTCCTTGGCGGGAATGTGGATCTTGGCCCATTCCGTTGCGACGGTGCCCCAGGTTTTGTTGAGAGCATCGATTGTCGTATATTTCTTTCTGAGGAATTCCTCCCATTTCCCCTTGAAATTTTCCGGCTGCTCAAGACGATGCAGATCCGCAAATTCCGGATCGCGGACGATCTTGAGATAATCTTCTCTCGCCTTGTCGCTGTATTCTTTCCCTTCCGGATACTGGACATGGGAAGGAATGTAGTTGGCGTTTTTAATCGTCAGATTGTAATCCCGGCTCATTGCTTCGAAGTCACATTCAGGCTCCTCATCGCCCTTTGCCGGCTTGGAATACAGTCTCTGGAGATAGTTCCGGTAATTGGAAGCGGATTGTCTGGCAAGCGCAATGTCCTTGGAGTCCAGCGTATTGACAAAGTCGTTCCAGTCCTTTGTCATAGCCAGATTGTCTTCCTCGGGGGGCAGTTCGGGAAGAGGAATTTCCGAAAAGTTCCCGTACCCGTTTCCATAGGCTTCGTTGAGCTTGTCAAGGGATCCGTATTTTTCCCGGATCCAGTCACGGTAGCGGAGCCCGAGAGTGTCCAGAGTCAGGGCCTTTCCGGAGGCCTTTTCACGGACAAAATCTGACCAGTCTGCACGATACTGACCCGATTCCGGACAGACGGAGGAAATTTCCGCTTCGTCAAAGTTTTTCCATTTGGTTCCGTAGGTGTTGTTGATGTCGGTGATGTCCGTGTACTTCGATTTGAGATAATTCTGCCAGTCTTTCCGGACAAGATCGGCATCCAGGGTCACAAAAATAAAGTTGATGTCGTTTTTGACGAAGTTCTCCCAGATTTTCGCGAGTTTCGGATTTTCCGGAAGAGTCGCGGAAAGAGTGACTTCCTGCCAGCTGTTCAGATTGGTCCCGAGCTGTTTGTTGATTTCCGCAAGATTCCTGGAGGCGTCACGCCGCAGAGCGTCGATGAATGCTCCGTCAAAATCGGGCCAGGAGGTCGTAAGAGGCGTGACGTATTCGCTGTTTTTGAACTCCAGCACTGAGGGGAACATCCCTGTCGTATAAGATGTCGTGGCTCTCTGGGAGGTGAAGGATTCGGAAGGAAGCGAAATTTCATCCCACGCACCGTAATCCGTGGAATATTCATCGTTCATTTTATCGATTCCGGCCTTGTCCTTCCCGTACTTCTTCTGCATGAATTCACGGTAGTTCCTCAGACTCAGGGGATAGACTCCAAATTCATTGGCCATGCCGATCACCCGCCAGTAATGGGGGAGCGTTGCGCGCATTTCCTTCAGAAATTCGCTGTAGTCTTCCACACGTTTGTCCGAGACTGTTTTCGGTTCCTCCAGAGTGTCGATGTTCCGGTTCGGTTCCTTCAAAATCCCCTTGATGAAACCGTAGCTCCCATTGTATTTGGTGAAGAGATATTTCCGGAAGAGGGCCGTGTCGTCATAGACGAATTCCGGAACAATGTTGAAGTTTTTGAAATCCACGGCGCTTTTGAAGGAGCCCGAAAGCATCAGCAGCAGAGGATATACCATGGTCGTTGCCCCTGTGATCAGAATCACATGGATGATGACATTCAGGAGCTTGACCTTCCAGTTCTTTTTTTCTACCTGACCGATAATTGCCATTTTTTCTTATTTCCCCGTCGTTTTGAATTCCATGTTGGAGAGCTTCTTCAGCTGATAGATCGTGAACAGCAGCGTCGTAACGCCCAGAATCCACGCCATCGCAATGGCGGTTCCGAATCTCAGATTCGTATACGCCTCTTTGAAGATGTGCAGTTCGGCCACTTCCGTGTTCGCACGTCCGAAGGTCATGATCAGGATCATGCCTCCGCTCTGTGCAGCACCGATGAAGGCTCCCACAAAGTTGATGATGATCAGGGCCTTCAGAGTCGGGAGAGTCACATGCCAGATCTTCTGGAAGAAATTGGCACCGTCGATTTCAGCCGCTTCGTAAATGTCATCAGGCACACCCTTGAGCGCGGCCAGATAAATCAGACAGCCTGGACCGGCGCTTGCCCATACGGTCGGGATAATACATGCCAGCATGGCCCAGTTCGAGTCTTCAAGCCAGGCTATCGGTGAAAAGTCGATCCCGAAAAAGCCCAGAATGGAACCCACCACCTGGTTCATGATCCCGTTCGGTCCGGACTGGTAGAACAGTCTCCACATATAGATGACGACCAGTCCGCTCATTACGGCGGGAAGATAATACAGCGTCCGGTACAGAAGTTTCGCGTGCGACACTTCCTGAAGCAGAATCGCCAGAACGATCGGCGCAAAAAAGCCCAGTGCCAGAATCAGCACCATGTAGCGCAATGTGTTCCAGACCGATCCCCACCACTCCTTGCTGTAAAGAACGTCCGCCAGGTTGTTGAATCCCGTCCACGTCGATCCCCCTACGACCCGGTAGTCCTGGAACAGCAGCGCCGATCCAGAAAACATCGGGTAATACACCCAGATCAGAATGCTCACCAGCGCGGGAATCATGATCAGATAGCCCAGCCAGTTTTTCCGGAACTCCCAGCCTTTGCGTTTTCCCGAATAGCTGTCCTTCGGGGAGAAGATCATCCAGATCTTGTAAAGGGCATAACAGAAAATGGCTCCGATGATGATTGCGACAATGATCGCCACGCGGTTCCTCTTTGCCCGTTCCTCAGGGGAGAGTTTCCCGATCATCTGGACCGTGGTATTGTCCGAAGCCTCCTTCAGGGTTTTCTGAAGAAGATCCAGTCTTTCTTCCGGATCGTCCGGCAGTTTGTTTTCGCGGGCAAGCTGCATGGCCTTGTCGATCGGGTCGGTCATATACAGATAGACCATCTGGCAGTTGCGTCCGTAAGGTTCCGGTTTCCCGTCCTTGACTGCCTGATTGAAGGTTTCCTCGTATTCAGGCGGGAAATATTTCAGATACTCATTATAGCCGAATTCGCGGAGCCACTGCGGGGAGAGCATGCGCCCGAGCCCGTTGTCCACAAGAACCTTTGCCGTGATGCGGCGGGCTTCCTTCGACTTCATGAAGTTGATGTACGTCCATGCCGCCTCCCGGATTTTTTCCGCAGGCACGTATTTCCCATCCGAGTTGATCCGGCCCTGGATATTGGAAAAGATCCCTTCCATGCCGGCATTCAGTTCGGTCCCGCGTTTGCCGGTGGGGCCTTCGGGGAAGGGGGCGATCCCGATCAGGGAGGCGTCGGTGCCGCCACCCATTTTCTGACTGTCGAGATATTGCACCATCATGCCGAGGCGGCCTTCGCTCCAGGCGTCTCCCCCCTGGGGGCCGCCTGTGTTCTGGGCGGAAAGACTGGTGTATCCGCGCTGGATTTTCCCGTTGGAATCCACCCATTCCTCCGTCGCGAGTCTCACGTAGAAGTCGAGTGCGACGGCGGCTTCTCTGGATCCGAAGACCGCCACCCATTCTCCGTCGCTGTTCTTTTCCACGGCTTCGCCGCCGGCAGACCAGAGAAAGGCCATGAAGTCCCACGCCGCCTGCAGACCGCTGGTCATGTTCAGACCGAAACGGTTCCGCTCAGGGTCGCTGAGTTTCTTCGCAAATTCGTAAAGTTCCTCCCAGTTTTTCGGAGGCGTTTCAGGATCGAGCCCGACTTCCTGAAACAGGTCTTTGCGCCACATCAGAACACGGACAAGCAGTTCGCCTGGAATGGCCCAGATGTGATTCCCAGGTGCGTTGCCGTCAATGCCGGGGCCTTCCCGGTAGATCACAGGGCGGATCGGTGCGGGAGTGTCTTTCAGAAATGCAGCCATTCCCCCGGGATAGTCCCGTTCAATGAATTCATCCAGCGGATACAGAAACGCCTGCTGAATATAGGTGTCCGACATCCGGAAGTTGACTCCCATCACGTCCGGCGCACTTCCTCCTGCGATCGCAAGCATGATTTTGGACTCGTCACCGATTCCCGCAATCGAAATTCCGCTGAAAGCCGACAATTCAATATACGGATAAAGCCTGCGGAATTCGCGGAATACCTCCAAACGTGCCTTGCTCTGGGGATCCGTGGATTTCGGGTCCGGCAGATAATTGAGCTTCAGAGGGATTTTCAGAACTTCCTCTTGTTTCGGAGGAGGGGCTTGTGTCTTCCCTGCAAGAGGAGTTTTTGATTTTTCCGGTGCCTGTGCCTGAAGACCCGGTGTCAGCGTCATGCCGATTCCGAGTGTCAGAAGGGCCGCCGTCGTGCGCCAGAATCTGGCGGAGAGAGGCGTCTGCATTCTTTTCCGTGTCATGCCTGTTTTCCGTTTTTTGAATTGTAATAAATAAAATTAGTTTAGTTTTCTTGTTTCCCGGAAAAAATGAATTTCCCGGCGGATGAAAAAAGCCTTTTTTCCCGGCAGATCAGAGTATCTTCATCTGAATTTGCAGAAGTGGAAGTGCATACCTCCCCTATTCCTAATATTTCTCTTCTCCCCCGGGATGCCGCTAGAAAAGAAAAGGAGAAGACGGACAAACAATCTTTCCATCTTTCAATTTTCCCACATCCAGGGCGGCATTGAAGCAAAATGTCATACTATAGGCAGGGAAGTGTTTTTGGCAAGGAGTCTCCTGTTTTTTCCCTGGATTTTCCGGGACTTCCTTGTAAAATGAGTTCAGAAAAAGAAAAGCGTGAATGCAGGAAAAGGAGGAAAAGAGAGTTTTTTCTGTTGCAGAATGCGACACTTTTTCATTTTGCCGTATTCCTTCTTCCGTCCGGAGTTTTCTTTTTTCTTAATTTTAATTTTCAGTTTTCCGGAACGTTTTTTCTTTTTTCTTCCAGTTTCTTCCTCTCCGCTTTTATTCTGGCTGCGGCGTGCTATATTGACATCCGGGACTGCAGGCAGGCGGCCGCTCCGTTCTTCCTTCCGGAGGGACGGGGAGGAAAGTCCGGACTCCACAGGGCGGGAAGTCCTCCTTCAAGGAGGATGCCGCGGACGAGATTCCGCGGAAAGGAAAGCGCAACAGAAAATATACCGCCGGTTTCGGCCGGCAAGGGTGAAATGGCGGTGTAAGAGACCGCCGGGACGGGAAGCAATTCCCTCCGCATGGCAAGCCCCTTCCGGAGCAAGACCAAATAGGGGATGATGCCGTTGCCCGCGGCGTTAGCAATCCCGGGTTCTGGTCGCATCAGACAGATGGTCGCCGCCCGTGAAAACGGGAACAGAATCCGGCTTATGCCTCAGTCCCGCTTTTTTCCACATTTTTCATCGAAGCAGAAAAGAAAACAGCGAAGCAAAGAAAAATACGGAAAAATGCGGCGGGCATTTTTCCCCCGGGGCAGACTCCGTGACTTTGCCGCACTCCGGGGGCGGGACAAGCACTTGTGTGCGGGACACGAAATCTTAAAAAATCAAAGATAAAATAAAAAAGCAAGAGGGCTGCTTGTTCTCATACTCCCCGTTTCTTGCTGCATTCCCTGCACTCGGCAGGCATTGCCCGACGTATTTTTGTATTTATCGTATCTGGCATGACATGAAGGGTTCTATAGATTTGTTTTCAAAAAAAATGATTTTTCTGTCCTCAAAGCGGAAAGGAGCAGAGTGGTCAAATGGCATGCTGTCTGAATCTGGAAGAGTATCAGGACAAAGTTCTGGGATGCTGGACGGGGAAAAGTGTCGGAGGAACTCTCGGCGCTCCCTTTGAAGGGAGCCGCGAAATGAACGATATTGTTTTTTACACACAGGAATTTCCAGACGGAGCACCTCCGAACGATGATCTGGATCTTCAGCTGGTCTGGCTTCAGGCCGTGGAGGAACACGGGGTTTTTGCCGTCACTCCGCGTCTGCTGGGGGAATACTGGATGCGTTTTGTGACGGGGCCCTGGAATGAATACGCCGTCTGCAAAGCCAATATCCGAAGAGGTTTTCACCCTCCGCTTTCCGGAGCCTGCAACAACGAGCGCTGGAAATGGAGCAACGGGGCCTGGATTCGTTCGGAGATCTGGGCCTGTCTTTTTCCCGGGAATCCGGATATGGCCGCCTATTATGCCAGTCTGGACGCCTCGGCGGATCACAGCGGAGAAGGAATCTATGCGGAGATGTTTACTGCGGCCCTGGAATCGGCGGCCTTTGTGGAGCCGGATATCCGGCGTTTGATAGAAATTGCCCTTTCCAAGATTCCCGGCGGAAGCCGGATTGAACGGGCGGTCCGAACCGTCTGTGAAGGATACGACGCGGGGCATTCTCTGCGTTTTGTCCGGGAAGCCGTTGTGAAGGACAGTGAGGATCTGGGCTTTTTCCAGGCTCCCGCAAACCTGGGATTCGTGACGGCGGGACTTCTTTACGGAGAAGGCGATTTTGGGAAAACCCTCTGTTCCGCCGTCAATTGCGGAGACGATACCGACTGTACCGGAGCGACCTGCGGTTCCATTCTGGGAATTCTCCTCGGCCGCAGAGCCATGCCTGAGAAATGGACCGCCCCCCTGGGAGAGCGGATCCAGACGGTGGCGGTGAATCCGTTTCCAGGCAATCTGAACCTGCCCCGCACGCTGGGCGATCTGACACGCCGGACCGTGAATGCGGCGTTGGAAGCAAGAATGCGTGATCCGCGTCTTCTTGCCATTTCCGCCGGACAGCCCAGCACTTTGGATTCCGGTTTTTCCGCTTCCCTTTCCGGAGGGGAGTTTCTGGAAAGCCGCGTCTGGAAGCGTCCCGTGTACTATCAGGAATATCCTGTGTTCGGGGGGAGTCTTCTGGTGGAATACCGGGATTCTCCTCTCTGTTCGCCGGGCGAAGGATGCCGTCTTATCATCCGTTCTGCAGGAATGCCTTACGACTCATCCATCATGACACTGCGCTGGGATCCGCCTTCCGGCTGGGCTGTTTTTCCCGGGAAGGAATTTTCCATTCGTACCTTTCAAGGGGCCGCGGAGTGTACTCTTGTTCCTGGCAGTTTCGATTCCGCGTTTGTCTATCTGCCTCTGCATGTGACAATTTCAGGTCGGATGGAACCTGTTACGCTGAATATCCCCTTCCAGTTGAAAAACGCGGTGTTTCATGATATCGCGCCGGCCTTTCATGAATATCATGATGCCTTGGAGCGACTGCGCGCCAGACAGGCTTTTCAGGAGAACAGCTCCTCCTGACGCAGAAGACTTTTTTCCCCGGAAGAGGGTATTTTCTCCCTCACAGGAGGAAAAGGATCGGGAAACAGGGAGAAAGTACGATATTTTCCAGCGAATACGGTATTTTTCTTGGAATTCTCCACGGCAAGGGTATATATTGAAACGCTTCTTGCAGGTATGAATTGAGGAAGGATGAGAAGATATGGCTTTTCTGGACAGCAGATATTTGCTGGAGAACGAAACCGCGTTTGTTCTGTACAACGAGGTGGCGGATCTTCCGGTGGTGGATGTTCACAATCATGCGGATGTTGCACAAATTGCAGGGAATGTGAAGTTTTCCGATCCGTGGACACTTTTTGCGGCTACAGATCATTATGTGTGGGAAGTCATGCGGAAACGCGGTGTGGAAGAAAAATTCATAACCGGTGACGCAAGTCCGAAAGAGAAATGGATGGAATTGTCCCGCGTGTTTCCCGAACTGATCGGGAATCCGGTGTACGAATGGATTCATCTGGATCTCAGGACCATCGGGATCAGTGATATTCTTCTGGGTCCGGATACCGGGGAAGATGTCTGGGAACAGGCGAAGGCGGTTCTTGCGGTGAGTTCCAACTATCCCCAGCGCCTTCTTGAAAGAATGAAGATCGAAACCATGTGCAGTACGGACGATCCGGCCGATACGCTGGAGCATCACGCCGCCCTGAACAAGGCGATGGGCAGGCAGATTGTGAGACCGACCTGGCGGCCGGACAAGGCGGTGAATCTTCTTTCTCCTGGCTGGAGGGAGTATATTGCCCGTCTGGAGAAACGTTTTGACCGGAAGATATCGGGAGTCGAGGATCTGCTGAAAACCCTGAAGATCTCTCACGACTTTTTCAATGAACAGGGCGCTGTGGCAAGCGACCATGCGCTTCTGTATCCGCTCTCCGGAGATGCGACGCTTGAAGAAGCGCAGAACGCGTTCCGCAAGGCTCTTGACGGGAAAACACCCCCCAGCAGAGAGGAAGCGGACCAGTATGCATCCTACCTTCTTCGGGAATTTGCCGGGATGGACAAGGAAAAGGACTGGGTGTTTCAGATGCACATTGGAGCCCGTCGCGATGTGCGGGCGGAACTGTTCCGAGAGCTGGGTCCGGATTCCGGCGGGGATGTGTCGGATCATACGATAGACATTGTCCGGCCGCTGAGCGGATTTCTGAATCATTTTGACAATCGGCTGAAGGTGGTGCTGTATTGTCTGGATCCCGGGCATCAGGCGTCTCTGGCGTCGGTTGCGCGGGCCTTCGGGAGCAAGGTGCGTCTCGGGTCTGCGTGGTGGTTGAACGACACGCCTGTGGGGATGAGGCGTCAGCTGGAATATATCGGGTCGGTGGATCTGCTGTACAATTTTGCGGGAATGGTTTCGGATTCGCGGAAACTGCTGTCGTATTCTTCGCGTTTCGAGATGTTCCGCAGGGTGCTTGCGGACACGGTGGCGAGGATGGTGAATGCGGGTCAGTTCCCCCTGTCGCTGGGCATGCATCTGATGAAGCAGGTCTGCTACACCGGGCCGAAGGAATTTTTCCGCATCTGACAATGAAGTCGGGTGCGCACGTTATCATACTATAAGGAGTCAAAAAAATGGAAGTCATCGTAAAGAAGGATGCAAAAAGCGCCGCTTTTCTTGCGGCAAGAATGATTGCCGATGCGGTCCGGGCGAAACCCTCCATCACCCTTGGGCTGGCCACGGGAAGAACGATGGAAAGCCTGTATGCCATGCTGGGCGAGATGCATAAAAACGAAGGACTTGATTTTTCTCTTGTGAAGACCTTCAACCTGGACGAATATGTCGGACTCGCACCTGAGAATCCGAATTCCTACCGTGCGTACATGGAAAAGCATCTTTTCAGCCGCATCAACATTGATCCGCGCAACACGCATCTGCCCAACGGCATTGCCGAAGACATTGATGCCGGATGCGAGCTTTACGAAGAAATGATGGAAGAAGCCGGTGGAGTGGATCTGCAGCTCCTCGGAATCGGACGCAGCGGACACATCGGATTCAATGAACCGCTGTCTCCCCTCTTTTCCAGAACCCGGGCGGTGCCTCTGACGAAAACCACGTACGAACAGAATTCCCCGCTTTTCGACAAGCCCGAAGACATGCCCATGCGCGCGATCACGATGGGTGTCGGAACTGTGCTGGATGCCCGCAGACTTGTCATGCTTGTGACGGGTGCGGAAAAGGCTGACATTATTCAGAAGGCGATTGAAGGGCCTGTCACCTCCATGATTTCCGCTTCCGCCATCCAGATGCACAATGACTGTGTTGTGATCCTGGACGAGGAAGCTGCGGCGAAACTGGGAAACCGTGAATTCTACGATTGGGTTTACGCCAAAGAACCGAAATTTGAAAAGTATCGCTGAATTTCATCGCTGAAAGTCCGGTATTGAATACCGGATTCAGTTCTTGCGATGATGATGGCGTGGGATTGCCTTATCTCCCGGGGTGAATGACGGGAGAGGGGGTGTGTCCCACGCTTTTTTTCCTATGCAGGAAGAAAGTTCCGCAACGAAACTACGGAAAAATGCGGTGAGCATTTTTCTCGAGGTCAAGGTCCGTGACCTTGTCGGGGTCCAGCGGCGAAACGCGGGCCGCCGGAGGC
>CAKUDG010000031.1 GCA_934644965.1 uncultured Victivallales bacterium | reverse complement strand
ACCTTGTCGCGGTGCAGCGGCGAAACGCTGGCCGCCGGAGGCAAAATAAAAAATAAAATTTTGCGAAGCAACAAAGGAAAACTATTGCGAAGCAAAAATTACGGAAAAATGCGCGGAGCATTTTTCACGAGGTCAAGGTCCGTGACCTTGTCGCATTCCCGCGGCGAGATGCTGGGCTCCGGAGGTAAACTAAAAAAACTTGCGAAGCAACAAAGAAATACTATATGCAAAGCAAAAATTACGGAAAAATGCGCGGAGCATTTTTCACGAGGTCAAGGTCCGTGACCTTGTCGCGATCCAGCGGCGAGACGCTGGTCGTGCGGAGTACGAAATCTTATAAAAAATACAAAAAGAAAACAGCACGAGGAACTGCCCGCCCTCATACACCTCGGTTCTCGTTGCATTTCCTGTACCTACCCGGCAGGCGTTGTCTGCCGTATTTTTCAAAATTACGATGTTTTGCAAAGAGTTTTGATACATACGGGAAACATTGACTTGATTTGCTGAAAAGAACATTGCTTTTTTGATCTGTCAGGATTATTATACAGAAATCTTTCCGCCGGATTCAGAATTTTCCGGACAAGGTTTTTCGGAAATCCAGAAAAAAAACGGACTGAAATTGAAAATGAATCGTTATCTCCTCTCTGCAATGCTTTTCTCCTGTGCCTGCAGCTGTCTCGGAATGACTCCGGCACAGGAGGTTTCCTTTCCGGCAAATCTTCAGAAACTGCAGGATGCTTTTTCCAATGGCGCATCCATTGATTCCATAGAAGCGGAAACTTCACAAATCCTCCGGGAAATGCCTCCGGGACAGGAAAAAACGGCCATGATGCTGTTTCATGCCCAGGTGCTGGAAATCAAGGGCGATTACCCTGCGGCAAGAAAGATCCTTCTGGAAATGGAAAAGGAATCGGATGCGCCTCAGACAAAATGGGACCTCTTCCTTCGGATTGCACGCCTTTATCAGAAGGAAAATAATTTTGAACGCTCGGAATGGATCTATTCAAAACTGCTGGATCTGCCTGGTCTGACGGAGAAAATGAAATTCTCTCTCCGCTATGCAATGGGTGTATCCGCCTCTCTCCAGGGGAAAAAGGAAAAAGCCCTGGAGATCTATTCGGATCTGCTTGCAGAAGGAGAACACCATCCTCTCCGGGAACGTATTGCTCTTCATTGCGCCGCGGCGGAGGCCTGCCGCAACGTTTCCGCCTATGCAGAAGAAAGAGAATGGTATGGGAAAATCCTCCAGTTCCCGAACCTCCCGGATGCGGACCGTTTCTCCGCTCTGGAAAAAACGGCGTATTCCTGCGCGGATGAGGAGAAAATGAAAGTCCAGGAGGTGGAACAATCTTTCAATCTCCTGATCAATGATCCGGAAGTGGATATTTCCACGAAGATCCGTCTGCTGAAACGTCTTGCGGAATACCGTCTGAAATGCGGCGCACCGGACAGGGCGATTCAGGAATACAACCGTCTCTCCGGTCTGCGCGGTCTGCCGACAGCCGAACTCTTCGCTTCCCTGATGGAGAAGGGAGCCGTCTATGAGCAGAAAAAGGATTATGCCGCCGCACGCAGGGAATATGAACGGATTGTCCGGGACAGACGCGCTTCCATCGAAGATCTCGTCCAGGCTCTTTCCGCTTCCGCGGAAGCCTGGCTCGCGGAGAAAAATCGTGATGCTGCCCGAATGGAATATGAACGCATTCTGCTGCTGCCGGATCTGACTCGGGAAGTCGATGCCGAAATCAGAAAGAAAATTGCGGACTGCGTTGCCGATCCCTCCGCGGAGTCCGGCGGGAAAACTCTTTCCGCAAAAGACTAGGCAGGGGAACACACACCTCACACTCTCTCCCGCAAAAATAACGCTTGAATAGTTGGGACGACGCGGAGGAACCGGAGAATTTCCTCCCCCGCAAGGGTGGGGAAAAAAAGAGGCATCCTGTGTCCGGCTATCGTGTCTGGGGGGGGGAAATCCATCTCGGATGCTGAGGGGAAAAAGTGGGGAGAGTGGAAAAGGAACCAACCCTCGGAATCTCTCCTTCCTCAGGCAGAATCCCCTCCTCACCTTTCCTCTTTTCCTGATTTCCTCATGCCAGATTTTCTTTTCATTTCGTTTGACGCGTGGATATTGCTGACAGGAAAGTTCTTCTGCTTCATCACAGTCAAGCCGGCAACCCCCACCCCTACCTGTTCTTCCCAGCGGATACGCCAGGTACCGGGAAAAAGGAAACAAGGAGGCGCATCAATGGGGAAAAAAGACGCATTCTCCCTCAGTTCTCTCGACAGGATCCTCTTTCAGAACAGATTTCAGACTTCCCCCCGGAGCAGGGATCCTTTCTTCCGTCGGATTCTGTATCATTCTCTTTTTGAATCGGATGCCAGAATCGGAGGAGGGAAAAATGCTTCCCGATTACCGATCCCGGATTTGTTTCTCTTCCGTGCTCTTTTCGGTTTTCCCTCGATCCGGACGGTGATTCCGGGGAAAAGCGTACGACTCTTTCCGGGTCTGGAAAAAGAACTGGAAAAACTGCGTGCTTTGCTCCACGGGTTTTCGTACGGAGAAAAAAAAGTTCAGATGGAGGAGGAAGGGGAGGAGGAGGAGCGAAGGCATGTTCCCGGAGAGACTCTTCCGTCTTATCCGTCCCCTCATCTTCCCGAGGCAGAAAGAGAAGACGTATCCCTCCCTGAAGACGCCTCACTTTTCCTGCTCCGGAGTCTCTTCTTTCAGGAGAAGGATGAAAAAGCAGAAGCGGAAGTTCCTGACTCGGCTCCCGGATCAACAGGGAAAACGGGAAAAATGGAAAACGAAGACGGAAATTCATTTCCCGAGAAGGGGAATGAAGAAGCGATTCTTTCCGTCACACTTCTTCCTTTTGACCCGGATGACTCCGCCGGAAAAGAAAATATGTCCTTCCTTGCAACGGAAGCGGAAGAGAACAGTCCCTCCCGGGAGACGCCTTCCCGAAGTGCCGCCCCATCCGGCATTGCCGCCGTATCCGTTTTGCCTTTTTCTCAAGCCCGGCATTCTCAATCTTCGCAGGAGGGAATGGACCTGTTTCTTCGAAATTCATTGGGCGGATGGGATTTTTCCATGCTGCAGTCCGATGGATGGATTCTTCCCGCCCTCAGGATCAGAAGCGGAAAGGCATGGACAAAACTCGACATGGCGATCCTTTGTTTTTCCGGACACGGGAGAAATATCCGCCTGAGCGAAATCGGGATGGAGGAAAGGACGCTGGAATGGATCCGGAAGAGTTTCACAGGATCGCTGGAAGCCCGTTCCTCAGGAAGTCCGCTGCAAAATACGGGAACGGACGATCCATTGTCCCGGGTCGGAACTCTGGCGGAAAGGACTGCCGCTGCTGCCGGAACGGGATACGGCGTTGCGGATCTGCCTGAACTGGTCTTTCGGGAAACGCCCGCTCTTCCCGCGGATTTTCCGCTCCCCGCAGATTCGGGCGTGTCTCTCCACGCCCGGGGGACAGTCCGCTGGTGGGAAAAAAGGCCGCCGCAGACTGGAATTTCCTGGCGCTGTGAGGGAATGTGGGAGATTGTCTATTCCGGGGAAGTCCTTCCCTCCGCCGATACTGCAGAACTGAGACGCAAAGTTTCAGAATCTCTTGCCATGGTGAGAATCCCTTCTTCTTCCACGTCAGATGATCCTTCCGCCCCTGTGGGATTCCCCGGGCAGGGGCAGGGAGAAAAGGCCCGGGAAGACTGCCTCCGTTCGGAATCTTTTCTCCGTTTCATGAGCCTTTATGCCGCGCTTCTGCATTGCGGAATGCTGAATGAGTCCTCCTCCGGCGGAGGTGGTGAAAATGGCGGCGGCCGGGAGCTTCTCAAACATGTTTCTCCGGAAGTGCTGCTGCGGAATGCGGAAACTCTTTCCCCCGGGTCCTGCCGGATTTCAGGTGAATGGAGCCTTCCTTTCCGCGTGGAAGGAACTTTCTGAAACTTTCTGAGTCCGGGGGATGGATGAAGAGGAGAAAGAGGCGGGGAAAACGTATCCATCCTGTCCGATTTATTTTCTCCTTTTCCCGGAGAAGCCGGAATTTGTTCTGGAGGAAGATCCTTCCAGTTCCGGAAACTTTTCCGGGAATCCGGCGGACATCTTTTGCGCGTCCGTCCATGGAGGAGGGAAAAAAACTTTTCCGGCTCTCTTTTCCGGGACTTTCCCTTGATTGTCCGTCCAGATGAATGTAGATTGACTCCATGTTCGCGAGACGAAAAAAAACAAGAAGGAGACACACTCATGCCTGCAGAACTTTCATATGTGCTGATCACGCCCTACACGTTGAGAAAAGGCCGTTACGGAGCGATTCTCGCCCGGTTGCTTTCCCGGACTTCTCTGGATCTTTCCGCGGCCCAGATTCTGGCCCCCGATGAAGCGTTTACCGAGGCGTATGCGGCGCTGAAGGAGCGGAATCATGCCGCTTCGGGCGCCTGTGCGTGTGCGGCGAAGGGTGCGGCTGCTTACATCAGGAAACACTTCATGCCGGTAAACGGAAAGAAACAGCGTGTGATGCTGCTGGTTCTGGAAGGGGAAAATGCCGTGGAAGAGGTGAAGAGAGTCGTGGGCCCCCTGCGGAAAGACCTCCCGAGCGATGCCGAGACCGTTCGCGACAGTTTTGCGGACATGATCTTTTCTGAAGACGGCACCCTTCTCCATTGTGAACCCGCCGTTCTCATTCCTTCCGATGAGGCGTCTGCCCGCTCGGAACTCGAACTGCTTGCCGCTTTTGCCGCCGAATCCCCGAATATTGTGGAAAACATCGTGAAAAATGACGATTCCTCGGAACGGACGCTGGTGATTCTGAAACCGGAAAACTGGCGGCGTCCCTCCACGCGTCCGGGAGCGATCATGGATATTCTCACCCGCACGGGGCTGCGTCTTGTCGGCTGCAAGATGCACCGGATTTCCATTGCGGAGGCGTTGAACTTCTATGGTCCCGTCCAGGAGGCGCTCCGTTCCAAACTGGCTCCGAAAATCGCGGAAAAGGCCAGAACACACCTTGAAGAAAAATTCGGACTGAAACTCCGGGAAGAGGGCATGGAGATGCTCATTTCATCCGTCGGGAGGGATTTCGCCGACAATGAATTTTACAGTATTGTGGAATTCATGTCCGGCTCCCGTCCGGAAAGCTGTCCGGACTCGAATCGTGCGAAGCCCGGAAAGGCCAAGTGTATGGTGCTGATTTATGAAGGTGTCGAACCTGTCCGCAAAATCCGCGAGGTGCTCGGCCCGACCGATTCCGCCAAGGCTCCCGGAGGCACCGTCCGCGGGGAATTCGGGACCAATATGATGGTCAATGCCGCTCATGCTTCCGATTCCCAGGAAAGTTTCCTCCGGGAAAGTGCCATTCTCAATGCAGGATGCAACCAGCTCGCGGATTTCATCAGAAAACATCTGGCATGAAGGAAGGGGCGCTGCGGCGGAGACGGATCCGACCGACCGGGGGCTCTCCCGCGCAGGGGATGGTTTCTTTGATCCGCCGGAACTTTTTCAGGGCAGAACACCTGGCCCATCACGGGGCTTTCTGATGCTCTCCCGTCCGGGAAAGGACGGGAGAGCATTTTTTTCTTTTCCGTTTTTTCGTTCTTTCTTCTGGACTCTGCACCTCTTTCTCCCTTTTCTTTCCGAGAATACGGTGGGTGCCTGATTTGAGTAGATTCGAGAAGATTCGCATAGATTCGCGTATGAGGAAGTTTCTCTCTCCCCCGCCGCGGAGAAAAGGAGGCTTCCTCAAGAGTGCTGTATCGGGACGATGCCAGAGAAGGACTGCGTATTTGCGCAGTCCGGGGCGAAAGGAAGGGGGGAACTGCTATGCCTTTCAGGCATGGGAATATATTGAAAATAAGTATTTGTTTCTTTTGAGGAGGGGTGGTACTGTTCCTCCGGATGAAGAGGTGGGGAAGAATGAGAGGGATCCTGGAAAGGAAACAGTCACAATGGGAATGCTCGGGAGAAAACGGGAAGGGAACCATGGATGAAAAAGAGAATGTCTGTACTGAAACTTGCGGCGGTCACTGCAGTATTTTTCCCTGCACTGCTGCTTCAGTCTCAGCCCGGGGAAGAGCAGCAGGAACGGAGTCATTCAGAAGAAAGAACGGAGTCAGGAGCCATGAGGAACGCAGTGATCGGAAGCAGGATTGAGAAAGAGGATCTGAAGCTTGAAAGCAAATGGGACAAGACGTTTCCGCGGAAGGAATCGGTGAATCACCGGAAGGTGACCTTTGTCAACCGCTACGGCATTACACTTGCCGCGGACTTGTATTCTCCGGCGGATCAGGATCAGCGGAACAGACTTCCCGCAATCGCGCTGAGCGGTCCTTTTGGCGCGGTCAAGGAGCAGTGCAGCGGCCTTTATGCGCAGAAGCTGGCGGAGTACGGTTTTCTTGCACTAGCCTTTGATCCCTCGTTTACGGGGGAGAGCGGAGGGCACCCGCGCAGGATGGCTTCTCCGGATATCAATACGGAGGATTTTCAGGCGGCGGTGGATTTCCTTTCCACCTGTCCGGAAGCGGATCCGGAGCGGATCGGGATTCTGGGCATCTGCGGCTGGGGCGGACTGGCGCTGAATGCGGCGGCGCTCGATACGCGTATCAAGGCGACAGTCTCTTCCACTATGTACAATATGAGCCGCGTGACCGCAAACGGCTACTTTGACGCCGCCGACAGCGAAGAAGCCCGTCATTCCCTCCGTGAAACGCTCAACGCACAGCGTACCCGGGAATATGCCTCCGGTTTCTATGAACAGGCGGGCGGCGTGCTCGATCCTCTTCCGGAAGACGCTCCCGCTTTCGTGAAGGACTATTTCGACTATTACAAAACTCCGCGTGGTTATCACAAACGTTCCGGGAATTCCAATGACGGCTGGACCGTCACCGGAACCATGTCCTTCCTGAACCAGCCCATTCTGGCCTATTCCCGGGAAATCCGTTCCGCCGTCCTGCTGATTCACGGGGAGAAAGCCCATTCGCGTTATTTCAGCGAGGACGCCTACCGCGATCTGTCCTCCTATACCCCCTATCGCGACAACAAGGAACTTTTCATCGTTCCCGGAGCCTCGCATACCGATCTGTATGACGGCGGCGGGAAAAATGCAATCCCCTTTGACAAAATCGCAGCTTTCTTCCGGAAGCATCTCGGGATCGCTCCCGGAAAATGAGGCAAGGGAGAGTGAGAGGCCATGGGGCAGCTTCTTCCTTGAGATGTGTTCTCCCTCTCTTCCGCGTTTCATCTCCCTCCTGATCCCTCCTTCTTCCTTCTGTTTTTCCCTTCTCCTTTCCGGTTTTTTCCCCGGAGGGGAGGGGGTGGGGGGGTAAAAAGGAGAAAGAAAGTTACTTTTCCTCCCGCTTTCCTGCGGCTTCGCGGAAAGCTGCAAGAGCTTCCGGGAAGGGGGAGAGGACCCGTTCCAGGACTCCCTGGGTGAAGGAGATGCACATGCCGTAATTCGTGACGGGAACACCGGCTTTGGCGGCGGTCTGGATCCGGGAGAGAATTTCACGGCGGTTGAGCATGCAGCCGCCGCAGTGGATGACGAGTTTGTATTCGGAAAGTTTGTCGGGGTAGTCGCGTCCGGCATAGACGTCGATTTGCAGATCGGCAGAGGTATACTGTCTGAGCCAGCGGGGGATTTTGACTCGTCCGATGTCGTCGGAAGTTGCGTGATGGGAACAGGCTTCGGCGATCAGGACTTTGTCGCCATCCTTCAGCTTTGCAATTGCCGCTGTTCCGCGGGCCATCATGGTCATGTCTCCTTTCAGGCGGGAAAAGAGAATGGAGAAAGTCGTGCACGGGATATCGGGGGGAGTCTCCGCGACCATTTTCATCACCACCTGTGAATCACATACTGCGAGCGAGGGGGGTGTTTTCAGAGTCCGGAGCATGGACAGGTACTGGTCTTCCTTCACGACGAGGACGGAAGCATCGCCGTCGAGTACGTCGCGGATGGTCTGGACCTGCGGGAGAATCAAACGCCCCTTGGGCGCCTGCAGGTCAATCGGCACAATCAGCACGGCCAGATCCCCCGGCGACAGCAGATCCCCCACAAGTGGCGGCGGTGCAATGAAGTCTTCCGGACAGTTTTCGATCAGGGCCCGTTTGAAATCCGCAAGCACCCGGTCGCGGTTCCCGTTTTCTCCGGAAAGACTGGATACGCTGAGAATTGCGGAAAGCTCCTCCTCCTCCTTCAGACGCTTCAGAAACTCCTCCGATGGCGGACGCAGATCCGATTTGTTGACCACCGCAATCACCGGCACCTTGCGTTCCGCGCCTTCTGCTGCAATCTCTCTTTCCGGATCACCCCAGACATCCGCTTCACAGAGAATGACGACAATGTCGGCACGCCGGAAGACCTGACGGGTTTTGCGGATCCTTTCCTTCCCGAGTTCCGTCGTGTCGTCGATCCCCGCCGTGTCGAGAAACACCACCGGACCGATGGGCAGCAGTTCCATGACCTTTTCCACCACATCCGTCGTCGTCCCGGGGACGGGTGAGGTAATGGCGATTTCCTGCCCCGAAACCAGATTCAGGAAACTGGATTTCCCCACGTTCGTCCTGCCGAACAGTGCAATTTGAAGACGCATCGATTTCGGAACTGTTTCCATAGAAAAATCCTTTCCTCTGATCCTTTCGTCAGCCGTTCATTTGCTCTTTTCCTTTCTTCTGCATCGCGTCGTCTCCCTCCCTTTCTGAGATGAGAACTGCACAATTCCCGGGAAAACAGAGAAAAAAAGAAAAAAAAGCCCGCTCACCCCTTCTCAGATTTTTTTATCTTATTTCCGGGACAGTGAGACGGAATCGGATTCCTTCTGATTCTCTCGGGACGCACCTTCCGGCGGAGAGGCGGCATAAGCATCTGCCAGACGTCCGGAAAAAAGTTCCAGTGCCTGCCGGACGAAGGGGTCCGCCGCCGCCTGTTTCTTGAGTTCGTCCACCGAGATTTTCTGTTCAACCTGCGCCGGAGTCGCAATTCCGAAGCGGCGTTTCAGTTGAATCACTGCCGCGGAATCGCCTGAAACGGCACGGAGACGTGATATCAGCATGTTCAAATCCTTTTCCACCATCAGGCGCTGCATTTCACCATATTCAATGTCATAAGCAACGCTCAGAACGGAATCCCGGAAACTTTCCGGGTGCCCGTCTTCCATGAAGGAGGCAAGAGTCGTTTTCTTCAGATTGTCCGAAATATCCAGAATCAACTCCCCCCACAGCAGTTCCGGAGTCAAGGAGCTTCCTTTCTCCGCTCTTCCCGTGTGATGATGGCCTGGAGTCCGGTTCCCGTCCGCATCGTCCGGCATATCTTCAAGCGCATCGTCCGGCGTATCGTCGTCCGCATCAGGGTCCGCCTTGTCTTCCGGATCATTGCCCGGTATGTTCAGAGGCTCGTTCGGAGGAGGAGGCGGTTGTTGTGGGAGTGGTGGTTCCGCCTTGTCTCCCGCTTTCTCTTCTTCCGCCTTTTCCGCCTTGTCTCCTGCTGCCGTTTCTCTGTTTTTTTCCGTGGAGAGCGCCGCTTCCTGAGAAGAGGAGCTTCCTGTGGCGGTGATGATGGGGGATGTGGATGGTGAAGAGACGGAGCCGGAAGGGGACGGCGTTTCAGACAATATTTCCGGAGATGCGCAAAAGACAGGAGGAACTTCTGCGTGGACGAGAGTCTTCCCGCTGGAGCTTTCCTGTTTCAGTTCCTGGGGGAGGGCGTCAGGAGTTTTTTTTTCCGCTTCCTCAGGACTGAGCTGTTCTCCATGACGGGGCAGATCCGCCCCCGCTGAAGGGAGATCCCCGCTGCGGACGGCGGCGATTCCGGAACCGCCGCGGACCACTTTCTCCCCTGGCGGCAGTTCATACAGCGGCACCACCGAGTTCAGTGCATCCAGCTCCCCGTTCTTCCGGATCTGATTGAGCCTGGCAATGAGATCCTCTATCTGGACGGAATGAGCCAGGCGCATCGCCTTGAACAGAACGGATTCCAGGAAAACCTGTTTGTTGATGGCCTCCCGGAGCAGATAGCCGGAAGCCGAAAGACTTTCCAGAAGTCTCTGAACGACTCCCGGATTCGCTTCCGCCGCAAGTTCATTGTACACTCTGATTTTCTCCGGCGACTCCTCCAGCACGGCCTGCGGCGTGCGGAGAATCCGGCAGAGCAGGATGCCTCTCAGCCACGCGGTCATTTCCTCATACAGCGTTTCCAGGTTTTTGCCTTGCTCCGCGAGTTTGTGGATGGAAACGACAGCCGATTCCCGGTCGTTGGAAATGACGGCTTTCATAAGCGCTTTCATTTCCGTCGGCGCGGTGAGCCCGAAGAGGGAGAGTGCCTGGGCTTCGGAAATGCCGTCGGAACTGTCCGTCCCGAAAAAGGAGATGAGCTGATCCATGAGGGACTGTGCATCGCGCATTCCGCCGTCCGCCGCATAGGCGATCACGTTGATGGCGGAGTCTGAAATATTGACCTTTTCCGCATCTGCGATATAGCGGAGACGGCCTGCAATGGCGGCGGAGGGAATCCGCCGGAGATCAAATCGCTGACAGCGGGAAATCACTGTCGGAAGTACTTTATTCACTTCTGTCGTTGCAAAAATGAATTTTGCATGTGCGGGAGGCTCCTCAATCGTTTTCAGAAGAGCATTCCACGCGCTTTTGGACAGCATGTGCACTTCGTCAATGATATAGATCTTGTATTTGGAAGCAATGGGAAGATGAAGCACGTCTTCACAGATTTCGCGAGCTTTGTCGACCTGCGTATGGGTGGCGGCGTCGATTTCGATCACATCCACACTGCTTTCCTCCGCGATGGCTTTACAGGAACTGCACTGACAGCAGGGTTCCCCGTCGATGGGGTGGACGCAGTTGATGGCTTTTGCGAAAATGCGTGCGCTGGTGGTCTTCCCGATTCCCCGCGGACCGACAAAGAGATAAGCATGAGCAATACGTCCGGAAATGACGGCGTTTTTCAGTGTCCGGGCGATGTGTTCCTGCCCTACCATGTCGGAAAAGCGTTGCGGACGCCATTTCCTTGCGATCACCTGATATGCCATGACTACTCTGCCCTGCCTGCGGCCTTTTCTGAAATCCGTTTTAAAACTGAATTCCTGTATTCCCGAACAATACTTCATACAATAGCGCGGAATCCTGATTTTACCACAGGCCGGATGAAAAAAAGGGTGGGAAAATCTGCTTCCCCGGGGGATGTGGGGAAGTGCTCCGTGAAAGACCGGGCACTTCTCCCCTGGAGGAAGAAAAAACGTCCCGGGGTCCTCTCTTCTCACCGCGCCGGATCCGGAGGAAACGCCCTGCGCATAACACGTGCAGAGAAGAGAAAACCGGGGCACTCGTATGCTCAAATGGAAAAGTTTATGGACGGAGTTTCCCGGATAGAATTTCCGCTTCCCGGAGAAGACGCTTCAAACGTTCTGCATCCGCTTCTGAAGCATCGGAATATTTCAGACTGAGAATTTCCTTCCTCGCTGCATGACTCAAGGCCAGAGCCAGTGAGATGTCTCCCCATTCCAGAATTCCCGGGATCAAAACGGCCATGGTCAGGTACAGGGGTGCGGAGCGTTTTTCCTGATATTGGAGAGAGGGAAGCATGTCCTCAAGGATCACGCATTCTGGAAGGGGGGAGAGATCGGAAGCGAAAAGCGCCGCACATGCCGCATCCGCACGTCCTCCGAAGGAAAGCTCCTTTCCTCCGAGTTCTCCGGAAGCGAAACTCCCTGCGAGTAGATAATCCCGGACCCATTCACCCATGAGTCTTTTTCCGAGCCACTGCATGCCGCGGGCCATGCTGTGATAGGCGGGGAGAAATTCCGTGATGTCGTTTCCTCTTTCTCCGCTGGCGAAGAGATCGAAAATCAGGACTCCGTCTCCCGAATCCAGGGCCTGGCGGAGCATGAGCGAACCGGCAAGTTCACTTTTTCCCCTGGCGGAACTCAGAAGACGGATCTTTTCAGGATGTTCAGTTCCTTTCCGGTAGAGGAACGGCAGGAGGCGTCCGTCTTCCGATTCCAGCGATCCGGCTTCCCACGGGCCTCTCTTCCCGTTCCGCGAGACCTTCAGCAGGGGAGGCGTGAGAACGGGGCCCGTTTTCAGGAGTTCCGCAAGATTCTTCCTGGCTTCCCCGCCCGGGATTTCCTTCCGGGAGAGAAGATCGTGCCGCAGACTTTTCCCTTTTTCTCGGCAGAAGCGGACAATGGTCATGAAATCCGCGGGCCGTCTGCCTTTGGGATACACCATGAGCCTTTCTTCCTCCAGCGCTTCAAAGGCGGGCTCCTTGAGCGCCGCACCCGTTCCTTTGTGTTTGAGCTGGAGTTCAAAGAAGCCGAGCATGGATTCACGGATTTCGGGCCAGTATCCGTGGGGAGTGTTGAAGGCTTCAAAGGAGAGTTTGTCCTCCGCGCCCAGGGCCCGGTAGACCTTGCGCGCCTCCTTGAAACTGCGGAGCATTTCCGTGACATGGAAGGTCGGATTGGACTCATGAAGAGCATTGCAGATTTTGAGGGCACGGGGGGCGGTCAGGGCAAGAACGCCGGATTCTTCACAGATGTCGAGTCCGTCCGGGAGCAGTTCGCAGATGCAGTTGACTCCGTCCGTATAGGAGGCGAAACTGCCGACGCTGACCACGGGGAGCGCCGCCTGTATCCGTTCGTCCATGGCCGCGAGCCACATGGTCTGATTGCCGCCGCCCGAGGCACCTGTCGCGCCGATCCGGGCGGGATCGACGCATTTCAGTGAGCAGAGAAGGTCCACACCGCGCATGTTGTCCGCCGTCTGAATTCCCATGAGGGTTTCTCCGATGTTTTCGAGAGCTCCGCCGAGCAGGGCGCCATGGTATTCAAAGACTCCGTGGCGTGAGCTGCGCTCCCCGGCTCCGAAAACGTCGATGCAGAGGCAGACAAAACCGCTGAGCGCAAGAACATGCCCCCGCGACTGCACCCGGGCGGCAAGACGCCCCTGCTGCCAGTGCCCGTGCAGATTGATCACCGCCGGGAAGGGGCCTTTGCCGTCCGGAAGATAGAGATTCCCCGTGATTCTCCGTCCCGCCGCTCCGAGAAAGGATACCATTACAATGCTGTACCCTTTCAGACGGATTCTCCCGTGTTCCCGGTAATCCAGTTCCGGAAGATTTTCCCTCTTCAAACGCATCGCCCCCGCAATGCGTTCCCGCAGAACAGGACGGAGCTCTTCCCATTCCTCTTTCGTTTCAGGAAGGGAAAACTGACGGAATCGTTTTTCCGCCTCCATCCTGAGACGCTTCAGAGGCGTATCGTCCGGCGGATCATTCCAGACGGCGGGAGGCGGGTTCTGTTGAAATCCGGTACTGGATCTTGTGTTCATGAATCAAACTCCTCTGGCTTTTCCTGTTTCAAAATGTCCATGAAAACTTTTTCGAAACTTCTGGCGCCTCATATCCTATTGCATGTTTGAAAGAGTCCGGTCGGGGCGTCCGGCGGCAGTCGGTTTCCGGAATTTCTGATTCTGTTGAGTGCGGAGTTCAGATCGGACCCTGGTTCAGAAAGTTCAGTTTTGTTCGATTGCGTCATACATGCCTTTGCCCCGCCAGTATGCGGATCCGGAAGTGACAATGTCGGAATA
Source organism: uncultured Victivallales bacterium (assembly GCA_934644965.1). Classification (GTDB taxonomy): domain Bacteria; phylum Verrucomicrobiota; class Lentisphaeria; order Victivallales; family UBA1829; genus CAJMAW01. Next base: position 18,642 of record CAKUDG010000031.1, on the reverse strand, counting down.
CAGATCCTGCACGGCATCGGCAACGGGGACGGCCTCCTGATGCAGAACGGTGAAAAGCGTGTTCACCACCCCCGGATGACGCCCGAGGACGACTTCCTTTTTGAGCGGGGTGTCCATCATCAGAATCGTGTCTATGACTGTGCAGCGTGAAAAAAAATCGCTTACCATGGCAAAGCCCGGAACCACTTGATTCGGACTGCTGATGTTCATCCTGGTGTTTCCTTTGAGTGTACTGCTGGTGAATTCTGTCCGGAGCGCCTTTTCCGCGGGATACCTGATCATATTGCTCGTGATCCCGTTTTTCCGGGGATTCGGCCTGCTGGGATACCCGGAGTCGCTCATGCTCCCGAAATCCGGAGGATAAAGATAATGGAGATTCGGCCCGCCGTTCGCAAGTACGGTGGGACAGGCATATTGGCGGTAACGGGTCGGATACAGGTATGCAATGGATGTATTATTGTCTTCTCCGAGCACCAGCGGCAGGTATGTCTCATACAGAGTGTGGAATTTGCTTCCCGGAACAGGATGAGCGGTGTCGCTATATCCATGTGCATAGGGGAAGAAGCTGTTGTAGTCGTTCAGGTAGACTCCGCCGAGAACGCCGCTCTGGCGGAGAACGGAACTGCAGAGGGATTGCCTCGCATATTCCCTTGCCCGTTTCAGCGCCGGAAGAAGAAGCGAACACAGAATCGCAAGAATGGAAATGACGACAAGAAGTTCGATTAGCGTGAAAGCCCCGGAACGGGAAGCGGATTTTCCCATTTCATTTTTCTCCTTTTTCTCTATTGTTTTTTTCTTTTTTATGAAGATTCTCCTTTCCTTGAAGACGAGAACTTTTGCTGAAAGCCTTGGGTGGATGGACATGCAGAAAGGAAATCCCGCGGTGTTCAGCGGGATGTTCCTCCTGTGTCACCCCGTGAGAGGGGGAAAGAGGCTCCTTCCTCTCATCTCCCAGCGGGAGGGCGGGGGATTTCTTTCCCCGGAGGAGAGGAGGAAGATCCGTCTGCGGGGCACAGCAACTCTGACGCAGAAGAAGAGAATTCCTCAGAATGCAGCTTTCCAGAGGCGCATCGGGAGATTGCAGGCGCCTCATCATCATTTCCACGAGTTTTTTCGCCATAAGCTCTCTGTCATAGGAAAATGTCGTCAGAGGCGGATTGGTGAATTCACTTTCGGGGAGGTTGCTGCTGCCGAGGACGGAAAGGTCCTCCGGCACGCGGATTCCCAGACGGATGGCCTCCTGAAGCACTCCGGCTGCCGATTCATCCCCCACCGCGATCAGGGCGCTCGGCCGTCTTTCCGGCGGCAGCGCCAGCATCCGGTGCAGGATTTTGATTCCCGACTTCACCGTGTCGGAAGCCGGAGCCAGATACTCCCTCGGATAGTCCGGGAACAGACTGCGCATGACCGCCCATTTTTCTTCCCGGTCGCTTCGGGTGATGTGGGTCATGACGGCGATCCGCCGATGACCGAGTGAAATCAGATATTCCGCCGCAGTCCGGATTTTTTCTTCCTGGGAGACCAGAAGCGTGTCGTATTTTCCGATGGCTTCCTGATGGCCGTAGATGACAGTCGGAATGTCTTTCCGCAGTCCCCGGAAGTCGGAATGGGCGAGGATCATTCCGTCGATTCCGCAGTCGAGCAGTTCTCCGTAGGTGTGCAGGAACGTTTCATTCCGGTACGTGTTTCCCCAGGAGGCAATGATTCCGGCATATCCGCAGTCCGCCAGATTCCGCTGAATCCTTTCGATCAGAAGAGAATAACTACGGCTGGAAAGACTGGAAAACATCACGCCGATCCGGAAGCTCTTCCGCGAAATCAGGCTCTTCGCCGCATGGTTCGGGCGGTAGTCCCATTTCTCCGCCAGAGAAAGAATTTCCCGGCGTTTCGCTTCGGAGACCTTTGCATTCTTCGTATTCTCCGCATTCTTTCCGCTGTTGAGCGCATAGGATACCGTGCTCACGGACACCTTGCAGTGCCGTGCAAGATCTTTGATGGTCACGCGCTTCCCGTTCATGCGGAAACTCCCTCTGCTGCGAATTTTCAGGATTCCTGCGGAAAGAGGCGAAACGTTTCGCCTCTGGAGGTTAAAGTATGGCTTTCTTCTTTGAAATCAAGAGAGGAAAAAAGTTTTTTCAGAATTTTTTTAGAGGACTGATCCTTACTTGATTTTCTATTTTTTTCAGTCCATCGCAGCGCGTTTCCGGTATTCCGAAGGAGGGAGTCCCGTCACTTTCCGGACAAGGCGGCAGAGATAAGAGGCATTCCCGAATCCGCAGCGGAAGGCGATTTCCTTCAGCGGAAGACTGCTCTCCCGAAGCAGAGAAAAGGCCCTCTGAATCCGGATTTCGTGCAGATAGGTGCCGGGAGACATTGCCATTTCACGGGAAAAAACACGGTTGAGGGTCGTCCTGTGCACACCGAGTCCGGCGGAGAGTGTGCCCACGCTTGACGCGGGATCGGAAAACGTTTCATGGGCAAGGTCTATGAAGGCCTTGACCAGGCTCCCCCCATTTTTCGATCCTCCTCCTCCTCCTCCTCCTCCTCCGCATTCTGAAACGTTTCCCGCAGCGGAACTGCCGGAATTTTCCGAAGAATCCTCTTCTCCGCTTTTCCTTCCTGCCAGAGCCAGAATTTCCGCCGCGACCGAAAGCGCATGGCGCTGGGCGTAAGGCGTTCTGCGTTTGAGCATCAGCTCCAGTTCCAGAAAGAGCCTGACCGGGCATTCCCCCGCCCGGAGCGCGTCTCTCGGATATCCGTAGGCGCAGAAGAACGCTTCCGCTCCCGGTCCGTCCGCCGTGAACCAGTAATAACGCCAGCGGGAGGCTCCGCTGGTTCTGTTCCAGTGTTCCTCATCCGGGTGACGCAGAAAAACGCTTCCTGCGGGAAGGAGCACGGAGCCTCCTTCCGGAAGCATCAGTTCTCCGCAGCCTTCCGCAGTCCAGAAAAGCTGGAAGAATTTTTTGAGTCTGCCGGGTATCCGTTCACTCCAGCCGCATTCGGCCTCGTTGCAGCCGACGGAACGGACATGGAAGGGCAGCGGAAGTCCCGGAATCCTGTTGACGTCCGGGCGGCTGACGATTTTCCTCATGAAAAAATATCATCCTCTGCTTCAAAAATATCCAAAATGCATCAAAAACATCATTGTCTCCGGTACTTTAACACGCTATCATAATCCATACAAGCGGAATCGGACAAATTCATGCTTTATGGAAATTGGAAGAAATCGCATCGAAAAGAAACAATGGAGGACAAGGTCAATGAAACGTTCGGAAGAAGTCAGGAGAATTCTTTCCCTTGGAGTGGAGGAGCTGAAACGGGAGGCGGGTCCGCGCCTTGTCATCACCCCCGATCTCGACGCCCTGTACCGCTATCTTGCAGAGGAAATGACCTCTGAATTCGCCAAAGCCGCTGCCGGCAGTGAAATCCTTTCCTACATCATGCCCGTCGGTCCGACCCAGCCCTACCGGATCATGGCGGAGATCATCAATGAACGGAATCTGAGTTTGAAGAATGTTCGTTTCTTCTTCATGGATGAATACTGCGACGATCAGGAAGACCGTCTGATCCCCGCGGATCACCCCCTGAGTTTCCGCGGACAGATCGGCGGACTCTTTTTCGATCATATTCGCCCCGAACTGCTCATGCCGCGCGAACAAGTCATCTTCCCCACACCTGAAAATCTTTCCGAACTCCCGCGCATGATCGAATCCGCCGGAGGGATCGAAGTCTGCTACGGCGGAATCGGCATTCACGGGCATGTGGCATTCAACGAGCCTGAGCCGGGAGTCGCTTTCACGGATCCGAGAATTCTCCGGATCAATGAATTCACGCGTACGATCGACTCCACGCGTCACAAAGGGGTCGGCGGCAATCTGGAAAACTTCCCCCGCCGTGCCATCACGCTCGGGATGAAGCAGTGTCTGAACGCCCGGCGCGCGCTTCTCATGACCCGCAACGAGTCCAGGGAGTTCTTCTGGGCGAATACCGTAGTGCGCATCGCGGCGCTCGGAGAACCCGGAGACGATTATCCCGTCACCCATTTCCGTTATCACCCGAACTGCATCATCGCCACAGACGCCGCCACTGCCACCGCCCCTGAATTCAATCTCTGAGGAGCTCCGCTTCTTTTATGAAAATAATCGACTCCCATGCTCATCTGCTGCATAATCACAGCGGATTTTACCCTCTTGTCGAGTCCGGGATCTTTGATGAAATCTGGCTCATGGATCTTTCCGGAGTCTCCCTCAACGGCTATGAGACGGCTTCCCGCAAAGAGCTTCTACAGGCCGCGGAGGATTTCAAAGGAAGAATTTTCGTCTTCGGCTTCCTGGATCTGGAAAAACCTCCCGAGGAAATCGACCGCTTGAAAGACGCCGGCTTTGTCGGACTCAAACCCTACAAACCGCTTCATCCCTATGACAGCGAATGCTATTACCCTCATTATGAACGGGCCGCCTCTCTGCACATGCCGATCCTCTTCCATACCGGGCTGGTTGCGCCCGGACCGGCGTGGAAGGGGTCTTCCGGACATTCCCGCGGACCCGACCGCATGCGTCCGGGACATCTCGCCGGCATTGCCGAAGCATTCCCCGCTCTTTCCATCATGGGCGGTCATCTCGGATGGCCTTATCTGGAGGAAACTGCTCAGAATCTCTATTACTACCCCAATATCACCCATGATATCAGCGGTTATATGAGAGTCATGGAGTTCCTTCCCGGATTCCTCGACCGTCGCTGCCACGACGGCACCACCCGCTTCTTCAATGAAAAAATCCGCTTCGCCACCGATTCCTTTTACGGGTCCGAAGAACAGAATTCCCGCGCATTGCGTCTCAGGGAATTCTGGCTGCGCTATTTTGAATTTGTCGGGGAACTCTACTATCGCTGGGGCGCCCCCGAGGAACAGGAGAAATTCTTTGCCGGAACCGCGGCCGCCCTGAGAAGCGAGTGCGGTTTCTGATCAAGGTTTCTGATAAAAAAGAAAATCCAGGCGGAGGGAAAATACTCTGACCCTTTCCGAAGGTCTGACTTTTCCGAAGGTCTGACTTTTCCGAAGGTCCGGATAATTCCGAATGCAAAAAAAAAAGGCGGGAAAATCTTCCCGCCTTTTTTTGACTTGCTGTTTCCTGATGAGAGATCAGGGCTTTTCTCTTCTCCCCCCCCCTGCGCTCTCTCATTCCGGCATGAGGCTCGTCAGGGATCGACGATGGCAAACATCATGTTGGTTTTTGACATGACTTTGCCGTCGACAATCATATACCCCTCACCCTTGCCGAAGCGTTTGGTGTTGTCCGGGATATCGACTTCGAGACGCATCTGGTCGCCGGGTCGCACCGGATGATAGAATTCGGATTTTTCGATAGCCATGAAGTAAGCGATTTTTCCTTTGGAAGCCTCATTGGAAAGCATGTAGATGCATCCGGCCTGGGCGATGATTTCGGGCTGGACGGAACCCATGAGGACAGAGTAGCCGTCGTCCTTGTATTCGCGGAGGATCGGTTCCGTATTGGTGATGTTTTTGACGCCTGTCACATGGCTTCCCTCGATTTTGGAGACGTAATCGACGAAGAGGAAGGGGAAACGATGAGGAATATAGCTCATGATTTTCGTCACATCCATTTCCGAACGTTCGGACTTGTCATAGTCGTTGAACTCGGCGGGCATGGCGATATCCCATTCTCTTTCGCGGACTGCGAGCACCATTTCCGCGGCCTGACAGGTTACTCCGGAATTGTTTTTCACGGAGGCGGAAATCACGGCTTCGCAGTCCTTGACGGAAGTCACATTGACTTCGATGATGGCGCGGTCTCCGGGATTGTTGGGTCTGCGGAACTTGATTTTGCTCATGGACTTGATATAGATGTCACCTTTGCGTTCGGGGTCGAGTCTTTCCCAGACGGCGAGTTCCGCGAGCTGGGCGATGGCTTCGACCTGGAGCACGCCGGGCATGATCGGATGACCGGGAAAGTGTCCGGTGAAATACTGTTCGTTGAGAGAGATGGATTTCAGTCCGATCCACTGGTTTTCCCCGACGCGGAGGACGCGGTCGAGAAGCATCAGCTCCGGTTTGACCGGCAGGATATCCCTGACTTCCTTCAGGGGAATGATTTTTTCCGACATGGTTCAGTGCCTTCCGTTGCGTTTAATCGTGTTGATGTTTTTTTCAAGAAGCGGATTCCGCCTTTTGCCGCTGCTGGGCGAGCATGAGCTGAGCCAGCTTGACATTGGTCAGATGTCCCGGTTTGACCGCGATGATATGGGCTTTGACTCTTTTCCCCGTCAGGTAGAGATCGCCGACCATATCCATCATTTTGTGTCTGACAAGTTCATTCGGGAAACGCATCCCGTCCTTGCTGATGATGGCGCCTCCGTGCATGACGATGGCGTTGTCGAGACTTCCTCCTTTGACCAGCCCCGCGGCGATGAGCTGTTCGAGTTCCCTGTAGATGCAGAACGTCCTTGCCGTGGAAAGTTCTTTCCGGAAATTTTCCGTCGTGACGGCGCAGCTGAAGAACTGCGCATCAAGAGGCGAGGCGTTGTATTGCACGATGGCGGTGATGACAAGATCATCCGCAGGCGTGAGCACCATTCTGGTTTCCCCCTCTTCCAGAACGATCGGTGCGGAGGCCGTCCAGCAGTTGTCCGGTGCTTCGGGCTGCGGCTCGATTCCGGCGTTTTGAATGGCTTCAAAATACGGGCTTGCGCTGCCGTCGGCGACCGGGGGTTCGGGGCCGTCCATCTCGACATAGGCGTTGTCGATTCCGGAGGCGTGGAGCGGGGCCATGATGTGTTCCACGGTCACGACGAATGCTCCGCTTGTTCTGGAGGCGATGGTGGTGGCTCTGCGCACATCAATCACGTTGCATGCGTTTGCCTTGACTTCAGGGGCGCCGGGCATGTCCGTGCGCCGGAAGATGATTCCGCTGTCCGGCGGTGCCGGCAGGATTTTCAGATTCGTTCTGACTCCTGTATGGAGGGCGATCCCGGAAACCTTCGCGGCTGTTCTGATCGTATTCTGCATTTGGGTTTTCCCTGAAATGATGATTCATAACAATAAATTTTTCTTTAATTTAATCCATTTCCGGATGATTACCAGTCCTTCCTGTACTATATTATTGTGATATTTTTCCGGAGCGTCTGCATGGAATGCCCGTGAATCCGCTGCCGGAACGGGGCGCATGGATCCGGATCCTTCTGAACTTTCCGGCGGGAAAACACGCCAGACCGTGCGAAGGGGCAAACGGGAAATGGAGAAAATGGGAAAAAAACAGAAGTGCATTCTTCTTCTCGGACCGACCGCAACGGGGAAAACCGCTTTTGCGGTGCGTCTGGCGGCCTCTCTGGGAGCAGAAATCATCAGCGCGGACTCCCGCCAGGTGTACCGCGGACTCGACATCGGGAGCGGAAAGGATCTTTCCGAATATGTGCTTCCCGACGGAACGCGGATTCCGTATCATCTGCTGGATGTCGCGGATCCCGCACTCAATTATTCGCTTGCAGATTATCTGCATGATGTCGGAGACGCTCTTGGAATCATCCGTTCGCATGGAAGCATCCCTTTTTTCGCCGGAGGGACGGCGCTTTACATCCATGCACTGCTGAATGACTATGAACTCTGCGGTTTTGCTCCCGATCCCGGGGAAAGAGCGCATCTGCGCTCCCTGTCTCTTCCTGAACTCCGGGAACTCCTTTCCAGTCTGGATCCCTCTGCGCCGGTCCTTCAGCATGAGGCATCCAATCCCTACCGTCTGATCCGGAAAATTGAACAGGTCCGGGCCCGTCTGCGGGGGATTCCGTCCGCTGGGGAGCATCCGCTGCCGGATCTGGACTTCCTGGTCCTGGGCCTTTACAGGGATCGGGCAGAGGTCCGATCCCGAATCGAACAGAGACTCGACGCCAGACTGAACGGGACCGAAAATATGATTGCCGAAACAGAACGCCTCCATGCAGACGGCATCTCCTGGGAGAGACTGGAGTCCTTCGGTCTCGAATACCGCGAAACCGCTCTTTTCCTTCAGGACCGCGTTTCCTTTGACGAAATGCGAAAATCGCTTCTCGCAAAGATCCGCCAGTTCGCCAAACGCCAGGATTCCTGGTTCCGGAAACTGGAACGGGAGGGGGTGGACATTCACTGGTTCCGTCCGGAGGAGGCGGAGAATGCTCTGGCGCTCTGCAGGGATTATCTGGAGGAGCGGGGAGTCCTTCCCCCTCCTGCGTTCCGTCTTTCTGAAACGTATTACGGACCTGTCTCCTCCTTTCCGGGGGGGTCTCCTTTTCCCCCAGGAAAGAAAACGGGGGAAACGCTTCTTCGCTAAAAAAAACACTGATTCCTTCTGAAAAAGGAACAGATGAAGCGAATGCACGTTTCCGGAAAGAGAGAGAGGGGAAAAGAACGCACGAACGGAGGAAGAGGCGCAATCTCACTCTCCGGGGTTGAAAAATGCTTGTACGGGCGTTAGAATATGAAGCGGAAAGGAAAACGGGTCTTCCTCATGGAACGGGAGGAGATGAAGCAGCTTAAGGAGTGTGTCGATGCATCAGGATCTGAATTTGAAGAATGAAGTAGAGAAAGTCGCGAAAAGAATCGGCGCATTGATTGCGGATGATCCCTTTCCGGAACCTGTGGAACCGGAGAATCTGCGTTCGGCTGTCCGGGCATATCCGATGCGCGGGGGGAAACGGATCCGTCCCGCACTGCTGCTCTGGAGCTGCGGAGCCCTGGGAGGGGATCCGGAGACGGCCCGCTTCGCCGCGGCTGCGGTTGAAATCTACCACAACTGGACTCTGGTTCACGATGACATCATCGACTGCGATGAACTGAGACGCGGAATTCCCACCACCCATATTGAGCTGAAGCGCCACGCCTCCGCCGCATTCGGTCGAAGCGAAGATTTCTGCGGGAAGTACGGACGCGATTTCGCCATCCTTGCTGGGGATATTCAGCACGGCTGGGCTGTGAATATGCTTCTGCGTTCGGCGGAAACGGGTGTTTCCCCGTCTCTTCTGGTATCTCTGTTGCGCCGTTTGGAGGAATCGGTCAACCGGGAGCTGATTTCGGGGGAGGCGCTGGATGTGGAGTTTCCGTACCGGGATTTTTCAAAATTGTCCGTGGAACAGGTGTTGAAGATGAATCTGGGGAAGACCTCCGCCCTTTTGCGTTTTGCCGTTCAATGCGGGGGAGCGATCGCGCTCGGGAACACGGAATTCGGGAAAGAACCCCTTGCGGGGCTGGGAGTCTATGCGGACTGTTTCGGACTGGCGTTTCAGCTGCGGGATGATTATCTGGATGTCTTTGGAACGGAGAAAGTTTTCGGGAAACCCCTCTGCTCCGATTTCAAGGAATCCAAGCCGACGGCGCTGTTTCTCGAAACCATGCGCCGCCTCCCGAAACTGGCGGCGGAGGAATTCCGCCGGATACTGGGGCTTCCCGCATACGGCGCAGATGAAATCGCTGCCGTCAGAGACATGATCTGCGGCTCGGGAGCCGACAAGTGGCTTCTCTCCAGAATCCGGGAATATTCCGAAAAGGCAATGGAAAATCTTGCCGCGCTTCCGGAGACAAAATACAAGGAACTGCTCTCGCTCCTTGTCCGGGATCTGCTGGAACGCGAGGTGTGAATGCAGCGTTTCCCAGAGAAAGGATGAATGACTTTGCTCCGCCACCTTCTCCCCCCGTCTGAAAACGGAGGAAACAGATGAAAACAGGGAAAGGGGAGAAGACGGGAGAAAGACGGGAGAAGACGGGGCATCTCCCGGCAGCGGGGTGCAGAGCAAGAGAAGAAAAAAAGAACAAGTGTCCTTATGAATAGGTTTTATGACAGGGCTTTGAAAAGCAATGGAACTTGCGGAAAGGAGAATTCTTTCGGATGAAAAAGGTGCAATTTGAAGGATGGAACGACTGCGTTGAATTGACAAGCGGCGATTTCAAACTGATTGTCACAACGGAAGTGGGTCCCCGCATCATCGGCGGCTTTCTCGGCGGGAGCGGGAACATTTTTCATGTGGATCCGAAACTGGCCGGAACCAAAGGAGCGTCGGAGTGGGTGAATTATGGAGGGCATCGTCTCTGGCACTCTCCGGAAACGCGCGAGCGGACCTACATGCTGGATAATTCCCGGATCATTGCCCAGGATCTGGAAGAAGGCGGAGTGGCGTTTTTCAGCCCTACTGAACAGGAAACGGGAATCACCAAGACCATCCGCATCTATCCCCTCGGCGACAACCGCTTCCGTGTGGAACACTATCTGAGGAACGACGGCCTCTGGGATGTGGAACTTGCCGCCTGGAGCATCAGCGTGATGGCGCCCGGAGGCGTGGCGGTCATTCCCCAGAGCAGCGAGGTCAAGACCGGACTCCTGCCGACGAAATTCGTCAGTGTCTGGCCGTATACCGACATGAATGATCCGCGCATCACCTGGGGGGAGGACTTTGTTTTTGTCCGCCAGGATCCCGAAGCTTCGAAACCCTGCAAGATCGGTTTGAACTGTGAAGAGGGATGGGTCGCCTACATCAACCGGGGCATTGCCTTCGTCAAGTATTTCGATCATTTCATCGACGGAGAATATCCGGACAACGGATGCAGTGCGGAAGTCTATACCTGCAATGCCATGCTTGAGGCGGAGTCGCTCAGTCCCCTCTATCTGCTCGCTCCCGGCGATGAAATTCTCCATGTCGAGGAATGGAACGCCTTTGAAACCGAAGTGACCGAGATCCGGACCGAGGATGACGCCGTCGATTCCCTGACCCGCGAAAAGAAAACCTCTTCCGCGAAGAAAAATTCCGCCGCGAAAAAGACGCCCCCTTCTGCTTCTTCGAAGAAAAAGACTTCTGCCGCCGCTCCCGCGGCAAAGAAGGCAACCTCTGCCTCCTCCGCGGGGAAGAAGAAAGCTGCTCCGCCTGAGAAGAAAAGCGCTTCCAAGGAGGCCGGGAAAAAGGCTGCGCCGGCGAAGAAAAAAACGTCTTCGTCTTCCGCACGGAGTGCTTCCAAAAAGAAATAAATGAAAGAAGGAAATGAAACAGGAAAAGGAAGGGTCAATGCCTTTCCCACTTCTGAACTCAGAGAATCCCTCCCGGTTCCGGATTTTCGGACGGAGACGGGAAGGGAGACTGTGATGTGAAGAAATAGGGGGAAAAGAGTTTTCCTTCCCGTGATCTCCCGGCTGGGAATTCATTCAGTGGTTCATGCTGTCTGTTTTCCCGCCGGAATTTTTTTGTCGTCTGCATGGAGGGGAAGGGGGTGTGATGAAGGAGCCTGTCCGCTTTCCCCTCCTCCTCCTCCTTCTTCTCCTCGCAGGGGAGAGAAAAAAGAGAATATGCCGCCCGATGCCCGGGTGTTGTGCAGCGGGAGAGAAGGGCTGGGAAGGAAGAGGGAAGGGAGAATGAGAAAGAGAAACAACAGACGGATTCTTTTCTCTTTTCTTCCCTGGATCAATCTCAATAGGCGATCTGCGCGAGGAAAAGGAGCCCTTTTCCGGAGGCGTAATCCATCAGGGTGTTGACAGCCCAGGTCTGGGAATGCCCGTCCACATAGAGCGTGTTGACGCGGAGTTTGTGACGCCCCAGGTAAAGATCTTTCTGCCTCATGGGCTGGTTGACGTTGGCTCCACCGGTATAGCTGGAGAGTGCATGAGGAGTCGACCCGCTTCCCGCGACGACCCGGTCGCAGGTGCCTACGCTTTCATAAAGATAGATGGCATCGGAAGGCCCCGTGACTTTCGCCGCGGAACCGGGCTGGACTCTGATTCTGGATGCATTGTAATACTGTTCATCATTTTTCTGGGCTGTTTCATATCCGTTTGCATAATGGAACCAGGATTCTCCGTAAGAAATGGAGAGATTGTCCACATCGATGCGTCCCGAAGGACAGATGAACATGGACGGTGTACTTTTCTGCGCCGGTTTGGAAGGCGGAATCGGCAGTGTGTATCCGGTTCCGTCGCTGCCGTTTCTGTAGACATATCCGTTTGCGAGTCCCAGTTTTTTGTACCAGGTTCTGCCCGCTCCGCGTCCTGAGGCGCAGAAGTTGTTCCAGTCCAGCTGATACACTCCGTGAAAGACGGCAATCTGGCGCTGCTGCCCCTGGCAGAGGGAGATTTTTGCGGATTCTCTGGCCGAATCCAGGGCCGGCAGGAGCAGAGATGCCAGAATGGCGATGATCGCAATGACCACCAGTAATTCAATCAGCGTGAATTTTTCTCTTTTCATATGAGATTGCCCTTCTGTTTTTCCCCGTCTTTGTCTTTCCTGGGATCCTTTATCCGTGCAGATTTTCGCGTGCAGATGTTCCTGTGCAGATTCTGTATTGCGCGTAGTTCTGTGTTGACCGTAGTTCTGTGTTGACCGCCGCCGAATCGGCCCTTCGGCAGAGAGACCTCTCTGACGGAAGAGATAGGGTTTGCATCGGTTTTTCGAGAGATTTCCTCTTTTGTTTCCGGAGCTTCCCGGAGTTTTCCGGAGCTCTTCCTGTGTGATGTCCAGAAGTGTGCCCGCCCGGATTCGAGTAGGAATGGAGGAGGGGTGGAGAGAGAGGAGAGAAAATGAGGAAAGAAAGGCGGGGACGGGGAGAGGAGACATCCCCTGATTTTTTTCGAGAGAGGAGTTCTTTTCGAGAGAGGAGCTTTTTTCAGAAGTCTCCATCTTCCGGAGTTCATCAGCTTCTCCGGCGGAAAGAGGAGGGAGGGATGCCCTGGATTCTGGTGAACTGCTTAGAGAAATTCTGAATATCGCTGTACCCGAGTTCTTCAGCGATTTCCTTGATGGAGAGAGAACTGTCAGCAAGCATCCGGCATGCGGATTCGATGCGTCTCCGGATGCGGTATGCGCCGGGGGAGATGCCGGTTTCCTCGCGGAAGATTTTCCGGAATCGCTCATAACTCAAATGGAGGCAGCGGGCGGTTTTTTCGAGATGGTCCTGCTCTTGGAAATGGGAGGAGAGCAGACGCTTGGCTTCTTCGAGCATGGGTGCATGGGGAGAGGGACGCATTGCGGCTCTGGCGTGCTCAAAGAGTGTGAACAGAAGACGGTGAGCCAGGAAAAAGGCTTTTGAATCGTCAAGTCCGTCACTTTTTCTCATTTCGGCGAGGACCTCTGCGAACTGTTCCACAAAAGACAAATTCAGTCCCGGATGGAGCACCGGCTGCTCCGGATTCACGGTGTGGGAGGAGAGCAGGGACTCATAAAAGGCCGGGCTGAAGCCGATGAAGGCCTCCACCCAGTCCCCTTCGGGCGACTGTTCCGTGCCGTGGATCCTCCCCGGGAAACGCTGTGCAAGCATCCCCGGGCGCAGTTCATAGGTTTTTCCGTTGCAGTCGGTATAGCGGCCCTTTCCCCTGAGCACGTAAATGATGACGTATTTGTTTTCCACATAGTTCCGGTAGTTGTGCCTGGGATCGCTTTTCGGCATGAATCCGCAGGAATAGAGCGTGGGGATGCGGTCCGGCGGCGCACTGCGGTACAAAGTGTCGTAACGGAGATAGCATCCGGGCAGCTGAACGGGGGGAGAGTCTTTTGTTTTTTTCTTCATGCGGAGATGACCAGAAATGACAAATAAAATACCAGTTTTCACCAATATAAATTCATTCCTGATTTTATCAAGTGCTTCCGGCATTGTACTGTAATCCCGGCCGGGAAAAAACGCCCGGAATGAAAAACAGAAGACAAACAGACAAACCACACTGAAGAGAGAAACACAGAGAAAACAGAGGGACACGGAAAGATGAACGATTGGGAAAATGAATCTCTGACCGGCTCCGGAAGACTGGAGCCCCACAGCTCGTATGCGCCGTTTGACGACAGAATTGCGGCAATCTCCGGCGAACGCACGCAGTCTCCGTATTTCAAACTTTTGAACGGTGCATGGAAGTTCGGATATTTTCCTTCGCCCACTGTTGTGCCGGAAGAATTTTATGAAGAGGATTTTGACTGCTGTGAATGGGATGAAATCGTCGTTCCGAGCAACTGGCAGATGAAAGGTTACGGGCATCCGCATTATACGAATGTGCAATATCCGATTCCGGTGGATCCGCCGCGCGTTCCGAGTGAAAATCCCACGGGGTGCTATATCCGTGAATTTGAAATTCCGTCTTTCTGGGAAGGGCGCAGAGTGCTTCTGATGTTCAACGGGGTGGATTCGTGTTTTCATGTCTGGATCAACGGGAATTTTGCGGGGATGAGCAAGGGGAGCCGGCTTCCGGCGGAGTTTGACATTACGGAACTTCTGCGTCCGGGAGTCAACCGCATAGCCGTCCGTGTCGTCCAGTGGTCGGACGGGACATATCTGGAGGATCAGGACATGTGGTGGCTGAGCGGAATTTTCCGCGATGTTTCACTCAGCGCCGTGCCGGAACTGGATCTTTACGACATCTTTGCCAGGGCAGGACTGGACAGAAAATATCGTGACGGTGAACTGAATGTGGAAGTTTCCGTGAAGAATTTTTCCTCCTCCGCCTTTACAAAAGCCGCCTCTGTCGAGGCCGAACTCTTTGATCCGGAGCTGTCGCCAGTGTTTTCCGAGCCGCTGAAGGCGAAACTCCCGCGGACCGGTCCGGGCGCTCTCTCCCGCGTGACGCTTTCCACCAAAGTCAAAGCCCCCGCCAGATGGACTGCGGAAACACCGGATCTTTACACCCTGCTGCTTTCTCTCAAGGATGCAAAAGGCGCGGTTCTGGAATACAAAAGCCTCAAAGTGGGATTCCGGACTGTTGAAGTGAAAGGCTGCAATATTCTGGTCAACGGTGTGGCCGTGATGTTCCGCGGTGTGAACAGACACGAATTCAACACCGATCTCGGGCGTGCGCTGACCTATGACGCAATGCTGGAAGATGTCCTGCTGATGAAACGTCACAATGTCAATGCCGTCCGCACCTCCCACTATGCGAACGACCCTCGCTTTTTCGATCTCTGCGACCGTTACGGACTCTACCTGATTTCCGAAAACGACATCGAAACCCACGGTTTCGGTTACGAGAAAGGCAAGAATCCCTCCATGTGGCCGGAATGGGAAAAGGCCTTCATGGACCGGATGCAGAGAATGGTGGAAGCCTTCAAGAATCATGCGAGCATCGTGATCTGGTCCCTGGGCAACGAATCCGGGAGCGGTGTCAATCATGCGAAAATGACGGAATGGACTCATCGGCGCGACGCCACGCGCCCCGTTCATTACGAAGGCGATCACGAACTGGAATATTCCGACATGATCAGCCGGATGTATCCGGCTCCCGAAGCCTGTCTGGACCTGGTCAGGAACCATTTTCAGGACAAGCACCCGTTCATCATGTGCGAGTACGCTCACGCAATGGGCAACGGTCCCGGCGGGCTGGAGGATTACTGGCAGACCTTCTATTCCTGCAAAAACATGCAGGGCGGATTCGTCTGGGAATGGTGTGACCACGGAATCCGGACATGGACGCGCGATGGCGTCGAATATTTCGCCTACGGCGGCGATTTCGGTGAAATCCCGCATGACGGAAACTTTATTGCGGACGGACTCGTTTTCCCGGACAAGACCCCGTCTCCCGGCCTCATCGAACTGAAAAAAGTCATTGCTCCTGTCCGCGTGGAGGCCGTCGACGCTGCCGCCGGGCTCCTGAAAATCACCAACCATTACGACTTCCTTTCCCTGGAACACCTGAATGTGGTCTGGAGTCTCAGTGAAAACGGCATGCCAGTTCAGTCCGGCACTCTGCCTCCGCTGTCGCTCAAGGCGCGCAGTTCGGCGGAGCTGCGGATCCCCTTCCGCGCACCCGCCTTTCCAACGCCCGGCGCGGAGTATTTCCTGAACCTCTCCTTCCAGCTCGGGCGCGACACGCTCTGGGCCCGCTGCGGACATGAAATCGCCTGGGGACAGATTGCCGTTCCGTTGCTGTCCACAGTCTCCTGTCCTGCGGTCGCGGAAAAATATCCCATCGATCTGGACGAGGATCCGGAATATTATTACGTCTCCTGCGGCGGCATGCTCCTGGAGTTCTGCAAGGCAGACGGTGTGATCTCCTCCCTCGAGCGGGACGGCCTCCGCCTGATGGAACGCGGCCCGCGCCTGAACTTCTGGCGCGCCACCACCGACAACGACCGCGGATGGGGAGATCATTCCTTCTCCACCCAGTGGCGCAATGCCGGATATCACAACATGCTTCACCGTCTGGAAGATCTCTCCATGACGGGGAAGGGGAAGAAGAACGGTGTCCGGCTGAAAGTACGGACGCGCATGGCTCCTCCGGTGCTCCGTCACGGCATTGACTGCGAATACCTGTATGAATTCGCGCCCGACGGATCTTTCCGTCTTCATGTTTCCGGAGTCCCCGATTCCGCAGATTTCCCCTGTTTCCCCAGAATCGGACTGCAGATGTTCCTGCCGGATTCAATGGATTCCGCGGAATGGTTCGGGCTTGGACCGGGAGAATCGTATCCGGATACCAGAACCGCTCAGCGCGTTGGCCTTTTCAAGGCGGGGGTCGACCAGCTCTATACGGAATACACCTTCCCCCAGGAGAACGGCAACCGCAGCGATGTCAGACGTGTGGCGTTTTATGATCTCCATATGGCTGGGCTCCTTGTCCGCGAAGCCGGGGAGCACTTCAATTTCAGCGCTCACCGCTTCTCCCCGGAGGACCTGGAAGCAGCAAAGCATCCGTATGAACTCAAAAAACGCGATGACATCGTGGTCCATCTGGATGCGAAGGTGGCCGGAATCGGTTCCAGTTCCTGCGGTCCGCAGACCGCGGAAAAGTACAGAATTCCCGCCGCTTCCTTTGAATTCGCTCTGAATTTCAAAACCTTCGCTCCGGGAGAACTGAACGACCGTTCCTTCTTCACGTTGTTCTGATTTCCCTGAGTCCCGGGGCTGCCGGCGCAGCATCATCATGATCATCATGATCATCCTGCGCCGCTTCCTTTCCCTTTTTCCCCCTCCCGTCTCCTGCTTCGGGGAGGGAGAAGAGAAGAAGGAAAGGAGAGGGTAAAGGCAAGCAGGAAAGAGGAATGTTCTCCAGACGGAAAAAAAGATTCCCCGCTTGATTATGTCCCGCGGTGAGGAGGGGGAGGGAGAGGGGAGAACAGCAGCCTCCAGGCATGTCCTGAAGGAAGAGGAATCTCTGAGCGAGAGAGAATGAGTGTGTGAGTTAGTGAGTGGCAGGGGAAAAAGGGCATCCCGTGTTCGTTTTTCCCTTTGCCTTTTTTTCTGTCCTTCTCCCGCTTTTCTGGGAGGAACTCCGTTTTTTCTTCAGATCCGGGAATCGAATCCGATTCTGGGGTCTGCAATGACATACAGAATGTCGGAGAGAAGGATTCCGGAGAGTGTGAGGAATCCACCGAAGGAAAAGAGCGCCATCATAAGCGGGATATCCCTGCTGCTCAAAGCCATCATGGAAAGCGCCCCCATGCCGGGGATGTTGAAGATGTATTCGATGAGGATGCTCCCGGCGACAAGGGATGGCAGAATGCCTGCGAAAAGTGTAATCATGATGATGAGGGCATTCCGGAAGGCATGCTTGTATACGACTGTGAATTCGGAAAGGCCCTTGGCTCTGGCAGTCCGGATGTAGTCCTGGCGGATGACATCGAGCATTCCGGCTCTGGTGAAGCGGGTGATTCCGGCGAAGCTTCCGTAACTCAGGCAGAAGACCGGGAGGACGTAATGCATGGCGGATCTTCCGAGGATTTGCCAGGTGCTGAGTCCTTCGGTGCTTTCCGGAGCGAGGCCTTTGAGCGGAAAAATCGGACAGAGTCCTCCTTTACAGAGAGTCGCCTGAAGCATCAGGGCGGTCCAGAGGGCAGGGAGGGAATAGAGGAAAAAGAGGAAGAGAGTCATCATTTTATCCCCTTTGGAATCCGGTTTCAGCGCCGACTGGATTCCGCAGGGAATCGCAAGCAGATAGGTGAGGAGTATGGCAAAGAGATTGAGCCTGAGCGTGATCGGGAGCCGTTCCAGAATCAGTTCGGTGACTGGTCTGCCTTTGTCGACGGAAACGGATGTGCCGAAATCGCCGCGGCAGACCCCTTTCAGCCAGAGTCCGAAACCTACGATGAGGGGTTTGTCCAGATGCATTTTTTCCTCCATGGACTTGTTTCTGGCAATTTCATTTTTTTCCGCGGACATGGTCCCGGGTGCGCCGCCCGTGTCGCCTCCTCCTCCCATGGAGAGCATGGAGCTCCGGGTGGGATCGCCCGGAGCAAGTCTCATCAAGGCATAGCTTGCCAGAAGAATGAGAAAGAGAGTCATGCCCCCCAGAGCAAAACGCTTTGCCAGATACTGAAGGAACTGCGTTTTCATAAAAAATATCAGGCTTTCGATTTGATTTTTTCTGTATTTTAGTGCATATTTACTAGTTTACAAACCGCAGACAGATCTTTTGAGATGATTTTGTCTCCTTCCCCGCTGAGAATACGGCATCCCACAGGGCGGGTAAAGTCACAGAAAGCGTTTGTCCGCATTGGCAAAAAAATGCGCCCGGGTAGCTCAGTGGATAGAGCAGCAGTTTCCTAAACTGTTGGTCGGAGGTTCGATTCCTCTTCCGGGTACCAGTTTTACCTCAGAATATAAAATTTTGTGCCGTTTTGTGCCGTCCTTTCCTTTCAATCCTCGAAATCAGTGTTATTTTAGCTCACAAGGATAGTTATGAGGAAAGAGGGCAATGGCGAGGAAAG
>CAKUDG010000030.1 GCA_934644965.1 uncultured Victivallales bacterium | reverse complement strand
AAAAAAAATAAAATAAATAAATAAAACAACACATGAGGGCTGCTCGCCCTCATACTCCCCGGCAGGGCTGCATTCCCTGCACCCGGCAGGCGTCGCCAGCCGTATTTTTTTATTTTTCACTTTATTTTTTTCTTAAAAGCATGAGGGCTGCTCGCCCTCATACTCCTCGGCAGGATTGCATCTCCTGCACCCGGCAGGCGTCGCCTGCCGTATTTTTTATTTTTCTATTTTTTTTAAGGGTGAGTTATATTCCCTGCACCTGCAGTCACTGTCTCTCCCTTCTTTCTCCCTTGAAGATGAATCTCTCATAACGCTGGAATCATTCCGGAACAAATTCGGCAGCGGAAAGTGTAAAGTTCCCGGTCGGAGCAGGAATCACATTGACATGCCCATCGGCAAAGAGAAAGTTCGCAGACATCAAATGTCTCGTATATCCCACCGTGCAACTGCCAAATGGATTGGTCCACCAGTAATAAATGGTACCGCAGAACCCCTGCGGCATAGGCGTCGGAATCAGGTTTTTGTCGACCTCCCCGTAAATGCCGTCCGTAAATGCCAGCGTGTGCGACACCTGACTGAGAGAGCTAATCTTTTTCGGCGTAGATGAATACGAACCCGTGGTGTCCCAATGCCCGGACTGACCGCCAATCGACTGGTTGTACATATACACCTGCCAGGGATTCGTAAGCTTTTCCGCCCCCTTCCCGGGACAGCGGAGCGAAGGAGACAGATCCGCCATCGTACCCGCTCCTTCCGCCGGACTGTAATGGCGTTTCGTATAATAAGGCGCCAGAAAATACGGCCAGAAAGGAAAAACTCCATCGATCTTCAGTGATCCCCACGGAAAATAGGAATCGTTGTCATTGACATACATGTGAAGAACAATCCCCAGCTGTTTCATGTTGGACGCACATTTCATCCGCTGCGCCACACCCCGGGCTTTGTCCAGTGCAGGCAGAAGCAGGGAGGCAAGGATGGCAATCACCGCAATGACCACCAGAAGTTCAATCAGCGTAAATCTGCCCCTGCCTCGCAGAAACAACCTGCCACAGAATCCCCGGAGAAAATACTTCATGGAAAATCAACTCCTTATATAAACCTGAATCTCTCTGAAAACAAGAATCGCAGTCTCTATTCATTATAACTCGGCAGAGGAGAATGGTCAATTGACTGAAACTAGGATGGAATCATATTTTCCCGTATCTTTCATAAATTTCCCTCCGCATTTCATAAGACGGGATTCCCGGAAAAGTGAAATGATGGAAGTTCAAAAGGCAGATCCCATTCCGCTGTCCTGCCCATCCGGAACAGAAAGATCCGAAAACGCAAACACGCGTGAGAGAAAGAGAGAGAAGAAAAGGATGTCTGTCTCCATACGGCTCTGCAAAATGAAGCGAAGACCATCCCTCCAGGCTCCAGCTACAGGTCTTAGCGGATTCCTCTTGTCTTATCCGCCATCCTATCCTGTCTTATCCTGTTTATCCGGCAGAATAGAAGAAGATGAAAAGAACGACGGATGTTTTTTACTGACAGAGGAAATGGGAGGAAGAGAGTGTGAAATTTCCGGCAGGAGCTGGAATTACTTCGACATGACCGTCCGTGAACAGATAGTTTGCAGACATCAGATGTCTGGAATATCCGACCGTGCAGTTTCCGAAGGGATTGGTCCACCAGTAGGTTGTCTGCCCGCAGAAATTCTGCAGAAAGGGAGTTGGAATCAGGTTTTTGTCGACCTCCCCGTAGATGCTGTCCGTAAAAGCCAGGACCCGAGACGCATAACGCAGAGAAGTCAGTTTTTTCGGAGAGGAGGAAAAGGATCCCGTGGTGTCCCAATGCCCCGATTCTCCCCCGATGGTGGCATTATACATGTACACCTGATAAGAATTGGTGACGTTTTCGGCGCCCTGTCCTTTACAGCGGATATGGCGTGAGAGATCCGTATTCGCCTTTCCCCATTGCGATGGGGGATAATACTGCACACGGTAGTAAGGCGCCAGGAAATAAGTCCAGTAGGGGAACTGGCTCCCGATTTTGAATGACGCCCAGGGCAGATGGTCCTGATTGTCATTGACATACATGAGCAGCGTGACGCCCAGCTGTTTCTGGGTCGACGCGCATTCAATTCTTTTCGCCACGCTGCGGGCTTTGCCCAGTGCAGGCAGAAGCAGGGAGGCAAGGATGGCGATGATCGCAATGACTACCAGAAGTTCGATCAAGGTAAATTTGCTTTTGCAGCCGTCCGCTGAAGCAGGGGCCTGTATGAAAGAAAGATCCATTTTGAAAAATCCTTTCTGACGGAACAGTATCTGTCATTGACACGCTGAACTGAATACAGTCTGTACTATAGTACAGAATTCAGGAAAGGTCAATTGACTGAAAATAGGATACAGTTCTTTTTTCCCAGGAACACGCTTCTTCCTGCTGTCATTCCGCTCAGGGACGTGGAAAAGGTCGATACGCACGGAGAATCCGGCGGGAAACTCCAGGTATCTCTTCTTTTTTTCTCAGGAGAAAACAGCTCTCAGCCGGGGAAAGAGAAATGCAGAAGGATGATCCGCATTGTTCTCATTCATACAGAAGTGAATTCGACTTGTAGGCAATGTCTTTTTTTGAGAGCGGACCCGAACGAGGAGCGGGGATGACGGAAACATGTCCATCCAGAAAGAGAAAGTTTGCCGAATTCAAATGCCGCAGATATCCGACCCGGAGGATTGCCGTTGTGTACAAATCGGTCTGTACGATATTATTGAGCTGTTCCGAGTCGTTGCGGGAAGCGAGGAGCGGGAAGGTTCCCTTGGCACCGTCACAGAAGATGAAAGTGCGTCCGTAATCCCTGATGGTGTCGAATTTTTTTCCGGCAATAGTCGTATTCATGGAGAAGACCTCCCATGTTTTCCAGTAGTCTGTGGCCGGATTCCTTCCGAAGAGCTTTACGCTGGTACTTTTGAGATAGGGGCAGGAGATGATCGGATTGTTGAAACTGACCGTCCCCTGTCCCCAGAGAGGTTTGGAACAATCCCTTTTCGTCCCGATATATTTCCCGAGAAGCATATCCCATGCAGGGTATGCGTCTCTTTCCGTTCCATCAATTTCAGTCAAATATTTCACCTGATAGAAAGGGAGGGTTTCCCGGTTGTCTGTGACATACATGGAGACGCCCATGGCGAGTTGTTTCAAATTGGATCCGCAGACCATGCGTTTGGCGGCATCTCTGGCATTCGCGAGTGCGGGCAGAAGCAGAGAGGCGAGAATTGCAATAATTGCAATCACCACCAGCAGTTCAATCAGCGTGAACATTCTTCTGTGGAAAATCATTTGTTTTTCTCCGGAATAGATTTGCAATCCAGGATTATTTCAAATACTATATTATACATCTGGAAAGAGGAAAAGTGTATTGATTGAGAATTTTATTTTTTGATTAGGAATATTTTTTTCATGAGTATTCTATCGGAATATAATCTTGACGTATTCTATTGTTACACGGCTCCGCCGGATCGTGCGATCCCGGGCCGCATTGTCCGCAAGGGCGTCGAGATCGTAGAACTCATTACGGACGGAGAGGTACTGTTTGAAACCTTCGGACAGATGAATGCTTATGGGAGGGGTACGATTTTCTGGCACAAGGAATATGACTATACGGTTCACATTTCCGTGCCGGGGAAACCGTATTCCTGCATAGCCTTTCAATTTGTCGCCCGGCAGAAACGTCTTGTTCCGCGTGTCAGCCACTGGGTGGATCTCTCCACGATGGATCTCTTCATTCAGAAGGTATTTCAGGCCAGACAGCAGGAACACTGCGACCTGGATATTCTGGAACAGTGTTTCCGCGGGGAACTTCTCTGGAATGCCTACCGTTCGACACTGGCTGCCGGGGAGCAGGTATATCCGGCTTCTCTTGCCAGGATTCTTTCTTTTATCGGGCAGCATCCGGAGGCGGATTTTGATTTGCGGGATGTGGCGCGTTCCTGTGGTGTCAGTCTGCCACATCTGTTTCATCTTTTCCACACTCACATGGGCAAGACGCCCATGAACTATATTATGGAATCGCGTCTCAAATACGCCGCGCTGATGATTGCGCGCAGCAATCTGCCGATCAAGGAGATTGCTGAAAAAAGCGGATTCCGGCATCTGGAGGTGTTTTACCGTCGCTTCAAAAGTTTTTACGGATGCAGTCCCGGACTTTACAGAAACCGTCATCAGGGAAATACCGGGGAACTTTCCGGAGCTGCGGAAGCGAATTTCTTTTCTCTCTGTCCATAAGTTTTTCTGATATGGCGGGGATGGGGGGCCACCTCCATGCGTTCCAGGAAGAAACAAAAATTATAAAAAATAAAAAAAATACGGCAGGCGGATGCCTGCCGGGTGCAGGAGATGCAATCCTGCCGAGGAGTATGAGGGCGAGGAGCCCTCATGCTTTTAAGAAAAAAATAAAATAAAGTGAAAATAAAAAAAATACGGCAGGCTTGCCTGCCGGGTGCAGGAGATGCAATCCTGCCGAGGAGTATGAGGGCGAGGAGCCCTCATGTTTTTTTGCTTTTTTAAAATTTCGTGCTCCGCACGACCAGCGTCTCGCCGCTGGAGTGCGACAAGGTCACGGACCTTGACCTCGAGAAAAATGCTCCGCATTTTTCCGTAATTTTTTGCTTCGCAAATCTTTATTTTTTTTGCTTCGCAAGTTTATTTTTTATTTTGCCTCCGGCGGCCAGCGTCCCGCCGCTGGACCGCGGCAAGGTCACGGACCTTGACCTCGAGAAAAATGCTCACCGCATTTTTCCGTAATTTTTTTTGCTTCGCAAGTTTATTTTTTTTGTTGCTTTGCAAGTTCTTTTGTTTTATTGTACTTCCGTGCAGGAAAAGCGCGGGTCCGGAGATGTTCAGCTCCGAACCCGCAAGATGGTCCCCTCCCTTTGTATGATTTTCCCCCCCAGGCTGCTCCCCCCCGATCTCCGTCCGCCGGGAACCAGCACGGACAGAACTGCTCGCAACGGCAGCAGTATTCAAAACAGTCTCTGCACTCCGATCACAATCCCCTTTACAGGGATCTCCTTCCTGGAACCGATCAAGGCTTTGAATTCAGGATCCGCAGGAAAAAGCTCAATGCGCTCCTCATCAATTCTGCGGCAGAGCCGGAGGACAGGAACCCCATCCATAACAGTGATGACAATGTCCCCCTCTTTCACTTCTCCCGAAGCGGAATGACGGATAATGACAATGTCGCCGTCATGAATTCCCATTCCGTGCATCGCATTCCCTTTGACATACATTGCAAAAAGTTCCCCCTCTTTCCCCTCCACAGACGGAGAAAGCATGGACAGGTCATAGAAAAATTCCTTCGCATGGACACGACGGATATCAGAGGCGAATCCCTTCAGAGAATCGTTCCTGTCCAGAAGCGGAATCGCGCAGACATGAGAGAAATTCTTCTCCTTCAGTCTTTTTCCACAATTCAAAGAAATACTTCTGGCTTTTGAACTCCGGGTCAGATATGATTTTTTCTGCAATGCACGCAGATGGGAAAAAACTGTCGAGGGCTTGATGTTCAAATGTTCGGCAAGTTCCTTGACTGTCGGCGACATCCCGGTTGTTTTGCAGAATTCCTCAATCAAATCCAGAATCTCTTTCTGACGCGCGGTAAGACGTTTCATAATCGCCCCCTGAAAAACAGATCTCTTTACCCTGATCCGAAAAACGCGGCTCCATTTCTCTCCACGGCTTCCGGAAACGTAAAAAAAAATAAACGCATTAAACTTAAATGAACAAGTCCAATATATTCCAACCTCCTGTAATATTCAATAGAGCTTCAATTGAAAAAACAGGAAAAAAGGATTTTTTATGTTATTTAGTGTGTTTTATTGTTTATAAATTCCGTCTGATTTCTTTTCGCCTGATTTTGTCCTAACAAACTGCTGTTCATGAGAAACAAAGGCATTTTCAGAAGAAAAATCAGACGAAAACAGAGATTCCGCGTTCTCAGCAAAAAAATTCTCCATGCTCTTGATTTCCCGGAAAACAGGAATAGCATATACCCGGAAGCTCAGACGAACGCCGGAACAAACCGGTGAAATCAACAGCCCGGAAGGAGAGTGGGAAATCATGAAACTTTCAAAAGTCATCGCCGAAAAGAACGGTCCGGAACATCTGGAATCAGTCGCACCGGGAACCACTCTGAGAGAGGCGGCAAGAAAAATGACTGAACTCGGAACCGGCGCCCTCCTCGTGCTCAAACCCGGGGAATCCACTCTTCACTGCAGTGGATTGATCTCGAAATCGGATCTGGTCCGCGCTATTGCGGAGGAGAAGGTGGATCCGGACAAGGCGCTTGTCGATGATTTCATGAGCCGGCGTCTGATTGTCGCAAACATCTCCGACCAGGTGGACTATGTGATCAATGTCATGCTCCGTCACCACATTGCGCATCTGCCGGTCATTGAGGGAAAGGCCATCTGCTCCATTGTTTCCAAGACCGACATCCTGAATTCTATGAACGAGGAAAAGGATATCGAGCTCCAATGGCTGAGTGATTATACCGGTTCGGCCGGAGAGAGACACAGCGTTTTCTGATTTTTCCGCTTTTTTTCAGGAAAATCCGATTCTCTGCACGAGCAAAAAATACAATCGCGGATATATTTTCATTTTATTCCGAATTTGTTCGGACAGCAAAATCTGGAGAATTCTCTGATGAACAGCGAAACCATTCGCAGCAGGGTGTGGCTGGAAATTGATCTGGGCACACTGGAAAGAAATTTCAGAAAAATCGCGGAGGCGGTCGCTCCGGCAAAAGTCCTGGCGGTTCTGAAAGCGAACGCCTACGGGCTCGGGGTGGCAAAAATTGCGGAGCGTCTGGACCGTGCGGGCGCGGCGGGATTCTGTGTGGCGGAATTGAAGGAAGCCCTTCCGCTTGTCAAGTTCGGCAAGCCTGTGCAGATCCTCGGGGGCGTTTTCGACTATGAAATCCCCGATGCCGTGGCCAATGGTCTGGTGCTGGGAATTACGGACTGGGAGACGGCGGAGAAAATCAGCCGCGAATCCGTCCGTCAGGGCCGGATCACCGAATGTCATTTCAAGCTGGACACCGGCATGGGCAGGCTCGGCATCCTTTCCGATGAGGCTCCGGAACTGATTCCCAGAGTCATGACTCTTCCCAATCTCAACTGCTGCGGCATTTATTCGCATTTCCCGATTGCTTATCGCCAGGAGGATCCCTTCACGCGTCTGCAGCGGGAACGCTTTCTGGGAGTTCTCGACAAAATGCGGAAACTGGGAATCGAGTTTTCAAAAATCCATATTGCAAACAGTGATGCCATCAACAACTGCGAATTCACCCATCATGATCCATTCAACTATGTCCGTTCGGGGATCAATCTGCATGGATCCTTTGACAACGAGGGGCAGCGGCGTCTGAATCTGGAATCCGTGCTGAGTTTGAAGACGCGTCTTGTGGCGGTGCGGCGTCTGCCTGCGGGGTATACCATCGGGTACGGGCGCACCTTCCGACTGGTCAGGGACATGCTTGTCGGGACCATTGCCGCAGGGTATGCGGACGGGCTGCCGCTGAATCTTTCCAACCGCGGATATGTGGTCATCAAAGACAGGCTCTGCCCGATTCTGGGGAGGCTTTCCATGGATTATACCACGGTTTCCCTGGAGTCTTTCCGGGAGGGGGAGGTGACGAAGGGTGATGAAGTCATCTGTCTCGGCGGCAGCGGGCCGAATGCGGTCACAGTTGAAAACTGGGCTCAAATCAAAGGCACTCATCCGTATGACGTCATTTGTTCCATCGGCAACCGTGTGGAACGGATTTACATGGAGTAACTGCGGCTTTTTGCAGAGAAGAGGCTCTGATTTTGCGGGGCATTCTGGTTTCTGACGGGTCATAATAAAAAAAAGGGAAAGGATTTTTATGCGTTCTGTTCTGTCCGGCAAGCCATTATTTTCATTCATTTGTTTTCCGGTGCTGCTTTTATTTTCAGCTGCCTGTGCGAACATTCAGTATGAAGGAATCAGTGAAGCGGCATTGCCTTCGGACGCGCCGGTGCTGGTTTTCTTTGATCAGTCTCAGATCAAGGCACATGATTATGCAACTCTGGGGACCGCCCGATGGGAAACTGCGCCTTCCACTTCCCGCAATGAGATCATTTCAACTCTGAAGAAATTTGCCCGCAAGCACGGGGCAAATGCGATTCTGATTCAGGCGATGGATCGAATCAAGACGGGGGAAGCCAGACAGGATCAGATCTACAATCTGAATGCTCCGGGATGGGATGTGGAGGACAATTCAAACAGCTCCTACACTTATGTGAAGGATACGATCTTTTATGCCGGGGGGGGAAGGGATCCGGAGAAGGCCATTTACAGTCTTCTTGTGAAGGCGAGTCTTCTTCATTTTCCGGAAACGGTGCTTTCACAGTACAAAAATGCGGAATAGACTTTTTCCGTTTTGCGTTGGGAGAAATACGGCAGGCGACGCCTGCCGGGTGCAGGGAATGCAGCGAGAGCCGAGGAGTATGAGGGCGAGCAGCCCTCATGCTTTTTTATTTTCTTTAAGATTTCGTGCTTTGCACGACCAGCGTCTCGCCGCTGGACCGCGACAAGGTCACGGACCTTGACCTCGAGAAAAATGCTCATCGCATTTTTCCGTAATTTGTTGCTTCGCAATATTTTTATTTTTTTTATTTTGCCTCCGCGGCCAGCGTCTCGCCGCTGGAGTGCGACAAGGTCACGGATCTTGACCTTGAGAAAAATGTGTTGTGCATTTTTGCAATTTGGCCTTGCTTTTTTCCCCCTGTTCTGCCAGAGGAAAAGAAAAATCAGAATCCAGTTTCCCTTTTCTGTAGGAGAAGGATATATTATCAGGAATGGTCACGGCCGGATTTGCAGACAGACCGGAACATGGAACATCAGACCTGCGGAGTAACACAGCCCTCTGTCCGCACTTTGTCCGCGCTGTGCAAAAGAAGTTGGAGATTGCTGTCATGTCAAAATTCACACCGGGGACGACCTGCATTTTCTGTAGAGACTGGAGAAAATATCCCTCCGCCGGAATCGTGGTCTTCTGCGGAAGAAAAATCCTCTTCCGGGAAGAAACGGAGGAGACAAAAGAGCGGGGCACGACAGACGGGGAAACGAATGTATGCGCCGTCTTTCCCCGGGCTTCGGAACTGCCGGAACACTGGTTCCGCAGAAGCAATGCGGAAAACAATACGGGGAACGATCCGGGAAACGATGCCGCACTGAGAATCGGCGAACTGAACGGGGCACCATGCTTCTGCCTGGAACTGGATGCGCTTCCGGAACTTCCGCCGGGACTTCAGTGCGGAGACATGCGCTTGGTCCTGACACGGATGCGGGCGGGTTCCTTCTATGCGGGATGCCGTGCGAAAGAACTTCTGTTCTGGCGGAGGCAGCACCGATATTGCGGAGCCTGCAGTGCGCTTCTGGAAGAATCAGCTTCAGACGCCGCATTGCTCTGTCCGGACTGCGGTGCGCGATATTACCCCCAGCTTGCCCCCGCAGTGATCGTGGCTGTGATTCGCGGGGATCAGATTCTTCTGGCACACAACCGGAAATTCCAGTCTGGCGTACATGGATTGATTGCGGGATTTGTCGAAGCGGGCGAAAATGCGGAACAGGCTGTGATCCGGGAAGTCATGGAGGAGACGGGCATCCGTGTGGGGAATATCCGCTATCTCTCCAGTCAGTGCTGGCCGTATCCGAACTCCCTGATGCTGGCGTTTACCGCCGAATACGTTTCCGGAGAGCTTCGTCCGGACGGGACGGAACTCGACAGCGCGGGCTGGTTTCGGATGGATGCCCTTCCCGAACTTCCCCCGCCCGGCAGCATTGCACGGCGGCTCATCGAACTTTTCAGACGGACCGGTTTCAGAAAGGAAGACGCATGAAGATCAAGCTGTTTCAGATACATCTGGATGAAGTGGATTCAACGAATAATGTGCTGAAGGATCGTTGCCGGGAACTGCCGGATGCGACCTTCCTGAGCGCGGATTTTCAGAGAGCCGGGCGGGGCCGTATGAACCGCAAGTGGCATTCCCCGCGCGGGGAAAATGTGTACGCCTCCTTTCTGATGAAGAGCTTTCAGGATCCATTCACGGCGACACTGGTATCCTCCGTGAGCGTTGTCCGGACCCTGCGTCATTATGCTCCGGACGGAGCCTTCCACATCAAATGGCC
This sequence comes from uncultured Victivallales bacterium, assembly GCA_934644965.1. GTDB lineage: Bacteria > Verrucomicrobiota > Lentisphaeria > Victivallales > UBA1829 > CAJMAW01. Next base: position 25,973 of record CAKUDG010000030.1, on the reverse strand, counting down.
GAATGACGTCTACAGCGGGGAGAGGGCGAAAATCGCTGGGATTCTTTCGGAATATGTGGCGGATTTTTCTTTTCCGGAGCAGTCCGGGAAAGGCGCCGTCATTGCGGGGATGGGGGTGAATGTCAATTCCGGAGCGGAGAGTCTGAGCGCCTTTGATCAGGATGCGACCTCTCTCTTCTGCCTTCTCGGACGGAAAATTAATCTGAAAAACTTTACGGAAAAACTTGCTGAAACCCTGGAGGAATGCTATATTTCCGGATTAAAGGACCCGGATTTGCTGTTTTCCGAGTGGAAACGGGAAAATTTTCTGATCGGCAGACAGCTTGAATTCCTCTTTCCCGGCGGGGAACGCATCCGCTCCGAGTTTGCGGACATCGCCCGGAACGGAGAAGCCCTCATCCGTATGGCGGATGGATCCCTGAGGCCCTTCGGCTGCGGAGATGTCCGGGTGATCAAGGAATCAATGAACTGATTGAATAAGAACCAGAAACAAAAAACAGGGACAAAAAAACGATGATGATCGAAGGTCTCAAAGCAATGGTGCTCGGAATGGGCATGGTCTATGTCTTCCTGGTCATAATGATCTTTCTGATGAACATTATGGCGAAGGTGCTCGCGCCTTTTGCGGATGCGCTGGAAAAACCCGTTGCCGCTCCGAAGAAGAAAGCGGAAAAGAAATCCGACTCGGCAGCTCTTTCCGCCGGGGACCGCATTCTTGCGCTGGCCGCCATTGAAGCCGTGAAAATGCATCGCGGCGATTCCAAGTGAGAAACAAGTCAAAATCAGATAAAAGAAGAGATCTCTTCAAAAGGAAGCAAGAAGCAAGATGAAAAAAATCAAGTTTATGGACTGCTCCTTCCGTGACGGTTTCCAGTCATGCCTCGGAGCGCGTGTGAAAACAGAGGATTTTCTGCCCGCCCTCGACGCGGCCGTGAAAGCGGGAATCGACTACATTGAAATCGGAGGCGGCGCGCGTTTCCAGAGCCTTTACTTCTATTGCCAGGAAGACGCCTTCCAGATGATGGACAAGTGGCGCGAAACCGTGGGGCCGAATGTGAATCTCCAGACCCTTTCCCGCGGAGTGAACGTGGTGGGCCTTTCCTCCCAGTCCAGCGACATCATCGACCTTCATGCGAAACTCTTCAAGAAACACGGGATCACCACGATCCGGAACTTCGACGCTCTGAACGATGTCCGGAATCTTGACGTTTCCGGGCGCGCGATCGTCAAACACGGTCTGAAACACCAGATCACCATCACGATGATGGGTCTGGCGCCGAATCTGAAGGAATCCTATGCGCACACGCCGAAATTCTATGAAGACCGTCTGCGCGAGATTCTCGACAGCGGGATCCCGTTTGACTCCCTTGCCTTCAAGGATGCGTCAGGGACCTCGACACCCGTTACTGTGTACGAGACGATCAAGATGGCGCGCGCCCTTCTCGGCAAGGACAAGGAAATCCAGTTCCATACGCACGACACCGCGGGGATGGCCGTGGCCTGCAACTGGGCAGCCATCACAGCGGGAGCCGATGTGATCGACCTTGCGATGGCGCCGCTTTCCGGCGGAACCTGCGAAACCGATATCCTGACCATGTACCATCGTCTGCGCGGGACGGAATATACGCTTGACATTGATCCGGAAAAGATCCTCGGTGTTGAAAAGATTTTCAAGGCCTGTCTGGACAAATACTTCATGCCGCCCGAATCCATGCAGGTGTCTCCTGAAATCATCTTCAGCCCGATGCCCGGCGGTGCGCTGACCGCGAACACGCAGATGATGCGTGACAACAACTGCCTTGACAAATACGATCAGTGCATTGAGGAAATGCGTGAAGTCGTTGCCCGTGGCGGCTTCGGAACCTCCGTCACGCCAGTGTCTCAGTTCTACTTCCAGCAGGCGTTCCGGAACGCGATGCAGGGAAAGAATCCGGACGGTTCCTGGAAGATGGATCCGAACGGTTACGGAAAAATGGTCCTGGGGTATTTCGGGAAGACTCCCGTCGCGCCGGATCCCCAGCTGGTGAAATGGGCTTCGGAGCAGCTGAAACTCGAACCGACGACGAAGTCTGTCGTGGAACTCAACGACGCCAATCCGAAACTGGGCGTGAAGTACAATACGGAACTTCTGCAAAAGGAAAATCTTCCTGTCACGGAAGAGAACATCTTCATTGCCGCGGCCTGCGGAGAGAAGGGGATTGCCTTCCTGAAGGGAGACCGTCCCCTTGGAATCCGTTACAAGGCCGATGTGGAAGCGAAGTCGTGCAAGTCCGATGTTCCCGCGGCGTACACGGTGACGGTGGAAGGGAAGACTTTCAACGTGCAGGTGAAGGAAGGCGGAGTCATCACCGCGGACCTGAACAGCCAGGTGGTGGAAGGAGGCGCCGCAAAGAAGACTGCCTCCGCGCCCGCCGGAGGATCCGGAAACGCGGTGGAAATCAAGTCTCCGCTGCCCGGGACGATCATGCGAATTGAAGTGGCCGCCGGAGACGTGGTTGAAGCCGGCGAAGTGGTCGCTGTTATCGAGGCGATGAAAATGGAAACCGAAATCAAGGCGGGGAAGGGCGGCACGATTGTGGACGTCCTGGTTTCCACCAAGGAGGTTGTGACCGCCGGACAGCCGATCCTTCTCATAGAGGAGAACTGATCAGTCATGCGAGCAATGAAATTGATTCTGTCGGGCATGATGCTGACGCTTTCCCTGGTTCTGTTTGCGCAGAAGCCGGAGGAGAAGGCGGGCGCGCTGCCGTCCGTTTCCATTGTTGTGGAAGAGTCTGAACTTCTTCCCGTTCTTCCTCCGGTTGCGGAACAGCCCCGGGCCGTCGCGGAGAACGAGTTCCCGAAGAAGGTGGATGAGCTGATTGCCAGAGGGTACAAGCGCGTCCGCAATTTCTCCGAGCCGGACGAACTTTTCGACTGGTATGAAAATCCCGCCGACGGTCGTCTGTATCTGGTCTACATCTGGGGGGATGACAAGACGATGAGCCGTCTGATGGCGGATGCCGCGAAAGCGGCTGCGCAGGAGGAAGTGCTCGGCAATGAGGAGAAAGCCTCCGAAATCCTGGACAAAGCACTGGAAACGGTCACGGAAATCCGTGAGAAAAACGGTCGTGCGACCATTTATTCCATGTCCCTGAACAAGGGGGACAAGCTTGCAGATGCCACGGAAGTGATGATTCTGAAACCCGTCGGCCGAAGCAAGGGAAAGACGAAGATCATGCAGGCGATGAAGGCGGAACGTCTCAAGGAAGGCCTTGCCGTTGCCGCCGCAATCGAGACGGGGGATGTTCTCGGGGAATTCATGCCCGCATTCCTCTTCCATGATTCCCTCAAGATGGGCAGCACGGATGCTCCGATGCCCGGATGGGGAGACTGCTTCATCGGGCTCTGGAAAAGTACCGGTATTTATGACATCTATCGCCAGACGACCGTGAACTTTTCCGAGACCTGGATTCTCGGTCTCGGCCGCGTGCTGATGATGCTTGTGGCTCTGGTGCTGATCTATCTTGCCATTGTGAAGGAGTTCGAACCGCTTCTTCTGCTTCCGATCGGATTCGGCGCATTGCTGGCGAATATTCCGCTGGCGGGAATTGCGGGACCGACCGGGATTCAGGGACTGATCTACAATGTCGGGATTGAATCGGGAGTCTTTCCGCTCCTGATCTTCCTCGGCGTGGGTGCGATGACGGACTTCGGTCCTCTGATTGCCAATCCGAAAACCGCGCTTCTGGGCGGAGCCGCTCAGTTCGGCATCTTCACGGCGCTTCTCGGCGCTCTGCTGCTGAGCATTTACATTCCCGGAATCGACTTCAATATCAAGGATGCCGCTTCCATCGGAATCATCGGAGGAGCCGACGGGCCGACCTCCATCTTCCTGACAAGCAAACTTTCTCCCTCCCTTCTGGGTGCAATTGCCGTTGCGGCCTACTCCTACATGGCGCTGGTGCCGATCATTCAGCCCCCGATCATGAAGGCCCTGACGACGGAAGCGGAACGCAGAATCGAAATGAAGCAGCTGCGCCATGTTTCCAAGATTGAGAAGATCTGCTTCCCGATCCTGATCACGTTGATCTGCGCCTTCCTGCTTCCGGACGCGGCGCCGTTGATCGGCATGCTGATGTTCGGGAATCTGATGAAGGAATGCGGTGTGGTGGACCGTCTGAGCGACACGGCGCAGAATGCGCTGATCAATATCGTGACGATCTTCCTCGGTGTTGCGGTCGGCTCGAAACTTTCCGCGGAACAGTTCCTGAGCGCGCAGACGCTGGGAATCCTGGTTCTCGGCTGTCTTGCCTTCTGTGTCGGGACGGCAGGAGGAGTGGTTTTTGGAAAAATCATGAATCTTTTCAGCAAGGAAAAAATCAATCCTCTGATCGGGGCGGCCGGAGTTTCCGCGGTGCCGATGGCGGCCCGCGTGGTCAACAAGGTGGGGCTGGAGGCGAACTCCCAGAACTTCCTGCTGATGCATGCCATGGGGCCGAATGTTTCCGGCGTCATCGGTTCCGCTGTGGCGGCAGGCGTGCTTCTGAAGCTCTGCGGGGGACTGTGACAGAGTCTGTGATCTGCTTTATATTCTGAAACTCGTCAGAAGAAAAAATCTGCCGCCCGGAAAGAGGGCGGCAGATTTTTTTTGAGGGGGGGAAGCAGAAGAAAAAAGATGGAAGGCGGAAAACTCAATGCGGGAAAAAGTTTTCGGTTTTTCCGGGAGCGGGGCTTCGTCGTGAACAGGAGAGTTTCTGCTTTCATTCGCCTCGGCAACATTTCCGGACGTTTTTTACAATCAAGGCAAAGGTGAAGACCAATGAAGCATTTTTTTCATCATCGGGGGGAAAGCGTTCCGTCGGAGAGACAGTCCTCTTCGGATCCGGAAACATGTTTTTTGCATCCGGCGGGGGAAAAGGATGCGCCGCGGGGGGAAGAAGGCATTGCCGTTGTTTTTTCATCGGATGCTGACATCGGACCCGATGCGCTGCTTTCCGGTCCGGACGGCTCTTCCGAAGAAAAAACGGGGATGCTTCAGGCGGCGCCGATGCCGGAGAAAAAACACGCGCTCTGGATTCTTTTCCGGGAATTCTTTAAGATTGCCCTCTTTGTGGTGGGGGGAGGCTTTGCGATTCTTCTGGTGGCGGAGGACGTTTTTGTTCGGAAGTATCCCTGGCTCCGCGAAGGAGAACTTTCCGACATGCTGGCATTGATCCAGACCGTTCCCGGTCTGACGGCGGGGAATGTGGCGATTTATGTGGGGTACCGTGTGGCGGGACTTTCCGGAGCGCTGACGGCGCTGACCGCCGTGGCTCTGCCGTCGTTTCTGGTGATTACCCTGGTGGCGATGGGATTTGCGCTGATTCCCATGGAGAGTGCGTTTGTCCGCGGGGCTTTTCTCGGAGTCCGGACGGCGATGACCGGCTTGATGCTGGTTGCCCTGGCGAGGATCTGGAAAGGATCGGTGCGTTCTCCGGTGCAGCTGCTGATCTTTCTGGCAGGGATTGCGGGAGTGGTGGTCTTTCATGTGAATCCGGGATGGCTGATTGCCGGAGCGCTGCTGGCGGGAGTGCTGTACTGCATGGGGATCTGCCGGGTGTTTCCCCGCGCATTGCCGAAAGGGGGAATTTGAAGCATCATGATTTATTTGAATCTGTTCCTGACATTCATGTATTTCGGTTTGTTCTGCCTGAGCGGAGGAGGGGCGCTGATGCAGTTCTATCTCGACGAACTGGTGAACAGACGCCACTGGATGACGCTGGAGGGATTCGGGAATTTTGTTGCGATTTCCCAGGTGACTCCGGGTCCGATCGGCGTGAATCTGGCAACGTTCATCGGATATCATCAGGGGGGGATTCCCGGAGGACTGTTGAGTACGGTGGGGCTGCTGCTGCCTTCGTTTTTCATGATGTCGCTGGCGGTGTATTCGTATCGGAAATGGCAGGAGAATCTGCTGCTGAAGAGTCTGATGTTCGGAGTGAAGCCGGTGACGGTTTCGCTGATTGTGACGGCGGTGTTCGCCTGTCTGGGGATGTCGGTTTTCACCGCGGAGATTCCCTTCGACTGGATTATGGAGTTTTTGAGCGGTGAGTATCGGGAATATGAGGGTGCGTTTGCCCTGCGGCCGGAAATGTTTCCGATTCTGTTTTTTTCCGTCTGGGTGCTGTACAGGAGGAAGCTGAGCATATTGTCGGTGATTTTTCTTTCGGCTCTCTCCGGCATGATTCTGTATCCGCTCTTCGGTGCGGGATGAACGGGAGAACGGAGCGTCTGTCAGGGGAGACAGGAGCTCTTCCCTGATTTCATTCCATTCCCGGGAGAGAGGGAGAAACGGTGTTCGGACTGCAGGTTTCCCGGAAAAAAATCGAGTTGCTTTGTCAAGAGTCCGTTCTTGATTTTTTGCCGAATATGACTACAGTAAGTCCCGCCGGGAAACAGAGTCAGGACACGCCCACTGTTTCAGAAAAAGCAGAGACAGAGAATCCGCTGAATGCAGTTTGCCTGCGTTCCAGGGGGACAGGTATTGGCAGAAGAAATCCGATTTCTGACAGAGAAAACGCCCTGCTGCCGTCCCGAGACGCTTTCAATTCACCGAAATAAGGCGAAAGAGAGACCTATGAATCGAATTCTTGTAACCGGAGGGGCCGGCTTCATCGGTTCCGCCGTGGTTCGGCAGATCATCCGGGAAAGCGCGGATGAAGTCTGCGTGGTGGACAAGCTGACCTATGCGGGGAATCTGGCCTCGTTGAGAGAAGTGAGCGCTTCGCCCCGCTTCCGTTTTGAAAAGGTGGATATCTGCGACGGGGAGGAATTGAATCGTGTGTTTTCCGAATTTCACCCGACGCATGTGATGCACCTGGCAGCCGAATCGCATGTCGACCGTTCCATTGACGGGCCCGGAGAATTCATCCGTACCAACATTGTGGGCACCTATGTCCTGCTGGAAGCCGCGCGCCGTTATTTTCAGGCCCTTCCATCTCCGGAACAGGAAACATTCCGTTTCCACCATATTTCCACTGACGAGGTGTACGGCGAACTCAAGGATGAAAAAGATTTTTTCCGTGAAAGCACGCCCTATGCGCCGAGTTCTCCCTATTCGGCGTCGAAGGCTTCCAGCGATCATCTGGTGCGCGCGTGGAGGCGGACCTTCGGGATGCCGACCCTTGTGACGAATTGTTCCAACAATTACGGTCCCTATCATTATCCGGAGAAGCTCATTCCCCTGATGATTCTCAATGCCCTTGACGGCAAGGCGCTTCCCGTCTACGGGCAGGGCGAGCAGATCCGGGACTGGCTGTATGTGGAGGATCATGCCCGCGCTCTTTACCTTGTGGCGACAAGGGGGATCCCGGGAGAAACCTACAATATCGGCGGGCACAATGAGAAAAAGAATATCCAGGTGGTGAATACCGTCTGCGATCTTCTGGATGAAATGAGTCCGAGAAAAGAGGGAGGGGGATCTTATCGGGAACAGATTTGTTTTGTCCCGGACCGTCCCGGACACGACTACCGCTATGCCATAGACGCGGGGAAAATCGCGCGCGAACTCGGCTGGATGCCGCGGGAGACGTTTGAATCCGGAATGCGGAAGACAGTCCTCTGGTATCTCGAAAACAGGGACTCCTGGTGCCGGGAGGTGCTGTCGGGAAAATGCGACGAAAGAGAACGTCTCGGGACAGGGAAAAACACCCCGGAAGAGGAGCGGAAAGGGATGAAACGGAAAGAGGGGGAAGAGGAGAAGGAGGGCGCGTGATGAAAGGTATCGTGCTTGCCGGAGGCGCAGGGACACGTCTTCACCCGATTACGCAGGGTGTTTCCAAACAGCTGCTCGGGGTCTATGACAAGCCCATGATCTATTATCCGATTTCGGTCCTGATGCTTGCGGGGATCCGGGAGATCCTCATCATCACGACTCCGGAGGATCAGATTTCGTTCCGGAGACTTCTGGGGGATGGTTCCCGTTTCGGAGTCCGTTTCTCCTATGCCGTGCAGCCGGTTCCGGAAGGTCTGGCGCAGGCGTTTTTGATCGGGGAGGGATTCATCGGAAAAGATTCCGTTGCGCTGGTGCTGGGAGACAATATTTTCTACGGCGCGAATCTGAGCCGTCTGCTGAGGAAGGCCGTGGAGCGTGAACGCGGAGCGACCATTTTCGGATATTATGTCTGCGATCCGGAACGCTTCGGAGTCGTAGAGTTCGATGCGGATGGGCATGCGGTCTCCATTGAGGAAAAACCTCTTCGCCCGAAATCCCATTATGCGGTCACCGGGCTGTATTTTTATGACAACGATGTGGTGTCCATTGCAAAAAATATCACCCCCTCTGCACGCGGGGAACTGGAAATCACTTCCGTGAACCAGCATTATCTGGAACGGGGGGATCTGCATGTGGAAGTGCTCCGGCGCGGCTATGCGTGGCTGGACACCGGGACCCATGATTCGATGCTCGATGCCGCGAATTTCATCCGGACCGTCGAGACCCGGCAGGGCCTTCAGATTGCCTGTCTTCAGGAAATCGCCTATGAAAATAAGTGGATGACTTCCGATCAGATCCGATCCAGCATCGGGGATATGGCAAAGACGAAATACGGACAATATCTGGAAAACATGATCGGAGAAGACAAATGAATGTCATTCCCACCGGAATCCCGGAAGTGCGGATTCTCGAACCGAAGGTGTTCGGGGATGCGCGCGGATATTTTTTTGAGTCCTGGAACGCGGAGGTGTACCGGAAGGCCGGTATTGACTGCGTCTGGGTCCAGGACAACGAATCCCGTTCGCGCAAAGGAGTGCTCCGCGGACTTCATTATCAGATGCCTCCTTTCACCCAGGCAAAACTTGTGCGCGTGATTTGCGGAACCGTTCTCGATGTGGCGCTCGATATCCGGAAAGGATCTCCCACCTTCGGGAAACATGTGGCGGTGGAACTTTCCGGAGAGAACAAGCGCCAGCTCTTTGTCCCGCGCGGATTCGCTCATGGATTCGCTGTCCTTTCGGACGAGGCGGTGTTTGCCTACAAGTGCGACAATTCCTATGCTCCTTCCCATGAACGCGGAATTGCTTTCGACGACCCCGCTCTTGGCATCGACTGGCGCATGGAGCCCTCCGCCGCGCTGCTTTCCGACCGCGACCGGCGTCATCCGCTTCTTTCCATGGCGGAAGTTTTCAGTTTTGCCGGAAAGGATTACGACCAATGAAGAAAGTCCTTCTGACCGGCGGCCGCGGAATGCTGGGAAGGACCCTCTGCCGAGTCCTTGACGGATCATTTGAATTCGTCCCCACAGATCTTCCAGAAGGGGACATCACCGATCCGGAAGGATTTGACAGCCTTCTGAAGCAGACCCGTCCGGACGCCGTCATCCACTGCGCGGCAATGACCGCCGTCGATCAATGCGAAGAGGACGGACCGTCCGGAAAAGATCTCGCCTGGCGTCTGAATGCGTACGGATCCGCTGTGGTGGCCGCCGCCTGCCGGAGAAACTCGGTCCGCCTGATCGCCATTTCGACCGATTATGTCTTCGACGGCGCTCTGGAGCGTCCCTATCACGAATTCGATCTCCCCGACGGCGGAAGAACCGTTTACGGCCGCAGCAAATGGGAGGGCGAGCGTCAGATCCGTTCCCTTTGCCCCGACCATCTGATCTGCCGCGTTTCCTGGCTCTATGGATTCGGCGGACCAAGTTTCGTCCATGCCATGCGGAAGCTGGCGGACGGATCCAGACCTGAACTCAAAGTCGTTTCCGATCAGATCGGGAATCCCACCAGCGCCATCGCTGTGGCACGGAAGCTCGGAGAACTGCTCGAACGTCCCGCTCTGAACGGGACGTTCCACCTGACTTGTGAAGGAGAGGCTTCCTGGTACGATTTCGCTTGTGAGATTTTTGCTCTTTCAGGTATTTCTCAGAAAGTCGTTCCCTGTTCGACCGCGGAATTCCCGAGAAAGGCTCCGCGGCCCGCAAATTCCAGACTCGAAAAAAGAATGCTCCGTTTCGCCGGACTTTCTCCCATGCCGCACTGGAAGGAGGCTCTCGCTGAATTCCTGCCTCTGGAATTTCCCGCTTCCTGACAAGAGAGAAAAAAGGCTGTTTCTTTCTCCCATCCCCTGATCTGTGTGATGAGGAGACTTGCCGCTTTTTCCGTTTTTCATCTGCAATTCTTCTTTGCCTGTGGGAAGAAAACAGGCGGGAAGAAGAGATGCGGAGAAAAACCGGAGAATCAGAAGCGGAAATCGCGCTTTCCGTCATGAAGTTCCGTGAGATGTTCTTCTGCGATTCTCCGGATTTTTTCATTCGGGATGCGCAGGAGTTCCTCGGCAATGAGCTTTTCGCCTTTTTCCCTGGTATCCGGTGAGGCATAATCCTCGAGATATTCCTTGAGAGTCATCAGCGCATTCGGCTGACAGCAGTTTGCGATCTGCCCGGATTTGACCAGTTTCATGAAGCGGTCCCCGGTTCTTCCCTCGCGGTAACAGGCGGTGCAGAAGCTCGGGATGTATCCGAGGGAGAGGAGCCAGTTCACGACCTGATCCAGGGTTCGCGTGTCGCTGACATCGAACTGTGCGGAATTTTCCTCCTCGCTTTCCTGGTGGACATATCCGCCGACGCTTGTGCGCGATCCTCCGCTGATCTGTGAGACTCCCAGACGCAGCACCTTCTCCCGCGCCGCCTTCGATTCCCTTGTGGAAATGATCAGCCCCGTGTACGGGACCGCGATGCGGAGCACGGCCACGATTTTTTCAAAGATTTCATCGGAAATGGCATTGGTGAAACAGTCCGGATTGATGTCGTCCGCAGCGCGGATGCGCGGGACGCTGATGGTGTGCGGGCCCACGCCCTTGGCCGCTTCCAGATGTTCGGCGTGCATGAGAAGCCCCGTGAAGTCATAGCGGTAGAGGTTCAGGCCGAAGAGCACTCCGCAGCCGACATCGTCGATTCCGCCGTCCATGGCGCGGTCCATGGCTTCCGTGTGATAGGCGTAGTCGTGTTTGGGGCCTGTGGGGTGCAGTTCCTCATAGGCTTTTTTGTTGTAGGTTTCCTGGAAGAGGATGTAGGTGCCGATTCCGGCTTCCTTGAGTTTCCGGTAATTCTCCACCGTGGTGGCGGCGATGTTCACATTGACGCGGCGGATGGCGCCGTTCTTGTGTTTGATGCTGTAAATGGTCCGGATGCTTTCCAGAACATATTCGATCGGGTTCATGACGGGATCTTCACCGGTTTCGAGCGCCAGACGTTTATGCCCCATGTCCTGAAGGGCGATCACTTCCTGGCGGATTTCCTCCTGTGAGAGTTTCTTTCTTCGGATATGCTTGTTTTTCAGATGATAGGGACAGTATGTGCAACCATTCACACAGTAGTTGGAAAGATACAGCGGCGCAAACATGACAATGCGCTTCCCGTAAAACTTCAGTTTGATTTCATGGGCAAGATCGAAGATTTCGCTGTTTTTTTCCGGGATGTCGCATTCCAAAAGCAGCAGCGCTTCCCTGTGTCCGAGTCCTTTGCAGGAACGGGCTTTTTCAATGATGGATGAAATGAGTTCGCTGTTGTGTTTGTTTTTTTCGGCGAAGTCGATGCTGGCGAGAATTTCGGCATCGTCGATGAATTCTTCGGCTTTTGACGATTTCGGATCATACATGGCAAGTTTCCTCCGCAGCGCGTTTCCCGTGCTTTTTTGAATAAACTGTTTTGACGCTTACACCCTTGAGCATGCCTAGCTTCCCGGAGAGGGAGCTGGCCGCATCCCGCGGCGCATCAATGACAACACTGATGATGCAGACACCCTGTTCCCGATAGGGAATCCCCATCCGTCCCACAATGCAGTCGCGGTATTCGTGGAGAATTCTGTTGATTTCCTCTGTCGCATCCTGGTTTTCGACGATGATGCCGACCAGGGCAATCCCGCTTTCCTGATTCATGGCCATCCCCTTTCCTTCCTCCTTCTTCTTCCTTTCTTCCTGACGAAGGGCTCCGTGACAAAAAAATCCCCGCAGTCCGTTTGGATGGACGGCGGGGATGAAGAAGGCGGACGATCATGATCGTTCACTGGTTTCCTCGACCCTCTTCCCCGCCCGGATTTTCCTCCCGGCGCGTCAGCGCGGATCAGAGACATTTCGTCACATGGATACCGGAAAAAACACTCCTCTGCATTGGCGCGAAGCCCTCTGCGTCGGAAAAAATATTTCCGTATTCCTGTTTTTCTTTTTTGTTACTATACCACATCCGGATCTGTTTTGCAAGGCCGCAACTTGGAGGCGGGACCGGGATTTTTCCCTTTCCTCCCGGATCATTCCGGGGCATTCTGTCTCCACTTTTCCCGCCGGATTCGGTTTTATTGCGGAAAAGGTTTTTTTCCTGCTGGATAAAATGACGCGGGGAGCTATATTAGCCCCCCGGGGCATTCTCCGCCATCATTCGTACGATAGACAACAGAAAATCGGGAGTGTTCGACATTTCCGGCTCAGGAAGTCCCGGTGTTTTTCCCCCGGATCCGGCCGGTTTCCCCGCAGGGAAAGTTTCTTTTTGATCTTCTTTGTTTCCGTGTATCCAGATTGTTCCGCCTGATGCCCTCCGTTTTTTTGTGCAGGGTAAGTTGCCGAGTGTCCGGGCAGGGGCTTCTTCCTTACAGCAGAGGATGTGTGCGGGTGTATGCCCGCAGGCAAGAGAGCGTGTTGTGTGGGGGGAGCTGAAGAAGAATGCCGCAGCGCGGAGGAAAAAGGGGGGGAGAGGAAACAGGGAAAGGAAGAAAGGACAGTCGTGATGATGAGGATCCGGAGAGAACGAAAAGAGGCTTCTTTTTGAAAGAAAGAAGGGGCGCAAGCGCCCGGCGAAGAAAGAAAAGTAAAAGAGAAGTAAGAGAAGTCAAAGAGATCAGAGAGGAAGAACTTATTCTGCTGTTTTGAGAGAGAATAAAACGATTTCCGGGAAGCCCTGTCTGCTCTCCGGAAAAGATGAGAAAGGACTTTTCTGATGTGGAAGAATGGATTGACACGTTATTTCAGTTTTCGCCAGTTTCACGAACCCGGAGGCTATCTGGAGATCTGGCGGATCGGCTGGCCGCTGATTCTGCTCAATGCGAGCAATACGATCATGATGATTACGAACCGTATTTTCCTGGCGCGGAATTCTCCGGAGGAAATTGCGGCGGCGATGCCGACGAGTCAGCTTTTCTTCACCATGATGGCTTTTTTTCTGGTCACGACAGGTTTTACGGCGACGGTCGTTGCCCAGTCCCACGGGAGCAGAGACCGTGCAGGATGTGTCCGGGCGACGTGGAACGGATTTTATTTCGGAGTCATGGTTGCCGCTCTTCTTGCAGTGGCTCTTCCCGTGGCGGGCAGATGGATCTTCCTGCATAACGGTCACGATCCGCGGATTGCCGGGTACGAACTGGAATATTTCACCGGGATGTCCGCCTGTGCGGGATTCACCTGCATGGAGACCGCCTTCCTCTGCTTCTTCACGGGACGCGGGAAGACCCAGGTTGTGGCTTTCATCAAAGGTTTCGGCTGTCTGCTCTGCATTCCGTTGAACTATCTGCTGATTTTCGGGGCTGCCGGACTTCCGGCGCTGGGGATCCTGGGGGCCGGAATTGCCAATTCGATGGCGAATTTTGTCACGATGCTCATGGCGTTCTGCTTTTTCTTTTTCACCCCGCAGCGGGAGTATCCCACTCGCAGCTGCCGTGAAATGAAATGGGAGTATATCAGGAAGCTGCTCTTTTTCGGGACTCCCGCAGGACTGCAGACCTTCATCCGGAACGTGGCCTTCGCCATTGTGGTGATGATGATCGGACACATCGGGAACGAACCTCTGGCGGCGACAAGTATCGCCCTGTCTGTCAACATGATCGGCACCATGCCCATGATCGGGCTTCTGGACGCGACCAGTATCGCGACGGGGCAGTACATCGGCTCCGGCCGTCTTCTTGTGGCCGAACGCATTGCAGGGCGTTCCTTCCGCATGTTTCTGCTGTGGCTGATTCTGCCGTCCTTTTTCTATATTTTCTGTCCGGAACTGCTGATTCATCTTTTCAGTTCCAATCAGAGCGGAGTGACGGGGATGCGTTTTGATGTCATCGCCTCGCAGGTGAAGGTGATTCTGCTGATGGCCGTCTTCTTCAACATCATGGATGGGCTCCGTTTCATCACCCTCGGCAGTCTCCGCGGTGCCGGGGACACCAAAGTGACACTCTGCATCGGTCTTGCCACTTCCTGGCTTCTCCAGATTCCCGGCACAATTCTTCTGATTTATGTGTTCAACGCTTCCGTGACGGCAGTCTGGGCGTTTCTTTCCTTTTACATTGCGGTGGACGCGTTTTTCATGCTGCTCCGCCGGAGGAGCGGCGCCTGGAAGACCATTCGCGTGATCGACCTGCCCGCACCGCAGACGGAAACGGCCGCGGACTGCGTCGCCGCCACCGAAGCCAGAGTGCGCCTCTGAAAGAGTGAAGAGTGCTGGCGGAAGACTTTTGACGCCTTACGCGCGCTCTCTGGGGGAAAACCGGTTCCCCGGAAAAGAAAAGTCACCCCGGAACGGAGATGAAATTCCCATGTTCGACAAAATCCGAGCAGGAGAACAGATGGCGTTCAGTATGGTGTCCATGCCCGGACGGCGTGTCAAACTCCATTCCATGCTTTTTGCCTGCGGTTATGAAACCCGCGATTCTGCCGACTATGATTTTCACGGTCTCCGGCGCGGGAGCGCCGAATTTGCCATCTGGCAGTATACGGTGGAAGGGGAGGGGAATCTCGTCTACGAGGGCAGGCATTACCGGATGCATGCGGGCGATGCCATGCTGCTGCATATTCCTCACAATCACCGTTATTATTTTGAAGCGACAGCGGAACACCGTGTCTGGCGCCACATGTATCTGAGTCTTCACGGAGCGGAAAATCTCCGCATCATGCGTCAGCTGGAGCAGAGATACGGGCCAGTGGTGAAATTGTCCGGGGATTCTGCGTCTGTGTCTCAGGCGCTGGCGATTTACCGGCGTGTCCGTGCGGGGAATGCGCCGTGCGGGATTTATGAAATTTCAGCTCTCTCCTATTCGTTTGTCATGGCTCTCTGCGGAGATCTGGCTTCCGGAGAGAACGATGGCGGAGAAGAAAACGGCGGACGAAACTCCTGCACCGGGACGGAACTGCGTTTTCTCCGTGCCGCAGTCGAATTCTGCATGAAGCATTATGCGGAGGAAATCTCCGTTGCAGACATGGCCGATGCCGCCGGATACAGCCGTTTTCACTTCAGCCGTCTTTTCCGCAAAGCCTACGGGATGCCTCCGGCGCATTTTCTGCGGGATCTGCGTTTGAAAAACGCCATCCGGATGCTTCAGATGGAAAATCTCAATGTCAAGGAAATTGCCGCCAGGTGCGGCTTCGGGGATGAAAGTTATTTCTGCAAACTCTTCAAAAAGGCGTATGGGGATTCTCCGCGGATGTACCGCTATGTTCCCGGAAGGGAGGGAGATGCGGATCCTCCTGTTGAGGAGAAGAAGCCGGAATGAGGGGAGGGAATGCGTTTTTGCCTTCCCTTCCGCATTGCCGGGAGGATGGATCCTGTGAGAGTGCGGAGGAGAAGAAGACAGGTCGGTGCCGCATGTGCCCGGGAATATCAGAGAAAAGCAGTCGATACAATGGAAAAACAGAAAAGGAGCTTTGCCGTACGATGAAAATTCAGCATTCTTTTGATTTTGATCCGTGCTGCGGATTCAGCCCTGAAGAACTTCTTTCCCTTCGCCCGCCGGAAGAGGAGCCCGCGGACTTTGATGCGTTCTGGCTTTCAGTGCGGGAGCGCGCGATGTCGGAGCCTTTGAAGATTCTCGAGCGCAGAAAGATCTGGAGCCCGTACTCCGGGACGGACGTCTTTGAAATCCGCTGTCTTTCCTGGGACGGCGTGGAAATCGGCGCCTGGGTGACGCGTCCGGCGGATTCGGAAGGTGGTCTGGTGCTGGGGCACGGATACGGGAATCCTTCCACTCCCGCCTTCCGGAAACGTCTGACCACGATTCTTTCCTGTCAGCGCGGGATGGGGCTTTCCAAACATCCGCTCATTCCGTGGGAACCGGCGGAACACGTGCTGTACGGGATCAGCAGGCGCGAAACCTATTCGATGCTGGGGGCGACGGTAGATCTCTGGACTGCCGTGTCCGCATTGCTGGAACTGTATCCCGACACCGCGGAGAATCTGCATTATGAAGGCGGCAGTTTCGGGGGCGGGCTCGGCGCGCTCGCGCTCGCCTGGGAAAACCGTGTGCACAGCGCGTATCTGAATGTGCCGACATTCGGGAATCACCGCCTGCGTTTTCGCTACCCTTCCACCGGGAGCGGCGAAGCCTGCCGGAAATATTGTGCTCAACACCCCGAAGCCTTTGCCGTGCTCGATTACTTTGATGCTTCCATCGCCGCTTCCCGCATCCGGATCCCGACGATCGTTTCCCCCGCCCTCTTCGATCCCTGCGTCGTTCCTCCCGGACAGTTTTCCATTGCCAACGCCATTCCCGAAGTCTTCCGCACGATGGTCATCCTTCCCGCAGGGCATTTCGAGGTCCCTGAAAACATTCCCGTGCGGGAGGAGATCACCCGTCTTCAGGAGGCGCGGCTTTATCGCTCCGGGAAATGAGCTTTCCGCTTGCTCATCGGGCGTCGCCCGGGCGGGGACCGGGCGGGCTTTTTCCTCTTTTCCCCTCTCTATTCTCTTTTCTTGATTCCCCTTGGGAAACGAAATTCCCCTTGGGAAATGAAGTCCCTTCCGGGTGGGAAAAAAGGGGGGAAAAAAAGCAAAATCTCATGAAATAAAACTTGTCATGATCTGCGGCTCCTGCTCCGGCGGGGGCAGGGGGGAGGCGGCGAGGCTTTTGAGCATCCATGCCATGTTGTCTCCGAGCGTCCGCATGGTCTGGAGTCCTTCCAAATCGCGTTTCACCTCCTCCGGGGAGAATCCATGAGTCGAGTTCCAGTACTGGGAGGAGACCACGGGCATGCGGCAGATCGTGAAATATTTGTTCAGTCTGTCGAATGCCGCGCTGGCTCCGCCGCGGCGGCAGTTGACAATGCAGGCGGCGGGTTTGTTTTCCAGATCCTTCCTCGCCGAAAAGAAGACGCGGTCGAGAATCGCGCAGAGACTGCCGGCAGGACCCGCGTAATAGACAGGCGCCCCGATGACGATGCCATCGCTTTTTCTGATTTTCTCCACCAGGGCGGTATAAAGTTCGTCCCGGAAGACGCAGCCCGCGTCAGGATTCTCCCTGCATTTCCAGCAGGCGGTGCAGCCTTGCACGGGACTGTTCCCGATGGAAAAAATCTCTGAATCGACTCCGTTCCTCTTCAATGCCCCCGCCACTTCCGTCAGTGCCGTGAAAACGCATCCGTCGCGATGGGGGCTTCCGTTGATCAGCAGAACTTTCATGATGATGCCTGTTCCTCCATTTCTCTTCGATTGTTCCGAGTTTTTCCCTTTCCCGTTTCCGGGAACGCGGAGTCCGGCAGATACGCCCCGCAAGGGTGTGTCACTGCACGGACTCTCTTTCCCTTTCCCGAATCCATTTCCTCCGGCCGGGAGGATCCACGGGAAAAATTCCATGAGAATTTGCTTCAATGTAATTCCGGAACGGCCTGGAATCAAGGGAACTTTTCTACCTGTCCAGGACATTCGGTCCCTTCTCCTGACGAAAAGGGATGCCCCCTTGAGGCAGGGGGGAAAAGAAACGGCGCCGCATTGAATTTTGAGAGGAAAAGATTTTTCTTCATTCTGCATCTTTCCGGTTCCGAAGGGAGGAAATACGCATTCAGAGGCATTCCCTTCTCCCTCCGCTCCCCTTCCACCCCCCCTTCCTCCACAGAGATAGACGGGGATCTTTCCCGGACGAATCCCCGGGGATCCCCCCCTCCGGCGGCCTGCAGCGCTGAGACAGGTTTTTCGACTGAAAAACGGGAATCGGGCTTGCTTATTTGCGAAACGGAATTATCTTGCCCTCTGCGACAAGGTACAGCGGAGACAACAGGAATGACGCTCAGGGAAATCGGCGAAAATCTCGAACAGTACTTCATTGAGATTATCCGCGAAAAACGGCATCAGCCCATCGACGTTCTGGCGAACGGGATTCTTTTTTTTGCATCGCGGATGTACCGGCGCGCTGTCCAGTTCCGGATCTGGCTGTATGAGAACCGTGTGATCCGCAACCGGGCAATCGGCTGCCTGGTGGTGAGCATCGGGAATCTGACCTGCGGGGGGACCGGGAAGACGCCCGTGGTGGAGGTTTTTGCAAAGACCCTGAGCCAGAAGGGGAGACGGGTCGCGGTATTGAGTCGAGGTTACCGGAGCCGGGACCGTTCCCTGCTGGACAAGCTCCGCAAGAAATTCTCCTCGAAAAAAATGGAAGTCCCCCCCCGCGTGGTTTCGGACGGGAAAAACCTGCTTCTGAATTCCATGAGCGCCGGAGATGAACCGTTCATGCTGGCCTCGAACCTCAAGAACGTTGTGGTGCTGGTCGACAAGGACCGCGTGAAATCCGGTCTCTACGCCATCGAGGAATTCCGCACCGACACTCTGATTCTGGACGACGGCTTCCAGTATCTGAATCTGAAAGCCCATATCAACATCCTTCTGGTGGACACCACGTCTCCTTTCGACAATCATCATGTCCTTCCCCGCGGTCTTCTCCGCGAACCGGTGAAAAACATTCGCCGCGCCGATTATGTGTTTCTGACCAAATCCGATGGATCCAGCCGTCTGCGTCATCTGAAGAATTTCATCCGCCGTCACAATCACCGTGCCGAAATCATCGAATGCTGTCACAAGCCGCGTTATCTGGAAGATGTCTTCGACCGCGGGACGCGTTTTCCGCTTTCCGATCTGCGGGGGAAAAGAGTCGCCTCCATTTCCGCCATTGCGAATCCCGCGAGTTTCAACGCCTTCCTCACGGAACTGGGATCGGAACTCGTTCTGGAGCGTCATTATGCCGATCATCACCGCTACCGCCAGCAGGAAATGATTGATTTCATCAACGATGCCAAGGCCGCGGGAGCGGAACTGATTATGACGACGGAAAAGGATGCGGTCCGAATGCCCAGACTGGACCGCCGAGACCTGCCCATCCTCTTCCTCCGGGTCGAAATCGACATCCTGAGCGGACAGGAAAGCTTCGATCAGTGCATTTCAAGAATCTGTTTTATCTGAGTCCCTCCCCTGAGGAAGGGAAGGGGGAAAGGGGCTTTTCAGGAACGTCCCGCGGATTTCAGGAATTTTGATTTTCCGTCCTTTTTTCTTTTCCCCTCCCGGGTTCAGTGCTCGATCAGGAGGAGAAGACTGCCCAGGACAATCAGGGCTCCCCCCGCCAGAACATTCCAGCGGACACTTTCATGAAGAAAGAGAATTCCGAAGAGAATCACAAGAGCCACACTGAGCTTGTCTATGGGAGCCACTCTGGAAACGTCTCCGGACTGGAGCGCCTTGAAATAAAAGAGCCAGGACAGCCCCGTCGCCATTCCTGAAAGCAGAAGGAAGAACAGATTCTCCCGCGTCAGAGCTTTCATCTGCCTCTCCATTCCGGAGAGGAGAACAATGGCCCAGAGCAGCAGGAATACGAACGAAGTCCGGATTGCCGTGGCCAGATTGGAATCAATTCCCGCCACTCCCTTCTTGGCGAGGATGGCAGTCATGGCTGCGAAAACGGCTGAGAGGACTGCGTAAAACTTCCACATGATTACGGATTTTCCCCCGCTTCAGTTTCCGCCGGAGTCAGAAGATAGACTTTGTCCCCGGAGCGGACCTTCACCGGGACGGGGAAGGACGCCGCCCGTCCGCGCGGGGCTTCAGCGACGGGATCCCGTTCCAGACGCAGCTCCGCCACGGTCAGTTTCACTGCCCCTGTTGTCGGCCCGGTAATCAGGAGCTGATCACCGGGGTGCAGATCGGCCGCTTCCACAAGCATTTCCGCGACGCCGAGCCTGGAGAAGTAATTGCTGATGCGTCCGGCATAAGACTTCCGGATTGTCGCGCGGTTGCCGTCGGAAGCGCTCCATTCGCCGAGTTTTTTCCCGAGGTAATATCCCCCTTCCCAGAAGCCGCGGTTGAACACCTCCTTGAGGCGTTTTTCCCATTCGGGGATCCGTTCACGGGCGAAACGGCCTTCAAGCCAGGAATCGAGCGCTTCCCGATAGACCGAGACCGTCGCGGCGACATAGTCGGCGGAACGGCCGCGTCCCTCGATTTTCAGGACGGATGCCCCCGCGTCCAGCAACTTGTCCAGAAAAGCGACCGTGCAGAGATCTTTTGGAGACATGACATACTGATTATCGATTTCCAGTTCCGTCCCCGTTTCCGCATCGCGGACCAGATATCTTCTCCGGCAGTTCTGGAAACATCTGCCTCTGTTTGCGGAGGAGTTGTATACGCTCAGACTCATATAGCATTTCCCGGATAACGCCACGCAGAGCGCTCCGTGAATGAAGAGTTCGATCTTCAGCAGTTCTCCGCCGGGCCCGCGGATGTTTTCACGGCGGATTCCTTCGGCAATGTTTCGTATGGACTCCAGCGGCAGTTCACGGGCCAGCACCGCAACGTCCGCAAAGGCCGCATGGAAGCGGAGCGCTTCCAGATTGCTGATGTTGCACTGCACCGTGAGATGGACCGGCATATTCAGTTCCCGCAGCATCAGGATTGCAGCCATGTCACCGGCAATGCAGGCGTCGACCCCGGCCTTCTTCGCCGCCATGGCCAGACGGCGCGCTTCCGGCAGTTCCTCATCGTAAAGCACCGTGTTGAGCGCCAGAAATGCCTTTGCCCCGCGCGCATGACAGCGCGAAACAATTTCAGGGAGATCTTCTTCCGTGAAATTCCCCGCTGCTCCGGCACGCATATTGAGTTCCCCCACACCGAAATATACGGCATCGGCTCCGCTCCGGAGCGCGGCTTCCAGAGAATCAAATCCGCCCGCCGGTGCAAGCAGAAGTACGGAACGGGTCTGCTTTTCCCCTGTGGTGGAGCAGGACGGGCGCATTTTTTTCTCAGTCCTCAAAATAAGCGGCGCCCGAGTGCTCCGATTCGCAGACACGCACTTTCGACACCCGGATTCCCTTCTCCGCATCGTTTACCGCGCCGGAGAGACGCTGATAAATATATTTTGCCAGATTCTCACTTGTCGGGTTGCATCCGGCAAAAAGATCCAGATCGTTCAGATATCGGTGATCCAGTTCGGCGAGGATGGCGTCCAGTTCCTTTTTCAGAGTTTTGAAGTCCAGTGCGATTCCGATTCCGTCCAGAGCCCCGGAGCGGACGAACACCTGAACCTTCCAGTTGTGTCCGTGCAGGGAGGAACAGTTTCCGGGATATCCTTTCAGGGAATGCGCGGCAGAGAATTCTTTGCAGATGTCAAGTTCAAACATGGGGAGTTGATCCGCCTTTCTTCCATTTTCGGTGTTCGGCCCGGATCAGCGCCAGGCGGAAGGCCTCGTGCAGGCTTCCCGTGTCGGCGACGCCTTTCCAGGCAATTTCAAATGCGGTTCCGTGATCGACGCTCGTCCGGATGATCGGAATGCCGAGCGTGGAATTCACTCCGCGGTCGAATGCAAGCATTTTAAAGGGGATGTGCCCCTGATCGTGATACATGGAGACAATTCCGTCAAAACGCTCCCGTGTATTCCGGATGAACAGAGTGTCCGGCGGAAACGGTCCTTCCACATCCAGCCCGGATTTCAGAAGAGACGAGACTGCGGGTTTGACCACTTCTTCATCTTCCATTCCCATGTGCCCGTTTTCCCCCGCATGGGGATTGAGTGCGGCAATCGCGATCCTGGGGGCTTGAATGCCTTCTTCTTTCAGAACTTCTGCAAGGAGACGGGCGGTTTCCTCAATGCGCTCCCCTGTCAGGACTGCCGCCACTTCCTTCAGTGGGATGTGTGTGGTGGCAAAGGCAATGTGAAGTTTCCCGGCGGACTGCATCATCGCAAAATGTTCCGTCCCGCAGAGACCTGCGATCAGTTCGGTGTGCCCTGTGAACGGAATCCCTGCTTCATTGACTGCGGCCTTGTTCATGGGACAGGTCACGACGGCATCCACAACTCCGGAGAGTGCATCCTTGGTCGCGGCTGAAACCGCGGCATAGGCTTCCAGTCCGGCGGCGGGATCCAGCTTTCCGGGATGTACGGAGGAGAACTGCATGGTGCCGCAGGGAACGGTCTGAAACACCGCATCGGGGGCAAAACGCTCCCGCGCCTCCCGGAGAATGTCGGGCGAACCGTAGACACGGATCTCAGCCAGTTCATGAAGGTGGAAGGAGGAAATGGCCTTGACGGCGATTTCAGGGCCGATCCCGGAAGGATCCCCCATCGTGAAGGCAATGACAGGAAGGCGTTTCATACGAAAATCACATGATCCGTTCAGATAAAGTCATGAAAACAAAATACGCGGAGTACGGGAAACGAAATACGTACTCTACTCCGCACTCGATTCTCTTTTTTTCTCCCCCTGCCGATCAACATTCCCGGGAAAAAGCCTCTGCAAACAAAAAAAGCAGACTTCTCCCGATTCCCTTCCCAGAAAGAACTCCTGCAAAAACGGAGATCAGTCTGTGACAAATTCAATCAGCCTTCCCGGGAGGTCAGAAAGACGACTTTTTTTTCCTCAAGCAGAAGACCGACTTTATCCGTATCAATGGGATCATAGCCTTTTGCCTTGATTTCTTCGAGGAATGCGAGCCAGTCCTGATGGTTCCACGCGCCGTTCTGTCTTTTGACGAAGGACATGGGGATCTGTGTTCTTGCAAGTTTTTTCAGATTGGCTTCCTCAGGGGAGCAGTTTGTTTTTGCTTTTGGGACTTTTGGAGTTTTGGCTTTCGGTGTTTTGGGCTTCAGAGTTTTTGCTGTCATTTTCCACCTCCTCGTTTCCTTGCTGATTGGGCTGCTGTCGTATTTTTTTTCTGTTTTTATTCCAGGTGCAGTTCTTGCGCGTTCCAGCGGAAGAAGCGCCCTGGAAACGCGGATTCGCCGCAATAGACGATCCATTTGTCTTATTTCCACAAAGCAGCTGAACTTTTTCAGGCTGTATTACTATACAGCAGAAGGCGCTGTTTTTCAAGCGGGGGTTTGCGTTCCGGCAAAACAAGCGGAAAAATTAATTTGCTGACTTGCGAAAATGTGTTTCTGACAGTACACTTAAACGATGAAATCCCAAGGAAAGGAAAATTTTGATTTATGTCCGGGAAAACATTGTACGCCGTCATCGGGGACCCGATTTCCCATTCTCTTTCCCCCGCGATGCAGAACGCCGCTCTGCAGTTCATGGGGCTTGACGCCGAATATATTGCCGTTCAGGTGAAACCGGAAGATCTTCTGTCTTTCACCCGGGATGCGGGGAGGCATCTGGCGGGGTTCAACATCACCATTCCGCACAAGTCGGCGATTGTGCCGTATCTGGATGTTCTGTCAAGGCAGTCGACTCTGGCGGACAGTGTGAACACAGTTTGTGTGGAAGACGGCCGTCTTTACGGAGACACTACGGACGGATACGGGCTGGAAGCCGCTCTTCAGGAAGTTTTTTCGTTTCCCCTCCGAAAATCCCGGGTGACGTTCATCGGCTGCGGTGGAGTTGTCCGTGCTCTTGCCTTTCATTTTGCACTCTGCGGGGCGGAGGCCGTATATCTGCTGAACCGGACGCCGGAAAAGGCGTTTTCGCTTGCGTCTCGTTTGAAAAGCGAGTTTCCGCTTCTGCAGACGGAGGGAGCGGCTCTGTATGACAGAGAGTGTGCGGCGCGTTTTCTGGCTGATTCCAGCCTGGCTGTCCAATGCACGAGTCTCGGGCTCAAGGACAGTGATCCGCTTCCGCTTGATCTTTCTCTTTTTCCTCACGACATTCTGATTTTCGACACCATTTACCGGGAAACGAAACTGATCCGGGAAGCCTCTCTCCGCAGGATTCCCTGTGCCAACGGGCTTTCCATGCTTCTTCATCAGGGTGCAAAATCTCTTTCCCTCTGGACCCGGCGCGAAGTCCCGCTCTCCGTTATGCGATCCGCTCTGTTTTCCGCCTTCTCCGACTGAAACAGGACTTGATATTTTCCTCTTTTGAATTATCTTTAACATCCGCAAGATTCTCCGTATCCGGCAGAATGAATTTTTCTAACGAGGAGGAGCCCCGGTGAAATGAAACTCACAGACGATATTGTGAAAGCTCTCAACACCTGTATTGAGGAAGGGTATGAATCCGTCACCGATTTTGCGCGCCTGACCAACATCAGCGCCAGAACCCTCTCAAAATATTTGAGGCGGGAAACGCAGAATATCAAAAATGAAACCTGGGGAAAACTTCATCCTCTTCTGAAACCTTATCTGCGGAACGCTTCTTCTTCTGACATTCATAAACGGCCTCCGGAACTGACTGCTGATGAAAAGGTCCTTCTGGACGCCTTTCACGAACTTCCCCAGCCGCTCAGGGATCAGAAGCTTTTTGAAATCATAGAGCTCGCGAAAAAAGAAATTCAGAAAAAGAGAAAAGATTCCGTCGGCTGAACGTTCCTGTCCCCCGATTGCGGATACTGTTCCCGGAGCATTTTCCTCTTCATTTCACATCTTTCTGCCTGCCTCTTCTCAGAGGGTGGAAGAGGTACGGGAAAAAGAAGGACGGAGAGAGACTGTTTTTTCCCTTTCCCTGCAATTCAGGCGTATTCCTCCGCAAAGGGTGCTGCCATGAAGGAGATCCATCTGCATGCCGGGAGTCCGGATTCTGCATGGAGAGAAAAGCCGGGAGAAGGAGAAGCCGGGAATGGAAACGGTGCGGAACCTTCAGGAAGAGGGAGAGAGTGTTGGTGTTGTGGGGGGAAAAAAGAAGCGAAGGAGAGATGGCTGAAAGCGGCATTTTCCTCTTTCTTCACTTGTTTCCGTCTGCATCATTTCCCGCTTCTGGCGGGGCGGACAGGCTGCAAAAAGAAAACAACTGATTCTTTTACGGAAGGAATGAATGGACAGATGAATAAGGATGAATTGGACATCAGGGGACTGGTGCGTTTTTCCCTGATTGATTTTCCCGGGAAGATTGCTGCTGTGCTGTTTACGGGCGGATGCAATTTGCGCTGTGCGTTTTGTCATAATCCGCATCTGGTGCTGGATCCGGGGAGTCAGCCGCTGATTCGTGAGCATAAGGTTTTGACGTTTCTGGAATCGCGGGTTGGCAAGCTGGACGGGGTGGTGATCAGCGGAGGAGAACCGACACTTCAGCGGGGACTGCACCGTTTTGCGCAAACTGTTCAGCAGATGGGGTATGCTGTCAAACTGGACAGCAACGGGACGAATCCCGGTGTGCTGGAGTCTCTTTATTCGGACGGTCTCCTTCAGATGCTTGGAATTGATTACAAGGCGCCTGCTGGAGAGTATTGTGACGTTTGCGGGAGTCATGATCCGGCATTGGCGGAGAAGGTCAGAACTTCCATAGGATTTGCCTTGCGGAACCGGATTCCCCTGGATGTGCGGACGACTGTGCATCGTGCGATTCTTTCTCCCGAGTCCCTGCTCCGGATGCGTGCTGAGCTGGATGAGATGGGTGTGAAGGAGTGGACTCTTCAGCAGTTCAATCCGGTGGATGTGCTGGAACCGGGATTGGAAAAGACGCCCACGTATTCCGATTCGGAGCTGGTGGCTCTTGCCCGTCAGGCGGGGCATACAAGAGTGAAGGGGCTTTCCGGCATCTTCCTGAACGTCTGATTCTGTATTTCCCTGAAAATTCTTGCCGGAGCAACAAAAAAATACAAATTTGCGAAGCAAGAAAAGAAACGGAAAAATGCGCTGAGCATTTTTCTCGCGGTCAAGGTCCGTGACCTTGTCGCGATCCAGCGGCGAAACGCTGGCCGCCGGAGGCAAAAAAAATAATAAAAATTTGCGAAGCAACAAAAAATAATATTGCGAAGCAAGAAAAGAAACGGAAAAATGCGGTTAGCATTTTTCTCGCGGTCAAGGTCCGTGACCTTGTCGCGATCCAGCGGCGAAACGCTGGCCGCCGGAGGCAAAAAAA
>CAKUDG010000029.1 GCA_934644965.1 uncultured Victivallales bacterium | reverse complement strand
GCCGGGTGCAGGGAATGCAGCCCTGCCGAGGTGTATGAGGGCGAGCAGCCCTCATGTTTTTTTTATTTTTTGCCTCCGGCGGCCAGCGTCTCGCCGCTGGACCGCGACAAGGTCACGGACCTTGACCTCGAGAAAAATGCTAACCGCATTTTTCCGTATCTTATTGCTTCGCAAATTTTGCTCTTTTTTATTTTGCCTCCGGCGGCCAGCGTCTCGCCGCTGGACCGCGACAAGGTCACGGACCTTGACCTCGAGAAAATCCTATCCGCTTTTTCCATCATTTTCCCCTTTTATTCCAGACACTCTATAAAAAAAAGTATTGACAAATCAGAAAAGATTGATTATACTTTCCATTGGATCGTTCCAAAAGACATGAAAGAAAATAACTCCTCTCAGCACATGGGGCATTCATGGAAGCAAAAAAGAAACCGGTGACAATTGTAGATGTGGCCAGAGCCTGCGGAGTTTCCAAAAGCGCCGTTGCCTATATCCTGAACGGAACAGGAAATCACAGGACTCCGGAAGAAAAAGTGCGTCTCGTGAAAGAAACTGCACGCGCTCTTGGATATCGGGTCAATACCGCGGCACGGGCCCTGAGCAAAGGAAAAACTTCCACAATTGCCATCATGATGCCCATCGGAGGAAGCGAATTCTATGACAGAATTGCAATTGCACAGCAGGAACTCCTGGCAGAACGCGGCTTTGCCAGCATGTTTGTACTGTGGGGAAACCGAGATTCCCTTGATATGGCAAATGCACGCATACATCGTGCGGTCCAGACTTACAGTTTCGATGGAGTCATCACCTGGGAACCGAATCCGGTTTTTCAGGAAAAAGATCTCCCAAGTGTCCTCTATTCCTACACACCGGGCATATATGATTCCGTCATGGCAGACATCAGGACGGGAATCCATATCCTTCTGGATTATCTGAAGAGCATGGGGCACAAAAATATCGGATTCATCGGATTGAAAGACGAACTCGGAGCCCGCGAATTCCTTGCCTCCCTGAAAGAAAGAGACATGCACGCGGAAATGTCATGGATGATTGATTCAGTCTATCATGAAACCTATTCCACCATCCTGAAAATGGATCCGAAAGGACCACTCCCCGACGCCCTGATCACTCAGTCGGACGTCACGGCGATTCCGGCGATTCAGGGACTGCGTCAACTGGGACTTTCCGTCCCGGAGGATATTTCCATCGTTTCCTTCGACAACATCACGGATGCCGCCTACTGTTCGCCTCCTCTGACAACACTGGATCTGCAGGTGGATAAAATCGCGCTGGCACTCGTCGATACGCTCTGCCAGAAAATCTCAGAGGGGACGCGTGCTCCCGAAGAAGCACCAAAGCAAATTCTGATTCCGCCGCGTCTGATCATACGGGAATCCTGCATCCGCAAAATCAGAGAGGATGACGCAAAAAAGAGAAAAAGGACCTAAAGGAAAATTCAGAAGAACGTTTCTTCATCATCTGTACAAAAAAGGAATAGACTTGTTTATTCCGAATACCTTACAAATAAATCAAAAAACCGGAAAAACGGGAAAAGGCGGAGAAAAGCCTCAAGACAAAAAGAAAACAGCAGAGGAAAAAACTCAAGGAAGAAAAGGAAAAAAGGAGAACTGGGAAAAATGAAACGGGGGTGTCAATTTTTCACATTAATTGAACTTCTTGTCGTCATCGCGGTCATTGCCCTGCTGGCCTCGATGCTCCTCCCTGCCCTGCAGCAGGCAAAGGAAACAGCCAAACGCGCCATCTGCCTCGGAAACCTTAAGCAGTGCGGAATGCTTCAGACCGTCTATGCAGACAATTTCGCTTATCTGGTGCCTTCCAATTATAAAAGCGCTTACGAAGGAATCAACTTCGGACAGCTCTATTTCTTCGATTTTCTCCAGATGGTCTCAGGGACACGATGGGAAAGTTACGGGAAAAAAGCCTCCTTCCTGAAGTGTCCGAACCGCTGGGGCGGATCCGGAGACACGCTTTTCTGGTTCGTCAACAGTTACAGCATGGTCCTGAACGGCCGCTGGAATACCATCATCGGTCCCGGGGAATCGGAAAAAGGGATGAAGAACTCCACTCTGCGCAGGCCGGGAGACACGGTCTTCATTCTGGACACCGCATGTTACAACAATTCCAGCGCATACATCCCAGGAATCGGAAATTCCGGATATCAGCACTCCAAAGTCACCACCCAATCTCTTTTGAATCCGGATGATCCTGATTATCAGCGTGATTTCTTCAAGGGCAGACATGCCGGCCTTCTCTGTCTCTCCTTCTATGACGGCCATTCGGAAGCAATGAGCCCTTTCCTCGTGGGAACACATTACTACGGAATGGGATTCAATGATAAAAACAACATGTTCAATGTCAGCAGATAAATAGTATCCCGGAGTCCTTTTGATGAAATACTTGCGGAAAGAATTCACCCTGATAGAACTTCTTGTCGTCATCGCGATCATTGCGCTGCTGGCCTCAATGCTCCTCCCTGCCCTGCAGCAGGCAAAGGAAACCGCCAAACGCTCCGGCTGTCTCGGAAATCTCAAGCAGTGCGGACTAGGCAATGCGCTTTATGTCGAATCCTATGGATATCACATTTCCCAGCTTCTGAGGAACCTGCCCACACCCGACGACCATGCCCAGACCAACCGTTACTGGTATGCGTCACTCGGCGAAATACTGGGCATGAAACCGATGAAGCCTTTCCCGACAAACGCACTTTACTCCTCCGGAGGAAATTTGATCAGCGATGTGAGAAAAAGCATTTTCATGTGCCCTTCCGGCGTTCTGGCCAAAGGAAAAACTCAGGAGTATTTCGCCACCTACTTCTACCAAGCCGGCGGATACAATGTCCTCTCAGGGGAACTGTATATGAACAACCCGTGGGAAAACAATCACGGAATTTCCGCAAACAGACTCAAACACCCCTCGGACAAGGTCTTTTGCCGTGACGGCAATAATTTCGGCGGAGGAACCGGATACGGAATTTATATTCCCGGCAGCGGCCGCTCTCCCGTCGTTCCGCTCGGTCCTCCGACCCAGGAGGAGTTCATGAACGATTTCTTCAATGGAAGGCATCTGAGAACCATCAGTCTGCTCTTTTTCGATGGTCATGCCTCAGTCCTTTCCTCGGACAGCGCCGCGCGTTTCCAGTCCTACGGGTCCTCCACGCGCAACATCTTCAATCCGTGGAAGGAATAAAATCAGGCTTTCCCTTTGGACAGGCCTCTTTCTCCCGGTCCTCCGGTGGAGGGAGACTCCATGGGAGAAAGCTCTTGATGAACCAGGACGCGGCATCGCAAACTGTATAAATAAAAAAATGAGCGGGGAAAAACCGGAAGGGGGAAGTGCATCCTTTGACAGGCGCTTCCTTTATTTCTTTCTCCGCCGCAAGCAACGAGAGGAGTCAACAAATCATGAATCTCCGGGAAAAATTCCGTATTGCGGCGTTTTTTTTCACAGGCGTTCTGGCTTTTGCCTGTTCCGCCGGAAATGACGCCGCCGCCGATGAAAATGGAAGCAGCACATTCAGAAGGCAAAGTTATCCGCTGAATGCGGATAAAGTCCAACGGAACCGTGCCCGTCTGGATCAGGCGCTGAATTCAGCGCCGCAGAAGTGGAAAGGAGCGCCCGTTGCGTATTTTACGGTCCCGCCGCTCGGTGCGGAACCGTATCTGCCCGATGAGCTTCCGGAAGAGGCAAAAGCCTTTGCGGAACTGGAAATCATCGGAGCGAAAGGGGAGTTTGAACCGGCTTCGTTCCTGATTTACCCGCGTCAGGGAACGGATCGTCTGGAAATCGTTCCGGGAACACTCAGGGACAGGAAGACGGGAGCGGAGATCTCCGCGGAAAATCTCGACGTGAAGATGGTGAAACTCTGGTATAAGAGCGGTTCCGCCTGGTATGGGATGTTTGTGGATCCCCTCCGGAGAAGGCTCATCCCGGAGCTGCTGCTGAATGATGAAAATCTTGTTTACGCCGATCCGGAAAAACAGGAAAACTACCTCCTCATGACTTCCCCAGACGGATCTTGCCGTTATGAATGGGCCAGCGGAGGCATCCAGACCCGGAACTGGAAAACCAATGAACCCAATTATGAACTCATCACCGACGCACCCACATTCCGGGGCGTGGTCCTGAATCCGGACGAACTGAAACAAATCATCCTGACGGTCAAAATCCCGGAAAACGCTCAGGCGGGACTCTATACAGGAGAGCTGAAACTCACAGCAGAGGGAAAAACGAACATTCCGTCTCTTCCCATCCGTCTCCGGGTCCTGCCCTTTTCCCTGCCTTCCCCCAAAACGGCCACGAATCTGGAAAAAGATTTCCATGTCAGTTTCTACGGCTCACACAGAGCAGGAGGACTCAATGAAAAACGCGCGCAGAACTGTGCGGACCACAATGTGAAAAGCCTCCTCGGATATCCTTCCACCAATCCCTTCCAGAGGGAGCGGGCGGAACTGGATGCGCAAATCGCGAAAAAAACGGGGATGAACACGGGTGCGCTCTTTTCCGCCGGCGTGGGATGTGGAATGACCGTCGCGGAAAATCCGACCGTGGCTCAGAAAGCGCAGCTGAAGAATCTCGAAACGCGTCTTTTCCGGCTTGCGGAACTCACGAAACGTCTTTACGGGCATACCAATTTCTATTCGTACGGAGTGGATGAAGGAGATGCCGGAACCGTCCGGGCACAGCAGGAAGCCTGGAAACTCGTCCGGAAGGCGGGCGGAAAAACCATGGTGACGACCTATCCGAGAGGAGAACTCCTTTTCAATCTGGACATGGTCAATCTGCCATTCTCCCCCCACTCTCCCCTTGCGGCGGAAGCGGTCCGGCGCATTCACGCAGCCAATCCGGACGCCGTCACGGCATGGTATTCCAATCCCCACACGGGACCCGAGAATCCGGACTTCACCCGCAGATTCTACGGACTCGTCCCCTACGCAAACGGATTCGATGCAAACATGCAGTACGCCATGCTCAACCACAATGTCAAAATGTGGAACGAATTCGGAGACACCTATGAATCCGACCGCCGCTCTCATTCCATTGTCTATCCGACCCGGGACGACTATGTGGACACCCTCGCCTGGGAAGGGCTCCGGGAGGGAATCGACGATATCCGCTATCTCACGCTGCTCCGTCTCACCGCAGAACAGGCCTCCGCAGACCCGAACCCCGACACCCGGATCCTCGCCAGAAAAATTCTCACGAAACTCGCCTGCATGGATTTCCTGCGCCGGGACGCCGACGCCGTCCGGATGGACGCAGTATCCCTCATCCTGAGCCTCCGCAATGCCATGAACCCGAATCAGGAGCAATAAGCACCATGACAAAACAACAACTCCTTTTCCCTCCAGCCCCTTCCCGCAGCACATTTCCTTCCTTTTTCAGCGGAGGAAACTTCATCCGTTCTCTTTTCCTTCTCCTTCTTCTTTTTCTCTTCCATCTTCTTCCCGCTGCGCCGCTTTATGCTCAGAAAACAAATTTCCGGAACGAAATTCAGCAGATCACCAAAGTCAATTTCAAAGCCGCAGACGCAGACTTCCGGAAGCTCTACCCCGAAACCCTTCGCCGCCTGGAGGAAGTCTCTCTCCCCGAAGACGCAAAAACTCAGGAGAAAAACGCGCTCAACGATGCAAAGAGTTCCGCACGCGTCCAGATCCTGCGCAAACTCTCCGAACTGGATCACCCCTTCGCCCGGTCCGAATTCAGCAAAATGCGGAAGGACGGGAGAATCCTCCCCGCGCACGTCTCCCAGGCATACCGTTTCCTGATGGGAACGGCGGCGGATATCCAGGACAGGGAAGTCTGGGAGACCCTCTTCCAGGACTTCCTCCGCCTTCCGAAGGAAATGCGGAGGAACGGCGACATCGCATGCCTCGGACAATTTGAACTGAAGCTCGCATTGGAGAAATTCCACGAATATCTTGA
Source organism: uncultured Victivallales bacterium (assembly GCA_934644965.1). Lineage (GTDB taxonomy): Bacteria > Verrucomicrobiota > Lentisphaeria > Victivallales > UBA1829 > CAJMAW01. The sequence continues at coordinate 34,737 of CAKUDG010000029.1, read as the reverse complement.
AAAAGCCCCGGATCTGACGGACAAGGACATTCTCCAGCTCCGGATCGCCTTCCTCCGCACTTTCCTCGGAAACAATTACACCGGTCATAAATACGATTACGCATGGGCGAAAAATGAGTACAAGAACCTCGAAACACTCCGCTCAGAACAGTTCCCGGACTACAAAATCGACAAAGCCTTCCACCGATCCTTCGCCGAACACGCAATGAGCCGGAATGACTTTGCCTTTGCTGCGGAAGCCGCGGAAAAGGCGGGCGACGTCCGGACTCTTCTTCTCCTCGGTCTGATGAATGCGAAAGACAAAACGGAAGCCGTCGGCGCCGTGGATCAGGCCATCGCGCAATGGAATAAACGCGACGCAAAGGGAAGCGCGGCCTTGAATGTTCTCCGTTTTCTTCTGCAGGAAGAGGGCAGTCTTTCCCGTTTCGACTCCGAATTCCCGGAATGGAAGGATTCCCCCCGGGAGAAACTCTCCGTCATCCGCGATGCCAGCTGTCTGCTCATGGACGCCCATTGCTACGATCTGGCGCAGACCATTGACAAAAACATCTGCAAGGATCTCTTCGTCCCGGTCGAAACGAAATATTACGATGTCGCCTTCGTCGATGCCGCCCCCTCCTCCGCCGGAGCATGGATCGCATCGGAATATTACAACGACTGGGACAAAATGGAACAGCGATTCTTCCCTTATTCCGACCAGTACCTGGTCAGCGAAGTTTGTGACCTGCAGCATCTCAAAGGCGTCGAACACAAAACGCTCAAGGAGGAATACCGGACGGGCATCCACTTCCTCGCCGACCCGGACGGACTGCATATCTATGTCCGCTGCAACGACCCCGCGATGGATGAAGTCATCTCCGGGAAGCGCAGCGCAGGCGGACTGGAGTGCTATTTCAAGCCTTCCTACGATGCGGCGTACCACATGTGGTTCTGCAATGATCTTCCGGAAACAAAGGATCCCCACCACGTCGACTTCAAAGCGCCGACGGACAATTATGCACTGACCTATGATTTCCTCAAAAAAGACGCCGCCCTTACCCGGGAAGCCGCTGTCGCTCATTTCCTGATCCCATGGGAATACTTTCTTTCCTTCCTGCCGCTGGATGGAAACGCTCATCCGTACTGGTATTACGGCATGCAGAGATGGTGCGGAGATTCAAGAACTCTTTCCGGACACGTCCACGAACTCGAACGAATGCTGAGGCTCCGTTTCCACTTCACTCCGGAACAGGCGGACACCGTCAAACGCCGCATCTGCTCCAAGACCTTCCATCGCTACAGCCAGCTCAGAAATGACAGAAACCGCTCCATCATGGCCTGGAGCACTCCGCTCCTCGGAGATCCCGAATTCTACCGGGAAAAACTCCTGCCCATCCTGGAGGATCTCGACAAGGCCGGAAATGAAATTGAAAAGGCTGACTCCAGAACTCTGGACAGGCTCTTCAAAGAAAAGGCTCCTCTCTGGCACAACATCCTCCGCAAAGTGGACTCCGTGCGGACGGAATATCTCCGTCAGTCTCTGCTTCAGGAATGATTCTTCCAAATTTCATGATCCGTTCCCCCCCCGGGCAAAAAGGAAATTCTTCCGGAAGACTCCCCGCTCTTCCGGAAGAAATGCCTGAACGAATCTCAAGCGGAAAGAATCCAAAAAGATAGCCCCCTCCCCATCCATCCAAACAGAAACGAAACAGAACTGCAAGGGCATCACATCTCATCCGGACACAAGATACGGAAACGCAAAAAAGGCGCATGAAGCGTAAAAGCAAAAACTGCCTCGAATCACGGAGAAAGCAGGGGTGAAGAACTCCGTGTCGCCCTTGGGAAAAAGGTCGTTTTTCTTCTTTTTTTTGAAAAATGCTTGAAATAAATTTTCCTAAAGAATATATTTCAACATAAAATATAGCATAAAAGAAAAAAATATCGGCTGCCCGGCTAAAAGACCGGAACAAAACTCTCCCGGGAAACGGAGAAAAAACGGAGAAAAAACGGAGAAAAAAAGAACGGGAAAGAAGAGGAAAAGAAGAGGGAGAAGAGGGAGAAGGAATCACCATGGAAAAGCTGAATGTCCTTGTGACAGGAGGGTCACGCGGAATCGGAGCGGGAATTGTCCGGGAACTGGCCTCCGCCGGGCACAACGTCATGTACTGCAGCCGCAGCACTTCTCCGGGGAAGGCTTCTCTTCCGGAGGAGGATGCGCCGGAAGACGACAACGCCGCCCCTGCTCCATCTTCTTCAGCCAATACGCCCCCCCTCCCGAACAGTGGCGGAAGAATCCTTTTTCATCGCTGCGATATATCCTCCGAAAGCGAACGCAGGGAACTCATCAGGACCTTTCTGGAAGAATTCGGAACTCTCGATGCTCTTGTCAACAACGCGGGAGTAGCGCCGGGAAAGCGCTGTGATCTGCTGGAAATGACGCAGGAAAGTTTTGACCGTGTCATGGAAATCAATCTCAAGGGGCCCTTCTTTCTGACACAGCTGGCGGCGAAGGCGCTTCTGGAGAACAGGACGGGAAAATTCCGCTGCATTGTCAACATCGGCTCCGTTTCCGCCCGCTGCGCGAATATCGAACGGGGAGAATACTGCCTTTCCAAGGCCGGAGTGGCTATGGCAAGCAAACTCTGGACGGCCCGGCTCGCAGAGGAAGGAATCGCCGTCTACGAAATCCGTCCGGGAATCATCCGGAGCGACATGACACGATCCGTGACAGCCAAATACGACCGCCTGATTGCAGACGGCCTGACCCTCCAGAAACGCTGGGGACTCCCCTCCGATGTGGGCAGAGCCGTCCGGATGCTTCTTTCCGGCGATCTGGCCTACTCCACCGGACAGGTGCTCAATGTCGACGGAGGAATGCTCATCGAACGCTTCTGACAGCACTGTCCCGGGGAAAGAAAAAACTGGGAGCAAAAAAAGTCATGGGAACAAAACCGCACACAACAAACGTGATTGCAAAAAGATCCGGACTGAAACAGATGGAAACAGACTGCGATGTTCTCGTCATCGGAAGCGGCGCTTCCGGACTTGCCGCAGCCGTACGGCTCCATGCCCTTGGAGTTCGAAGGATTCTTCTCTGCACCGAAGGGCTCCACATGGGCACCAGCATCAACACCGGAAGCGACAAACAGACCTACTACAAGCTCGGACTCTACGGGAATGAAGCCGACTCGCCTCTCCTCCTCGCCGCCGATCTGATGAAAGGAGGCGGCGTTCACGGAGATCTGGCACTTGCGGAAGCCTCCCTTTCCGTCATTGCCTTTTCCCATCTGCTGACTCTGGGTGTCCCCTTCCCCCACGATGAATACGGTGCGTATCCGGGATACAAGACGGACAACGATCCCCGGAGACGCGCCAGCTCCTGCGGCCCCTACACCTCCCGCGAGATCTGCCTGGCCCTGATCCGGGAAATCAGACGCAGACGCATTCCCGTTCTCGAACAGCACATCGCCACGGATCTGATCTCGGACGGGCACAGCTGTTACGGCGCTCTCTTCGCCGATCTGAATCAGAACAGCAGGGCGGAAGCTTCTTCCCCTGTTTCAGGAGAAGGAGGAGGAGATGAGGAAAAAGAAAAAGGCGCAGAAAAGGAAAACACCGGAAAGGACAAACTCTCTCTCCGCCGGGGACTGGTATTCCGGAGCGTGTTTGCCAGGCGCACCGTCTTTGCCGTCGGAGGCCCCGGCGGTCTTTACGGACGAAGTGTCTACCCTGCAGTCCATACCGGAGCCATCGGACTGGCGTTTGAAGCGGGAGTGAAGGGAAGGAATCTGCCGGAATCGCAGTTCGGCCTGGCGGCGCTGGATTTCCGCTGGAACGTTTCGGGGAGTTATCTTCAGGCGCTTCCGCGTTTCGTCTCCCGCGCAAAGGACGGAAATTCAGATGAAAGGGAATTTCTGCGGGAGTATTTCCGGAGCCCGGAGGAAATGTATGACGCAATCTTTCTCAAAGGCTATCAATGGCCGTTTTCCGCGGACCATCTGAACGGCTCGTCGGCCATTGATCTCCTGGTGTACAGGGAGACCGTGCTCCGGGGACGTAGAGTCTATCTGGACTACCGGAGTGATCCGCCGGATTTCCATCCGGCACGTTGCTCCGCCGAACTCCGGGAATATCTCTCCGGCAACGGAGTGACGGGCCGTTGCCCTCTGAAACGTCTGAAGGAACTGAACGAACCGGCATGGCAACTCTTTGCGGAACACGGTATTGAGCTGGGAAAAGATGCACTGGAAGTGGCTGTCTGCGCGCAGCACAACAACGGGGGACTTGCCGGAGACAGGAACTGGGAATCGGAATCTCTCAGAAATTTTTTCCCTGTCGGGGAAGTGAACGGTTCCCACGGGGTGATGCGTCCGGGCGGCTCCGCCCTGAATGCGGGGCAATGCGGCGCTTTCCGCGCCGCAGAAGCCATTGCTCTTTCCCTGGGGAAACAGGGGAACGCCCATCAGGACGATGCGGAAAGAAGAAGCGTGCGGAAAAAAGCCCGGGAACTCCTTTCCGGATACCAACAACGCATGAACAGACTCTGCCTCACGGCGGAGGCAGACTGGAAAAATGAACGTGAAATCCTCCGCGAACGCATGGATCACGCGGGCAGTTTCATCCGGGAAGAAGGAAGCGTCCGGACTGCCATTGAGGAAACCCGCAGGCAGCTTTCCGCACACCGGAGCTGCCCTCTGGGCGGACTGGATGCGGAGTCTCAGCTTGAAATTCTCCGGAACCGCCAGCTTCTGACGGCACAGCTGGTGTATCTGGAATCCATTTTGGCACAGATAAAAAGCGGTGCAGGCTCCCGCGGCGGGAGTCTGGTGCTTTCTCCGGAAGGGAGTCTCCCCGTGCCGGGTTTTCCGGACTGGAAAGCGCATCCGGAAGATCCTTCGTTCAGAGACCGGGTTCTGGAAAGCGTACTCACGGGACAGGAAGTGCAATCGCAGTGGCGGCCCTGCCGTCCCCTGCCGGAGCAGAACGGATACTTTGAAACACTCTGGAAACAATATCGGGAGAAATATCATTCCTCCCCGGAAGAAGAAAGGATCCGCGGATGAAAACAGCGGAGAAAACAAACAGAGAACGAAGCACAGAAAAGGAGAGCACGCTCGACTTCGGCATTCTGCGCGTGCTCCGGAAAAGAGAGGGCATGAGCATTGCGGAGCTTTCGGAAAGAAGCGGAGTCTCCGCAAGCGTGATCTCCAAACTGGAGCGGAACCGCACGTCTGCGGAGACGGACACTCTCTGCCGGATCGCCAGAACATTCCAGATCACACTTTCGGATCTCATCTGCCTTGCGGAAAGGCAAAGTTCCCACTCCGTGCGTGCGGAACAGTACCGTTCAGGCGATTTTCTTTTTGAACGCGTTTCCTACAACCATCTGCGCTGCATGCACGCAGAAGCCGCCGCGGGGGCCAGACTTTCCACTCCGGAACTGCACAGGGACGATTATGAACTCTGCTGGGTGCTGCGCGGCTGTCTGCGTCTCAGTCTTCCGGAGGAGGAGCTTCTCCTCCGCAAAGGCATGGCCGTGCAGTTCGACGCCCTTCTGCGCCACAGTTATGAAACACTCGAAGACACCGAGCTTGTCATCGTTCATCTGCAGAAACCCAAACGTTTTTGAAAGGTTTGTCCCATTTTATGCGTTTTCCCATCGGCTCCGCCAGCGGTCCTCAGTACCGCAAAGTCGCCTCCTTCAAGACTCTTTCCGAGTTCCGGGAAGAACTGCTCCGGGAGGGAATCCAAATCGGGCTTTCATCCGACGCCGTTCCCGGGAAGGTCCTGTCCTCTCCGCTTTCCTGCTGCGGCCGGACTCCCGGGAACCGCTGGGCGATCCTCCCCATGGAAGGCTGGGACTGCACCAGAGACGGCCTTCCAAGCGAATACACAAGACGGCGCTGGCTGCGTTTTGCCTCATCCGGCGCAAAACTCATCTGCGGGACGGAGGCGGCTGCGGTCATGCATCGCGGAAGGAGCAATCCGCATCAGCTTCTCGCCGCGGAACACACGCTGGAGGCGCTGAAAAGCCTCTGTACGGAAATGCGCCGCGTCCACCGGGAAAGCTCGGGAACGGACAAAGAGCTCCTGATCGGGCTCCAGCTGACTCATTCCGGGAGATTTTCCCATCCGGACGATCCCGGGAAGGCTCTGCCCTCCACGGCTTACGCGCATCCGCTTCTGGATGAGAAATGTCACTGCGGAAAGGAAAATGTGCTCACGGACAGGGAAATCGGGGAAATCGTACAGGCATTTGTCAGGAGCGCCGTGATTGCCCAGAAGGCCGGATTCGATTTCGTCGACATCAAACACGCGCACGGGTATCTGGCGCACGAATTCCTCAGCGCCGTCGAACGCAAAGGCCCCTATGGCGGGTCCTTTGAAAACCGGACACGTTTTTTCCGGGAAATTGCGTCCGGAATCCGGAAAGCCTGTCCGGGGCTGAATCTGGCGATGCGTCTGAGTCTTTTCGATCTGATTCCCTTCGTGAAGGATGAGAAGAACGGCCGTGGCGTCCCGATGGCCTGGGAGGGATCCTATCCCTTCGCCTTCGGAGGAGACGGAACGGGAAGAGGGATGGATCCGGATCTCAGGGAACCCGCGGAATTCATCCGGATGGCGCATCGGGAATACGGAGTGGATCTGATTTGTGCAACGGCGGGAAGTCCTTATTACAGTGTTCATCTTCAGCGGCCCGCCTACTATGCGGTGTCGGACGGATATTTGCCGCCGGAGCATCCGCTTCTCAATGTCGCCCGCCACATCGATGCGGTGAAAAGGATCCGGGAACTCTGTCCTCCGGAGATCCGCTTTGTCGGTTCGGGGTACAGCTGTTTGCAGGAGTATCTTCCGAACGCGGCGGAGTATTCGGTGGCGCACGGACTCACCGACTTTGTCGGAATCGGCCGGATGGCGCTCCCCTATCCGGACATCTGTTCGGATCTCCTCGCCGGACGCAGTCCCGACCGCCGCAGAATCTGCAGAACCTTCGGCGACTGCACCAACGCCCCCCGCGCCGGAATCGTTTCCGGATGCTATCCCCTGGATGACTTCTACCGCAGACTTTCCTCCGCAGAAGAATTGAAGCAATTGAAAATCAAAGCAAAAGGCAGAATTTCATGATCTATTTTTTTGCTGACAATCATTACGGAGTCCATCCCGGGAAACAAATCTTCAGCGCCCTCCCGGGGGAGCTCAAAGCCCGGATCCGTTTCTTTGAAGACGATTTTTCCCTCCTCGAAAACGCATCCTGGAAAGAGGACTGCGAACTTTTGATTCTTCATCTCATCGGAGGGACCTGTGGAAATCCGCATCCGGACTCCGGAGCGGAAAAAGCCGTCAGGGAATATTACGACGACGGGGGGGATTTTCTGCTTCTGCACGGCTCGAGCGCCGCATTCTGGAAATGGGAATGGTGGCGGAAAGCGGTCGGACTTCGCTGGGTGCGGCCGGAAGATCCGGACGGGGTTCCAGTATCCTGTCATCCTGTTGCTCCCTGTACGGTGCTCCGGGCAAAGAGCCGTCACAAACTTTCCGGGAGCCTACGGGAATTCTCTCTTCCGGAAGACGAAATCTATACCGCACTGGAGCAGACCGCACCCCTCATGACGCTCATGACTGCCGATGTCAACGGCAAAACCTTTCCCCAGTGCTCCGAATGCCTTTCCCCCGCCGGCGGACGGATCCTCAGTTTCCTGCCCGGACACAAAAAAGAATGTACGGAAAATCCCGTATTGATTTTCAATATCATCCAGCTTATCCAGTATCTGCTTTGAACGCAATGATGCAAAAAGAAGGAGTCCTTTCTTATGAATCGGCTGAAAAGAAGAGAAGCGTTATCCCGTTTGTTCTGTTCCGCTTCGGAATCCTCCGGATCTTCCATGAACAAGGACGGAGGTGCGAAAACGCTCTGTTCCGGAGAAAAAAACGGCGGAATCAGAAAACGCTTCAAAGACCTTCTCCCCGGGAATCTGGAAGAACGCATCCGGAATGAATTTTGCCGTCCGCAGTTCTATCCTCCCTTCAGCGACCGGGAGGCATGGGAGAAACTCTTCCGGACACCGGAAAAGAAACAAATGGCACAACGGATTCTCATGGATACGGAAGTCATTCTTTCGGAAGATATTCCTCCTTTGCCTGTCATGGATTACATTGCGTACCGGTTGCGGGGAAACCGGACGGATTACGAGGCGGGGTATTTCAGAAGACGGAGCAATCTCGGACGTCTGAGTTTTGCTCTCTGCCTGACAGGCGACACGGAAAAATATCTCCCCCCCCTCGTCAATCATCTCTGGGCGATCGTGAACGAACGCTACTGGTGCATCCACGCGCATGCCTTCTATCAGGAGAAGGACGTCCTCCCCCCCGACGCGGACACGCAGACACGTCTGGACCTTTTCTCCGCTTCGACTGCCTCGCTCGTGGCAGATGTCATGAACATCACAGGCTCGGAGATTGAGCACCTTTCTCCGAACATGGCCGAACTCTTCCGTCAGGAAACCATCCGGAAAACACTGCGTCCTTTTCTGAATCATGAATACGAAACACCGTATTTCTGGCAGAACGGACAGGGGAACTGGTCCATCTGGATCAGCGAATCGCTCCTGAACGCGGGGCTGCTTCTTCTGGAGGATCCCGAAGACCTCGTCCGCCTGATCGACGAACTCAACGGAATCGCCGACCGTTACTACGACTTTTCATTCGACGACGGTTTCTGCGATGAAGGCCCCGGATACTGGATCAAATCCGCCGCCGAGTTCTTCCGTTACGCAGATCATCTCGAAAAGGCCTTCCCCGGATCCATGGAAAAGCTCTATGCGGAACCAAAATTCCGCGCCATGCTTGAATTTCCCGCACGTGTCCGGATGGCTCCGGACCGGCTTCTGAATTTCTCCGACGGCGGTTCCCGGATCAAACTTCCCCTTCCCCTTCTCGCCGCGGCCGCGAAGGCAACCGGATCCGAACTCCTCCTGCAATTTGCCAGACAGCAATTCTCCCTTGCTCAGCAGGATGAGCATGCCGCCATTCCGCTTCCCCCCTACCGCATGCAGGCAAAAACCAGAATTCATCTGGATAACGGCGACTTTTTCCAGCAGACAGCGGAATTCTTCTTCACTCCCCGGCCATGGGAAGAAGATACTTCCGCAAACTCTTCCTCTTTTCCAGGAAGCGCTCCCAAAAACATTCCTGAAAACGAAAGCACCTTCTATCCCGGGCGTCTCGGCATCGTGCGCGGCGGAAAGGAGGGATTCTGCGCCTCACTCAAAGGAGGTCACAACGGTGAAATGCACAATCACAACGATCTGGGGCATTTCACGCTGTTCCACGGCCGGACGCCCGTCGTGATCGACCTCGGAACGGATGTTTATACGGCAAAAACCTTCTCCGGAAAACGCTATGAATCGCTCTACCACGGAGCCCAGGGACACAATGCTCCGTTCTTCAGCGGAATCGGGGAGACTGCCGGAAAATCTTTTTCCGCCTCGCTTGAATTCCGAAACCTCGAGGATGGCTCGCAGAGTCTCAGTTCGGATCTGCTCCATGCCTATCCCGGGGAAGCGGGCCTGCAATCCTTCCGGAGGACTCTCTCGCTCTCTCCGGACGGAAGAGTCTGCACAATTTCCGACCGCTTTTCCGTCAACGCATCCACCTCTCCGGAGCTTCTGATCACTCTGTTCACCCCGGTCCCTGTGAGCGTCATGGACAAAATCCTGCTCTTCGACGGTCAGATCCGTCTTGACGCCTCCTCTTTTGATTCCGTCGAACTGGCCCCCTTCGTTCACAACGATGCGAACATCCGCAAGTCCTGGGGCGATCAGCTCACCCGGATCCGCCTTACCCTTCTCCCGGGAAACTCTGGCGCCTGCAGCCTGGTTTTCTCTCTGCCGGGGGGAGCGGCTGAGGAGAGCTCCCCCTCCTCCCGGAAGCTCCCTCAGCCACCGCCCGCAAGCGCATGATGCACATCCGGACGCAGACGGAACGGGAAAAACTTATAGAGAAAAGAAAGAACAAACAGAATACAAAGGGACCAAGCCAACAAAGCAGCAGGTCCCCCCAGCAAAAACAAAAGGAAACATCGCTAAGAGGGCGTTTCTCTGATTTTCGTCACTTCATTCTCATGATACGTCTCTTATGGAGGGGCTTCACATCCAATTCCCCCTCCCCTCGCTTCACGCAAAAAAAAGACAAAATAAAGGATTTCCCCACATGAACGCGGTAGTAAAAGATTATTCCCTTCCCGGAGCGGAACCTCATCCGCGGGAAAGAGGATCTGGAGAAAAAAGAAAAGCGGCTTTTCTCTGCGCAGACCCTTCCAATATCGAACGGGTCTACGGAGAAGAACGGATCAGGGAACTCAAAACTCTGGCGGATTTTCTTCCGGAAATCATGACGCCTGAAAGTATTGAAAAAACAGACATGAGCGGGATCGAGTTTCTGTTTTCCACCTGGGGCATGTTTTCTCTCTCGGATGCGCAGCTTGAGCGCATGAAATCCCTGAAGGCGCTTTTCTATGCCGCCGGAGCCACGGACGCATTCTGCCGGCCGCTTCTGAAACACGGAATATCTGTGATCAGCGCGTGGAGAGCGAATGCTCTGCCTGTGGCGGAATTCACGGTGGCTCAGATCATTCTTTCCCTGAAGAATTATTTCCGCTTGTCCATCTGCAGTCCGGAAGGCTGGCGAAGTCAGAAGGCGGGCTGCGGCGCGTATGGGGAAAGAGTGGCTCTTCTGGGAGCCGGGGCCATTTCAAGCCGGGTACAGGAACTTCTGAAAGAGTATGACCTGGAAGTAATTGTGATTCCTTCGCATCCGGAAAAGAGGACGGTCTCGCTGGAAGAAGCCTTCCGGACCGCAAAAGTCATCAGCAACCATTTCCCGGACCGAGACGACAATGCGGGGGTGCTGAACGCCAGGCTCTTCTCTTCCATGCGCGATCATGCCGTCTTCATCAACACCGGACGCGGACGGCAGGTCAACGAATCCGAACTCTGCGATGTCCTGGAAAGGCGGCCGGACCTCACGGCCCTTCTTGACGTCACCTGGCCGGAACCTCCCCTCCCCGGATCCCGTCTGTATACTCTTCCGAACGTCCGGCTCTCTCCGCACATCGCAGGCTCCCTGAATGACGAGCTCCGGAGAATGGCTGATTTTGTCATTTCGGATTTCAAACGGGTCCTTGCGGGGGAAAGTCCGCTCCACCGTGTGGAGGAGTCCATGCTTCTGACGGCTTCCGGATCCTGAATTCCCATCTCCCGCAGCGGGTTTTACAAGGGAGCTCTTCACACAAAAAAAATTCTCTCTCTTTCCCGCCGAAAATTCTCTCTCAAGGCCGTCGTCTGCGAAGGCTTCTCATTTACGACTTCTCTTCTGGGCGGAAGAGGAAAAAATCCCGTTCTCAGCTCATGAGGAAGCGGGAACGGGAAGAAGAAGTAAAGGATGGATGCGGGGAAATCATCCCTTCTGCGGGGCTCTGGTGGAGCGGCTGCGGCGGAGAACAGGCTCGCCGCCATTGACCGTCCTTGCCGTAATAATGCATTCGGAAATATCTTTTTCCGAGGGCACCTTGTACATGATATCCGTCATGAGTGATTCCAGGAGGGAACGCAGCCCGCGCGCGCCGGTTCCTTTTTCACAGGCCTTCTGGGCGAGAGCCTCCAGAGCGGCCTTTTCAAACTTCAGTTTCACTCCCTCCATGTCGAGAAGCTTTGCAAACTGACGGGCAACCGCATTTTTCGGTTCGGTCAAAATTTTCACAAGCTCTTCTTTCCCAAGAGGCTCCAGCGCCGTCACCACAGGCAGACGGCCGATGAATTCCGGAATCAGGCCGTAATGGATAAGGTCTTCCGGCTCTGTACATCCGAGGATATTTTCTTGATCGAGGAGTTGAGCCTGCTTCCCCGGAGTGTTCCCGCCGATCGGTCCGGCTCCGGCCTCTCCGTTTCCGGAAGCGTTCCCCTCCACGGAGGAGGAAAAACCAAGGACATGATGCCCGACCCGTCTCTGAACGAGCTTGTCCAGTCCGACAAAGGCACCTCCGCAGATGAACAGAATATTCGTCGTATCCACATGCAGATATTCCTGCTGCGGATGCTTCCTGCCGCCCTTCGGGGGAACGTTTGCAATCGTTCCTTCCAGGATTTTCAGGAGGGCCTGCTGAACTCCTTCACCGGAGACATCCCGGGTGATGGAGACATTTTCGCTCTTTCTGGCGATCTTGTCGATTTCATCGACATAAATGATTCCGATCTGTGCCCGCTCCACATCGTAGTCTGCGGCCTGAACCAGACGGAGAATGATGTTTTCCACATCTTCTCCCACATATCCGGCTTCAGTCAGAGTTGTGGCATCGGTGATGCAGAAAGGCACATCGAGCATTTTTGCGAGCGTTCTTGCGATGAGGGTTTTCCCGGAACCGGTGGGGCCGATGAGGAGCACATTGCTTTTTTCGATTTCGACGCCGTCTCCTCCGGCTCCGCCTGCGGCCTGGGCCTGAAGGCGTTTATAATGGTTGTAAACGGCAACGGCGAGAGTTTTCTTGGCGTTGTCCTGTCCTACGATGTAGTTGTCGAGCCCTGCCTTGATCTCCGCGGGAACCGGAACTTTCAGGTTCCGGACAAATGCTCCGACCGAACCGGAAATTCCCACAGAGGAAGCCGCACCGGATTCGGAATTGTTCTTGAAAATATCCGCGCAGATGTTGACACAGTTGCGGCAGACGGCGGCGCCAGTCGGGCTGGTAATCAGCTGCCCCACGGCAGGATCGGATGCGGGACGTCCGCAGAAGGAGCAGCGCAGCTCCTCGCCTCCGCCCGTGACATCGCTCTTATGATCGGACATAATCCGGATTCCTCCTTCTCTTCGCTCACATCGCTCAGGACTTGATTCCGGAGGAAGTCTTGTGCGTGAGAACGCTGTCCACGAGTCCGTATTTCATGGCCTCCTCCGCGGACATGAAATAATCCCGGTCTCCATCCTTCGCGATCCGCGCGGCCGTCTGCCCCGTGTGATAGGCAAGGATGGAATTCAGTCTGGATTTGATCTTCAGGATCTCTCTGGCCTGGATTTCAATATCGGAAGCCATTCCCTCGCTTCCTCCGCTGGGCTGATGAATCATAATCCGTGAATTCGGCAAGGCAAAACGTTTGCCTTTTGCTCCGGCGCAGAGAAGGACGGCGCCCATGCTTGCCGCCTGTCCGACGCAGTAGGTCCGGACATCGCAGCTGAGCATCTGCATGGTGTCGTAGATAGCAAGTCCCGCCGTCACGGATCCCCCAGGGGAATTCACGTACATGCTGATATCCTTTTTGGGGTCTTCGGACTGAAGATACAAAAGCTCGGCCACCACCAGATTCGCCACGGAATCATCGATCGGAGTTCCCAGAAGGATGATCCGGTCTTTCAGAAGCCGGGAGTAGATATCGTAACCTCGTTCGCCGCTGCCGGTCTGCTCCACAACCATGGGAACAAGCATGGAATTTCTTATCATCAGCATTGTCCTTCCATCTGAATTCATCTATAGTTCTTTCACGGGGAAAAGGGAAAACGTGCCGGGAAGGAAAATTCCCGGCAGCAGATCTTCAGGAGGCGGCGTTTGCCGCGGCCGCAACCGCATCCAGAGTCTTGCTCATGAGGATATCCGCCTGGATTTCGGCCATTCCTCCGTTGCGCTCCAGCATCTTGCGTACATCGGCCTCCTTGTAGCCCATATAATGGCTCATGGCATGAATCTGCTCATCAAGTTCGGCGCGGGAGACTTCCACCTTCTCATCCCGGGCAATTCTACGGAGAATGAAGAACTTGCGCAAATATTCCTCCGCCAGGCGTTTGGCTTCTTCCAGATGTTTTTCCTTTTCCGCCTTGAATTTTTCGACATCCTCCTCCTTCCGGACAAGACGTTCGGCGATACGGGAGAACTCCCGCTCCGTGGTTGAAGCAAGCACTCCCTTCGGAAGCGGAAACGCCTCCGTCTTTTCCAGCAGATATTCGAGCGCTTTGGTGCGGAGGGCTTCTTTCCTGGCAGCTTCCGCTTCCCGTTCAGCGGCCTTCTTCAGTTCCTCGTGCATTTTCTCGACATTTTCAAGACCGAGCTTTTCCGCCAGTTTCGCCTCATCGGAAACCGGCACTTTCCGCTGGGCTTCATGGACTTTCACGCGGTAGGACACCGATTTCCCCTGCAGTCCGCTTTCTCTCCAGTCGGCGGGAAACTCGGCGGTAAAGGTATATTCCCCGCCTTTGACGGCTCCGGTCAGAGCGGCGATGACACCGGGGAACTGTTCCGGCTGGTTCAGCCAGATCCAGGACTCATCCGCCTTCACACTGCGGCGGAGTGACGCAGACGCATCTTCGGGAAGAACAAAATCGCTCTCATAGGAAACTTTGAGCAGATCTCCTTCCTTCGCAGGCTCTTCAATCTCAAGATAGTCGGAATACAGATTCTTCATGTGTTCCAGACGTTTCTTCAGGATGTCTTCGACACTTTCTCCGGCGGGGACCTCCAGTGCAGCGCCCTTGTATTCAGGAACTTTGATTTCCGGGGCAAATTCCACTTCCAGGGAAAACGCATAGTCCGCCCCTGCTTCCGGATGCTTTTCCGCATTCATCGCACCGAAAGAAACGATATCGGCGGAAGGATCCTCCGAAAGCTTTTCAAAAGCAACATTCTGGATCTGCTTTTCGACATCTTCGGCAATATATTCCCCATAACGCGCTCTGACAAGCGCCGCGGGTGCCTTCCCTTTGCGGAATCCGGGAATGAGAGCGTGTTTGCCTGCCTCCTTAAGCGCGTCGGCAAAGACTTTATCCACCGCGTCAGCGGGGAGTTTGAAGTCCACTTTGTAGGAACAGGGAGCAGTCTCCACCCGCTCGAAACTGATTGCATTTTTCAGGGAATCGGCCATTTTTCTACCTCTTTCAGAGTTTTTATGTTATTATTACTGTACGTTATACAATCCCGCATTGGAAACCTGTGAAAGTAGCAATATACACGTTCCCCCTGCGGATTTCCAGAAAGGAAAACATCATTTTTGCATCTCTTTTTCTTTTTTTTTTTCGTTTTTCTTTCGGAAGACTCTTTTCAAGCTGAAAAACGAGTGTATATTGCAAGAGTATAATTGAAAGATGCATTGTATTCAGCAAGCCCCCGGACGGGAGCAGATGGACATCGACAAACAGCAACAGGAGAAGCAAATGGCTGGAGTTCCAAAGCTGATTATCCTCTCTGAACAACTCAGGGGCAGGACTTTTGAACTGACAAAAGATCTTCATACCGTAGGCAGGGTGGACGAACGGGACATCTGTATCAAGGACCCCACCATCAGCACCTACCATTGCGCGTTCATTCGTGACGGGAACACCTATATTCTCAAGGACCAGGGCAGCACCAACGGAACCAGAGTCAACAACGTGCCCATCACGGAACAGGTTCTCCAGAACAGCGATATCCTGCAGATCGGCGGAGTCGAACTCCTGTATGACTGCGATGACAAATCCGTCACCACAGTCATGAGAACGCAGACCGGAATCAACATTGATGCGGGGGAAATCTCCACGATCAAGAAACTGGCACCGACTCAGAATGAAGAGATTGCCAGAAACAAATTCAGTCAGAAACTGCTTTTCATCATCATCCTGCTTCTGCTTATCATGGTGGCGGCGCTGATTGCGGTGCTGGTCTACCAGACTCAGAAAGGGGATCAGGAAGAGACCTCGATGCATCTGCATTCCCCGGCGGGTCCGGCGGAATACGTCGTCAGAGGCACGGTGTAAGACTGTTCCCGGGGGAAATGCTTGGATTCCGTCTTCTTCTTTCAGACCAGACTGCGGAGAAAAGTTTTTTTTAGAAAGCACATTTCACCGAGGGGGCTGTCTAAGACACTGTCCCGCATAGTATATTCAATTCACAGAAACGGAATCAAATGAACGACAAACCTGAAAATAAACAGTCTCAAAGCGGCCTGCCCTCCAGAAGGCCGCCCATTGCACTTTTTGCATGGCTTCTGATTTTCCTTGTAGGCCTTTCTCTGGCTCTGTTCAGTCCGTCCTTCTCCACCAGCAGAGAAAACTGGGACCAGACGGAATTCGAAAAACAGCTGGATGAAGGCAACATCCTCAGTGCCAAAATCATGCCGGAATCCGACACTATTCTCCTCATTGAAGGCGAGTTCAGACGGGATAAGAAGGAAGGCGGTCAGGACCTCTCCATCTCCAGGGATTCCTCGGGGCGCCAGATCAACCCCACCTACACGACACGCGTGTACGCCACCGATTCCATGATGGCCAAGCTCCAGAAGACCA
This sequence comes from uncultured Victivallales bacterium, assembly GCA_934644965.1. Taxonomy (GTDB): domain Bacteria; phylum Verrucomicrobiota; class Lentisphaeria; order Victivallales; family UBA1829; genus CAJMAW01. The sequence continues at coordinate 18,462 of CAKUDG010000029.1, read as the reverse complement.
AAGTCACATATCTTCAGCGTGACAACTGGTGGAAGGATCTGCTTGTCAATCTTCTGATCGGTCTGATCATCATCGGCTTTCTTTATTTTCTCTTCTCCCGTCAGCTTCGGAACGCAGGCAGAGGAGCCATGCAGTTCGGGAAAAGCAAGGCGAGAATGATTCTTCCCGATGAACACAGAAAACGTTTCGACGATGTCGCCGGATGCGATGAGGCCAAAGAGGAAACCAAGGAAATCATCGACTATCTGAGGGATCCTCTGAAATTCAAGATGCTCGGCGGGAAAATTCCGCGGGGCGCGCTTCTCACCGGACCTCCGGGAACGGGGAAGACGCTTCTGGCCAAAGCCGTTGCGGGAGAAGCATCTGTGCCTTTTTTCGCAATCAGCGGATCGGATTTTGTGGAAATGTTTGTGGGTGTCGGCGCAAGCCGCGTCAGAGACATGTTTGAACAGGCGAGGAAACATGCTCCCTGCCTGATCTTCATTGATGAAATCGATGCGGTGGGGCGTTCGCGCTTCTCCGGAATCGGCGGGGGGCATGACGAACGGGAACAGACGCTGAACGCCATGCTGGTCGAAATGGACGGACTCGAAACTCAGGAAGGAGTCATCGTGCTGGCCGCAACCAACCGCGCAGATGTGCTGGACCCCGCCCTGCTCAGACCCGGACGTTTCGACAGACAGATCGTGATTGATCTGCCCGACATCAAAGGACGGCGTAAAATTCTGGAAGTTCATGCCCGGAACATCAAGCTGGACGACTCCGCCGATCTGGACGTCATCGCAAAAACCACGCCCGGATTCAGCGGCGCCGATCTGGCAAACCTCATCAATGAAGCGGCGCTTCTCGCCGCCAGGAACGACCGCCGCGCCGCTAATCAGCAGGATCTGGAGGAAGCCAGGGACAAAGTCTGTTTCGGACGGGAACGCCGCAGCAGGAAAATCACCGAGCGGGAACGCCGTCTGACCGCCTGGCATGAGGCGGGACATGCACTTGTCACATTGTTCTGTCCGAATGCGACGCCGCTTCATAAAGTCACCATCATTCCGCGCGGCCGGGCCCTCGGGCTCACCATGACCATGCCGCTCGAAGACCGTTACTCCTGGAGCAAACAGGAAATGCTGGACACCATCACCATGACCATGGGCGGACGTGTTGCGGAAGAACTTGTCTTCAAAGACGTCACAAGCGGCGCCTCGCAGGACATCGCCCAGGCGACTCAGATCGCTCATGCCATGGTCTGCGCCTACGGAATGAGTGAAAAACTCGGAACCATTCAGTACGGGGAACGCTCCGAACACATCTATCTCGGACGGGACATCACGCGCAACGAATCCTACAGCGAGGAAACGGCAAGGGAGATCGACAACGAAATCAAACGGATCGTCTCCGAATGCAAGGCAAGGGCAGAGAAAATCCTTACGGAAAACCGGGACCGTCTGGACAAACTGGCCAACGAACTTCTGGATAAGGAAACACTCGACGTTGCCCACATCCGCGATCTGCTGAATCTCCCTGCTCCGCAGGAGGAAAGCACGCCCTCTTCCTCTGCCGTTGCACCTGCGTCTGATGCCGTTATCAAATCACCTGATGCTCCGGCGGCACAGGATGCGGCAAAGGCGAATGACGCAAAGGCAAATGACACAAAGGCAAACGACGCCGAAGCACCTGCGGAATGAGAACTTCCGTCTGAGCGCGTCACTCAAATATGACCTCTGAAGAACAAGCGGAACTCATGCGGATTCTCCGGGTAAGACCGGAAGGGATTTCGTTGCCGTGTCATGTCTGCCCGCGTGCCTCCCGGAATGCCGTTTCCGGAATCTACGGGAACGCACTCAAGATAATGCTCGCGGCTCCACCGGTAGACGGAAAAGCCAACAGTGAACTTTGTGTGTTTTTTTCCAGGCTCCTGGGACTTCCGAAAAGCGCGGTTCTCCTCGAATCCGGACAGACATCCAGAAACAAGGTTCTTCTGATCAGGCAGATCGGGAAGGAGCAGCTTCTTCATGCTCTCTGCGCAGAAAAATGAAATGCTTTACAGACCCTTCCGCCGCCTTCAGAAAGGAGCACGGGTTCTGGTCGCCTTCAGCGGAGGAGTGGATTCCGCGGTTGCGGCGGCACTTTGTCTGGAAGCAGGACTCCGGCCTCTCGGGTTGAATATGCGTCTGCTGGAGGAGGAAAATGCGGAAACGGAAAAAGCGTCCCTGGAAAAAGTCAAAAACGCCGCGGACGCACTCGGAATAGAGCTGGAATTTCTGGATCTGAAAGCGGAATTCCAAGAGAAAATCATGCGCGCCTGCTGGGATGAATACGCAGCGGGGCGGACGCCCAATCCCTGTGTGCTCTGCAATCCCTTCTTTAAATTCGGGAAGCTGGCGGAACTAGCTCTGACACGGGGCTGTGAGGGACTCGTTACAGGGCATTACGTCAGGATTGAAGAAGAAGCCCCTTCTTCATCCGCGGAGGAGGAAGGAGGAAGATGCCTTCTCCGGCGCGGAGTCCAGCGGGAAAAAGACCAGTCCTATTTTCTCTACGCCCTTTCAGGAGAACAGCTGGCCTTCAGTCATACCCCGCTCGGGGACAGGACGAAGGACGAAGTCAGGAAGATCGCGGAAAAGCTTGGACTGCCCAACGCCGGAGCCAGGGAAAGCCAGGACGCCTGTTTCACTCCGGAAAAAGGCTCTCTCGCGGAAAAACTGCGTCTGCTTTTCGGCGGTGAAGCGCGCCGGGGAAATTTTGTCCATGCGCCGACAGGGCAAATCCTCGGGCAGCATCAGGGGATTCACGCCTACACCATCGGACAGAGAAAGGGAACAGGAATCGCGCTCGGGACACCCGCCTACATCAAAAAAATCTCCCCCGATGACGGAGTCATCGAAATCACTGAAAATCCCCGGGAACTCTTCTGCCGGACTCTCCATCTCGCCGATCCGCACTGGCTGATGCCGGACTATGCGGCAAAAAAGGAATTCCGGGCCGAGGTGCAGATCCGTTACCGGGCAATGCCCTCCCCGGCAACGGTATCCCTCCGATCACAGGGGAAAGGGTATTCGGTGGAATTCGACTTGCCTCTGCGTGCGGCGACTCCGGGGCAGTCAGCCGTTTTTTATTCCGGAGACACCGTTATCGGCGGAGGCATCATTCTTTCCGCGGAGTGAAAAAAAAGGTCTTTTCCTCCTGGTTTCGTCCGAAGCGCGTATTCTTTGCGCTTGGGAAATCTCATCCCACGTCTCTCCTGACATATGGATTCCCCAAGTGCATAGATCAGGAAGCGGGCAGATGCTGCACTGCTGCAGACGCGCTGATGCCTTCTTCTCCGCCAGCGGAAGCGGAAGAGGAGGGAACGGGAACAATGGCGCCGGGAGAAGAATGGGGAGAAGAATGGGGGAAAAAAGTCGTAGATCCTGCCGCACTTGTCGCCCCCGGTGCATTTTCCTCACTTCTCATGACAGGTGCACTTGTTTTTGTTGCGGAAGTTTTCAAGGGGCTCGAAGACGAAGAGGAGGAGGAATCCATAGATTCCAGAACCATCATAATCATGGCGTCTTCCGAATAGACCTTGCCATGGAAGAGACGTTTGCTCAGGATGGGGAGACTCGCGAATTCAGCCATCATCGGGGAATCCCGGTCGACGTAGAGGAGGACGGTTTTTTCAGCACCTTCGGGGAGGAGTTCAAAGGCGGCGAAACGCTCAGCAGGGAAATCCTCTTTCAAATACAGCAGGGAGGAAGAGGAGACGACGCCTTGAATGCAGGCGTTTTTCCCATCAAAGGAACGGGATCCGTTGAGATGTTCAGCTTTCAGCGCAGCTTCGCGGTCCGGCATCAGCGGGATCATGAGAGTCAGGAGCCCCCATGCGATTCCTCCGGCGAGAAGCGCGGCGGGTGCGCCGATCCGGAACCACTGGAAAAACCCCACATGTACATGAGAACGCTTTTCCAGCATTCCCAGCGCGACAATATTTGCGGTACTGCCGATCATGGTGATGTTTCCTCCAAAACAGGCGCCGAAAAGAAGAGCCCACCAGAGAGGAAGATCCTTCACGCTTGCGGAAAGCTGTTCGATGACAGGCGAAAATGCAGCGACGAAAATCACGTTGTCGACAAAGGCCGATCCCAGCGCCGAAACAACAAGAATAAACGGCACCAGCACCGCGTGACTTGTCCCGCACACCCCCGTGAAATATTCCGCCATCAGACGGTCCACATGGGTGTGTTCCAGCGTTCCCGCAATAGCAAAGAGAAGCATGAAGAAAAGCAGAGTCCACCAGTCGACTTCCCTTTCCACGTAATGCCGTGCACGGTCGCGGCGGAGAATCATCACCACACCCGCGCAAATGAGCGGAGCAATCAGGAGGACGCTGTTTTTCCCGATTCCCAGCAGATTTTCAATCTGATGATGGGCCGCAATGGCGCAAATCGTCACAAGGAGGAGAGCAACCCCCTGCTTATAAGGAACTTCCACAACAGGCGCAAGAGAAAGATTCCGGGCAAGACGTTCCTTCAAATTCTCATCAAAACGGGCAAGTTCCCGGCGGTAGAACCAGATGGTCAGTACCGCCGTCCCGAGGAGGGCGACAAGCATCACCGGAAATGCGTAAATCATGAAATCTCCAAATGTCAGTCCCCCCTTCGTCCCGATATAGATCCCGACGGGATTGCCCATCATTGACCCGGAACTTCCGATGTTCGTGCAGAGAACACAGATGAGAATGTAGGGGACCGGATTGAGTTTCAAACGGTCGCAGACCTGGAAAATCAGTGTGGCAATGAAAATAATGGAGGTGACTTCATCCACGGCACAGGCCAGAAGCGCAGACGCCACGGCAGTCACGGCAATGAACTTCTTCCCGGAAATGTTCGGCATCGACACAATCAGCTGGACCACCCAAGTGAAAAAACCCAGATCCCGAAGCGCTCCGACCACGATCATCATGCCCACCAGGAACAGAATCACTTCCAGTGCCGAGGACTGCACAAAATGAGGAATGTCCAGTGAATTGGAACAGATCAGCACGGACAGCCCCAGAAAGGCTATCGCCAGACGGAAATTCCAGAAGAACAGAGTTCCCAGAATAATCCCGAGAAAAACTCCCACAGCCGTTGCCTGATGTGCTTCCAGCACCGTCATCCCCCCCAGTATGCCGATTCCGCCGCTCACAACAACTAGAACCAGCAGTTTCCTCACCAGCGCCGATGTACTCAAACGTGCGGATTCCTCTTCACCATGCGTCATTCGATCTTTTCTCCTGTGTTCCGGCTTTGGTTCTTTTTCCCATTGTCTTCTGTATTCTGTATGTTGATGATTCTGCGATTCCGAGCACTTCACGCATCGCCGTTTCCGGAATGCGGAGGGGGGAAAAGGAAAGAAAAAACCGTTTTTCCGGGAAAAAGCGTCTCTTCCACAGAAGCTCCGGGGAAAGAATTTCTTCATCCCGCCTCAGAGGCGGGGAAAGCGGGATTCACCTTCCTTTGATCCGGGGAGAATCATAGCACTTCTTTCCCGGACTTGTCAACAGGAGGGGAAATGTATTTTCAAGATATTCCCCCATTATTTTTTCCTTTTTTCCCCATCCGTCTTCGGGAAGCAGTCCTGCAGCAGGAGGATCCCCCAGGAAAAGAGGGAACGGCAAGGGGAAATGAAACGGAAAGGGAAAACGCTCCAGAAAGTTCCGGCAGTTCCGGGATAAGGAACCGGATGCCATCATGAGAAGGAAGGCGCCCCCTCCCCTTCCGGAGGGGGAGGAGGGCTGGGGAAGAGGCAGGGGAAAGCAACAGAAAAGGCAAGGAGAAAAAATGAATCAAGGAAAAGAAGGATGGATGGATTTGAAGATCTCAAAAAAAGCTGTATGTTACCCTCTTCTCATTCAGTCAGGAAAGGATTCCGATCATGGAAACGGAAAAGCGCCACGCAAAATATGTCGAAATCATGGATACGACCCTGCGCGACGGGGAACAGACGCCGGGAGTCTCCTACACACCGGCGGAAAAAATGGAAATTGCCCGTTTTTTCATTACCCATCTCCGGATGGACCGCCTGGAAATCGGATCCGCACGGGTTTCGGAAGGGGAAAAGGAAGCCATCCGCGCCATTCTCCGCTGGGCGGAGGATCATGAATGCGCCGAGCGCATGGAACTTCTGGGATTCATCGACGGCGGCCGTTCCGCGGACTGGATCCGCGAATGCGGCGGCAGGGTCGTCAACCTCCTGGCCAAAGGCTCCGAAAACCATTGCAGAGTCCAGCTGCGCAAAACGCCGGAACAGCATTATTCCGAAGTCCGCCGCGAAATCGAATACGCCCTGAAAAACGGACTTTCCGTGAATCTGTATCTGGAAGACTGGTCCAACGGAATGGAGAAATCCTTCGACTACGTGTACAGCTTTCTCCGCGCGCTCAAGGATACGCCCCCCGAACGGATTATGCTGCCGGACACGCTCGGGATCCTGACCCCGGACAAACTCAGACGATATCTGAGACTGATGTATGAGCTCTTCCCGGATCTGAGACTCGATTTCCATGGCCACAACGATTACGGACTCGTCACGGCAAACAGTCTGACGGCGGTCCAGGAGGGAGTCAGCGGAGTGCATGTCACAGTCAACGGACTCGGGGAGAGAACGGGAAATCAGTCTCTGGAACAGCTGGTCGTCGCCATCAAGGACCATACACACCGACAGACGCGGATTGTGGAAAAACAGTTGCAGCACGCCTCCATCCTGGTGCAAACCATTTCGGGAAAACGCATAGCCTGGAACACCCCCGTGGTCGGAAGCGACGTCTACACCCAGACCTGCGGCATCCACGCCGACGGCGACAAAAAAGGCAACCTCTATGCCAACAACCTCCTCCCCGAACGTTTCGGAAGAAAACGCAATTATGCGCTCGGGAAACTTTCGGGAAAGGCCTCCTTGGAACAGAACCTCGTCCAGATGGATCTGAGCGAGCTTTCCGAAGAGGTCCGGAAGCTCGTGCTTCAGGAGATCGTACGGCTCGGGGACAAGAAAAAACAGGTCTCGCCCGCGGATCTTCCGTTCATCATTGCCAGCGTCCTGCACGCCCCGATCAAGGGAAGAGTCGCCATCAAGGACTATGAAGTGCTCAGCTCCTCGAAGCGCCTCCCGAAAGCAACCGTGACGGTTGTGCTCGACGGAGTCGAATACACGGGAAAAGGTTCCGGAGACGGCGGATACGACGCCTTTGTCAAAACCCTTCGCAAACTCCTCCGGAAACAGGGGATCACCTTCCCGCGCCTCGCCGACTACGAAGTGCGCATCCCTCCCGGAGGAAAAACGGACGCCCTTGTCGAAACGACCATCACCTGGGAACAGCCCGGAGGGAAACCGCTTGTCACCACAGGGGTCGATTCGGACCAGCTTTCCGCTGCCATCGTCGCCACGGAAAAAATGCTGGACATCGTCATCAAATAAGAATGTCTGATGTCCAGCCAAGGCAAGCTGCCTCAGGAAGGATGCAGGAAAGAAACGGAGATGGGGAGGAAAACGCCTCCGGCGGCCAGCCGAAGAATGCCCTCCCTCCCCTGTCTCTCTGCGATGCCGGGAAATGGACGGGAACTCGCACTCAAAGAACGGGCACGAAGTTTCCTTTCCCTTCTTTTTTTTCTCCGCAAAAAAACTTCTTTTCCCTTCACTCTCTTCGCCGCCTGAATGGAAAGACAACTTGCAATCATCCACAGGAACGGTTATCTTATCCGCTGTCCGGAGAGGATGACGGGAAAAAAACACCTTCGGGGCAGCAGGCCGTTTCCCTTTTTTCCCCAGGCAAAGTGAGCCTTCTCCCCCGGGAAATTCTGCTCATTTTTTCCTGGAGGAGCATCAGGGCCGACATTCTCAAAAAAAGACAAGAATCAAATGCAGCAAGCATAACAGACATATAATATAATATAATACAACCCAAGAAGATAAAAACGAGAGGCTTTTCCATGACATTCGACCTTCAGCAGAGCATCCGCGAAAGACGCACACTTCTTGCCGCCCACCGGGGCGTCAACGGCGGCAACATCCCCTGCAACTCCCTGGCCTGTTACCAGATCGCGCTCTCCCAGGGCGCAGACATCATCGAAATGGATGTGCAGAACAGCGCCGACGGAGAACTCTTCATGCTGCATCCGTATATGGAAGCGGTTCATATGGGACTGCCGAAAGGAGAATGGATTGTCGACATGCCGGCGGAGAAGGTCCGGACTCTTTATCTTGCCAATCAGGACATCACCCCGACCCAGTATCCGATCGCCTCGTTTCACGAGGTGCTGGATCTCCTTCAGGGAAAGTGCTATCTGAATATTGATAAGTTCTGGCAGAATCCCAGAAGCATTGCGGAAGCCGTCCGGAGCCGCGGGATGCAGGACCAGGTGATCGTGAAGTCCGGATATGCACCCGAAGTGCTTGACATCCTCGAAAATTACGCTGCCGATATGCAGTTCCTCCTGATTACAAGGGATCCGGCGGACATCGAAAAAATCGCAAAGAGAAAACTGCGCTATGTCGGAGTCGAAATGCTCTGGACCTCCGACAGCGACCCCCTCTGCCAGAGCGAGGTCATCGATGCCCTCCATGAAGCGGGCAAAGTCGTGTGGGGAAATTCCATCGTCTACAATTACAAGGACATCCTTTCCGCCGATCACACCGACGATACCGCACTGCTCGAAGACCCCGAAAAAGGATGGGGATGGTTCTGCACTCACGGGTTCGACATCATCCAGACCGACTGGCTCCTCGCCTGTGACGCTTATCTCAAATCCAGAAAATACCGCATCTGAGCAGCGCGCCACAGACCCCGGAACGCCGTCTTTTCACCATACAGCTGCACAGAGGGGGAGAAAAAAACTCATCATACTACCCCCTCCTCCTCTCTTCTCTCCACCGCGTCCTCCCATTTCCACAGGTTCTACGGAGCCGAGGAGGACGCCGCGGGAAAAGTCCTGCCCATCTTCTTTCCTCTCATCGTCAGCGTCTGCGAATCATCCATCATCCGCCCCCATCACCCGCAACTTTTTTCTGTCACTGCCGTACGGAATCTTGCAGAGTCCGGAGAGATTCCGAATTCAAGTTCAGCCCATCTATTTTCCGGCAAAGGAATTAGACTCCATCCATGGGGAAGAACAGTGGGGAGGGACGGGGGAAAAACTAGGGGGAAAAAAGCGTGGGGAAAAAAGTTTTTTTTCCCCCGCAGTTCATCACTTTCCTGTTTTTTCCGCCGGAGAAGAAAGCGGCAGTGCCTCCAGGACACCATCCGCCCCGAGAGAGACGAAACGGATCCGCAGAAGTTTTTTTGAGAGGGGGGTCCGTGAACGGATGCGCGTCTTCACGTAATTTCCGGACCATCCCTCCCATACGCCAGGCGCACGCTTCGTTTCCGGAAGCACATATTCCTCCGACCCGACCAGGGATTCAGCGTAACGGCGCATGGAGTGTTCCCGGAGTTTCTTCATGCGTTCGATCCGGTCGGCCAGGACGGCCGGGGGCGGACAGGAATCCTTTTTCTCCGCGGCGGGCGTCCCTTCTCTCGGCGAAAACGGGAAGACATGCAGATTCGCAAAGGCGGTCTTCTCCAGAAACTGGAAGGAATCCGCGAAATCCTGTTCGGTCTCTCCGGGGAAGCCGATGATGATGTCCGAACCGATATGAATGCGAGGGAGGAGAGAACGGGCCTGATCCACATAGTCCGCATATTCCGCTGTCAGACAGCGCCGTCCCATGGCCCGGAGGATCCGGTCGGACCCGTTCTGAAGCGGCATGTGCAGGAACGGACAGATTCTGTCAGGATATTTTGCCATGACTTTCAGCAGATGCGCCACCATCGGTCCCGGCTCCGTGGACCCGATGCGGATCCGGAAGTTCCCTTCCATGGCGACAAGCCGTTCCAGAAGCCCTGCCAGATCCGTTGTCCCGCTCCTGTAGGAACAGAGATGAACCCCGGAAAGAACAATCTCCTGGAATCCGGAATCGACAAAATTTCTGAAATCCCGCAGCGTTTCCTCCAGATCGCGAGAACGTTCCCTGCCGCGCGCCCGAGGGACAACGCAATAGGTACAGCACTGATTGCAGCCCTCCTGGATTTTCAGGATCGCACGGCTGCGGAAGGGGAAAACGGAAAGAGCATTTTCATGGTAGACGCCGTTCTCCACAGCTCCGGCCAGGGAGGGAATTTCGGAATTTCTTGAAAGGGAAGCCAGATAACGCGGAAGAATGCGTTCGATGTCCTTTTTGGATTCGTTCGGAAGGAGCAGGTCGCAGTCATCGCAGCTGCTGAGTTTTTCCGCGTCGACATCCGCGGCGCAGCCGGTCAGGACGATGAAGGACTGCGGATTCTCCGCCCTCACTGCCCGGAGAGACTGTTTCGACTTCTTGAACGCCGAGGCCGTCACCGTACAGGAATTCACAATGATCAGATTCGGGCTCCGGGGGGAATCCACCGGAACAATTTCAAAGCCCATCCTTTTCAGACGGTCGCAGAGCAAAGCCGTGTCCGCCTGATTCAAACGGCAGCCTAGAGTCAGCAGCGCGGCGGTCTTTCTTTCCATCTTGACAACGTTTCCTTCAATAATTTGAACATTTCACCAATGCGTATTCATAATTCACCCGGATCTTCCCCCCGTGCTTTCTCAGCAGATGTCTCAGATGCGGCAGAGGAACGGGTCTGCCCGAGGCATTCCCTGTCCCCGTATTCCGCAGCGTTTTCCAGAAATCCGCCACGGATGAAAAAGTCTCCTCATAGGAATCCCGCTTCAGAAAAACCTGTCCAGCCTCTCCGAAAATCCCGAGAAGCGTCTCATAGAGCTCATCCGGATCCGGGAGGGAAAGCCCGGGATACGGGATCCCTTCTTGTTCAAAGATCTTCCGCATTTCACGGAAAGTCCCTTCCAGCGGAACGGAAAAGAAGAGTCTTCCCTCCCCCCTCAGCATCGTCCGGAAACGGCTCAGCACATCCGGCAGCGAAGCCGCCCATTGCAGCGCCATGGCTGAAACAAGCAGATCATAGCGCCCCGTCGATTCCGGAAAGGACCCGTTGAAATCATAAACACAGAACTCCACCCCGGAACGGCTGAGAAGTTTGGAACGGACCATTCCCAGCATCCCGGATGAAAGATCCGTCACGGTCAGCTCCGCTTCAGGGAAAGTCTCCGCCAGAGGCACAGACAGAAACCCCGTCCCGCAACCCGCTTCAAAAATCCGGCAGGGCTTCCACTGAGGAAACGAGGACAACGATTCGGAACGAATCCATTCCAGAAGTTGTCCCGCCGCATAATTCTGAAACAAGGCATGGCGGTCATACATGTGTGCGGCTCCGGAAAAGTTCTTTAGGACCCGCGGATGAAATCGGGGTTCCGTCATTTTCCGTCGGCATTCTCCATGATAAATGCGGATACCAGATCCGCACACCGTTCCGTCCGGGTCGCCGGCAGCAGGTGCCCTGCCGTTTCCAGAACTTCCACACGCACAGGATTCCTCCCGCGGGAGGAGAGTTCCTCAGCCGCAGCTCTCTGCATGGCGGCGCTCACAATGGAGTCCCCCTCCCCTGAAAGAAGGCAGAGCACGGGACAGCGCACCCGGACCCCGCGGACATCGCATCCCATCAGATAGTCCAGCCCCTGCACAAGCGCCTCCAGATTCCAGCTCTCAGGCGGATTCAATGGAAGCATAAAGCGTTCCGGAGCGGCGCAGCGGCGGTAAAACGCACGAAGCAGACTCCCCGGATTCCGCAGAAGATTCGTTTTCATTTCTTCCAGACTCTCCTTGTCCCACCCGGGGAAATCCCCATCCTTCACAAAACGGACAAAGGGTGTGAAGAGAATCACGCCGGAAACAGAATCCGGAAACGCTTCCGCAAGCGACAATGCCAGCGGAGCGCCCATCGAGTGCCCCAACAGCAGCAGAGGACGCATCGGCTCTTTGCCGCAGATCGGAGCCGCCAGATCCGCCTCTCCGGGGAGACGGAATTTCCCGGAGGAACCTGAAAAGAAACCGTAGTCGAATACGGTTGAGCTTCCCGATGTCTCCTCCTCCCCGGTCCGTGAGGTATCCCATCCCGGAATGGGGGGCGTTCTTCCCATACCGTTCGTTTCCGTTTCACTCACCGCAGGAGAAGAAAGCCGCGGAAGTTTCCGGGACAACATGGCAAGAACAGAACGCCCGACCGTATCCGGAAGCGCCCAGCCGCCGAAAAATAAACAGGAACTATTCAACATGGCTTTTCTTTTTCTCCGGAAGAACTCCGTATCCGAAAACTTCAGCTCCGCATCAAGAGGGGGGGAAAAATTCCGGAAGATCAGCGGATCTGTCCGGAGCCGTATATCTTGTATTTATAGGAGGTCAGTTCCGGCAGTCCCATAGGCCCGCGCGCATGGAGCTTATCGGTGCTGATGCCGATTTCGGCGCCCATGCCGAACTCTCCGCCGTCTGTGAATCGGGTGGAGGCATTGACATAGACGGCGGCGGAATCCACATGATTCAGGAAGTATTCAGCGTTTGCCGGATTATCGGTCACAATGCAGTCGCTGTGTCCGGAACCGTAATGGTTGATGTGTTCCACCGCGCTCCGGAGATCGGGGACGATCCGGACGGAAAGGATCAGATCCAGATATTCCGTGGACCAGTCTTCCTCCGATGCTGGAAGCGCATCCTTCACCAGTTCGCAGAAGCGGTTTGCGCCGCGGAGTTCCACACCGCGCGTTTTCATACGGGCGGCGAATGCCGGGACAAAGGATTCGGCGATGTCCTCATGAATCAGAAGCGTCTCCAGAGCGTTGCAGACGCCGGGTCTCTGGCATTTTGCGTTTTCAATGATGTCCAGAGCCATATCTCGGTTGCATTCCGAATCCACAAAGATATGACAGATTCCCTTGTAATGCTTGATGACGGGAATGGTGGAATTTTCCACCACATAACGGATCAGCCCTTCCCCTCCGCGGGGTATGATCAGATCCATGAAGCGGTCCATCTTGAGCATGTTTGCGACAGCTGCGCGATCAGTCCATGGAATCAGCTGGACCGCGCCTTCAGGCATGCCGTGCGCAACGGCGGCATGGGAAATGCACTGTGCGATCGCCATATTGGAATGAAAGGCTTCCGATCCGCCGCGCAGGATGACGGCATTGCCGGCCTTCAGACAAAGCCCGGCCGCATCCGCGGTCACATTCGGGCGGGATTCGTAAATGAAACCGATGACTCCGATCGGCACGGATACCTTTTCGATCCGGAGCCCGTTGGGACGCAGGATCGTGGAAAGACGGCGTCCGACCGGATCTTCAAGGCTGGTCACATGCCGGAGGCCGTCGGCCATGGCTTTGATGCGTTCGGGCGTGAGCTGGAGTCTGTCGAGCATGGCGCCGGAGAGGCCGGCATCCCGACCCGCTTTCATATCCCGGGCGTTTTCCCGGAGGAGTTCGGCGCTGGAATTTTCCAGAGCGTCGGCCATGGACAGGAGCCATTCATCCTTGATTTTCGTCTCCGTGTTCGCGAGGATCCGGGAGGCGATTCTGGCCCTTTCGCCGATTTCCTCCATAGCGGAACGGATTGTGTCTGCAGAAGGGGAAGGAGTGTCTGTGTTTTTTGCCATTTTTCTGTTCCTGTCGGATTGAAAATTTTCCGCTCCGGGGAGACCGGGTGCGGAAACGCGTGGAAGAAAGGGGGGGAAAGGACCGTCTTTCCCCGCCGGATTCAAAAGATACCATTTTTCCGCTCATTTTTCAAATCGGATTCGCAAGAAAATCCTGACAAAGGAAATCTCTGAAAATTCGGAGGAAGAGCGGAGGAAGATTTGAAATTTCACGGAATGTCATTATCTTAAGAGGAAGTATTGCCCGGGCGCGGGAATTCATCTCTGCGATCCGCACCCCGGCGACGGGAAAGAAATGGAATCGCGGAACAAAAACACAGTGGAATCGGGAACTATGTCGGTAAGCGTTCTTGTAGGCGTCCAGTGGGGCGATGAAGGAAAGGGAAAGATCATTGATGTCCTGACGGAAAATGCGGAAATGGTCGTCCGTTTTCAGGGCGGCAACAATGCAGGGCACACGGTGGAGAACGGAAGCGGGAAATATGTGCTTCATCTGATTCCCTCGGGAATTCTCCGGAAAAATACGGCATGCGTCATCGGGAACGGGGTCGTGGTGGATCCGGTCGAACTTCTCAAGGAAATGAGACATCTGGAATCGAGGGGGATTGACATTTCCGGCATCCAGGTCAGTTCCCGCTGTCATCTGATCATGCCCTGGCACAAACTTCTCGATGCATACAACGAAAACAATGCGGCTCCGGAAAAGAAGATCGGGACCACCAAACGCGGGATCGGGCCCGCCTATGCCTCCAAAGCGGGAAGGACCGGAATCCGCGGAGTCGAGCTGCTGAATCAGGAAGGACTGGAAAAACATTTCCGGGAGGAGGCGGCCGTCTACAACAGCACCTACGTTCCTCTGGGGGCGGAGGCGCTGGATGTGGAAAAAGCCTGGCAGGAAGTCTCCGATGCCGCGAAACAGCTTGCGCCCTATGTCAAGGACACGGTTGCAAGCATCAACGAGGCCGCAAGGAGCGGGAAACGCGTTCTTCTGGAAGGTGCCCAGGGCGCTTTTCTTGATATTGATTACGGCACCTATCCCTTTGTCACGAGCAGCAACACCACCAGCGGCGGCGCCTGCACAGGAAGCGGACTTCCGCCGCGCGCCATCAATGAAGTCTGGGGAGTTCTGAAAGCCTATTCCACCCGGGTCGGAGAAGGCCCCTTCCCCACGGAACTGCACGGGGAAAGCGGGGATTTCCTCCGGAACAAGGGCGGAGAATTCGGCGCGACGACCGGAAGGCCCAGGCGCTGCGGATGGCTTGATATCGTGGCCTGCCGTTACAGCTGCATGGTCAACGGGATTGATCTTCTGGCCATCACCAAACTCGATGTTCTCGACGATCTGGACGAAATCAAAATCTGCATTGCTTATGAGATCGACGGTGAAATTCATACAAATTTCCCTGCGGGCACTGGAATGCTGAACCGCGTCCGTCCGCACTATGAGACCCTCCCCGGATGGAAGACATCCACAACGGAAGCCCGCTCTTTTGAAGAACTTCCGGAAAATGCGAAACAATATCTGACACGTGTTGCGGAACTGCTTCAGGCAGAAATCGGCATTGTTTCCGTGGGTCCGAAACGGGATCAGACCTTCCGTCTGCATGCGGGGACGGCTCTTCGGTGACGTCACCCGATGAGCAGTAAATTTTCCGTTGCCGCCTCGCTGCGGGAGAAACAATCGGCGGGGCCGAATCCAGTGCTTCAGTTTCTCCGCCGTCTGGCGGGGCGCTTCGATTACATGCAGATTGTCCCGATGCTGACACTGCTTGCAATCGGAGCGCTTTTCATATACGGGACGGGGCAGCAGGTGGGCGGAGTCCATGCGGAAGTCTTCTGGAAACGCCAGCTTTTTTATATGGGGCTGGGCTTTACGGCCTGGCTGATTCTGAGTTTCACGGACTACCGCTGGTTCGGACCTGCGTCCTTTGTGCTGTACCCGCTGTCCATCCTTCTGCTGGGCTATGTGCTGCTGAACGGGGTGGAACGCTTCGGGGCCAGACGCTGGCTGGATATTGCCGGAATGAGCATTCAGCCTTCAGAGATTGCGAAGCTGGGGATTCTCCTGGGAGCCTCATGGCTTCTTTCCATGAAGAAAGCAGATATCAACAAACTGCCCTGGGCGGCTGGACTGTGCCTCCTGACCTCGCTTCCTTTCCTGCTGATTCTGAAGGAACCCGATCTCGGGACGGCACTGGTCTTGATTCCTCTGGTGGGAGCCATTGCCTTCACAGGAGGCCTGAAATGGCGTTACCTGCTGATTCTGCTGATTGCAGGAGCGGCCTTCATGCCCACGGCCTATTACA
This sequence comes from uncultured Victivallales bacterium, assembly GCA_934644965.1. GTDB lineage: Bacteria > Verrucomicrobiota > Lentisphaeria > Victivallales > UBA1829 > CAJMAW01. Next base: position 2,580 of record CAKUDG010000029.1, on the reverse strand, counting down.
TGATGAAACCCTATCAGAAGGAACGGATCCGGGTGTTTCTGGATCCGGACCGGGATCCGCAGAACCGGGGATGGAACCAGCTTCAGGCGGAGATGGCAGTCGGGAGCGGCGGCCTGACGGGGAAGGGATTCATGCAGGGCACGCACTGCACACTGGGCTATCTGCCGCAGACGGTGGCAAATTCCGATTTCATTTTCCCCGTTATTGCGGAAGAAACAGGGCTTCTCGGGACTCTGGCACTTGTCTTTATCTATGCGGCACTGCTCTTTTCCATTCTGCGCACGGCCATTCTGGCGCCCGATGCCTTCGGCCGTTATTTATGTGTGGGGGTGGCAGTGTTGCTTCTGACCCATACGGCAGTGAATATCGGGATGTGCATCCGAATAGCACCGGTCACGGGTCTGCCGCTTCCGCTTGTCAGTTATGGAGGGACGTTCATGATTGCGACCATGGTGTATCTCGGGATTGTCCAGTCTGTTTACATTCACCGCGACAAGGAAACGTTCATCGCGCTCTGATTCACAGATTCCCGCTTTTTTCTCTCTTCACCCTCCTCCTTCTCCTTCTCCTGGGGGCGCATCCCCCCGAAGGAAGAAATGCGGGCAGGAGCGAAAAACAATGCAGTCCACCCACTGAAATGGAGTTCCTGAATGGAACCCATGGCATAAATAGAAAGATATAGGAACACAACAACGGAAACGAAACACTGAAAAGACGGCAGAACGAGATTTTTCCCCTGCTTCCCATTCATTCTCTTTCATTCTCTTCCCCCACACCACACTTCTGTGCGACTGGCAGCAGCAGCGGTACATTTTCCGATGAAGCTGTTACTGATTTCATTTTCTCCAGTCGTTTTTTGCGGAATTGTACGAAACACGACCGGGATAAACGGGAGGAGCAACGCAGGGAATACCCCCCCACCCCCCGGGGGGAATGAAGCCGGACACAGGAAAAAGACAACAGAACAGGAGACACACGGGACAATGATTTTTTCAACAGGGAAAGCCCTTGCGGCAGCATTACCGACTGTGAAGAAGCCGTATTACTCTTTTATCTCAGGAGACGGCATATGATTCTTTCCCTTCCCCCCTGGTTTGCTCCGATTCTTATTTCCGCGCTTGCGCTGGGGCTGTACGATCTCTGCAAGAAGCACGCAGTTCAGGACAATTCGGTGATGCCCGTACTGTTTTTTTCCAGTTGTTCCGGGGCGGTCTTTTTCCTGATCTGGAGTCTGGTTTCAGGAGAACTAAGCCGATATTTTGACTGCGACTGGCAGACCTGGATTCTGATTCTGCTGAAATCGGTTCTGGTTGGATTGAGCTGGACCTGTGTTTACTATGCGATGCGTGAGCTGCCGATCTCGATTGCCGCGCCGATCCGTGCGAGTTCGCCGTTGTGGACTTTTCTGGGGAGTCTGTTTCTGTTTGGAGAAATTCCGAATGGACTGCAGGCGCTGGGGATGCTGGCGATTTTCGTGGGATATTATTTGTTTTCGGTACTGGGGAAACTGGAAGGGATCCGATTTACCCGACACCGGGGGATGCATCTGATTCTGCTGGGGACCCTTCTGGGTGCCGCTTCGGCGCTGTACGACAAATATTTACTGAATGAGCTTCAGATTCCGCGCGGAGTCATGCAGTTCTACTTTTCGGTGGATCTGGTCTTTCTGCTGGGTCTCTCCTGGTGGATCCGCGCGAGCTGTTTCGGAGGGAAACACCCGTTCCGCTGGAGATGGAGCATACCGGCGACAGGTATTCTGCTGATTCTGGCGGATTTTCTGTATTTTTACGCGGTCAGCCTTCCCGGGATCCACATATCCATTTTATCATTGATCCGGCGGAGCAGCTGTGTGGTGACCTTTGCCGTAGGTGCGTATTATTTTCGAGATGCGAATGTGAAACGGAAAGCGACAGCCCTTGGAGTGATTCTTCTAGGAGTTCTTCTTCTTGCCTTGGCGGGCTGAAAACTTCTGAGGACAGGAGGCGTGGAGGCACTTTTTCTTTTTCCCCTTTCTGTCCCCGCGTGACGACAGCGGAACGGATCCCATAGGGAAAGCACTCGGAGGGGAGGAAAGGTACGGCGAAAGAGCAACGGGGAAGACTTGTATAAAGACGGAAGAGCGCTATATTAAAGGAGGAAGTATCTGAGAAAGGAATACGGGGGCGTTCCGGTTTCGACTGGATGCGCGGAATGCCGACTGCATGCCGAGGATGACCGTTGGCCTCGTTAATCACCGGTTAAACAAACAACTGCGAACGAAGAGTACGCACTGGCTGCTTAAGGCGGCCACGTTCTTTGTCTGACGAACGCTAAGGCAGAGAGCGCAGGGAGCGTTCTGGTGTACGGGATTTATCTGACGTCCTGAACACGAGATTCAAGATTGGAGTAGTCGCGATGCCGCCCGTCCGTCGGCCAAGCGGAGAGACGATAAACCGGAATGGCGGGACAAGCATGTAGATGTCGTCTGGAAGCCGTCACAGGACGCGGGTTCGAATCCCGCCGCCTCCACCAATTTCAAAATTCTCCGCCGACCGGTCTTCTGGTCGGTTTTTTCGTTTCGGGGGTAAATTTGAGCTCAAC
>CAKUDG010000028.1 GCA_934644965.1 uncultured Victivallales bacterium | reverse complement strand
CTTCCTTTCTCTTTTTGATGCTCTCTTAAATATAGCATCTTTTTCTTGTTTTGTCAGATGAAGTCTTATCTTTTACACCTTAGCCCAACCAACCCCTATTTATCCCGCCATTCCGTTTCCGTCAGGCTTTTTCCGGTATTTTTTCCCTTTTTAAATTCGATGTAATGATCCACCCAGAGGGGGATTCTGACGAATAAGTTCCCAGACATCCATCTATATAGTCATCGTCAGAATTCAGTTTTATTCAGATCTCTTCTTTACTTTCCTCATCCTGTCCCTGCTCTCTTTCACAGAGCTAACTCCTTTTCTTTCTTCTCCTCCTTCCATCTCCCTGTCTCATTTTTCAGATTTTTTTCTTCTCTCGATCAAAACAGTGACAGTGATTCAGACCTGATCCACTTGATAACGTTCGGCCTTTTTTTTTCTTTTCATTTTTATCATCAAGTTATTAACATCTCTCTTTCTAAACCTTATAATACTTTAATTACAAAGATGTTGCAAATAGTGATCAAGATCCTGGATCCTATATATGACTTAACATAATATATATTATGCGACGTCGGATGTGAAGAGAAAAAATCTCTTGAAAGAGAGAAATCCCTTGAAGTGGAGAAAGCTGATGAAAAAAGCAAAGCAAAAAAAATAACTTCCCTGGTGTCTAACGGATTTCAGGAAAAAAAATAAAACAGAAACGATGAATGAAAGTGAAACACAGAAAAAAATGGATGAGATGAAAATGTGGAAAACGAAAAGACGAATAAGAAGAGATCTGATCCTTATAGGATTCTGCTCAGGACTCGGGGCAGGAGGTGTATGCAGATCAAAGGAGAGCCTGGGAACGTGTATGAAAATCTCATAGAGCGGCTTGTCGGGGCGTTGCTGTGCTTTTTATGATTTACTTCACATCGAAAAAAGATAACTCAATGTGGGAAATATAGAATAGGAAAAGAGGAAGAAGGAGAATTTATGAAATTTACTTTCTAAAAAAACATGTTAGAAAAATAAATAAGTAAAGCTGAAAAAAACTCTTCTTCCTTCCCCCCGTCCCCTTCCCTTTCCCCTGTCCCACCGGCTGAAAAAAATCAGGGATGGCTGATAAAAAAAACTGTGCAAGGCGGCAGATCAGGATTGACAGAAAAAAAACTCACGGCGGCAAAACAATCAAATTCTGTCAATGCTTCAGAAAGACATCGGCTGGAAGAGAATCGGACGTAAAACCCGCTTCTGTCTTATCGAAATCAATCCGGGTACGCCAGTCCGGGCCGAACAGGTTCAGGGATTTGACAATCCAGAAGTCATTTTCCTTTGTAAATCCGGAAATTTCAAGAGTCCGCTCTGGCTCCGCTGAATTTTTCTGAGTCAGATCCTCCTGAGAAGAAAAGAATTCCGCTTTCAAGGGGAAAAAGAAACGTGCGCTGATATAGACTTTGGTTCGTCCCTTTCCATCCGGTGAACGCATGGAAAAGACCCGGCAGGTTTCGCCGCGGACAGAATCACTTTTTTCTTCCCGGAGGAGCGGCTGATACAGGAACCCCATCGTCAAATCCTGTGGAGCAATTCCGAATACTCCGAGACGAGGCATTTTTCCTGCTGTACAGGCGGATTCGAGAGTCGAGGTAGGATTTTCCCCGTAACTCTGCCCCAGGTCATAATATTCCCCTTCATCAAAAACGATTTGCGCAACGGTTCTGGCCGGGGTGAAAAGAATACCAAGACGCAGAGGCGCTTCCACCGTTCTGCTGTTTTTCCGTTTGTGCGATGCCTTGCCGGTCATTTTCGCCCAGCTTTCCCGACCAGGAGGATTCCGCACAATCCGGAGAAACTCTTCTGCGGACAAATCCATCGGCGTTATTTTCTCCGCAGTCTCCTCCTGATCTTCTTTTGCCTGCATGGAAAGACAGAAAGGAAAGAACAAAAGCAGGAAGACAAGAGGAAGATAAAAATAAAATTTCTTGTTCCATGTCAATGACATAAGGGAAAACTCCTTTTTTTTATGTGATTCCGTTTTGTTTTCTTCCAGTCTTTTTGTCTTTACCCGGCAGGTCCCCTCCCCTGCCCTCGTGTTTTACAGCAGGTGAGGAATGAAGAATTTTTTTTCTCAGGCTGAATTCTTTTTCCCTTTTCCTCCGGATTGCGATGAGGGTTGACCGGGCGGAAGCAGAGCCAGACGGAGAACCTGCTGAACGTCCCGGACGAAGTGAAAATGGATTCGTGACTTCACGTCATCAGGAACATCGGCAAGATCTTTTTCATTTTCAGCGGGGAGAATGACATCCCGGATACCGTAACGGAGAGCAGCGATGACTTTTTCCTTGACTCCGCCGATGGGAGTGACTTTCCCGCGCAAAGTGATTTCTCCTGTCATGGAAAGACGTGTCCTGACTGGTCTTGCAGTGAGGAGCGAAACCAGAGCGGTGGTGATGGTCACTCCGGCGGAAGGGCCGTCTTTCGGCGTTGCGCCGTCCGGGACATGGATATGGAAGTCGTTCTCTTTGAATATCTCAGGGGCGATTCCGAGCACGGAGCACTTGCTCCGGATGTAACTGAAGGCGGTCATGGCGCTTTCTTTCATGACATCGCCCAGGGATCCGGTGAGCTTCAAGTCCCCCTTCCCCGGCATGCAGGTAGCCTCGACCTGAAGAGTCGATCCACCGACGCTGGTCCATGCCATCCCCGTGACGACTCCGATTTCGGGTTTGTTTTCGGCTTCGTCCAGAATGAATTTCCGCGGGCCGAGGAGTTCACGGACAAAACGGGCGTCAATTGAAGTTCTTCCGTCAAAAGTCTCTTCCACAATTCTGCGCGCGATCTTGCGGCAGACCGTCCCGATCGTGCGTTCCAGATTCCGGACTCCGGCTTCCAGCGTATAATGATGAATGATCTCGTCTATTGCGGCGGAGGAAAACAACAGATGACGCCCCGTCAACCCGTTTTCAGACATCTGACGCGGAACCAGATAGCGCCGGGCAATCTGTTTCTTTTCCATGGCAGTGTATCCGGGAAGACGGATGATTTCCATTCTGTCGAGCAATGGCCCCGGAATGGTGTCCTGGATATTCGCCGTGGCGATGAACATCACGGAACTGAGGTCGTAATCCACTTCCAGATAATGATCGTTGAAGGCGGAATTCTGCTGGGGATCCAGAACCTCCAGCAATGCGGAGGCGGGATCTCCGCGGTAATCGCTCCCGACTTTGTCCAGTTCATCGAGCATGAAGACGGGATTAGAGGTCCCAGCCTTCTTCATTCCCTGGATGATGCGTCCGGGAAGCGCGCCGATGTAGGTGCGCCGGTGCCCGCGGATTTCCGCCTCGTCCTTGATTCCGCCGAGCGAGATCCGCACGAATTCGCGTCCCATGGCATCGGCGATAGATTTTCCCAGAGAAGTCTTTCCCACACCCGGAGGCCCGATGAAACAGAGAATCGGCGCTTTCCGGCTCTTGTTGATCTGAAGCACGGAAAGATATTCCAGAATGCGTTCCTTGACATCTTTCAGCCCATAGTGATCGCGGTCAAGAATTTCAGAGGCCTTCCGGACGTCGAGCCGGTCTTCCGTGTAAACATTCCAGGGGACGGAAAGAAGCCAGTCAATATAGGTATAGGCGATATTGTATTCACCGGAGGCCTGCGGAATCATGTCCAGGCGTTCCAGTTCCTTTTCAATCAGTTCCCGGATGTGCTGCGGAGGATGGATTTTCTCCAGACGTTCCTGTATGGAGACGACGTCAGGATTCTTGTTCCCTTCCCCGAGTTCCTCTTTGATGGTCTTCAGCTGTTCACGGAGAAAAAATTCCCGCTGGGATTTGCTCATTGCGTTGTGAACCTGTGTCTGAATTTCAGAACCCAGACGCAGAACTTCCACCTCCCGGTTCAAAAGAATGGTCAGAAGATGCAGCCGTTCCTGAAGAGTCGGGAGGGAAAGAATCGCAAGTTTCTCGTAATAGGAAATATTGATGGTGTCTGCGATCAGATCCACAATACGAGTGTTGTCATTGAGATTCATGACGGCAATCTTCAGCTCCTCCGGAAAGTTCGGAGAATAGGAAACGATTTCCTGAAACTGCTTTACTGAATTCCGCACCATCGCAATGGTTTCCAGTGAGTTATCCTGCAATGCGGACAGGCGTTCGATTCGCCCGGAAGAAAAGGGTTCACTGCTGTTCAGGACTTCTTCCAGAAGACGGACCCGGGTCAGTCCGCGCACAAGGACCCTCACCGTCCCGTCCGGGAACTTCATCATCTTGACAATCCGACCGAGAACGCCAATTGCGGACACCGTTTTTCCTTCAATCGATTTCAAATCGACTTTCAGGTCAATCCCGTCCACATCCCGGATCCGTTCCTCCGCATCCTGAGGCAGTTCAGGAAAGAGTCCGACAAGACGCTGCTCATCTGTCGCGGAGCTTTCCACCAGTCGGATGGCATTGTCTCCGTTGATGACCAGCGGCGTCAGTGCAAAAGGGAACACCACAACGGAATTCAGTGACAGCACCGGCACCGTCTGGAAACGCGGATTGCTGCCGTCATCCGTTTCTTCCGGTGCAGGTGTCAGGTCTTTGCCTCCCGAAATCGTGATATTGAGTCCGTTGCCCATCTCCGGACGCAGGACACTCTTCCCGTTTTCCTGTTCGTTTCCCGTATCGACGGAGGAAACATCCCGGGTGTCCCTGCTGTTGTCGTCATGATCCGGATTGTTGTTATGACTGCCGCCGTTACTGGCGTTGTTGTTGACGTTGTTATTGTTGTTACTGTTGTTATTATTATTGTTATTGCCGTTATTGTTTTCCATACTCATCAAAAAGACTCCGAATCTTCCGTCATATCTTGTTTGTTATCTGTGGCGGAACGCCTGTATTTACCCACCCATCCCTGGAAGGTGACGAAAAAATCCTTCGGGCTCGGACGGAGAACGGCCAGGCTACTGAACCGCTCTTATTGGACAGCATAGTTTCCTGTTTGAGCGTTTTTTTCAAAAAAAATTTTTTTTAAACATGTTTCATTCCCGGGATTTGTCTGGCAAAGAAGACGAGAAGTACGGCTGTGTCTGACATGCGGATGCTGCCAGCCTGTTTCGATGTCCGTAATACAGAGTCAGGCTCAAGTCCGTCCCGACCATTGCAAAATTCAACAGGTAAAGCCAGATCACCGGATCGCGGGGTGTATACAGCAGTTTGCTTGTCAGCCCCGCGAGATAGCCGATTTCTATCAGACAGAGGAAAAGAATGCTTTTCCCCGCCGGATTCTTCACGCGCAGAGTCTTTATAATCGCCATCGGCCAGCTGGCCCCGAAACAGATCATCATGATGGATTCAAGAATACTGTTCATGGATCATGAAATTCCTTCTTCAGTCTATGAGTTTCATCCAGGTAATATACATCTGCTGGAGAATTCCGCAACTTGAAAAAGAAAGGGACTTGCAATGTCTGGAAAATGGATTTATTATAAAAACGGAATTTTGCTTTACCCCGAAGAAAGGAGTGTCTGCAGATATGATGAAAGAGATAACAGGGTGCTGCGGAGGATGCTGTTCCTGCGGGTGTATTGTCCTGTTGGCAGGCTTTTTTTCTCTGCTTTTTCTCTTGGCTGCGATGTTTTCTTGAATCATACGGTCATTTTGTTTTCCCTTTCCATATTATAAAAATCCTTCTGAAACGGGAAAATCAAGAACACTGATGACTCGGGACCGAGCATTATTCTGCTTCCTCCCACAGACTTTCTTCTTTTTCCCCTTCTCCACGGAAAGAAAGGAAGAAAAAAAAAAGAACAGGTAAAAACAGCTGCGGCTGCAAAAGGGGGATATCGATTTTATTGTTTGTCCATACCACAGAGAACACGGAAAGGAAAAAAGATGACAAAGATCCGGAATGCTCGAACAAAGGGAACCTGTCTGACTCTGTTTCTCCTCTTGATGACACTGGGCTGCGCGTTCTACGCTTCTGCCGCTCAGGATCCGGTCTTCCCGGAAGGATATCCGGAGGAACTGCGCAGCAAGAAACTCCGTGATTCGGAATTCAGGGAAATTGCTCCCGGAGTGAACTACTATCATTACCATTTTGACGATATTGAAGGACAGCCTCTTTCTCTTTACTATGTCGTAATCGACTGGGACAAGGCGAATGTCAAATTAAATCTTGCACAGTGCGGAAAAAAGCTGAAAACCGTGATGGAAATGGTGAAGGACAAGAAACCTCTTGCAGCGGTCAACGGCGCTTATTTCAGATACAAAGGGCCCGTAACGTACTACCCCCTGAAAATCGAAGGCAAAGTCTTCCTGCCAAATGACAAGTACGATACTGCATCAGCTCTTGTCTTCAACGATGGAGATTTTCCGCAAATCGTTCCCCAAAAAGAATATGACGCCTATGAAAATGCCATCATGGGCTATCATATCTGGAAAAACGGGAAATATGCACTGGGGGGAGAACAGCAGTCCAGCGCCCTTGCCGGAGATACTCCCCTTACCGGAATCGGACTCAACCCTGAAAAAAGACTCCTGGTTTTCATGGTCTGCGACGGACGTTTCAAAGACGAGTCTCCGGGACTCAATTTCTACGGGGAGGGATATTTCCTCATCGCCGCAGGCTGTACCGATGTCATTTCCATCGACGGCGGAGGATCGTGTACAATGCTTATCAAGGAAAAGAAAAAAGGCCTCGAATTGAAAAACCGTCCCAGCGACAATAGAAGATTCGATCACAAAGGCGCAAGGCGTGTCCACAACTGTATTTATCTGACGGGAAAATGACATAATTCCCTGTTTTCTAAATCCTTCTATTTAGATATCCAAAACCGTTCGATCTTTCTTTTTTTCTTTTTTCCAAGACCGGGTTCGTCGGCAAGGATCGCTGCATGCCGCTGGGCGGTCAGCTCGATCAGTTTTTCTACGCCCGTGACTTGGTACGGACGAAGTGTTCTTTGTTGCGTCATCGCCAATCTCTATAATCTGTTTTTGCTATTTGCATTGACAGAAATATAGCTTAAAGAGATTGATTTTGCAAACAAAGAGGCTTAAAAATAATTATGAATTATATCTCTTTTTAATATGAAAAAAAAATCCCGGTAAGTATAAAATACTTACCGGGAACTAATAGCGTGGCGTATTTGTTTTAGTCTATCCGAAGATGCCACCCTGTACACTTTCCCTCTTTATTAAAGAAAAAAGTAGTTACTTTTCCGCGAAGCGGATGCGAATTCGTGTTCCCGACAGCAATACCGACTTCATAAGATGCGACACAACCGCCAGATCCATCCTCCTGTATCTTGGTTGGCGCTCCCTCCTCACGAAACAAGGACACACGATCTTTTCCTATATAGGAGTCGTATTTCTTATACAGGGCGATTCTGTCCTTTAGATCGGAGATTGCCGCTTCATTCAGACCAAGCGTAAGTGTTCCTACTAATACACGTGAGATTATCTTGCCCGTCTTTACGGAGGCGCTATCGTCATCTTGGATAACTTGGGCACGATACTGATGCAAGTCTCTTTCTACAACAGTTTCGGTAGTTCCGCATCCAGACAGGATAACACATATCACGATAAGTAAAACAAAGAACCTCATCCCCGAACTCCTTTCTTAGCCTCGGAAAACGGCCCGTCTCCGCCCGGATTCAAGGTACGTTTCACCCCGCCCCATAAATTGCCCTCGGGAGGCTCAGACTCCAAAATAGCGACAAGCTGTCTGTATACATCCTCATCCGAAAGTTCACCGTCAATATATCTATTCACATAATCAGGAGCCGCAAGACTGAACATCTGAGACGTGTAATACAGATTCAAAGCGTCAGCAGCCGTCCCCTCAGGAGCAACGGACTGGACGATCAGCTCCAAACGATCCATTGTATGCGGTGGAGTTTTTGCCAACCTCATAGTCAGCCACGGTATAGTCTCTTTTGTTTCTGCCGCCCTTATAATCTCATGCAGAGGAACTCCGAAATGGTTGCTGACAAGAAGCAAAAGAGGAAACGACCATCGCCGCGTCTGCTTCTTTTTCTCTATCGCAGTATCCGCACTTTCCGTCGTTTCGGGGCTTTTTTCTGCGAAAATATCACTCAGAGACGACTGAGCGTACTTAATTTCTTTGGCGAGCTTTGTCATGCTGATCCCGCGCTGTTTCATAAGTTCCTTTATGACATCCGTGATGCCCACAGACAAATTTGTCCACGCGGTTTCCACACTCTGGCTTCCACTGTTTGCTTTCTTTGTCATACCATCTCCTTTGTATAGGATGTCGGGGGGCTTTTTTTCTACTTTCCCTTTTTTCATTTTTCTTCCCCTTCCCCTCCTCTTTTCTCCGCTTTTCTCCTGAGGAGAGGGGGAAAAAGAACCGTCCGATGGACAGAAAAAAATCCTCCCACTCATTCCTTTTTCTTTCCCTTTCCCTTTCCCTTTCCCTTTTCCTTTTGATTTTTCTGAAAAATATCTCCCCCCTCTTCAGAAAAACTGAAGGGGAAACGCTAAGGCGGCATAAAAAAAGAAAAAAAATGCGCAGCCAGCCCTGAGTTCAAGAACAGGTGACAAAAAAAGAAAAAACCGATTTCTCCGAGGGAATGCTGAAAAACCGGAAAATGGGGAAAAACGGAAAGCTGTGGAAAAGTCCGGAAACGACTTTTCCCTTGCGGAGAAGGGGAAAAGGAAAGAAAAAAGAATTTTTCTTTTTTTCTCCCCCTCCCCTGGGCAAGGATCAAAGTTATTTTCTGGATTTGAAGACATCCAGAACTTCTTCAGGCGAAGAGGCATTCAGGATGGCATCCATATTCTCCTTTTTGGAAAACACGGCGGCGACACCTGCAATGAACTGGATGTGCGGGCCGGAGGAACTCTTCGGACTCAGGCAAAGCACAAAGACTTTCGAGGGTTCCCCGTCCATGGAATCGAAGTGATATCCTTCCTTTTTAATTCCGATGGCGGCGACAAGTTCATCCACTCCGTCGGTTCTTTCGTGAGGCAGAGCCAGTCCCTGCTGCATGCAGGTGGAGACGACTTTTTCTCTTTCCAGAAGATCGCGGATACACATTTCCTTGTCCAGAAGCAGATGCTGTTTCTCCAAGAGATCGACCAGTTCGCGGATAACGCCTTCTTTCGTATCGGCCTTCAGATCCATGCAGATACAGGAGGCGGGAATGTTTTTCTCGACAATGGGGGCTGGAGGAGGAGTCTTTTTCTGCGCGTTTTCTTCCGCCGCGTGGGGAGAGGAATTGTTTTCAAAAATATCCTTCTGCATTTCTTCCGGTTTGGCAAGTTCACGCAGTTTGCCGAGGCTCTGGTGAAGATCCACGAAAGTTTCATACATGATGGTTTTGATGAAGATCACTTCATCGGGATTCGACTCGAATACGAATTCATTGTCCGCCATGACCATGGCAAAGGAAAGGTTGTCCCTGCGGAACTGGAGGATCCCGGTCTCCTTATCCAGAGTGGACATAAAGAAGCCTTCATTTTCAAAAGATTCCATCAATCTCTTCAACATAAACTCCGCAATTGTGTCCGAAGGGCATTTGAAGGAGGTATGGACAATCGTGTGGTCCTTGACCTCCCTGCGTACGCCTTTCCCTTTCCGTGCAAGCATGAAGGAGAGAAGCGGCGGGGCAAGGACTGTGGTTGCCAGAGTCATGATGATTGCAACACCGAAAAGTCTGGAATCAAGAATCGGAACGGTCTGGCCGTCGACCTTCATCATGAGTCCGGCTCCGATTCCCGCGATGATCAGAGCCACTTCTCCGCGGGGCACCATGCCGGTTCCGATGCGGAGAGCTCCGGTCATGTTGAAGTTCATGAAAAGCGAGGGAATGGCACAGCCGATGATCTTTGCAAGAACGGCAAGAAGGGAGTAGATCACGCCGATTTTCAGAACGTCGACGTCCGCAAACACGCGGATGTCAACCAGCATGCCCATGACGACGAAGAATACAGGAACCAGAAAATTGTACAACGGATGCAGCGCATGCTGAACCGCAAAGGATACATCCGTCTTGGAAAGACTCAGCCCCATGACGTACGCTCCGATGATCATCGCCAGCCCCGACTGTTCAAACAAGCCCGCGAGCAGCAGCGCAAATCCAAAGGCCAGAATTGCAAAGACGGACGGTGATTTGAACAGACGCAGGAATTTGGCAATGTATCTGGCAAGAAGCAGTCCGGCTACCGTCGCCCCCAGCCAGATACCGATGCACTTTGCCGCAATCAGGCCGATTTTCGACCAGGCGATCCCCTCGCCTCCGACAATCGCGCCCACAATTCCCATGACAATCGCAAGGCAGATGATTCCAAGGACGTCGTCGATCACAGCCGCCGCAAGAATGGTCACCCCTTCCGGCGTGTCGATCTTCTTCTTCTCGGAGAGGATTCTGGCCGTGATCCCCACGGATGTCGCCGTACAGAGAATTCCGAGGAAGAGACAGCGAGGATCCATAAAACCGGTCTTGAGCATCCACATTCCCACCAGATTGCCGAAAAGGAAGGAAAACACCACTCCGCCGATCCCGACCACGGTCCCGACAACTGAATAACGGAAAAACATCCGCAGGTCCGTTTCAAGTCCGGACATGAAAAGAAGGAGGATGGATCCCACCGTCGCCACCGCATAGAGGGAGGAGTGGTACATGCTGAAGGTCACATTCTGAATGGTCGCCTCGTTCAGAACCGAGACCGCTTCGCTGGCCGCGATCTGGACCGTATTGGAAAAACCGAAAAGCCCGTGTTCAAGTCCATGAAGCGGAAGAGGAATTCCACCCAGAACATACGGCCCGATCAGAATTCCCGCCGTCAATTCCCCCAGGACCGAAGGCATCTTCAATTTCTTTGCCAGATCACCGCAAAATTTTGCAACAAAAATGATGACTCCCAGCTGAAGCGCCAATATCGCGATCTGCTGGACAACATTAAGGTGGGTGTTTAACATTTTTCCTGCCGTCTTTCTGTAAGCTTTGTTGAACCCGGGTCTTTTCCCCTGAGGCTGTCTTGACGCTCATCCATCCTCTTCCGAACAGAATCCGGACGCGCACGAAACTTTAAATCCTGTACTATACTTCTTTTTTTCTGAAATACAATCATTCCGCCGCCGGAAAAGTTCTCCCGAAGAAAGCATTTTTTTATCATTTCCCCTCTCAAAAAAACTTTCCATAAAAAAAATAAATGCGAACACGCTCGCTCACGAAGACCCGGTGCTGGAGAAAAAGAAGAAGAACGGCTCCGCCGCTTGCATAAAGAGGATCATAAGGTATATTCAAAGAAAAAAAATCCCTGTTCTTACCCGAAGTATTATATGCTTAACGAGAAAAAAGCTGAATGCGGCAGTACATTGTTGAACAAGTTCCTCGCCTCCGCGGGAGTGGCCTCCCGGAGGAAATCGGCATCTCTGATAAAGGACGGGCTTGTCACAGTCAACGGTCAGGCAGTCACAGATCCGGCTTTCCGGGTTTCCGAAGGGGATCAAGTCTGTTGCAGGGGAGCCCTGCTGGCTCTTCCGGACAGGAAATATTATATTATGCTGAATAAACCCAGGGGATATATCTGCACAGCAGAAGATATCCATGCTCCGAAAAAAGCACTCGATCTCATCCGCATCGAAGGAAATCCGAGACTCTTTTCCGCAGGACGGCTCGACAAAAACAGCGAAGGACTGATCCTCTTTTCCAACGACGGGGACTTTGTCAACAGACTGACCCATCCCCGGAATGAAATTGTCAAAACGTATGAGGTTTCCGTCTCCGCCCCCCTCTCCCGCTCCGACATTGCACGTTTTCTTTCAGGCGTGGAGGACGCGGGGGAAATTCTGCGGGCGCTGGAGGTCTCCCCCGTCACCCCGCTGAAATACCGCATCCGCCTGAACGAGGGAAAAAACAGGGAAATCCGGAGAATGATTGCTTCTGCCGGAAAGAAGACCTGTCGGCTGAAGCGAATCTCTCTCGGAAAACTGCATCTCGGGTCCCTGCCCCCTGGGAAGTGGCGCTTTCTGTCGGGGAAGGAAGTCTTTGCTGCGCTTCAGTCCGGCATGCCTTTCTCTGCTGAAGAAAACACCACTACCTCTCTCTGAAAAATCAAACGGAGATAAAAAAACACTGTCCTGCGGGAGGGGGAAAAGCGCGACTCCGGGAAAAAATCTGTATGGCATCCATCCCCGGATCACATTTTTTTCTCAGAGTTTTGTTTTTTTAGCGTTTTCCCTTACTGCGGTGAGGCACATGCAGAAGCGTCAGATGTTTCTCGAAATGCTTTATCAGGAGTTCCTCATAAATATTTTCATAGCGGTGGAGAGTGGCCCGGATCCGGAGTCTCAAGGGGCTGTTGCTTCCAAGCATGGCGCCATAGGTGATATGCAGGAGTTGACGGGCGGTGTCATCCTTCAGCAGGGACGGCAGTTCATAGTTGCTGATCTGCTCCAGATCCGGCAGTTTGCTGAAATCCGCTGTAATATGATATAGTTTCAGAGCCGCATCCAGTGAATTCAGGGCAGTACGCCACATTTCCCGGAAGAGGGCCGGATCCGCATTTGCGATGGTCCTGACCGCTTCCAGATAACTGGTTCCTGCGGTTTTCAGGTGGAAGCGGCCTTTTGTGAAATCGCCGATGAAGGGGAAGGTTTTGAATTTGTCGCTTCCGGAATGAATCGACAATTTGTAGAATCCGAACTGTTCCGCGATGGCGGCATGAACACGGAGCTGTTTCTTGAATTCCTCCAGATCCCCGATGTAGTCGATGCCCTTCTGGAACTCTCCGATGAAACGCGGGGCAAGGGAAACGAAATCCACGCCGCGCACCTGGAGTTCATTTGCTGCGAAGAAGTGGTGTTCGGGAAGAGTGGGGGCTGTGGTTTCGTCGATGGAAATTTCCAGATCCGTCGACCCGTCGCCGAAAGTTTTGAGCATCTGTCCGGCTTCCGCGGCAAAGTCCAGAGCCGCAGAGTAAATGACGGCGCAGCGCATCAGTTCTTCGGAGGAAAAGACGATTGCGGTGTCTCCGAAATGGAATGTCCGCTTTTCATAAGTCTCCTTCAGACGTTTGCGGAGAGAATCCGGGAGGCTCTGGAAGGCCTGAAGAAGTTCGGTTCCGGTTTTTTCGGAAAATTCGGGGCGCAGTTTTTCCGAAAGGTCCAGCGTCAGCATGGTAACACCTGTTTCCAGAGCGGTCCGAATCTGTTCCAGGGTTTTCAGATGATCGCCGTCCGC
Organism: uncultured Victivallales bacterium; assembly: GCA_934644965.1. Taxonomy (GTDB): domain Bacteria; phylum Verrucomicrobiota; class Lentisphaeria; order Victivallales; family UBA1829; genus CAJMAW01. Next base: position 32,394 of record CAKUDG010000028.1, on the reverse strand, counting down.
GGCAAAACCGTATTCAAATCCGGCCTGGTAGACGAGGAAGGAAGCATCGTCGATGACACTCCGGAAACTCCGGTCGGTCAGCGTCAGTTCCCGGACGGACTGCTGGGCGAACACGGGATATGCTTCAAAACGTTTGAACACTTTTGCATGAGCCGCCGTCGCCAGCCCGAGGCGATCCCCGCAGCCGATCGAACATTTTTTCCGGAGAACCGGCACAGGAGCGGTCCAGGGAAATACTCCGCGCAGCGCGGCGGCGTTTTCCGTGGAAAGCGGACACTGTTTCGCCGCAATTCCCACATCGTCGCAGACAATCTCCCCTTCAAAGGCGTCAAACAGGTCCGTGCGGGACGGCGCCAGAAGCAGAAGACAGCGTCCCTCATCGGAACGGGCCATTGTCACAACCGTCTCCCCTCTCTTCCGGATGGAGTCCCGATATATCCCGATCCCACTCGCGGGAACTGCAAGGTGTTCTCTCAGAAATTCTTCATCTCCATTGAGAATGGAGACCGCGTTCTGTAAAAATCTGCGCATGAGAGTCTATGCTCCTCTCTTGATTTGCCTGCCGAAATACGGAAATTGCGTTCAAGAATCCTGTTTGTCCAGACGCCCCGTTTCTGTTCAGAAAAGGACTGTCGGCGTTTTTTTTCCAGGATTCTTCCATCTTTCTCCGGCAATATACGCGTCCAAGCAAAAAATAAAAATGCTTCTTACACTAAAAAAATGTTTTTTTTCGGCAAGAACAGCTTTCCCGCAAAACTTTTCTGCATGATCGCTGTCAAAAAAAGAAAAAGGAATCTTCTCCTTGAATCGGATTTTGTTCCGCGGATGCGCCGGAGTTCCGCTCTCAGCCGATTCCCCCCACCCTTCTTAAAGGCGGGGAGCAGGAACCGGCGTATTCCGGAACACCTTTTTTCCCCTTTTTTATTTCCCTTATTTCTTTCATATTCCGTGCAAATAAGGGATGTGATGAAATCAACACAGGATTTTCTTTTTTTGACTAAGGACACGGGAGAGAGGGGAGCCTCATTGCATAAAGAGAATCAGTTGGATAATCCTGCGTGATAAATCTGCCCGACGGAAATTCCGGAATCATCCGGGGGAATCATGTGATGCACATGAACCCGGAATCCTTTTCCCTTCAGGGTATTTCCCACCAGATTTGAAAGCAGTCCATTGGTAAAACAGGAACCGGAAAGCACGATATCGCGTAAATCGGACTTTGCCGCTCCGAATTCAGCCATTTCAGCAATTGCTCTTGAAAGAGAGATGTGGAACGCCATGGCGAGACGAGGCAGATCCGAGGAATCGAAAGGCTTGTGCGTGGAAAAATGGCGGAAGGTCGGAGCCCAGTCGATCAAGGCCATGGAATCCTCTTCCGCGATTCTGAATCCAAAGAGTTCCGTCAGTTCTTCGGGAATGGACTCGGGCTTTTCCGTACAGCGGAGCGCAGCATTGGAAAGTGAAGAAGAGGATTCCTCCGGATAACTGCAGAATTCCGGGGCGATACCGAGCATGGCGGAAATAGAATCGAAGAGTCTTGCCGCGGCGTGACTCAGGATGAACCGTCCCGATTTTCGTTCAAAAGCATGCTTCCACAACTCCAGTTCCGAGGCATCTGCATGCATCTGCTCTAGCCAGGAGTCGGTGATGGGAATTCCGGCCTGGAACATCCTTCCTGCCAGTTGGCGGAGCGGACGCAGAATGGCATTTTCCGCGCCGGGGAGAATCACGGGCTGGAACGTGGCAAGGCGTCGGAAAGAGGAAATCCGCGTTTCCAGAAGTTCCGCGCCCCAGAGAATTCCGTCCGGGCCCGGTGCGCCTTCATCGAAAACGAAAGCCAGAGCATTTTCCAGTCCGTTTTCCGCCATACACGCCAGCGCGTTGGCATGATGTTTCTGCACAGAAACAAGCGGAAGGGAATATTTTTCGGCAAAACGGGATGCGGCCCGTGAGGAAAGAAGATTCATGTTCATGTCACAGGCGACGACGTCCGGGACGGTGTCAAAAAGCATTGTAAAATGTTCCAGCATGTGACAAAGACGTTCCGCCGCGGTATCGGTTCTGATATCTCCAAGATATTGTGATGGAATGATTTTATAGCCGAATCCGAGCGCGACGGAATTGGCCTTGTCCGAACCGAAGGCCGCGGCAATACGGCGGAGAGGCACTTTCAGATTCACGGGCAGAGGCGTATATCCGCGAGCCCGTCTCAATATCTGCACCCCCCCTTCCCTGACGGCAGCCACGGAAGAAACACACTCCATTCCGATTCGGAGGTCATGACAGAGGAAACGGTCCGCAATTCCGGAAAGGTCCGCAAAAAGCTGGTCGATCGAGACTCCTTCCGTGGTTCCGTCCCAGTTGCTGCTGCAACTGGCCAGAAGATCAAAGGGTTTCGGGGATCCTTCACAGGAATCATGTTCAAAGAGAAGGAACATGAGAGAGGTCGGCGGAAGGGAGACACCCAGATTCGGAGAACCCGGACAGATCAGATCCGTCGGCAGGAATTCCTCCACTCCCTCTTTCATTCTCAGAATCACGACCGGTGCGGCGGGAGAAAGCAGAAGGTTCTCCTCCTCCTCAGAACAGATGCAGATCTTGCGGATGACATCCATATTTCTGGCCATCAGGGAAATCGGACGGGTTGGAATCTTTTTCAAATGTCTGAGTCTCTCCAGAGCCGCACGGTCGGAAGAATTGAGAAACAGGTGAAATCCTCCGAAAAGCGACTGCAGCGCCAGAATGCCGCCGGAGGCAATGACCTTCCTTGCGGAACAGACCGGATTGCTGTCATCCAGCAATCCCCCTGCCCGGTCGGTCAGGAAAAGCCGCGGACCACACTGCGGGCATGCAAGAAGTTCAGAATGAAAATGTTTCCTGTCCTCCGAATTCCCATACTCCTCCATGCAGATCCGGCAGGGTGGGAATGAGGAGAGGAACGTGTTCTTTCGGATGAAAGGACTCCGGAGCATCGCGGAATACGAAGGTCCGCAGTCGCCGCAGGACCAGAACGGATAGCAGTAACGCCGCGACGCCGGATTCATCATTTCTTCCAGACAGGAGGCACAGGGCGCATAATCCGGTCGGATCTCATGAAAGGCCTGCGGCGTCCCGAGAATCCGGAAGCCTTTCCGGGACTGCGGATCCAGATTCCGGTCGGATTCCTGTTTCATGATGCGCAGTTCCTTCAAACGGTAGACGGGAAAAAGATTGGAAGGAAGACTCCGGATGAACCCTTCAATTTTTTCCATGGAGCCTTCAAGACGCATCAGAGCCGAGCCTTCGTCATCCGTGATCCATCCGCCGAGAGCAGCTTCCGACGCAAGTTTCCAGATCAGGGGTTTAAATCCGGGAGCGGCAATTTCGCCTTTCATCTGCAATGTCACGGAACTTCTCATAAAGGACAAGCTCTTTTTCTTTTTTTTATTTTCGGGACAAAAGAGAACGGGGAAAACAAATTCTGCCGCCTGGGCGGCCGCTTTGAAGTCGTTCACGGGAAGCTGCGAGAGAGGGAGGAAAGCGCAGCGGAAAAAGAGAAATGCTGTTTTTTCTCCCCCCAGCAGCAATACTCTTTTTCCCCCTCTCCGGGAATCCGAGTGAAAGGATCAGCGCATTTTTTTCTGAATATTCTCCCTCATATTTCTTCGATGTCTGTGTACAAGATAAACTCATTCCCTATATTTTTCCAGTGATTGAGGAAAGTATTTTGCAACAATGTCACGCAAAAAATCTTTTTCGGAGAAAGAAACCGGCAAAGGGCTTGATTTTCATGCCCGGGCAGGTACGTTTTTATGGTCTTTATTTTTTTCATAAAGACAAAAACCACAACTTGAATAAAAAACAAGAGAAGAAGGATAAGTCTCAAAAATGTCTGAACCAGTCAAACTGATTGTGATCGGCGCCGGGGCCAGAGGCACCGGATACTCCACCTTTGTGGAAGAATTTCCGGAACGGGCGAAAATCGTCGCAGTGGCGGAACCGCGTGACTTCTACCGGAACAGAATCGGAGACAGGCACGGAATTCCGGAGGAAAGGCGTTTCCGCTGCTGGTCTGAAGTCGCAAAGCTTCCGAAATTTGCCGACGCCGTTCTGATCTGTACACAGGACGCCATGCATGAAGCTCCGGCAATCGCCTTTGCCAGACTCGGCTATGACATGCTTCTGGAAAAACCGATTGCTCCCACTCCGGACGCCTGCCGCAGAATTGTTGCGGAAGTCAGAAAAGCCAAGATTATTTTTGCGGTCTGCCATGTGCTTCGCTACACGGCATTTACGCGCCGTCTGAAAGAACTTCTGAAATCCGGGGTGATCGGGGATGTGGTGTCGATCCAGCATCTGGAACCGGTTGGGCACTGGCATCAGGCGCATTCCTTTGTCCGCGGGAACTGGAGAAACGAAAAGGAGTCTTCCTTCATGCTGCTTCAGAAATGCTGTCATGATCTGGACTGGCTCCGTTACATGATGGACGTGCCCTGTCAGAAAGCCCAGTCCTTCGGCTTTCTGAACTATTTTAAAAAAGAGCATCAGCCTGCGGGAGCGGCGGACAGATGCACGGACTGTCCCGCCGGAATTGAATGCCGCTGTCCCTACTCCGCAATCAAGATCTACCTGCGTGACCGGATCTTCAAGGGACTCAAAGGATGGCCGACAGACGTCATCACAACGGATCTGACCGAAGAAGGTGTTCTGAAGGCGCTCCGGGAAGGCCCCTACGGACGCTGTGTCTTTGCCTGTGATAACGATGTAGTGGACAATCAGGTCGTCAACCTCACTTTTGAAGGCAGCCGAACGGCTTCCATGACCATGACCGCATTCTGCAATGAATCCGGAAGACAGACCCGGATCTTCGGAACGCGCGGATCCATTCTCGCAGACAGTCAGTTCATCCATGTCACGGACTTCCTCACCGGAGAAAAAACCACTATTGACACCGAATTGAAAAATGACGGCGGCATTCTTACAGGGCATGGCGGCGGAGACGGCGGCCTCATGGATGCCTTTGTCCAGGCCCTCGCGACCCGCGATCCTTCCTGCATCCTTTCCGGAGTGGATGAATCTCTGGAAAGCCATCTGATGGTTTTTGCCGCAGAAGAATCCAGACGGAAAAACGAAGTCGTGGATGTGAAATAGCAATTCCCCTCCGGAGAATTTTCTTTTTCTTCCATGAAAATAAGAAAAATCCTCACCGCATTTTTTTTCATTATCCCAAAGCCGGATGAGAGAAGCCTTTTGCTCTCGTCCGGCTTTTTTTCTTCCTTTTTTTCTTCTTTCTGCTCCTGCTTTCCCTACGTTTTTCTTTTTCCCTCTTTTTCTCTCTTGGCTGGAAAAAAACAAGACGAAATGATCTGCAGAGAGCACGGAAAAGAAAATCCCCTTGGGACGGATTTTTTCCTGTCGCCAAGGGGGGAAAAACAAAAAACAGGGATCTGCAATGCAGGGAGTGCATGACAGTGGAACGGGAAGGCCCGATCAGGAAAGAAGAACAATTCTCCGGATGTTTTTCTTTCCTGTTTTCAAGAGGACAGGCCCGTTCTGGAATGCGGAGGCATCCAGATTCAAATTCAGATCTGAGATGCGTTCGTCGTTGAGATAGGCTCCGCCTGCCTGAATCAGACGTCTAGCCTCACCGTTGGATTTGCAGAGTCCCGCATCGGTCATGAGTTTGCAGATCCAGATTTTTTTCTCTCCGGAGTCATTTTCAGACAGAGTCAGCCCATAGGTGGGCAGATCGGCGGCAGCGGCGGCGTTGGAGAGGGAAATTCTGGCGACGGCGCTGCTTGTGGGGACATTGCACTCCGGATCAGCGAACCCGAATTTGGATCCGGCGGCGAGATAGGCTTTTTCCGCTTCTTCAGGACCGTGAGCAAGAGCTGTCGCTTCATAAGCGAGGATTTCCTTGGCACGGTTGATGTTGCAGTTTTCTGCACAGATGGAATGGATTTCAGGGACGGGAAGCGAAGTGAAATACAGGAGAAGTCTTTTCACATCGGCATCGTCGGTATTTCTCCAGAACTGATAGTAGTCGAAAACGGAAGTGCGGTTCTTGTCGAGCCAGACGGCTCCTCCGACCGATTTTCCGAATTTCTGGCCATTGCTGTTCATCAGGAGCGGCATAGTGAGTCCGAAGACCTCCTGATGGGCGATTCTCCGGACAAGTTCCGTGCCGCAGGTGATATTGCCCCACTGATCCTGACCGCCGAGCTGAAGCTTGCAGTTGTATTTCCGGTTGAGCACATAGAAATCATAGGCCTGGAGGATCATGTAGTTGAATTCGAGGAAGGACAGCCCCGTCTCAAGACGCATCCGGACGGATTCCGCCGTGAGCATTTTGTTGACGCTGAATTTGGATCCGATATCACGGAGAAAATCCAGATACAGCATATCGGAGAACCATTCTGCATTGTTGACGAAAGTGGCCTGATCCACGGAGATGAAACGGGAAAGCTGGGCTTTCAGGGCTGCCGCGTTTTCGGCAACTTTTTCCTTGGTCAGGATCGGCCTGGCCTCGGATTTTCCTGAGGGATCACCCACCAGACCCGTGGCGCCGCCGACAAGTACGATGGGATGATGCCCCGCCGCCTGAAGTCTGCGCATGGCCATGACAGGCAGAAGATGTCCGACATGCAGACTGCTTCCAGTCGGATCGAAGCCCACGTAAAAGTACACTTTTTCTTTCAGCAAAAGTTCCTTTACTGCTTCTTCCGCCGTGATCTGGTAAACGAATCCGCGATCCTTCAAGTCATCAAAAGGACTGTTGGACATTTTTCCGCCTTTCCATTTTTTTGTGAAACGTGGTCTAAAAAAAACAAAACGTCTTTTCACGAACTGCATAAAGACAAACGCATATTATATCACAAATTGCCGCAAGTTCAAGAAAAAAAATACTTCTGGAGACAAGTTCAGAAAGCTCTCTGGAGTTTTTTTTTACCCGTCCCCCCACCCCTTCAGCGTGTTCCGGAGGGAGAAAAAACAAAAGGCGGATGGAGAGTGAAAGTGTAAAGCATCCTTGTCTTCAAAGCGGGAAGGAGGGAAATCAAGGTAAGGAACTGCCTTCTGCTGGCATCCCCAACGGGATTCGAACCCGTGTTACCAGGATGAGAACCTGGTGTCCTGGGCCTCTAGACGATAGGGACATGATCCGGTTCCGGAAAAAACGCTTTAATATAATTTCAAGGCGGACAAAAACAAGTGTAAAGATCCGTTTTTTTTGTCTTTTTTCCTGTATTTCTCCGGAAAACAGATTGAAGTTCCCCTCCCGGAGAGCTATTATTCTTTTTTTACTCAGGAAAATGAAACCCGATTCAGGAGAACGGATCAAAAAATGAATACAAATGAATTGATTGAAATGGATCTGCGCCATTTCTGGCATCCCTGCGCGCAAATGAAGGATTACGCGGACTTTCCTCCCATGGCGGTGGAATCGGCCAAGGGATCTAAATTGTTCCTCAAGGATGGACGGGTGATCCTGGACGGAATCAGTTCCTGGTGGTGTAAAAGTCTGGGACACGCCCATCCCAGAATCAAGAAAGCCTTTCTTGAGCAGGTCAACCGTTTTGAACACGTCATCATGGCGAACTGCTGTGCGGAAACGGTGGCGGAACTCTGTTCCTCGCTCGCGGAGACCATTCCCGGTCTGAGCCGGGTCTTTCTGGCGGAAAACGGAAGTGTTTCTGTGGAAATCGCCATAAAAATGAGTCTGCAGTATCATGCGCAGAGCGGGCATCCGGAGAAGAAGCATTTTCTGTCGCTGGAAAACGCATATCATGGGGAAACCATTCTCACGCTGGCGGCGGGTGACAGTGATTTTTATTCCGGTCCCTTCCGCCATCTCCTTCCTCACATCGGCAAACTTGCCCCCGTCCCTTATCTGGACGGTCCCGATTCCCCGCTCTGGAACAACATGCCGGAAGAGGACTGGAAAAAAATGGAAACCATTCTCGATTCCCATGCGCAAAATCTTGCCGGAGTCCTGGTGGAACCGGTGCTTCAGGGGGCGGGGGGAATGAAATTGTACAGTCCGGATCTTCTCCGCCGTCTGCGGAAATGGACAAAAGATCATGGAGTGCATCTGATTGCGGATGAAATTTTCACTGGATTCGGGCGGACGGGTGAAATGATGGCATGTCAACACGCAGAGATCCTTCCGGACATCGCCACCTTATCCAAAGGAATGACTTCCGGATTCGTCCCTCTGGCAGCCGTCATGACGACGGAAGAAATATATAATGCCTTTTACGGAGACTATCTTTCCGGCAGGGCATTTGTTCATTCCACCACCTATTCCGGCTATGCCCCCGCCGCAGCAGCAGCGCTGGAAGTGCTGAAAGTCTATCGCGAAGAACAAATTCTGGAATCTGTCCGTTCCAGAGGCCGTTCTTTGCTGGAAAGAATGAAACGCATTGCGGCGTCTTCGGGAGGAGCGCTCTCCCATGTGCGCGGAATCGGATTTGTCGCGGCCGCGGATATCGTGAATCCGGAAACGGGGTGCCCGTTCCCGAAAAACGAAAGAACTGGGTTTGAGTTTTACAAAAATGCCGCCCGCCTCGGTGCACTCCTCCGCCCGATCGGGGACAGTTTCTACTTCCTGCCCCCTCTGAACACACCGGAGGAGGAACTGGATCAGCTTGCGGACATTGCAGAGAAGGCGCTCCGTCTCACCCTTGCCGGCAAGAAAGTCTCACATTCCTGATGTTCGCTTGCAGCACACTTACTTCGCCCGTTTTCTGGGTTTTCTTCACTCTTCTTCTTTTTTCCGTCTGCGGGGAAATGTTTTTGAATGCATTGAATGCAAAAAGGATGCGTTCAAAAACACCTTTGGCAGGATATTTCATAGAAAAAGACCGTCTTGAAAACATCGGCAGCTGGCTTGACGTCCTTTTCTGGGGGCTTCTTCTTCCCGGGGGACTTTTTCCCGTGTACAGCGCTTTTCTGGAAAAGACAATTCCTTCCACAGGGGAAAAGATTGCATCCATGCTGTTTTTCGCCGGATTCTTTTTCCTGCGTTTTCTCCTGCAAATCCCGCCGGCTTTCCGAAAGACGATTCTGTCCGAACGGGAATACGGATACGGACATACTTCCATGGCACAGTTTTTTGCGGATCAGGGAAAATGCCTGCTGCTGGGGGGATTTTTCTCCGGAGCGGCCGGATTCCTGCTTGTATTTCTTCTGAAAAAAGCGGGACAGACGGCATGTCTGCTGTATTTTCCGCTATCGGCTCTGCTGTTCCTGCTGGCGGCAGACTTTTTTGCTCCGTACATTCTGCACTTGTTTTTTCAGGTGAAGAATCCGGAAGATCCGATTCTGGAAAAGGAGGCGGAAGCAATTTTATCCCGGGGGGGATTCCGAATGAAGGGACTCAAAATTCTGGATTTTTCCTCCCGGACGAATCATGCAAATGCGTTTCTTTCCGGGACGGGCTGTTCCAGAAAAATTTTTCTGAGCGACACTCTGAAAAAAATCCTGACCCGTGAGGAACTCCTTGCCGTGATTGCTCATGAAACGGCGCATGGCGTCGGAAAGCATCGGGAGAAACTGTTTGCCATTCAGGCCGCCGGACTGATTCTGATTCTTCCGCTCTGCTCTCTGATGCTGAAAGACTTCTGGATTTTCCAGCAGTTTTATCCGGAAGTTTCCTCTTCTGTTTCCGCTTCCACACTCAATCCCGATCCCGGCACTCTGCCGCCATTCGTGTTCGAAACGGAAATTCTGCTTTGTCTTTTCGTTCTGGAATCCACGCTCTGGATCTTGCTGCCTCTCTTCAACCTGTTCTGCCGGCATTGTGAATTTGAGGCGGACCGGATGGCTTCCGATTTCTGCGGCGGACCGGAAAAGCTGATTTCCGCTCTCCGCAAACTTCTGAATGATCCTCTTCCCGAAGGAGTTCATCCGCTTTACAAGGCATTCAAATGCCGTCATCCTTCCTTCTCCGAGCGGGAGGCGCTCCTGTTGAAACTTGAGAAACGGAATCACGGACATTCTCCAGAAATCACGGGAGGGACCCGCTTTTCCTGAATCGGACAATTCATAAAAAGCAGTGAAAACGTTCTTCCTTCTTTTTTTTTTCTTCTTTCAATTCCATTTACACAACAGGACAGGGGGTTCTTTTCCTTCCCCTGCCCTCTTTCCCGGCGAGTTTTTTTACCTGTTTCTTCGTCACTATTTGCCGTTTTTGCCTTCTTCATGCATTGATTGACATTGAAAGGAAGGAATGTATATTGGGAGAAAGAAGGTCCTGGAGCAGTGAGAAGTCTGAGGAAAAACATAGGGGAAAAAACAAGGGAGTCGTTTCATGATGAAAGAATTTCCTTTGAATCGAGTCTTTACGCTGATTGAACCTGGTCCAGTGCTTCTGGTTGCCACGGCGAACGGACGGAAAAAGAATATCATGACAATTTCCTGGAGTACGGTGCTGGATTTTGACGCAAGATTTGCAATTGTCACAGGCCCATGGAACTATTCATTTCAGGCTTTGATGAAGAGTCGGGAATGTGTTGTTGCCATTCCTTCGGCTGATTTAATGGAAAAGACGGTGGATATCGGCGCATGTTCGGGGGATACGGAGAATAAGTTTCAAAAATTCTCTTTAACGCCATTGAAGGCGGAGAAGGTAAAAGCGCCTCTGATTGCGGAATGTCCGTTCAATATTGAATGCAGGGTTTTGGAGTATATAGAGTCTTACGGAATTGTAGTGCTTTCAGCAGTCAAAGCCTGGCGGGATTCCAGTAAAAAAGAGATCCGATTCTTCCATGCCGTCGGAGATGGAACTTTCAGAATGGATGGAGAGCATGTCACAAAGCTTCGTTCCCACATGCTTTCAAAATTGCCTCCGGGCATCTGAACTGAAATTTCTCTTCAGAAGGGAGAAAAAAAATACGGCAGGCGATGCCTGCCGGGTGCAGGAGATGCAATCCTGCCGAGGAGTATGAGGGCAAGGAGTCCTCATGCTTTTTTTTTATTTTTTTAAGATTTCGTGCTCCGCACGACCAGCGTCTCGCCGCTGGATCGCGACAAGGTCACGGACCTTGACCTCGAGAAAAATGCTCCGCATTTTTCCGTAATTTGTTGCTTCGCAATATTTTTTTATTTCTTTTGCCTCCGGCGGTCCAGCGGCGAGACGCTGGACCGCGACAAGGTCACGGACCTTGACCTCGAGAAAAATGCTCCGCATTTTTCCATAGTTTCTTTATTCGGGCAGCGAATGAAACTAAAAAAATCCCCTGCTTTTCTCTTTTCAGGAAAAACAGGGGAAGGAAATCAGATAAAAGCCTGAAACTTATTCCTTGTCATAAGCATGTCCGGCAGAACCGAGCACGTTGATGATCTTATGAGCATACATGGCTTTCATTCTGTCACGAGCCGGACCAAGATATTTTCTCGGGTCAAACTCGGCAGGTTTTTCAGTGAAGACCTTGCGGATCCCAGCCGTCATGGCAAGACGGGAATCCGAGTCAATATTGATCTTGCAGACAGCGGATTTCGCCGCTTCACGGAGTTCTTCTTCCGGAATGCCGATGGCCGCCTTCAGAGCACCGCCGTTCTTATTGATGATTTCCACTTCCTCTTCAGGAACGGAAGACGCGCCGTGAAGAACAATCGGGAACCCGGGAAGTTTTTCCTCAACAGCCTTCAGAACGTCAAAGGCAAGCGGAGGCGGAACCAGTTTTCCGGTTTTCGGATCCTTGGTGCACTGTTCCGGCGTGAACTTGTAAGCGCCATGAGATGTGCCGATGGAAATGGCAAGGGAATCAACCCCTGTCTTGGTGACGAAATCAATCACTTCTTCCGGCTTTGTGTAATGGGATTCCGCGGCGGAAACTTCATCCTCAACCCCCGCGAGGACACCGAGTTCGCCTTCCACAGTCACATCGCGCGGATGAGCATATTCAACCACTTTTCTGGTCAACGCAACGTTTTCATCATACGGAAGAGAGGATCCGTCAATCATCACAGAGGAAAATCCAAAATCAATGCAGGATTTGCAAAGTTCAAAACTGTCCCCGTGGTCAAGATGCAGAACGATGGGAACGGGCCCCTTCCCTCCGCTGATTTCTCTGGAATATTCGACCGCACCCTGCGCCATGTAGCGCAAAAGCGTCTGATTCGCATACTGACGGGCTCCTTTGGAAACCTGGAGAATCACAGGGGATTCATTCTCCGTACACGCCTGAATGATTGCCTGCAGCTGTTCCATGTTGTTGAAATTGAAAGCGGGGATCGCATAATGCCCCTTCATGGCTTTCGCAAACATGTCTTTGGTGTTGACGAGGCCCAGATCTTTGTAATTCACAGCCATCTTTTATGCCTTTCCTTATGTTATGGTTTTATTTGAAACGACAGAACGCTTGTCTATACAGTTTCCATTGATGTATATGGGTGAAATATAATGCCGTTTGTGCGAAAAAACAAATCTCTTTCCTGATTTTTATTCCTCTTCTCCGCTCAAACAGAAAATATGATCTTTTGAGATGTAAATTTCTTGATGCGGGCACATAAAAGAATCAGGCAGCGGCAGAGAGAGAAAAAAAAAATTACGGAAAAATGCGTTGAGCATTTTTCTCGAGGTCAAGGTCCGTGACCTTGTCGCGGTCCAGCGGCGAGACGCTGGCCGCCGGAGGCAAAAAAAAATAAAAATAAATAAATAAATAAAAAAAGCATGAGGGTTCCTCGCCCTCATACTCCTCGGCTCTCGCTGCATTCCCTGCACCCGGCAGGCATCCGCCTGCCGTATTTTTTTTATTTTCCCTCTGTCTGGAAATCAAAAATGGTGTCAGGGAAAGAGAGATTGGGTTCGACTTTCTGAAGCTTGAATGTACTGATCGTCTTCCCGAATGTTGTGGACACCTGACCGGGGAAAACAACTCCGTCATAATTTCTGAAATCGGAAAAATCATCAGTCCACAGCTCATTCGGAAGATTCGGATCAGGCGCGCAAACACTGCGGATGCAGTACCCCGTCTCGCGGGAAATATACAGGGTAATCTGACGAACCGCATATTTCGTTTTCAAATGCAGATTTAATTTATCGCAGAGAATGTTGTCTATATATTCCAGCCCATCCGAAGAAACGGAATCAACGATCCTGTTCATATCCATCTTAGATTCATAAAGATACTGGAAGGATGCACGCATCGGGCCGTTGTAGATCAGAGTAACCGGCTGATCCTCCGATTTTTCCCTGAGAACTCCGTTTTTCAAGCCATAGGCAAGAAATGGAACTTTTTCACCTTTGCGGAAAGTTTCAAACAGCAGCATCGAAGGACGCTTGAATGTCATGACAAGCGTCACCCCTGATGCAGCATTCTCATAAGTCAGGCGCAATGATGAATATCCGGCAATTTTATTCCCGGGATCTTCCTTCTTTTGCAATGCAGTATAGATCGCTTCCGCCTGAGTGTCGCTAAAAATGCTCGTGCACGCCGAAAGAAAACACAGCACAGGGGACAAAAGCAATGAAACAACAACAGCTTTTTTCGTCATATTTCAATATCCTCCAGATAAAATCGCAGTCTTGAAGAAAGAAGAAAAATCAGATCCCGTATATCTCCCGGTCCAGATAGGATTTGAGTTCAGAAACAGGGACTCGGACCTGTGCCATGGAATCTCGTTCGCGAACCGTCACAGCATTGTCGTTGAGCGTATCGAAATCCGCTGTCACACAGAAAGGCGTCCCGATTTCGTCCTGTCTGCGATACCGTTTCCCGATATTGCCCGTCACATCCAGTTCCGTACGGTAGAAACGGCGGAGATCTTTCTGAATTTCCGCTGCAGTGTCATTGAGTTTCTTGGAAAGAGGCATCACAGCCACCTGCACAGGAGCAATCCGGGACGGGAAACGGAGAACAATACGGACATCATCTTCCATGCCTTCCTTCTTCGTGGGAGCCTTGTCTTCCGCATAGGCATGGCAGAGTATTGCCAGAAGCGTCCGGTCAAGCCCCACAGAGGTTTCCACCACAGTCGGTGTGAAACGCTCGTTCCTTTCCTGATCAAAATATTCCAGATTCTCTTCAGAAAACTCCTGATGTCTGGAAAGATCCCAGGTCCCGCGGTGATGGACGCCTTCCAATTCGCCCCAGCCGAACGGGAACTTGAATTCAATGTCAATCGCAGCCTTCGCATAATGCGCAAGTTTTTCATGCACATAAATATGAATCTCATCCTCACGGAATCCGAGAATCTCCCGGTAATAGCGGATACGTTCCTCTTTCCAGTACTCAAACCACTTCATGGATTCTTCTTCCCTGCAGAAAAACTCCATCTCCATCTGCGTGAATTCACGGCAGCGGAAAGTGAACATCCTCGGCGTAATTTCGTTGCGGAAGGCTTTCCCGATCTGTGCAATCCCGAACGGAAGCTGCTGACGGGTCGCCACACGGACAAGATTGAAGTCCACAAAGATCGGCTGACAGGTCTCGGCCCTCAGATATGCAATGTGTTCTTCGTCAAAAACCGGTCCGACATACGTCTTCATCATCAGATTGAACTCCCGCGGAGGGGTCAGATTCTTCGAGCCGCAGTTCGTGCAGGTCGTCGGATCCGGCATCTGGTCCACACGGAAACGGGTTTTGCAATCCCGGCAGTCGCACATGATGTCTCCGAAACGATCCACATGTCCGGAGGCCTTCCAGACTCGCGGATGACAGATCACCGTGGAATCCAGCCCCACCACGTTGTTCCGTTTCTCAACCATCTCATTCCACCAGAGCTGCTCCACGGCTTTCTTCAGTGCCGCACCATAGGGTCCGTAATCCCAGAATCCGTTGAACCCCCCGTATATCTCGGAACTCTGAAAGACAAACCCCCTTCTTTTGCAGAGACTGACAACTTTTTCCATCAAATCGCCTTCAGCAGCTATCGCCATGACAAAATCACCTTTCAGAAATGATTGAAATAATCCATTAAAAAAAGAAAAAACTCTTTAATATAACATGGCGGCGCAGGAAATGCAACAATCATCGCGCAAGTATATGAAAAAGGAAAAGAAAAAAAAGAAGAAAAAGAAAGGATCAAAAAAAAGGGGAACGGCCAGGCAGTGTCTGTCTTCCCTCCCCCTTTTTTTCCTGTTCGCCCGGCTGTTTTTTTATTCCCAGTAGAGAACCAAGGGGAAACGGCGCTGATCCTGTTGAGAAATGCGTTCAAAATGGTCTTCCGCATCCCGGCGCGAAAAAACCACACCCTCAGAAGACCTGGCAGTGGAATCCCCGTTTTTTCCGCTGGGAGAAAGATCCCTTCCGCGAATCCAGAATGCCGGAGTCAATTCTCCTGCAAGAGTCTGAAGCGGCACAGTCAGATCTTCCGAGGAAGGCAGTTTTGCACCCAGCTTTTCCGCCGTTTTCACGGCGGCATCCCATGAAAAGGGCTGAGGAATCGCCAGGTATTTTCTTCCTGAATAGGGTGCAGCATAAGATTTCAGTGACTCAATGTTCCCGTTCCGGAACGCGTTCAGGACACCGATGCTATGAAGAAGCAACCGGGAGGAACGCCGGGACGGATCCATTTCCTCCAGAAAGGTCTGGTTCAGGGAAAGAGGATCAAACAGAAATGCCTTTTCCGGCGGATTTGAAAATACCCCCCCGGTATCCCTGATGGGACATCCCCAGACGGAAAGCTCTTCCAGATGCAGACCCGCAAGCGGAAGAAGCGATTCCACTTCGTTCCCAGAACAGTCCAGACTCCTGAGACTCTTCAGTGATGCCAGTGGATCCAGTTTCCGAATCCGGTTGAACGAAATTCCCAGACTCCGAAGCTGCCGGCATCCCGGAATCAGGAAAGCCAGATCCGTGATTTCATTGCCGTCCAGATACAGTTCACGCAGGTTTTCAAACGCCCCGAAATGCGGCGGGTCCGAAATCCCGTTGCCGCGGAGAGAAAGGATCTCCAGCTGATAGGAATTGAGCAGGGAGGAACAGTCCTGAAGACGGTTGGAATCCGCTTTCAGCACGGTCAGAGCCCCCCCGGACGGAAGATGCAGTCTTTCCAAAGTATTGCCGGAAAGATCCAGGGTCTTCAGCGTACGCATGCTTCCAGTCGCCTCCGCCTGTTTAAGCTGATTGCCGGAAAGGTTCAAATCTGTCAGGGGAAGCGATGAAAGAGCGCTCACATCCGTCAAACGGTTTTCACTCAAATCGAGAACGGTCATCGGAAGAGAGGAGAGCACATGAATGTCTTCCAGTCCACAGCGGGAGAGAGTGAGCCTGCGCAATGAATGCAAATCCCCGATCCCGTCCAAGACAATTCCTCTGCAGTTTCGGAAATCCGCTTCTTCCAGCGGAAGCCCGGATAACCCGGAAAGCGGCGGCAGCGTCATGTTCCGGCAGCTCAGTTTCTTCAGAGGAAGCCCTTCCAGCGGCTTGAACGAACGGATTTCTCCATCCCTGAGTTCCAGACTCTTCAGAGAAGAAAGGGAGGAAATCCCTTCCGGGAGAGAGCTGGATAGTCCGGAAAGAATCAGCCTCGATACCGGCAGGTCTTCCGGGAAAGTCCCCGATTTCCAGCCATGCACTTTCAGACAGATGCCATCGGCATCGGAAAAAACTTCCAGTTCCGTCCCCGGGAGGGAATCCTTCAGGAATTTTTTCCAAGTATTTATATCTCCTGAGCATTTTTCCATTTCATCCGTCAGAATGCGACCTTTTACGGCGGCAAGTTTCCTGACGGGGTCCATTTCCGATTCTTCAACTTCTCTGTAAAAATCTCTGGCATTGGCAAAATTCCCTTTCGCCAGCTGGATTCCGGCAAATTCGAGCAGATCCACTTTCCTGGGAGGACCGAGCACATATATTTTCAGACTGCCGATCCGCAACTCCGCATTCTCCACCTGATAGGAAAAACGGTAACCGGCGGTTCCGGAAAAAAAGGTCCGGTCCTTGACGACGGAGAGTTTCTGTTCCCCGTTGAGGAAGAGGCTCAACTGAAAATTTCTGCTGTCCGGGGAACTTTTCATGGAAAAGTCAAGCTGCAGTTCTTCCCCGCCCTCAGGGAATTGGAACGGAGTTTCCCCGAGGATCTTTCCAGTCCCCAGCTCACGGATCTGGAAAACGCTTTGCCGTTCCCCACAGTTGTAACGGATTTCATAGCTTTCCGAAGGAGAAGGCCCTTGAAAGGAAAGAAGGAAGGGGGAGAAAAAACCGTCAAAAAGAGCTAGTTTCGTTGAAACCCGGAAATCGGACGGCGGCAGGGTGTCACGGTAGCGGATGCGTAACGGACGGTCGCTGCCGATGATGGCGCCGTCAGGACCGGGCATGATGGCAGATGCCGCGGCGGCAGTAGGCAGAGGCGTACCGGAGAAATCTTCCAGAGACCAGCGCTCCAGAAGATAACTGTCTGAAAAATTCTCCTCAAAACTCAAGTTCCAGCTCCGACCGAGTTCCGCCTGTTTTTCGCGGATGATGGACTGTTTATAATTGTCAAACGTCGTGGTAATGCTGTCCAGCTCCAAATCCAGCAGATGCAGAAAGATTCGGAACATGCTGAAAACAACCACAATCAGGAGCAATGCCACCTGAATAAGACGTCGGTTTCTTCGCAGAAAGAGAAACAAAAGAGTCATCCAGTCCGCATTTTCCGCCTTCGTGGCAAAACCTTTCTGATACGCTGCAATATCCGCCTTCAGATCCGCGACACTCGCATAACGCTGATCCGGATTCCGGGCCATCGCCTTGTAGGCAATGCATTCCAGCTGAATGGGAACTCCACGCCCGCGAGGAGCCATTTTCCGGATGGAGCGAATGTAGCCTTTCAGCGCATTGCGGATGGTTTCTTCGGGGGTGCGCCCGTCCACAGGAACTTTGAAGGTCAGCATGGAATAGAGAATGCCTCCCAGTGCATAAATGTCGGTCCGGTATCCGCGGCGGCTGTTTTTCCCCGCCGCCTGTTCCGGCGCCATGTAGGAGGGGGTGCCTTTGATGAGACCGTCCACAGTGAGGGCTGCAAGGGAGTCGCTGAATACCGGGGTGGAAGATGCCGCGGCGGCAGAGGACTTGGGCGAGTCCCCGCGGTCGAAGGTATCCATTTCCTCATGCTGTTTGGCCAGTCCCCAGTCCAGAACCAGCACTTCCCCGAAATCGCCGACCTGAACATTTTCCGGTTTCAAATCCAGATGGATGATCCCTTTGGAATGGGCAAAGGCAATGGCATCGCAAATCTTCAGAAAAATATCCAGAAGAAGGTTCAAAGTGTATTTCTTCTGATATTTCGCATTCCCGCGCGCAAGACCCTCCAGAATTTCCGCAAGATCGTCTCCGCAGACATATTTCATCGTGAAATAAGGAAGGCCGCAGTCCAGGGACATTTCATGAAGCGGAATGATGTTCGGGTGTTCCAGCTGGGAGGTGATTCTCGCTTCGTTGCAGAAGCGTTCGCGGGCAATCAGATCATCTTTCCGGTTCATGACCGCCAGCGCCACATCCCGCCCCGCCTCGGAATCATGCACCAGAAGGATGGTTTTCATCCCCCCCTGCCCGAGCGCCTGAAGGACCGTGTATTTCTCCGGCAGGGGAATGGCCTTGTACTTCGGGTCATGGGGATTGAAGACAACATCAACGTTCAAAGCAACTTTCCGCGTTTTTTCGCGCAGAGATTTCATTTTTTCCGTCACACTCCGTTCCCATCATGTTCCTGCAGACGCTTCCGCGAGACGTCGTCCGGATCTGGCCCGAAACAACGGGAGGCCGCCGCCGCAAGACGTTTTCTCAGACGAGCCTCCTTCCTCTGCCGATAACGCTGTATCATTCCGTAACTGGCGAAATATCCGATCGGCGCACTGACAATTCCAAGCAGCGCCCCACCCGCCAGAAAAGGTCCCGCCACATCCCCCCGAGATTCATCAGACTCTGAAACGTCTGCTCCCTCAGGATACAGCGGAGACGGATCTCAATATCCCCCATGCTCATCGGCCTCATCAGAATCAAACTCCCGATATAACATTGAAGAGGATAAATGAAAAATACCGTATAGGGATTTGTCACCATCGTGAAAACAAACGAAAGAATCTTGTTCGCCCGGAAAAGAAACGCCAGCGGAAACACCACAAAAGTCTGAAACCCGATGGGAATGACAAATCCGGTAAACAACCCGATCGCCGCACCTCTCGCCACGCTCTCCGGAGAGCCTTCCTGCAGAACGATCTTCCGGTAAAGCCATTTCCAGGAGAATTTCTTCTTCAGGGACGGCATGTCAAACTCCTTGTCAGCTTTCCCGTCCGCAATTTCCGCGTCTGCCCCCCCGCAGGCCAGCCGGACGTTTTTTTTCCAGAAAACAAAATCACTTCTGAGGCAGATGATGCGTGTAATACCCGCAAAGTAAAAGCAAGCAAAAAAAAATCATAAAAAAAGAATCCCTGACATTATAGCACAAAAACGTTTTTTTGGCAAGGGGAAAAGACTTGGAAAAGCGGGGGGGGAAAAAAAAGAGAAGTTTGGCTAAATAAGATCCCTTTCTCTAAGCCTGGTCTTCATTTTTTCCAGGAGGAAGGCCGGTACTTTCAGGTTTCCGCAACCAGATCCGAGGGAGATGCCAGGCTGATTCGTTCCGTGATAATCACTGCCGCCAGAAATCAGCAAACCCAGTTCATCGGCGACGGAACAGACCAGGTCCCGCTGTTCTTCAGAAAACATGGAATAATAAGCCTCCACCCCATCCAGTCCTGCAGCGATGAGCTTTTTCAGAAACTTGCGGAGAAAAAACCGTTCCGATGTCTGGCGGTAGATCGGGTGAGCCCAGATGGCAAGTCCGCCCGCTTCGTGTATAAGACGGATGCCTTCCTGCGGCGTCATCAGTTCACGGGGGACATAAGTCCTTGTGCCCCGTTTCAAACAGTGATCGAAGGCATCCTGAAAGGTCTGGAAATAGCCTTTCCGAATCAGCAAACCGGCAATATGGGGGCGGCCGACGCTTTCACCTCCGGCAAGAGCCGCTACTTCGTCATAAGAAATGTCATATCCTGCGGCGTTGAGTCCAGCCACCATGAGTTTGTTCCGCTTTTCACGAGACGCTCGGACGGATTCCAGTGCTTCCAGGAGCCTTCCGTTCCGATGATGAATGAAAAGCCCCACGATATGCAGTTCTTTCTGATAAAGACGGGTGGAAATCTCCACACCCGGTACAGCCGTAATGGATCTGGACCCGGCGGCCTCAAGAAATTCATCCAGTCCTGAAACCGTGTCATGATCGCAAAGCGCAATGGCGGAAAGGCCCAGTCCGCAGGCCTTCTCCAGCAGCATCGCAGGCGAATCCGATCCATCCGATGCACTGCTGTGCGTATGGAGATCAATCCAGTCTCCAGCGCTGGAAGCGGATCCCGGAACGGATACGGAAGTATCAGAGAAAAAAACGGACTGCATATTTTCAGACACAGACTGTATCAATCCAGGCGTCGGCAATGAGGGAATGTCCGTTCGGAGTCGGATGCACGCCGTCTCCGAGCCAGTGAGTCATGGGAGCGCGGCAAGAGGCTTCGGCAAAGAGACCGTCGAGGGGAAGGAAGGCGTCTGCGAACTCTCTTGCGAGTTCCCGGACCACGTGGATTTTCAGATCAAGATCCGGACGGAAGGAGGCACGCTGTTCATCTATCGGAAACGCAAAGGGTTCCATCAGAATGAGCTGGACTGAAGGCAGAGCGTCAAGCGTCTTTTCGATAATTTCCCTGTAGTCTTTCCGAAAGACCTCAGGCGGAATGACTTCTTTCCCGGAAAAGCTGTGCCAGGTGTCATTGACTCCGATCAGAATGGAAACGATATCCGGTTTCAGCGCAATGCAGTCTTCGACCCATCTGGCTTTCAGGTCCGAAATGCGGTTCCCTCCGATCCCGGTATTGAAGAACTGAAGCTCCATTTCCGCCAGGTCCGCACCAAGTCGCGATGCGATCAGAAAGGGATAGCCGCTGCCCAGATGGCAGCAGTTGGAACGGTCCCGTCCGCAGTCGGTGACGCTGTCGCCTGTAAAAAGAATTTTCAACCCGTGTTCAAGGATCAGCATATCATTCCTCCTCAATGCAAAATAGCTGTATGCGCACATGAAGAAAAAAATTGTTTCTGTGCATTGAATGCCCGGAAATATACCCTGTTTCGCAAGAAATGCAATGCTTCTTGTTTTTTCCTTTTCATCCTCTTCTGGCTTGATTCCTCTTTTTTTCCTTTTCTTTCCGTATCAGGGCGCTCTGTGGACAGAAAAAGGCAAAAAAATGCAAAAAAACGCGAAAAAAATTTTTTTAACAAGGAAGAAAAACTTGAATATCATTCTGAAAAGTGATATTATGTACGATCTTTCAAGATTTGAAAAGTGTTTTTTCAGTGTTGACACGATAACCGAGGAAGAAGTTCTGACCATGAAAAGCCCCACGAAAAAAACTTCAGAGGAAAAGTCCGTTTCCAAAAAAGCGGCGGCCGTCAAAAAAACCGTCTCTTCCAAAGAGTCCTCTCCCAAGGCTTCTGTGAAGACGTCGGCAAAGGCTGCGGCAAAAACGGAAAAAGCTCCCGCCAAGGCTCCGGCGGCGAAAACCGCCAAAGCTCCTGCAAAAGCCGCTTCCCGTGTCAAAACACCTGAAAAAACAGCTCCAGTGACTCCCGCCGCCAAGGCTCCAGCGGCGAAAACCGCCAAAGCTCCCGTCAAAGCTGCAGTGAAGAAAGAAACTCCGCTTCAGAATAAGAAAAATATTCCCCACAAGAAAAGAAAACTCACAAAAACTCAGAAAAAGCATTTCATCTCTCTCCTGATGGCGGAACGCACCGAATTCATGGCCCAGCTGAAATTTCACACGGATGAAGCCCTTTCCTCCAAGAAAGACGCCGCTGGCGAACGGGCAGGAATGGCAACGCACATGGCTGATCTCGGAAGCGATAATTTCAGACATGATCTGGAGCTCGGGCTCCTCTCCGAGGAAGGAGATGTCATCGAAATGATCGACGAAGCTCTTCAGCGCCTTGAGGACAATGAATACGGTATTTGTCTGGACTGCGGCTGCGAAATTGCCGAAGGCCGTCTGGAAGCGAAGCCGTATGCCAGATACTGCACCAACTGCAAGTCGAAACGGGAAAAACTCGAAGATCCCCGCAACAGAAAACGCTGATCCAGAGAAAGAGAGGGGGGGGAGATCCTGTTTTCTTTTCCCTTCTTCCGGAAGCCGGCAAAATCTCATTCTGCCGTGTCTGAATCAGCAGAGGTGGGGGACGGGAGAAAGCTTTATTGAGCAGACATCCCCCCCTTTTCACGTGCCTTTTCTGCGCGCAAACAGCACTGCGGAGTTTTCCGTATCTGAGTCGCGAGTCACGCGGGAGATGGTGAAAGACAGGAATTTCCAGTCATCCAGGAACTGCCGGGGGCTTTTGCCCGATATTTCATCAACAACAAACAAATCCGGAGTCGGAATCGGAATGCTTTTTTCAGGAAGAATCACAGCGGGATCCCGGGAAGAGAAGAAGTGGATCGTCAATACGGGGATTCTCGCACTGCTTCTTTTTCTTGCGGATCAGATCACCAAGGTTGCGATTGTGGAACACGTGGACTTTCTGGAACGTATTCCGGTCATTCCCGGTTTTTTCAACATCACCTATATTACGAACAAAGGAGCCGCATGGGGAATGCTGGCAGGGAAAGGCTGGCTTCTGCTCGGCATTTCACTGACGGTTCTGATTTGCATTATCGTTTTCATTTCAAAGATATCAGACGGATGGAAGGAACGGTATCTTGCATTGATGCTTGTGGTTTCCGGGATTGTGGGGAACTCGGTTGACCGTGTGTTCCGTGGAGAGGTGGTGGACTTCCTGCAGTTTTACATCGGGCGTTTTCAATGGCCGTCCTTCAATGTGGCGGATTCCTGCATCACGGCCGGGGTGCTTCTGTTTATCCTCTCCACGCTTTTCCGACCGGAACCGGAACGCGGCAAGAGCGGAGGGGATAAGAAGAAAATGAGTTCTCCGCCGCCCTTTTCTTTGAAACAATGATTCCGCGGGAAATGGAAGAGACGGCACGTTCCGGGCAGAACGCCGTCCTGATTATGGGTGCCACGGCATCGGGGAAAAGTGCCCTGGCCATGGAAATCGCGGAAAAATTCAATGGCGAAATCATTTCCGCCGATTCCATGCAGCTGTACAGGGGACTCGACATTGGTACAGCCAAAGCATCAAAAGAAGAGCAGTCGCGGATCCGCCATCATCTTCTGGACATTCTGGATATTCATGAGAAATCGGACATCTACCGTTTCTGCACTCTTGCGGAAGCCGCATTGAAAGATATCCGCAAGAGGGGGAAACTCCCGATCATCGCCGGAGGAAGCGGTCTGTATATCCACGCATTGCTTTACGGGCTCGATCCTCTGCCCGCAAAGCAGGAACTCCGCGATGAACTGGATAGAAAATATGACAACGACCGGGGATTCCCCACCCTCCTGGAAATCATGCGGGAATCCTGTCCCCTGGATTATGAGCGCTGGAACAAGCACCGCCGCAAACTGATCCGGGCCTACGAGGTTTTTCTTCTCTCCGGCTCCCAGATCTCGGAACTCCAGCATAAGAAAAAGGATGAAAACGCTCGTTCAGACATTCGTTCCTTTTATCTTCATTGGGAAAGATCCGTCCTGCTGCAACGCATCGAATCCCGTACGGGAACCATGCTCCAAAACGGCTGGATCGAGGAAACAGAAGCGCTGCTCGCTCAGGGACTTCTCCAGACTCCCACTGCATGGCAGGCTCTGGGATATGCGTTGATCGCCGAATATCTGAACGGAAAATGTTCCAGAGCAGATCTGAAGGAAAAAATCGTCATTGCCACACGTCAGTTCGCCAGACGCCAGGACACCTGGTTCCGGAACCGTCATCCGGAGTCATTCCATATTTCACTCCCGCGGGAAGAAGAATAGTTCCCAGTGGAAACAGTTCCCTGCGGACCGAAAGGATGTCATCTCTTCTCGGATGTGAGAGGGTGGTGCTGAATAATACAAGGGAAAACAGAAAAATTCCCCGTTCTCCCGTTTTCCCCGGATTCTCTTCTCACTGCCTTTTTTCCGCCCCTTTTTTCTCCCCCCTCCCCTGCCTCCTCCTTCTCTTCTCTCGGGCAGGAAAAAGAAACGGAGGATAATAACGGGAATAAGAGAGAAAATGGAACGCGTGTTGTGATAATAAAGCTCAGTCTTTCCGGATCCATCTTTGGAGGGGGAGGAGCAGTCCGCCGCGCAACACCATGAAGAGAATCAGCAGGACGGAAAATCCTGAAATCACATATCCAAGAAAGGCAGTGCAGTCCGCAATCTGATACGCGTGATGCAGACAGCCGAAGTAATCAAAAAGCCAGTTCCAGTCATGAATGATTTCCGAACCGGAGGGCGCGAAGGGAGACGCCAGCTGCATTTTCAAAATCCGGGAGTCCTCCATATAGCAGGAAACGTCCAGAATCGCGAAACCGAGCCAGCCGAGCATGATTGCCAGCGGCGGATATTCCCCGCGGTAAAAGAATTGTGCCGCACAGGCTATCGGAGTCAGGATCTGAAATACCGTCCCTGCAAGGACATGGATCAACAGGGGGAAAGTCGCGGAGGAAAAGAGGAAATGCCCGATTTCGTGAACAGGTGAATGAATCAGCCAGAAAAGCGAAGAATAAGCCCCGTTCTCCTCCGCACTAGCGTACCGGAAAATCGCATAGATGAAATACCCGGCGCAGAGAAGATACAGAATTGCCATTCCTCCATGCACAATCCAGATGGGGTGCGGATTTTCTTCTTCCTCATGAGACGGCGGAGAAGAAAAAGAAGGGGAATGAAAGGGTGACGTCTTCTGATCTTCAAAGTCGTCTGATGAAAATGGCGCTTTCTTCATCATGATATTTTCACATTTCTCCCTTCACAAATGGACTCTTGTGCCTTTTTTCTCAACAATACACCTGGAATCGCCAAAACTGTGTGAATCATAAAAAGTTTTTCTATTTTGAAACGCTGTTGTCCTGAACAGGGGAAAGAGAGGGATCCTCCTGTTTTTCCCTTTCCGCCGCAGAGAAGAAGTGATGTCTGTGTGGTATTTTTTTCCCCCGTTCCATTTTTCTCTTTCTGGCTTCTTCCTTCAGGATGCGGTAACGGCGGACCGCGGAAAGGATCAGGAAATAAGTGAGAGGGGTCATAATGATCGTCAGGAGGAGTCCGCCGATGAAGAAGCTTGCGAGGAGCTGTCCCCCCAGATCGAACAAAGCGGAATATTCCTGTCTGTGCAGGAGGTCCTGCATCATTTCATCCACCTTTTCATAGGTCAGCCCGGCACCTAGAATGCGGGATCCGACATAGCATTGGAGCGGATAAATCAGGAAAATCGTGAAATGATTCGTCAGAAGCGTTCCGACCGTCGCACCGATTTTGCTTCCTTTCAAAAGGAAGGAAGTGGGGATGGAGAAGATCAACTGGAGTCCGAATGGGATCAGACATCCGTAAAACATCCCGATTGCCCATCCCCTGGCGATGTACTCCGGGGAGGCTTTCTCTTTCATGATCTTCGAATAATAATAGACAAATTTTCTTTTTACAAAGGTTTTCAGGCTCATTTTTTTCTTTTTTTGCACCTTTTACAAATGTTTTCCTGAAGCCGCTTCTTTTTCTCCGCCGTCTCTTCTTGCCCGTTCCAGTCCCGGGCCCGAGGACACTCGGAGTGTCCCTGCTGGAAAATCAAACAGCAATTGCCGATGGACCGGCACGGACCGGCAGAGAAACAGAAACGAAAAAAAGAAAAAAGTTCCCTTCCGTTCCTTCCGTCCGGTTCAGAAAGGATAAGCCACTCCACAGGATCGGGAAATCAATCATCTCCGATGCGGATGGATGGGAAAACATGCAGAAGACAAGAAGAGGCAAGGATTCCTTGGAAAAGCGTCTGGCAGAACGTGGAAAATGCCCCTCTCTCCGCCCGGAGAGAAATGAAAAGTCTTCTGAACAGATCTTCTTCTTCCCCTTCTCTGCGCCCTTCTGAACTGTTTCTGACGCAGGAGCATTCGTCCTTTCTGCAAAGGCAGGCCGTTCTTCCGCAACCGTACGGGGAAAAAGATGACCCGTACCTCCTCCACCGCATGAGAGAAGGATGAAAAGAAGAGAAAAAAACAGAAAGAGAAGTCTCATCCAAGTGTATCCAAAAGCATTTTTTACAGCCGTGCCATTTCATGCAATTTGTATAATAATCATGTCTCTGCGCTTTTTCAACCTTCGGGAGTGTCGGAAAAACAAAAAAACTTTTCTTTCCTGAGAGGAAAAAGGCAAAAAGAAAACTGAATTTGATGTTTTTTTCCATGGCGGGGATCTTGTAAAAAAGTCCTTTTTAAACTATTGTAATAAGTCTTTTCATTTTTTTTGGCGGACCTCCATCTTTTTTTGTCGTAAAATGGCAAATGGGAAAATAAAAAAAGCGGCATAAAGTAAGGAATCAAGATATTGAAAAACGAAGAAAAAAATCATGATTCTTTACTGACGGTGTGTGAATTAGGCCGGATGGGAGATATTGTCGCATCAGAACCGATCTATCGGTATCTGAAACAATTGCATCCTGACAGAAAACTGCGCTGGTACACGAAGACGGAATACGCAGATCTCTTGCGTTATTCCCCTGCGGTGGATGAGGTGGTCACAGTCCGGGATGCGGAGGAATATCTCCATAAAAAGGAGAAATTTCCTCCCGGAACCATCAGTTACGAATTGAATTTCCGCATTCCTTCCGGAAGCGTTTCCGGAGAGAAATCGCCTTCTCTGCGGAAGAACAAGGCTGAAAAAAAACACTCTTCATGCTCCGACACGGATATTTTCCCCAGCCTTCTGGAACAGTTTTCCAGCGCGGCCGGACTCCCCGTCCCGGATGAGACCCCTGTTTTTCATTTCAATCCAGAGGGAATCCTCCCCGGTCTTCCCGTCCCCTATGCCGTCTTTCACTGCTCTTCCAACGGACGAAGCCGGCAGTGGCCCGCAAAAAACTGGATGATCCTGGCGGAAATGTTTTTCAATGCCAACTGGCATGTCGTTGAAATCGGGCTTCATCCGGTTCTGAAGACGGAGCATCCTCTTCTGATCGACAAAACAGGAAAAGCCGATTTGCAGACCGCAGCACGGATCATTGCCAATGCAGGAGTTTTTGTGGGAGTGGAGAGCGGATTCGGACACATCGCAAACGCCACTGGAGTCTTTGGAATCATCCTGACCGGGAAACTCAGGCATTATCCCGAATACGTCACCTATTCCGGACGCTATCGGAAGGGAGAATCCTGCAATCTGGTGCGTTATTATGACATCCCGGCCAATTCCCTGCCTCTTTTTCCAGCTCAGGAAGCGGTCAGGCGTTTTCTCGAAGGCAATCCCATGACCGCCGCCGAGTGCAGAGTCTTTTGTCTGACGGAGCAAATCAAAACTCTCCACAGACGTCCGGAATACAGACTCAGAAAACTGCTCCTCTATCCTTTTGAACGACTTTTCCGGACAATTGTCTATCATCGTCTCCGCCACAGCAGCGGAAAATGAATGAAACGGAGAAAGAAAGCGCCGATAAAAAAAAAGAAAAACTGCGGGCGCGACACGGCCCGCGGCACCTGGATGGAAGCAAAGTCCGGAATCTTCGTTTTCCCCTCCCGGAATCTTCCTGCTTCTCTGGCACAGGGCTTCTCTGTTTTGTCCTTTTTCAGACAGCGCCGCTCCGCCGCCCTGCCCCGGTCTGATTCTGCCTTCTTCTCCAGCGTCTCCACCCTATAGCACACTGACAGCGCGCACATTTCTGGGCGCGTTGAAGGCTTTTCAACGGCGTTCATGTAAATCTGTGTTTTGATTCGTTCTTGACTGTTTTCTTCGCAGAACTCCGAAAAAAATCAGAAAAGATTCGGAGAGAGAAAACAGATCTTTTCTCCTCTTTTTTTTTCCTTTCTTATTTCCTCTTTCTCCTCTCCTGCGAAATGGATTCCTCCTCCTCCGCCGCCATTAATAAGGATGCGGAGGAGAAAAAGGAAATGAGAACTGGAAGGGGGAAAAAAAGATCTCAGGCGGAAACGCGGATGAAATGAATCAGGACTCCGTCTCCATCACAAACAGGGGCCGGCATGGGGATTCCCGCATTCATCAGGGTGTCACCGGAATACAGAGAATCAGCGCCCTCTGAAAGTTCCGAGCCTTCGATGCGATAACGTGCGGAAGGATCCAGTCCGCGCAGGCGGAGATAACGAATGCCGCGTCCCAGAGAAAGGGAGGGGACCACATAGATCAGGATGGCTTCGGATGCGTCCTCTGCGGAAAATTCCCATGCTGTCTCAGCACAACAGGAATTCTGATCGTCAAAAGGCGAAAGAAGGCGGTGAAGATTGCCGTGATCGACAAGATGGTGATATTTGTGGTAAAGGGCGACCTGTTCTCTGACCAACTTTCTTTCTTCTGCGGAAAGCACATTCAGATCCAGTTCGTATCCGAACGTGCCGGCGAGAGCGACAAGGCCTCTTGTCCGGAAAGGAGTCGTCCTCCTTGTGGCATGGTTCGGGCAGACGGAAAGGTGCGCCCCGATACAGGAAGGCGGATAAAAAAAGGAAGTCCCGGACTGGATTTTCAGGCGTTCCATTGCATCCGTATTGTCACTGCACCAGATCTGAGGCGCATAGAAAAGGATTCCCGCATCGAATCTGCCGCCGCCTCCGGAACAGCCTTCGATCATGAGATCGGGAAAGGCTTCCAGCAGACGGCGGTGCAGTTCGTACACGCCGAGCACAAAACGGTGACTCAGCTCCTTCTGCCGCGCAGGCGGAAGAGAAGGCGAAGACATCTCCGCAGGCTGACGGTTCATATCCCATTTGATATATGAAACCTCCGCCGATTTTAAAATGGAGCTGATCTTTTCAAAAAGATAGTCAACCACCTCTTTGCGGGACATATCCAGCACCATCTGAGTCCGTCCGAGAGAGCGGTTCCTTCCCGGAACCGTCAGAGTCCATTCCGGATGAGTTCTGAACAGTTCACTGTCCTCCGAAACCATCTCCGGTTCAAACCAGAGTCCGAACTTCAATCCCATGGTCCGGATTTTTTTCACCAGTTCCGGAAGACGTCCGATTTTGGATTCATTGACGAACCAGTCTCCAAGAGAACTGCGGTCGTTTTCCCGATGACCGAACCAACCGTCGTCCAGCACCAGCATTTCGATGCCGAGATCGGCGGCGTCCCGGGCGATGCGGAGAAGTTTTTCCTCATTGAAGTCGAAGTATGTCGCCTCCCAGTTGTTGACGAGGATCGGGCGCGGAGTCCGTTTCCATTTTTCCGGAATCAGATTCTCCCGGATCAGTCTGTGGAAATTCAAAGACATGCGTTCCAGCCCCTGTGCGGAGAAACTCAGAAGCGCTTCCGGAGTCTGGAACTCTTCTCCGGGCTTCAGAGTCCATTCAAAACAATCCGGATGAATGCCCAGGCAGATCCGGGTCTGGGAACGGGAATCCGCCTCGATCTCGGCAAGCCAGCTCCCGCTGTAGACGAAAAGAAAGCCGTAGACTTCTCCGGAACTTTCCCCCGCCCGGGGCGAAACAAGCGCAAAAGCTGGATTGTGATTGTGACTGCTCGACGTCCGGACACTGCCCATCCCCTGCAGTCCAGGACGCAACGGATTCCGCTCCACATACCTTTCCCGCGCATAACAGCCTGAAAGCTGAAGCAGATCATACTCCATCTCCGGAAGATCCAGACACAAACTCATGGCCTTTTCCAGCACCACACATGTCTCCGACCGGTTCACGATTCTCACAGATCGCGCAATCACATCCTTTTCCGCAAAAACCGAATAGGAAAGAATGAATTCCACACGGGAAACGCTGTCTTTCAGAATCACTTCCAGCGTGTCGACCTCCTCCTCTTCATTCGCATAGGACGCGGGAAGTCCGCGGAGACGCGGTTTCCCCGGAATCACACGGTATGAGGAATAACGCGGATCGGTACAGCTGGTCCCGTCCGGATTCCGGACTGCCACGGAGGAAATGCGGTAGTCTCCGATCGCATTCGTCGTATATTCCTGTTTCGTCAGATTCCAGGACCGAAGCGGATTGACCGCATTTTCCGCGTGCGGTGCGCAGAAGGAGGAGCCTCCGCGGCATTGTCCAAGAAGGGCCGGAGTGTCTTTCAGGTCGGAAATCCTTCCTCCGTAATAGAGATGGGCGGGATATCCGTTCTCATCCACATGAAAAAGATAGCTGCTGCGGGCGGTATCCAGTTTGAATATTCTGTTTGCCTCGTCGATTTGAATAGACATGAATCTGTGTCCTGCTGCCGGTCCGGCCGGACGGGAAAGGATCATTCCATTCTTCTGAAGAAAGATTTCCCGCCGGGCCCTCCTCTCAACTCTTGCTGGTTCTCTTGTGTTGTAACTTCTTTCCTTCCGCAATCAGTCAGTGCGTGGAAACAACTCGTGCATAAGATATCATTTCGTATGATTTTGGCAAGCGAAGCGGAAGAAGTTTTTCACGCTCTTTTTCCCTTTTGAACAGAATCCATGAGAAACGCTTTTTTTTCTTCTTCAGAGATTCATCCGCAGTCTTGAACTTCCTTCAGCATGATGTCTATTACCTCCACAGGAAAGACACCGTGTGAAAAAAAAGAGAATCAGACACGGGGAAAAAGCTCATACGCGCATCCGAACAGACAGCTTTCAACCCCTCCCCTCTGTTCAGGAGCAGAGATCCCCGGTCCTTTTTTTCCGGTTTTTCTTCACATCATACTACGCAGCAGAATCGGAAAGGATCCCAGCATGCCAGTGAAAAACAGAACAGTACGCTTCCGGGGAATCCGCCCCGGCGACGAAAACGGCAGAAAAGGCCTGCGGAATCCGGAACGCGGATTCCGCTTTGAAATTGGAATCGGACGCTGTCCGGAGGATCCCGTGCAGTTCAGCCACATCCGCAGTCAGTGGCCTTTCGCAACGTATGCCGATGACGGAATCACCATTGCGCAGGCCTACTGTTATCTCACGCAGTATTCTGATTCCCCCATATCCCGACAGAAGCTGGAAGCTCTGGAAGCGGATTTTGCCAGAGCCAGGGAAAGCGGAGTGAAATTTCTCCTCCGCTTCGCCTATGAATTTTACATCGGCGATGAAAATCAGACCGGCCCCCGGATGCAGCGGATTCTGGAACACATGGATCAGCTGAAACCGGTCCTGGACCGGAACTGGGATGTCATCTACGTGCTTCAGACGGGCTGGATCGGAGCCTGGGGGGAATTTCATTCCTCCCGCCACGGACTGGAAAAGGATCCGGAATCCACCTCGGCCGTTCTGAAAAAGACGCTGGAACTCCTTCCCCCGGACCGTATGACGATGATGCGGCGCGCGCAGTATAAAATCGACAATCTGAAAAAACTCGGACTTTTCCGTGAACTGACACCCGAAACCGCCTGGACCTCCGCCCCGGAAGCCCGGATCGGTTTTTTCAACGATGGAACTCTGGCCAATTACTGGGACGGCGGCACCTTTACCGAAGCTCCTTTTTTCGCCTCCCCCGGCAATCCGGAATTCGACTTCATGTGCCGCGAATCCGCCTTCCTGCCCGTGGACGGCGAACTCTTCTGGAGCGGCTGGCAGGATCCGCACGAACCGCCGGGAATCCGGGCCTGCGAACGCTTTCATCTGCATCACTACAGCACATTCAGCTATGTCCATGGCTTTTCCGGGCTGGACAAATCCCCTGAAAAATGGAGCATCGACTCCTGGAAGGAAACGCTCCTTCTGCCCTGCCATCTGGGAAAAATCCATCTCTTCCCCACTCCGGACTATTTTGAAAGTGAAGACGTCCCCCGAACCGCCTTTGAATATATCCGCGATCATCTCGGATACCGGATCGCCGTTGAGGAAGCCCGTTTCCCGGAGGAATGCCGGCCGGGAGACGATCTGCTCTTTGAAGCCGATCTGCGCAATTACGGATTTGCCGCGCCGGTCAATCCGCGGAAAATCTGTTTTGTCCTCAGGAACCGTCGTTCCGGGAAATGCATCGAGCTGGACACGGGAATGGATTGCCGGACCCTTCAGCCGGGCGGAAACGGTACGGAAGAAGCTCAAGTCGATTATTCCCACAGCGCAGCCGTCGTCTCCCCGCCGCCGCTTCATACGGCCAGGGCTGCCTTCCGCCTCCCGGAGGAGGAAGAACTGATCCGCGAGGGAGGAGACTGGGATGTCGCTCTCTGGATGCCCGACTCCAGAGAATCCCTCCGCTTCCGCAGCGAATACGCCGTCCGGATTGCCAGCAGGATGGAATGGCGTGAGGAATCCGGACGGGGACTGAACATCCTCGGCTCCTTCCGCTGCCTTCCCGCACCGCAATTGCCGAAGCAGGGGTGAGAGGCCCGACGGAACACGGGAAAAAAGTCTAGGTTGTGTCGTCAATAGATTTGTGCTATATTATGCAAACGTCAAAAAAGGATATAGGGAAAATGGCGAATGCATA
>CAKUDG010000027.1 GCA_934644965.1 uncultured Victivallales bacterium | reverse complement strand
TGCACAACTGAGTGTGGGAGAGTAGTTCGATGCCGGGATTTTTTTTGCACTCTTCTCATCTCTCCACTGTAAGGAAACACAGACATGTATGCATCCACTCTTCTGATTCTATCTGCAGTTTCCATTTTGATCCTGATGATCTATATTGTTCTTGCCAATTATTTCCGCATCCGTGACACGGTTCGGAAAAACGGCGGTTCTGTCCGGAAAATTACGTGGACGCCTTTTGCGGACGGATGGTTCGGGAAACCTCATGCCATCATTTACCGTGTCGAATATTATGACAGGGAACGCCGTCTGCACAGCGCCTCCTGCTGGACAAATGCTTTCCGGAATGCGATTTTCAAGGATGACCGTATTCTGCAGGAGGAGAATGAGATGACGCCGGAGGGAAAAAAACACCAGGAAAAATCCACCGATGATTCCCTGAGGAAAGATTGAAACTCCTCGGGAAATTTTCCCCCAGATTCTGATTGTTTCTATTTTTCTTTTCAGTTTTTTCGATTTTTCGTGGAAACTGTTTCGTTGAGAGGAAAAATTTTCTTCCTCACGAAGACGGACTTCCGCCTGTACCTGCTGAATCCCGCTGCAAGTGATCTCCTCTGCAGAAAACGCCTCTGCCTTTTTCAGACAATCCTTCCGCAGATTTCCACATTCCCGAAATGCAGCTGTGTGATCTTCAGACTCTCCGCCAGATGCAGATAGGCGATGGGGACTATATACAGTTCCGAGCTTTGCTCCGGCAGCTGTGCATTGCATTCCATTGTGGCAATATACTCTCCGTTCCAGCGCACTTTGACATAAATCCATGAGCTTGCCGAAATGAGAAATGTGCATTCCGCGATTTCCAGGGCGTCCTCACATCCGGCAAAAACATAATTCCTGAAAAAACGCTCTGCTTCGGCATTGTATCCGAGGACCCGGATCAGCCATTGATTGTTTTCGTTCTTTCCTTCCTGAACGACTTTGAAGGGATGAACTTCCGTTTCGCCAGCTCCCTGGACGACTGTTGCCGGACTTTCTTCCATGATTTTTCCCGAAGAGCATCTGAGATAACGTTCAGAGCCAACTTCCTCCAGAATCAAGCCTTCCCCGGTACGGATGACGGGGATTTCTCTCAATCGTTCATCCGCATCCAGAAGCCACTGCTTTAATTTTTCCGGGAGTTCCTGTTCCGGAGCGGAGATGAGGATCCCGCCTTCCTCATTTTCCGTGATCCGGATATTTTCTCCGGCAAGAAGACGCAGTCTCGAAAGTTTCTCTAGTCTTTCCAGAAGCTGAGACAATTGTTTCAGCACAGTCTCATCCATGGGCGTCTCCTTTCCCTGAAAAAAGATCCACTTTCAACGTCACCATGACCACGTCCCTCCATTTTTTGAGGGATCCCAGAGCAGATTCCCGGGCGCTTCCATCATGCTCCGTGTGACGTTCGTATAGACTTTGCCCTCCGGCGAACAGATGCTCCGGACCGTTTGGGACAATGCCTTCCATTTTTTTTCCGTGCTGCCGCCGGGGGAACAGGATTTTGCAAATGTTCCGGAGACACCCGAAAAATGAGAAATTCTGTGTGCTTCGCGCCGGGTATTGAACGAACAGTTGTATACGCGCGTCTTGATGCTTTGCCCGGCCCATTCCAGAGGGGGGGCAGAGCTTTCCAGAAATGGCGATTTCCGATAGTCTGCTGTTCCAGCACTTTCGCTGGAAATCAGTGTTCCCTCCGCATTGTACATGCGGGGAATCGCGTCCCGGAAAAGAAAATCTCCTGGACAGGCCCATTCTTCATCGGTGTTCAGGTATTTCGTTTCCCCTTCCGAAAGTATTCCGAGCGTATTGAAGGCAGGTGTCTCGGACTTCCCGGCAATCCGGATTCCCCACCATTCACAGGGAAAATAGAGATCGGCTATGGAAAAAGTTTTTTCCACAAAATCGTCCAGACTGAAACGCTCGTAGCTGCCGCTGAAGACTGCGTTTTCCGAGGCTTCCGCAGTCAGGAGGAGCATCCAGGCTCCCGGTGCGATCCAGGTCTTGCTGATTCCGGTGATGACGGCTTCTTCCGGAGCCCACGCGGCACGGTCTCCAATCTCCGGCATCCAGAGCGAAAGCTGTCCTTCAGGGACATAGAGCTTCTCTTCGTAGCGGGTTCCGTTCAGCGTTTTGAAAACTTCTATGCCTCCGATCCGATAAGCGTCAGCATTCATTTCTAAGCCCCTCCCTCTGATCTTTCCGGAGTTTTGGAGAAGTTCTCAGCGCATGGATCCCCCGGGAAAAACGCGTGTCCACAATCAATGCGCTGCTCAGTTCCGGATGAATTGAAACCGCCTTCTTCAAATGATAGAGCACATTCTGTTTCCGGCAGGAGAAGCGTTCCGCAAGCTGAGAATACGAGAGAGTCGGATCCATCATTTTCGCATCGACGAATTTATAGGTCTCCGGATATTTCTCCTTCATCTCGACAAGAATCCGAACTGTTTTTGCAAGCGAAATCAAAAGCGAATGGAAGCTTTCTTCTCCTCTCCCCGCAGCAGCGGTCATCCCTTCCTGTTCACTATCCTCATACGCGGGATGCTGAGTCTGCAGACTGTTGAACGTGGCGGGATCTTCACGGAACTTCGAGATCGGGGGCGGATTCCTGCTCGTGCGGCAGCTCGAACAGGGTGAATTTTCATACGTTTCATACTTCTTCAGATCGTACGGACAATTGTGACAGCCGAGCATGGAGAATATTCCTTCCTTAATGTCTTCTGTTTTTTACCGGACTTTAACAGTGTGCCAAGCGTCAAATAAAAAGAAGATATTTACAATTATAAAAGCCGTGAAAAAGTCCGGAAACTCCATCGGCAAACGCTCTCCGGGTTTTCCTGAATAGCTCAGCTGGAATCTGGTGAAATGAAATCGGAATACTCTGAAGTACAACAATATGAACTTCGATGAAATTTCCATGTCCTCCCTTTGTGACGAAGAGGGAACAGTCTGAAATTTTTCCATGGAATACCAAGAAAAGGTCGTGAATTTATTGGAAGCATCAGAGACAGGATCAATAAAAATGTTAAACAATGCAATTAAATGAAAAGTAATGTTTCTTTTTGAAGGGGAGAAATCAAGAGGGTGTCAATAAATAGTCTGATTTTTATCCGTCAAAGAGAATGGACCTCGGAATTCGGCCGGACAGCGCGGGAAAATTCAGATGCAGGTATATAGATGGGATGAAGAGGGGGAGAGAAATGGGAAGATGGAACAGGGGAGGGTAGGTCCTGGAATACGGGGATGATGAGTTCCCTGAAATTCACGGAAATCGCAGAAATAAACTTGTCCGGCAAAATAGACTTCACCGGAAAAAGAAGGACTCTGGGAATAGGATTATTCCGGAAAAAATGTCTCAGACGGGGAAATCAATGCGAAATCGCGGGGATCTCAGGAAAGAATCAGACAACAGACAGGCTGTTTCCCTGTTCCGCAGAGGGGAGAGGGGGCTGCCTGAGTCGTGTCTTCTGTCTTCCTTCATTTTCCCTCTTCTTTCTCTCTGCCGCCTAGCTTCTTCCCTGCCGGAGACAATTTCAAAAACTCCGGAAAAGCTCTCTTCCTTTTCTCCGCTCTGCTTGCAATGATTCGCATTGACTGTATGATAAGAAAATCAATTCCCCGGAAGAGAATGGAGTCCTCTCCCCCCGCTCTCTCCTTCATCCCCTGTGGATCGGGGAAAAGAGAATGAGAAGACAAAGCAGTTGCGCCTCAGGTCCCGCCATCCGCTTTCCTCGCTCTCCTTTCCGGATGACAGGTGAAAGACCGGAAAAGATAAGGGGAAAGGATGAGAAGAAACGAAGAGAAACAGGACGAAAAAAGCAGAAGAGAAACAGAAAAATAAAGAAGCATGCGGCGAGTTCGGGAAAATAATGAAAAGAAAATAGTGCCGGAAAGCCAGGAAAAGATCCGGTACAGAGGTGGCGGGATGAATTGTTCTTTCCGGTTTTCCTGCGGGAAAAGGGATATGGAAGGAAATCGTCAAATGGAAAAACGGAATCCGTGCCCGCCTTTGCCCCTGCGGACGAGGGCAGGGGGGGAGAGAGGGGAGAGAAGGGGGCAGAAGAGAAGTGTTTTCCCTCATTTCCGACATTTTCTTCCGGAACTCATTTTCCTTTCGTAAGGGAGAAACACGTGTGATATGAAGAATCCATGGGAAAAAATATGCGTGAAACAGATCCGTGAGAAGTTCCGTGAGAAGTTCCGTGTCCGCTTCACGGTGTTCCGTCAGCCGTTCGTCTGTTTTCCGCGGGCGGAGAAGAGTTTTTGCTATGTGCGAGACTTCATCTGCCGCCCCCTGCTGCGCTTTCTGCCGTATTGGGGGACGCTGCTTTTTCTCGTGCTTCTCAGTGCCGCAGTGATGCGCCATGAAATGTGGCGGGACGAAATCCAGGCCTGGCTCCTTGCCCGGGGCGCGGCGACGCCATGGGATCTGCTTGTCAATATGAAGTATGAGGGGCATCCCGGACTCTGGCATCTGCTGATCTGGATTCCGGCACGTCTCTGGGCCGATCCTGCCGGAATGCAGATCTGTCATATTCTGATTGCGTCGGCATCCGTTTTTCTGCTTCTGCGCTTTGCTCCGTTCCCGTGTGTCGTGCGCATCCTGACAGCATGCGGATATTATTTCTGCTATGAATGGGCCGTGATCGCCAGAAATTATGCAATAAGCGCGCTGCTGCTCTTTGCTGTTTGTGTGCTGTACCGGGAGCGCTGGCGTTTCTTTCCGTATATCGGGGGAGTGTTTTTCCTGCTCTGCCATACCAATATCGGTTCGATTCTTTTCACCATTGTGATGTTCGTCCTGCTGATGATTGATTTTGCCGTGGCTTATGCCGGACATTTTAGAGGGGCGGAACGGTATTTCGCACGCTGTTTTCTCGGTTTCCTGCTGATTGCCGCGGGAATCGCGACAGGAATCCTGCAGATCCGTCCGCCGGAGGATTCCGGATATGCAGTGAACTGGCGCTTTGAATGGAAGTATGAGCCCTTCCGGCGGAGCACGGAGACGCTGCTCAATGCCTTCCTGCCCCTTCCTCCGGACA
This sequence comes from uncultured Victivallales bacterium, assembly GCA_934644965.1. GTDB lineage: Bacteria > Verrucomicrobiota > Lentisphaeria > Victivallales > UBA1829 > CAJMAW01. Next base: position 41,462 of record CAKUDG010000027.1, on the reverse strand, counting down.
GGAAGCACTTCTGGAACTCCAATTCTGTATTTCTTTCCGCTCCGAAAAAGAACAGCAGCGCCGCCACCGTCTCCGGAACAGCCGTGGCGGAAGCCGGGGCTGTCTCAAGGTTCTTTTCCCACTTTCATCTGGAGCGGAGTCAGGCGCCCGGGGCGGCCGGGATTCTTCTTGCGGCGCTTTTTCTTGTCTTCTTTTTCAAACGTCCGTGGATGGGGCTGCAGTTTTTCTTCTGCACCGTGGCGCTGGTCTTGTTCTTCTATGTGAAATACGGCGGGTCGTGGCGGCATCACGGGATGATCTATCTGGCGTTCCTGGCCTCATTCTGGATGTCATATTATTATGATCCCTGGCGCCTGCCGTGGCGAGTCCCCGAAAAAATTCTGGATGCGGCCGATCGTTTCCGCTGGGTATGGCTGCTGCCTCTGCTCTGCATTCAGATCCGCGGTGCCCAGATTGCGCTGAAGAATGACTGGAATCATCCCTTTTCCATGGCGAAGGAATGCGCAGCGTGGGTGAAGGAGACGTATTCCGGGGAGGAACGGGCGGAAATGATTTTCATCGGACGGAGCGGCCCCATGTCTTCCACACTCTGCGGCTTTCTCGGTGGAATCCCGTTTTATTACACGGAACGCGGCGAATTCGGGACGTATATGATCTGGGACAAAGCGCGTTTCCGCTCGGCGAAAAAGGACTTTTTCGATTCCGTCCGGGAAATTTCGGAAGAGAAGAACTCACGTCCGTGCCTCCTCATCCTCGGGAAAGCGCTGGAAGAGGGGAAAATCCCCCAGGAGTGCCGCTTCCTCAGGAGTTTTAGCGGCGGAATCGTCGGGGACGAACAGTATCATCTCTATCTCTGGACCCCGAAAAAGAAGACAGACGGTTGAAATCAGGCGCAGAACGTGGTATTGTATCCACCTCCGCAGAGAAGGAATGCGCAGTCATGGCTCAGGAACGTTTTATCACATCCACATTGAACAGGAAGGACGAAACGGTGGAAACCACCCTCCGTCCCCAGCGTTTTCAGGCCTTTCCGGGACAGGAAAAAGTCAAGGACCGTCTCGAAGTCTATGTCGGCGCGGCGAAGGGGCGCAACGAACCCCTCGGGCACCTCCTGCTCAGCGGCCCCCCGGGACTCGGGAAAACCACTCTCGCTTATATCATTGCCAATGAAAAGGGATGTTCCATCAAATCCTCCAGCGGACCGGTGATCGAAAAGCCGGGGGACCTGGCGGGGTTGCTTACGTCTCTGGAAGAAGGTGACATCCTCTTCATTGATGAGATCCACCGTCTGAATACCGCTGTGGAGGAATATCTGTACAGCGCCATGGAGGATTTCTTCATCGACATCATGATCGATCAGGGGCCGGGCGCCAGAGCTGTCAGACTGAACATCCCCAGATTCACTTTGATCGGAGCGACGACTCGTCAGGGACTGCTCTCCTCTCCGCTACGTTCGCGATTTGAACTCTCGCTGCGTTTGGACTATTATGCGCCGGAGGAGCTCCAGAAAATCGTCATGCGCTCCGCCGGACTGCTGAATGTCGAAATCGAAGACTCCGGAGCTTATGAGATCGGGCGAAGAAGCCGGGGAACTCCTAGGATCGCAAACAATCTCCTCCGCTGGACCCGCGATTATGCTCAGGTCAAAGGAGACGGGAAAATCACTTCCGCCGTCGCCGCCAAAGCACTCTCCATGCTCGATATCGATGAACATGGACTCGATGAGATGGACAAGCGGATCCTCGAAACCATCATCGGCAATTTCAAAGGCGGTCCCGTCGGCGTCAATTCGCTTGCCGTCGCCATCGGGGAGGAGGCCGGCACCATCGAAGACGTCTATGAACCCTACCTCATTCAGGAAGGATATATGATGCGGACGACTCAGGGCCGTTTCGTTACAGACCGCGCCTGGCAGCTTTTCGGCCTGACTCCGCGCACCAGGAACCGCAGAGCTCCCGCTTCTTCCTTCCATGATGACGATCAGCCTGGACTCCTTTGAAAAAAACGTCCGCAACTCCTCTCCTTGTTTGTTATATCCCCCCATACCCTCTTTTTTCCCACCTTTGATTGAAAAAAAAGACGGCAGGAAAAAGCTGAAAGCGGGAACTCTTGAAAGCGGGGAACTCTTCTTGCTTGATCCTTTCCCAAGATCAGGTCCCCGATGTTCAGATCTTTCTTCCTCCCTCCCATGATCTGGCCTCATCTGAACTCATTCGGCCCTGATCCTGCCCTGATCCGGGTCATGAGTTGCTCCACATGGATCAAGGGAAAGGAGCAAGAAGAAAATGAAGATGGTGATGGTGACACTCTTCTTTGTTTCTCCCCCCTCTCTCTCTGCGCGCCTGCTGCGGCGGGAACGGGAAAAAGGGAAACGCTGAAGGAGAAAGGGAAGGACGAAATCGGAGAATTCCGGAAGAAGGGACTCCATACAAATAAAAAAACGAAACCAATAAAAAAACCGGAAACAGTCTCACAATAAGGAGCGTGTCTCCGGTTTTTTCTCTTCTCACGCGTTTCCGTTCTTCAGCAGAAAAGCTTTCCGGACGGAAGGCTTGCCCGGCGTGAAAAGACAGTCTGAAATTTCTTATTTCACGGCTGCGGCGCGAATGCCCAGTGCGGAAGAAATCTCGAGATATTTCTCGTGATTTTCCTTGGCAAGATATTTGAGGAGGCGTTTCCTTCTGTTGACCATAGCCATCAGACCGCGTCTGGTGCTGTGGTCTTTTTTGTTGGCGCGCATGTGTTCGGTGAGTTCCGCGATACGCTCGGAAAGGATAGCGATCTGGACCTCAGGGGAGCCTGTGTCACCGTCCTTGCGTGCGAACTTCGCAATGATTTCTGTTTTTTTTGTCTTTTCCATGATAACCTTTTCCTGATGTTAAAAAAAACGGATATGAGAATTTATCTCCTTTTTCATTTTTTTCAAATGTTTTTCCGTTTTTTTATTCTTTTCTCTTCTGAATCCGGGAAAGCCGGCGGGAAGGGGAGAAGGGGGAGGGAGTGTTGTTTTTTCCGGAAGGCGGTGTTATGTTATCCCGCCGAGGCTGAAGGCCGGACTTCGCAGGGGGGGGGAAGGGGAGGAAAACTGAAGGTAAGGAAGAATCTTTTTGGATATGGATGAAAGCGATTTTCTGATACGCAATGCCCGTCTGTATGACGGGAGCGGGGGGGAAGCGTTTCTTGCGGATGTTGCTCTGCGTGGTTCCCGGATAACCGATGTCCGGCCGGCGGGAAGCCCTGGACATTCGTCAGGACGGAGACTGAAGCCGGGGGGCACTTTTGACGCGGAGGGGAAAACTCTGGCTCCGGGATTCATAGATGTGCATTCGCATTCGGACATTTCCCTGCTGGCGGCTCCGGAAGCGTTTGGAAAAATCTCGCAGGGCGTCACCACGGAGATTGTGGGGAACTGCGGGCTGTCCGTTTTTCCCGTTTTGTCGGAGGAGGTGCGCGCGCATCTCAATGAGCTTTACAGAGACTACGGGGAGAAGATCACATGGGACGGTCTGGAAGGATATGCGTCTGAGATGGAACGCAGAGGCGTTTTTGTCAATGTGGCGTCTCTCTGCGGGCACAACACGCTCCGCGCCTCCATTGCGGGCTATGAGGACGTTCCCCTTGAAGCCCCGGATCTTCTCCGGATGCGCGCTGCACTTTGCGGGGCTTTCCAGTCCGGAGCGGCCGGCTTTTCCACAGGGCTTCTTTACATTCCCGGGAAATTTTCCACGGAAGAGGAACTGCTTTCACTCATGCGGGAACTGCGGGAGGAGGATGCCGTTTATGCGACGCATCTGCGGAATGAAGGTGATTTTCTGGAAGAAGCGCTGGATGAGGCGCTTCGTCTTGCCCGTGCGGGGAGCGGGAGGCTCCAGATCAGTCATTTGAAGACCGCGCTTCCGGAGAACTGGCATAAACTGCCCTCCGTTCTGGAGCGGATCGGGAACGCCCGCCGGGAAGGACTTTCCGTCCATGCCGACCGTTATCCCTATACCTTCGGACAGACCAGTCTGAGCGTCATCCTCCCGCCTCCATACGACAAAATGACCGACAGCGCCATCCGGGAGGCCCTTTCCCGCGATGCCTCCGCCTGCGATTCGCTCCGCTCCGTACTGGATACGAAACGCTTCTGGGACGGCATCATCCTGACTTCCTCCTCCCTCCGCGAATATGAGCCTCTTTTCGGACTTCCGATGCCTCAGGCCGCGGAAAAGGCCGGAATGACCCCGGCCGCCCTCACCGTCGAGCTGATGCGGAAAGACGCTCCCGCGGCGATGGCCGCCTTCGGCGGACTTTCCCCGGAGAATCTGCGGAGCATTCTTTCCCGACCCTGGGTCTGCTGCGGATCCGATGAAAACGCCCGCCCCCGGGATTATTCTCTCGGGCGCAGTCATCCCCGCGCTTTCGGTTCCTTCCCGAAATTTCTCCGCATGGTGGCGGAAACTGAGGGGATGGCGGAGGCCGTCCGGAGGGTCAGCTCCCTGCCATGTTCCATTTTCCGGATTGCGGAGAGGGGACTCGTCAGACCCGGATATTTTGCCGACTTGACTTTGTTTGATGAAACGGAACTTCAGGACCGTGCCGATTTTGTTCATCCGCACCGTCCGGCGGACGGCATTCTTGCCGTATGGGTCAACGGTGTGCTTTCCTATGCTCCATCCGAGGGGGCTGTTCCCGGGAAGGCGGGGCGTTTCCTGAAATTTTCTCCGGGAGGATCTGTCAGGAAGGCCGTTTCTCCGGCGTGAGTTTGCGTTCCGCCTCTTCCGGATGGAGGGCGATGAATTCCCAGTAGCGCTGCGAAGGTCCGCGCCGGACTTCCATCATCAGCGTTTCAAATCGTTCGGGAGTCTTCAGAAAAGAGATTCCCGCCCTCAGCTGTGCCGGGAATCCCCTGCCGCGCAGATACTCCAGGATGGTTTTCCGGCAGATGCGCATGGCGCATTCCACTCCGTAAAACTCCATCATGGCATGAACATGGGTTTCCAGTTCGGAGGCGAATTCCTTCACGGTCGGCGGCGCTGCGTTTTCCTGAATCTCTCTGAAAATCCACGGATTCCCCAGTGCTCCGCGCGCAATCATGCCGCAACGGCAGGCACTTTCCCGGAGGAGGGTGTCATAGCCTTCCTTCGTGAGCGCTCCGCCGTTTGCGATCACCTGGATCCCGAGATTTTCCCGGACTTCGGAAATGATCCGGTAAAACACCGGACCCGAATAAAAAACCTTCATGACTCTCCCGTGAAGGGTCAGCGCGGATGCACCGGCATCTTCCAGACGTTTGCAGAAGCGGACCGTGGGTTCCGCATCCGTCTCACTCTGGATCCGGGTCTTCACACTGACGGGAAAACGGGAATGTTTCACCAGAGTTTCCACAGCACGGAGCGCATCGTCCGGACGCTTCAATGCAAGAGTAATCCCTTCCCCTTTTTTCGCCACTTTTGGCGCAGGACAACCCAGATTGAAGTCCAGCACGTCAAAGTTCCGCTCGTTCAGAAGTTCCGCCGCCCGGCGGAGCATCGGGAGGTCCGAACCCACCAGCTGGACTCCGAGAAAACTTTCCGAGGAATCCCGTTCCAGCAGTTTCAGCGTCTTGGAAGTCTGATAAACCAGAGAGCCGGCATCCACCATTTCCGTGAAGGCGAAACGGCAGCCGTGACGCCGCGCGGAAAGTCGCATCGGCAAATCGCTGTGCCCGGCAATCGGAGCCAGAATCACCGCTCCGTCTGGGTAGATCTGTTTCATTCCTTCTCCACCATGGCGCAGAAAAAAAAGGCCTTGCCTCCCTCCTCCTCCTCCTCCGCCGCCGCGGACAGACTGTGCGGATCACGGAAGAGAAGGGGAAAGACTTTTTTTGAGAAAAACAAAAGAGAACCGTCAGTCCGCCCTGCTGAACACCAGACTGGCATTCGTTCCGCCGAAACCGAAACTGTTGCTGAGTGAGTGGCTGATTTTCACCCCTTCGCGGTTTTTCCGGACAATGTCCGCCCACGCGAATTCCTCTTCCGGCTCTTTCAGATTCGCCGATTCACAGACAAAGGAATGTTCCATCATGAGAGAACAGAAAATGGCCTCCACCGCGCCTGCCGCCCCGATCATGTGCCCGGTGAGCGCCTTGGTGCTGTTGATGGCAAGTTCCCCGTTCGCTCCGAAGATGCGCTTGATGGCTTCCATTTCCACAGGGTCTCCCGCCGGAGTACTGGTGCCGTGTGTGTTGATATAGGTGATGTCGGAGGGAGAGAGACCCGCCGAGCGTACCGCGGCCGCCATGACGTCCGCACTCGAATCCGCACTCGGCAGAACCATATCCACCGCATTGCTGTTGGTGGCATAGCCGGAGAGGTGCGTCAGGATCCTGGCTCCCCGTTTTCTGGCGTGTTCCTCGCTTTCCAGCAGAATCATTCCGGCGCCGGCGGCGATGACGAATCCGTCACGCGTTTTGTCGAAAGGCCGGCTGGCTGTTCCGGGAACGTCATTGTAATTTCTGGAAAGCGCCCGCATTGCATTGAAGCCGAGTGCCTGCCCCCAGGAGACTTCCTCCGAACCTCCTGCCAGCACCAGATCGTACTGTCCTGATTCGATCAGCCTTGCTCCGGCAATGATGGCCATTGCGCTGCTGGTGCATGCGCAGCTGATGTCGTAACTCTCCCCCGTAATGCCGAAAACAAGGGACAGATTGGAAACCGCGGAGGATGGCATGATCCGGGGCACGGAGAACGGTGTGACACGGCTCATCCTGCGGCAATTGTCAAAAATCTTGATGGTGTCGTACACCTCCCCGTAAGCGCTTCCGGCGCAGCCGTTGATGACGGCCATTTCCTTTCCGGGAAGGGTTTCCGGCGTATATCCCGCCTCTGTGATTGCCTCGTAAGCCGCAGCCACGGCCATCTTCGAGTTGGGGGACATAAATCTCATGTTTTTCCGGTTGAGTACGGGACATTCCGGATTTTCATCCGCCCATCCTGCCACCTGACTGTCCAGGTTCATCTCCTTCCATTCGGGAATGAAAACGGTTCCGGATCTGGCCGCCTTCAATGCATCCATGTTCGCATCCAGTCCATTCCCCAACGGCGTTACAAGTCCGCGTCCTGTTATGACAACTTTTGGCTTCATGTATGAAATAAACCTTTTTTTAGATTGACAATCATAAAAAGCTGTTACAATATAGCAATAAATTATTTTTTTTCAATAAGCAGAAACTTTTTTTCCTTCCCCTCTCTACCTTCTTCTTTTCCGTTCCCGTTTTTTTCTTTCCGCCGATTGTCTCGGGAGTTTGTTCTTCCTGCTTTCCGTTTCCGGAAGGAAAATGGGGGGACTTCCCGGGACTGAGCCGAGCGGGAAACCGCCGCCCGGGAAAGAGAAGGGAAGGAAAAGAGGGAAAAGAAAGAGGGAAAGAGAACTCGGGAAGGAGGAGGCCTTTGGCTTTTTTGATGCGGGAAAATTTGCATCTTTTGCGGAAACGGGTTATTTTTCTATAACAGTTCATGGATTTATCTTTTCTGACGGAGAAAATCGCTGATTCCTGAAGACGATTGTCCCGGAAACAGAAAGTCCGGCGGAGGATGTACGGACAATGAAAATCTGCGGGGTGGAATCATAATGGGAGAAAACAGAAACGGGAACGGAAAGAAGAGACGGCCTGCGCTGAGCAGCGGCAGGCTGTTTTTCTGTCTGCTGCTGGCGGTCTGCAGCTGTCTGCTCTGCGCATGTGCCTCCGTGCCCTATACGGACCGTTCGCGCCTGATGCTGACGGACCTGGAATATGAAAACAGACTCGGCGCGGAATCCTGGACCGAAGTCTGTTCTGAGGAAAAGGAATCAAGGGATGCGGAACTGACCGCGCAGGTTGTGCGGGTCGGGAAAAACATTGCCGCGGTTTCCGGCCAGGATTCCTTCCAGTGGGAATTCAAACTGTTTGATTCGTCCGTGGCGAATGCCTTCTGTCTTCCGGGAGGGAAGGTTGCCGTCTATTCGGCGATCGCCGAATACATGGACAACGAGGCGGAACTCGCAGTGGTGATGGGGCACGAAATCGCCCATGCTGTGGCGCGGCACGGCGGGGAGCGGATCAGCCAGAGCATTCTGCAGGAAATGGGGAAAAACCTTCTTTTCATGGCCGCAGGCGATTCCGACGAGTCTTCTCTTGCCGCTGTCGCATATGGAATCGTGACGGAATACGGCGTTCTGCTTCCCTACAGCCGGGAACATGAATATGAAGCGGACCGCATCGGCATGATCCTCATGGCCAAGGCGGGATATGATCCCTCCAGCGCCATTGTCTTCTGGAAAAAATTCGGCGGAAGCGGCGGCGGTCTGGAATTCCTCTCCACGCATCCGCTCAGTGAGAACAGAATTGAACAGATGCGCGCAATTCTGCCTGAAGCCATGGAGTTTTACCAGTCCGCCCCCGTCAAACGCGGGACGGGAGCGCCGGTTTCCAGGCGTGGCGGGCAACAGAAATAATAAAAAAACAACGTCAGATTCTTCCATTCTGTTGTCCGCTCCTTATGCAGGGGCTGGAGCGGCAGAGGAGGACACAGGGCGGTTGCTGTCCCCCCCGGGAGGAAGAAGAACGGGAAGAGAAAAACGGAAAGGCATAGGGTGGAAAGGATGAATCTTGTTGTGATCGGTGCCGGCCCGGCCGGCTGGACGGCTGCGAAAAAAATCAGAATGAATGATCCCGGAAGCCGTGTCCTGATTTTCGATGCGGGCAAAGACGGGTTTTATGCCAAGATCCGTCTGCCGGAATATCTTGCCGGAAAGCTGGAGCGGAAGAGACTGCTGATCGCTTCTCCCGAGCAGATGGCGGCATCGGGCGTGGAAGTGCATACGGATGAGAAGATCGTCTCATTCGACCCTGTGAAGAAGACCATTCTTTCCGGGGACGGGAGGGAATATGGATATGACAAGCTGATTCTGGCCACAGGCGCATCGGCCCGTCTTCCCTCCGTGCCCGGTATGGAGAGCACGGCGCGGGTGTTGACACTCCGGAAAATCGAGGATGCCGACGCCATCGCCGGATTCTGCACGGAATCCGGCCGCGCGCTTGTGCTGGGAGGGGGGCTTCTCGGACTCGAAGCCGCGGCAGCCTTGAAGGAGCGCGGGATGAATGTGGTGATTCTGGAATGCCAGAACAGACTTCTGCCGCGTCAGCTGACGGAGAAAGAATCGGCTTTTCTGTATGAGGAGTTTCAGGCGCGCGGGTTCACGGTGAAACTGGGCGTGAATGTGAAGCGGGTGGAGGCGCAGCCGGGGAAAGGCACCGGAGTTGCTTCTTCCCTCCCGACGGAGAACCCGGATGCGTCTCTCCGCGCGGAACTGGACAGCGGGGAAATCCTGGAGGCGGATCTGATGCTGGTGTCCGCCGGAATCCAGAGCGAGACGGCCCTGGCTGCCGCCGCAGGTTTGAAGGTGCAGCGGGGAATCGTGGTGGATGATACTCTTCGGACAAGTGCTCCCGATGTGTATGCCATTGGGGACTGTGCGGAACTGAACGGGACCGTCGCCGGGCTGTGGGTCGCTGCAAAAGATCAGGGCGAGGCTCTGGGGGAGATCCTTTGCGGGAAACGAGCTTCGTTCGCTTCTCCCCCCTACAGTCCGCAGCTGAAGATTCCGGGGATTGATCTGAATGAATTGAGACGGAAAGCGTCGGCGTCCGGGAACGGAGAAGGGGAAGGGGCATGAGCGGGGAAAAACTCTATTATGAAGACAGGGACCTGAAAATCACGGACCGTTTTGTGACGGTCTCCAACAAAGTGGTTCTTCCCGTCGAAGAGATCACTCTGGTGGAGATCGACCACAATTCGTTCACGTTTTATCTTGCCCTGACGGTGAGCGCGGCGTCTTTTGGGCTTCTGTTCGTTCTTCCGTCTCCGCACTATTTCATTTTGATTTTCTGCCTGCTCTGCATCTGGGTCCGTTATGAATACGAACATTATGTCGCTCTTTACGTTCATCTGCAGAATGCGGCGAAAAAGAGAATTTTCCTTTGTTCGCTGAGCCGGCGGGAAACACTTTACCGTGCGGCGGAAGCCATGACCCGTGCGATTGCCGGGTCCAGAGAGGAAACGGAGGAAAAACGCCTTTCCATTACGGAAACGGTCAAACTGAAAAAGTTCCTGGCTTCTCTGGAGGACGACGATAAACTTGAACCTCCGGAGAAAAGCTGAAACGGCCGTACCGTCCGTGCATCCGCTATGGCAGAGGCATGGCCGCCAGCGCACCGCCGCAGGAGAAGACGGAATGTTCAGAAGAAAGGTCTGCTGTCCTCGTTTTTCTCTTTTTCCAGCGCCTGTTTCTGAAACTCTCCTTCTCCCGCTGTTTCTTTTCCCTCGCTCTCTTCTTCTCTTCCGGTTCGGGAGGGGAGGGACACATGTTTGGGAAAAAGGGGAAAAAAAGCACGCCTGAAGAAAAGTTTCCCCGGGAAGTCAGGGAAAAAAAAGAAGATCAAAATCATGAAGCAGAAGAAAAAAAAAGATGCCGGGATATCCAGGATCAAGAATTCTCCCGCTCTGTATACCCGGGAATCTCTGAAAAAAGGGAAATCGGGCAGAAAATCCGCTTCCGGCGTTCAGGCCGGAGCGGATCCCGGCGTCGTTTTTTCCTCCGGCATCGACTTCTCCGTTTCTTCTTCCGCTTCTTCTCCTCTGGTGGCGGCGGAGACGGAGCTTCAGCGTTCTTCTGCAGAAGAAAAGAAGAAGGCGAATGGGGGAAAAAAGAGAGGAAAAAAAAGGGAGGGGGCAAGAAGCTGCCGCCTTCCATCTCCCCGTCAGGCGCCGTCGCTGCCTGCTTCCTCTACGGGAGGAGGAGCGGGCAGAAAGAAAAAGCGGACGGGAGTCCTTCTCCAGTCCGCTGCGCTGCCGTATCTGTGGACGGATGAAGGGGACCTCCGCGTGATGCTGGTGACTGCTTCCGGAGGCGGTCCCTGGATTGTCCCGAAGGGAAACATTGCGAAAAATATGACTCCGTGGGATTCGGCTGCGAAGGAGGCTTTTGAAGAAGCCGGAGTGACCGGAGTCTGTGAGGAAACGGAAGTCGGGGAATATCTGTTTTCCAAGAACGGGGACAGGGGAACGGAAATCCGGGTGAAGGTCTATCCGATGGAGCTGACAGGGATTCTTCCGGAATGGGAGGAGTCCGGATTCCGGAGACGCCGTCTTTTTCTTCTTCACTCTGCGGCGCGGATTGTCCGGGAACCGGGCTTGAGTGCGCTCCTGAAGGACTTCCGCCCACGGAAGAGAACAGGAGAAAATGAGTCTGGGATTGTTCCGGATTCCGCTGCCGTTTCTGCGGGCTTCCCGGATCCTCGGGCTCTTCTCTTTTTCGGAGAGGGAAAAAGAAAGGAAAAAAAGGAGGGAAAAGAAGAAAAGGAGAAGGGGCGCCATCCCGATTCCCGGAGAAAAAAGGGGGAAAAAGAAAAGGAAGAAAAAAGGAAGCGGGGGAAAACAAGGAAAAAAAGGAGAGGTGAAAAACCATGGGGCTTGAGATTGAGCGGAAATTCCTGCCTGTGGATGATTCCTGGAAAAGAGCGGCGGAGGGAAGGTCGCTGTACCGGCAGTCCTATGTGCCGACGGAGAACGGAGTGACGTTCCGGATCCGCCGGGCCGGTGAAAAAGGTTTCCTTACAGTCAAAGGCCTTTCCAAAGGAGCTGTCCGGGACGAATACGAATATCCCATTCCCGCCTCCGATGCGGACGAAATGCTGGAAAAATTCTGTCTTCGCCCGCTGGTTGAGAAATACCGCTACCGGGTCTTCTTTGAAGGACAGCTCTGGGAAATCGACGAATTCCTCGGAGAAAATGAGGGACTGGTCCTGGCGGAAATCGAACTGGATTCCCCGGACAGCCTTTTCCCGCATCCTCCCTGGCTGGGACGGGAAGTTACCGGAATCCCCTCCTATTACAATTCGTATCTGCAAGCGCATCCTTTCCGGAGCTGGAACAGAGAAAATGATGGAGCAGAAAAGCCGCAAAGGGGATGACGACGAATGCCCGGAAAGAAAGCGGTATCCTGATCCTGCATTCTGCCCGTTTTTGCAGCGGATTTCTGCCCGCGGCGGCTTCTCACCCCTCTTCTTCCGGACATTCTGCCGCCCGTGAAAGAAAAAGAGCGATGGAGAGACAGGTAATTTTTCCCCTTTATTGCTCCCCCCTTCTGCAAGTTTTCCCCGTCATCAATTGTTTGTCTGAGAATGAAGGACGCAGCAACGCCGCGCCGCGCCTTTCCATCCTGTCTGATCTGCATTGATCCTGCTGATTTTTTAAATTGTTCCTTTCATGACCCGGAGTTTCTGTCGAAGGCGAGCTTTTTCCGGAAATGCTTTTTCCCTTCTTCCTGATTTTCCGCCTCCTGCACGCCCTGATTTTCACTGGGAGAAAGATGCGGGAAAGAGGGAAAGCATGTTTTTTTCACCGGAAAAGCCGCCGAAACTGGCAAAGAGAAAGATTGTGATGTATATTGAAACAAAGATCCGGCATCAGGAGATATGCGATGAAACCCTGTTATACATACAAAGGTCGCCCGCTGACTCCCTCGGGAAATGGAAAGAGGTACTCTTCCGGGAAAAAAGGGGGAGTGTTCCGCAGGATTTTCTATCTGGTGCTAGCTCTCGGTCTTCTGGCGGCGGCGGTCGCTGGGGGCTGGGAATTGACAAAAACATTCCGCGGCATGTCCCGCGAAACAGACGCGGGGGGAAACGGTATCGCCCGGGAAACCCGTGAACTGATCCGTTCGGGCCTTCTTCCCGGAAAATTCTCCGAAGGGGAGAAGAACGGTCCGGGAGAAGAGGCCGCTCTGTACCGGGACCTGTACAGCGACTATCGTGCAGGTCGCTATGCGGAAGCCCGGGAAAAAGCGCGCAGACTGCTCTCAGAAATCGGACGGGATCACGGGCTGTATCTGCGGAGCTCCATCATTCTCGGGCGTTCGAGCATGGCGCTGTATTACGGGCGTGCGGATTCGCCGGGGTTGATCGTGTATACCGTTAAAAGCGGCGACACTCTGTCCCGGATCGCGCTCCTCATGAACAGCAGCGTGGAATCCATTCAGAAGACGAATGCGATGAACCCGGAGGATACAGCGCTGAGAATCGGAGAGAAACTCAAAATCTATAAAGGAGACTGGAGTATTGAAATTGATCCCGGACAGGGTGAGCTGCGTCTGCTCGACGGCGGCCTTCTGTTCAAGATCTATCCTCTTTCCGCAGGCGACCGCGCAGACCGCGGAGAAGGCAGCTATGTCATCCGCGGGAAACGGAAAGCTCCATCATGGAGGAGTCCGGAAGGGAAACTGTATTCTCCGGGATCAGCGGGGAATATTCTGGGCAGCGGCTGGATGGAACTCAGACGGACTGCCGGAGGAGAGGAGAGCGGGAAACATTCTGCAGCCGGAACGCCGATGGGAATCCACGGGTCTGATCCGGGGGCGAACGCCGGAAGGGCCGGGAACGGTCCGGAAGTGCTCTCGCCGGGATATTTCCGGGTGAGCAATGAAGATATGAATGAACTTTTTGCGGTGGTCCCGCCGGGAACACCGGTGAGGGTTGTCGGCCCGGGAAAGTCGAAATGAGTATTGGAGGCTGAAAAGCATGGCAGAGACAGTTCTGGAATTTGAAAAGCCGATTGCGGCGCTGGAGGCGAAGCTGTCTGAATGGGAGCGCCTGAGCGCGGACAGCAATTTGAATGTGGATGAGGAACTTGCGGCCCTGAAGCGCAAACTGGAAGACACCAAGAAAAATGTCTACGAAAACCTGACTCCCTGGCAGCGGGTTCAGCTTGCCCGTCATCCCGGGAGACCGTACACACTGGACTACATCGACCGCATCTTCACCGATTTCATGGAATTCCACGGCGACCGGCGCTATGCCGACGATGCCGCCATTGTGGGCGGTTTTGCCCGTTTTGAAGGGAAGCCCGTCATGGTCATCGGCACCCAGAAGGGACGCAATACCCGGGAAAGCGTGTTCCGGAATTTCGGTTGTCCCCATCCGGAAGGATACCGCAAGGCCCTGCGTCTGATGAAACTGGCGAATCTTGCCGGACTGCCGGTGATTACGTTTATCGACACTCCTGGTGCTTTTCCCGGGGTGGCTTCGGAGGAACGTCATATCGGGGAGGCAATAGCGGTCAATCTCCGGGAGATGTTTGCGCTGGATGTTCCGGTTCTCTGTCTGGTGATCGGGGAAGGCGGCAGCGGCGGAGCCCTTGGAATCGGAGTGGGAAACAAAGTTCTTCTGATGGAGAACGCGTATTATTCTGTCATCACCCCGGAAGGCTGCGCAGCCATTCTGTGGAAGGACCGCGCCTACTCTGAAAAAGCGGCGGAGGCGCTGCATCTGACCGGGAGGGACCTGCTGAAACTCGGGCTGATCGACGGAATCATCCCGGAACCCCTCGGCGGAGCGCACAAGGATTACGACAGCGCCGCCGAAAACCTGAAGCAGGCGATTCGGGAAAATCTGGACCAGCTGTGCCGGATGACTTCGGAACAGCTCCGTGAAAACCGCTATGCGCGTTTCAGGAATATTCAATTTTTCAAGGAAGCTTCCGTTTGAAATGAACGACAGCAGAATCTTGTCGGAATTGTCCATGAGGCCGGCACACTCCGGCGACATTGAAAACATCTGGTCGCTCCTGGGAACCTATGCGAAGGAGCGTCTTCTGCTGCCGAGAAGTCAGGAGGACATTGCCTCCAGGCTGAAGAACTTCCGGATTGCGGAACTGGACGGAGTTTTTGTCGGCTGTGTCGCCATCCGGGATTACGGAGGGGGGCTTTATGAAGTACGTTCCCTTGCCGTGGCAAAGGAGTTCAACAATCACGGGATCGGATCGGCCATTGTGACCGCCGCATGCGATTCCCTCCGCGCAAAGGGAGAGCCGGTACGGCTCTTCGCCCTGACTTACCGCGCGCATTTTTTTGAAAGACTGGGATTCCGGATTGTGGACAGAAGCCAGTTTCCCGAAAAAATCTGGAGTGATTGCGCCATATGTCCGAAGAGAAAGAATTGCGACGAAACGGCGGTCCTGATCCGTCTTCCTTGATAACAAGGGTTCAGCCGGCTATCCCGGGAAATTCCGCATCCGCTTCCGTTCCCGTCCTTTCCCCGGCGGAGCCCGGGTCCGGGCCTTCGTCTTTTCCGGGCAAAATGTCCGTTTTCCCTGCAGCTGCTTCAGGGGACTCTGCGGCATTTTCTCCGGAATCCGGCACAGCGTCATCAGCGGAATCATCGGCATCCCGACCGGAGGAGAAACACTGCGGAGGAGGGGAAAAGACGGCCGCGAAACACGGACACACACCGAGCGAGGCGGAACATCTCCGAGACGCCTTCAAATCCGTGCGCGGGGACAAGATCGACCTTTTTGTATACGGGACGCTTGTCAATGAACACCATGTGAAACTTCTTCTGAACCGTTCCGTGGAAAGCGTGCCTGCGACACTGAACAATTACATGCGGGTCGTTCCTCCCGGCGCTTTCTACTTCATTGTGAAACAGCACGGGGCGTCCACGAGCGGGAGACTTCTGAAACAGATTACACGCGAAGAACTTGCGAGGATCGATGCATTTGAGGACGAGGGGAATCTCTATTTCCGGAAAGTGGTGGTTGTGCGTGATGCGGACGGCGCCCGGCGCCGCTGCATGACCTATGTCGGGAACATTCCCGCCCTCCAGAAATCCTTCGGCAAGGAAATCATGTTTGAAGACCGCTACAGCCTTTACCTGGAACGGAAAATCGACAGCATTCTGGAAAAGATCGAACCCTCCCGGCAGGAAATCACCCGGCGCGCGCTCCGGGAACTGATGGGATCCGAAGTGGACAGTCTCATTGAATCCCATTTTGACGGGAATTACATCTGCAACTACATCATGATCCAGTCGCTGAGCGATGCGAAGCCTCCTCTTCTGGTCAACATTCTTTCCAATCCGGAGCTTCTTCCCTATGCGGACAACTACATGAAGCTTGCGTGCAAGCATATTATATTCAATCAGTTTGCAGATATTATCCGGCATCAGTTTCCGGATACGGTCCGTCTTTCAAAGAAATATTTCCGGCACGGACTTGCCGTGCTTCTGGCGTTTCTGTACTACAATCGGCACAAGTCGCAGATCGAGGATCTGATGAAACGCAGCTCCCTGGACCGGGTCGTTCCCGGCCGTCTCTACCGGGACTACGCCGTACTCTGCATCGGCCTGGTGGAGGAGGTCTACAAACGCGAGGACATGCTGGAACTGATCGATTATGTGGATTCCAACTGGTATTCCACTCCGACGCCACTGGGAGCGGAACTGGAATTCAGCTTTCTCGGTGCTCATGCGGTCAACGCGGAACCCGGGGAGGACAAAGTCTACGACGGATTCTACTGGTTTGATGATTTTGATCTTCAACGCCGGACCTGGCGTGTGGGAGGGCACGTGGATTCGCACAGAAACATCGGCCCGGGGACAAAACGCCACAGAGGATTTTTTGAATATGCGCTTGGGCGTTTCAACATTGTGGGGGATCTTTCCCGTCCGCTTTTTGACTGTCCCTGGGCGATGTCCCGGCTGATCAACGAGGCGGTGCGTTTTCTGGACATTCCGCCGCACAGTCTTCATATTTCCATGGAACTGAGCGGGTCCCGTCATTCCAATATTACGGATCGTCCGCACCGGGAAAGCGATCTGGTCTGTCTTCTCCTGCTGGGCGGGGATCTGCACAGGGACGAAAACGGGAAGATGCGCGAATGGAGGATTTACAACAATGAACTGGATACCAATCTGAGGAAATCACTCAATTTCTCGGACCGGAAACAGCATTACAGCCGTCTGGAACACAATGAGTCGGATATGTCGGACGTGATGGAATACAAATACATCCGTCTGCGTCGGGAGGAGACGGATTACCGGAATCTGATTGTCGCGCTGAAAGGATATCAGTTTGAGAGCCACGGGCGTCCGCTGAATATTCCTCCGTCGGGCTGTCCCGAACTTCCTGAACAGACGTTTCTGCGGCGCTGGGCGGCCAATCCCCAGCCGATCTCCCCGCTGGAAATCCAGACCTTTGTCGAAACCGTCGAGCGCGGACTTCTGGAAGAGCACAACGCTCTCACGCTGGACCGCAGACGGAGAAACGCGCTCGCCGCCATCCATGCCATCCTCACGGAAAGGAACAGAAAACTTGGAGACTCGGACAACAACCAGAATGTGTGACAACCGCCCCATCGGCGTCTTTGATTCTGGACTGGGCGGACTGACCGTTGCGGCAGCCATGCGGCACAGTCTTCCTGCTGAAGATATCGTCTATCTCGGCGATACCGCGCGTGTCCCCTACGGCGACCGTTCCGTGGAAACCATCCGGAAATTTGCCGAACAGGATCTCGATTTTCTTGCCGGGAAAGGAGTCAAAGCCGTGGTTGCCGCCTGCAACACGGTCTCCTCGGTGGCTCTGGAGCATATGAAACGGCGGATTCCTTCGATGCCGATGCTGGGAGTCATTGAGTCCGGAGTCGCCGCCGTGATCCGCTCCGGAGGACGGAGGATCACTGTGCTTGGGACCCGCGCCACTGTGAACAGTGACGCCTACCGGAGAGCCATCCATGCCGCGGATCCTTCTCTTCTGGTGGAAAGCATTGCATGCCCGTTGTTTGTGCCTTTTGCGGAAGAGGGAATCACTTCCGGAGACCTGCTGAAGGAGGTGTTTCACCTGTATCTCGGAAGTCTCCTGAAAGCACCGCCTGACGTTTTGCTTCTGGGTTGTACGCATTACCCGCTCCTTCAGGGAGCACTTCGGGAGTATCTCCCTGATTCTGTGTATATTATCGACAGTGCAGCCGCTGCGGCCCAATCCATTGGAATCTATTTGCAGGAGCACTCCATCGCGGCTTCCGGGGAAAACAGGGGGTGGGATCATTTTTATGTGACGGATTTCTCCAGTGATTTTCACCGTCAGGCACGCCGTTTTTTCGGGTGCGATGTCCGGCATGTGGAAAAAATATCCCTCGCCTGAGTCGTGTTCTCCGGAGCAGGGAAGAAACGCGAAGAAATGTGAAGGGATGTGAGGAATGATGGGATGGGGCGTAAAATTCATAGCAATATCTTATATTTAAGTAATTTATATATTTATCCGGAATTGTTTCGCATGGAATCAGCTTCTATGCGTTTCACGCTTGAGCGTCTGCATCTGCTCTCTTCCCGTCCCCCGCTTGCTTTGTTTCTGCAGGGAGAGCCGGGGACAGGAAGGAAAACTCTGGCACGCTATTTTCATTTTCTTTGTTTTCAAGGACTTTTTCTTCATTCTTTCCGGGACGGTTCCCGGATGATGTACCGGGAAGTGGATTGTTCTCAAATTCCTCCTGAAGAGCAGTCTTCGTTTTTTTTCGGCGCCGATGGGATGAAGGGAGGCGGTGGTCTTTTCCGGGAGGCGCTTTCGGGAGAAAGAGCGGGAGGGAGCTTTTTCCTGGAAAATATCCATCTTCTGAGTCCGGATGTGCAGAGAAGACTGAGGGAACTGGCGGAAGAAACCCTTTCCGTTTCCCGGCGGAAGAAAAAAGACTCCCCTCTGCTTCTGATGACGAGTCTCGGCGCATGGAAAGGAATGGGGCAGGACAGCACTGAAGGTCCGCCGACAGGATTCGATTCCGCTTTTGCGGAACTGTTTTTCCGCAATCGGGTGGAGTTGCCCCCCCTTCGGGAGAGAAGGGATGACATTCCGGTGCTGACGGAGGCGCTGCTCCGGGATTTTTCCAGAAAAACAGGACGAAATCTTCACGGTGTTTCCGACCGTGTGCTGAGCCGCCTTCTGAATCATCCCTGGCCGGGAAATGTCGCGGAACTGAAACAGGTTCTTGAGACAGCGGCGATGAGGACTGACCGCGCACTGATCCGGGAGATATTCCTCCTTCCCCCCCTTCTTTCCGGCCGTCGTTCCGAGAACGATTTTTCCGCAAAAGCGAAGACGGAGCTTCCGGGAAAGGACTCGGGATCCTCTGCCGTCATCTTCTCCGGCGCCGTGGAGGAGGATGTCCATTCCCTTGCCGGACTGACCCGCGCCGCAGTGCAGAAGGCCCTCCATAAAACAAACGGCAATAAAAGCCGCGCCGCCGCTCTGCTTGGAATCCACCGTTCCACCCTTTACAGAAAATTGGGAAGGGGTTTTTCAGGGAAATAACTGGATTTCTTTTCGTTTCAAACAAAAAAATCTATTTGAAAACGAGAATATGATCAGGAGTTGATTTGTAATCTTTGTCATTCGGATATATCTTATATAAGGGACGATGGAAAACGTTTTTTTCCCTCCTCTTTTCCTGAGAAACGGAGAGGTCCCGCTCCCTGCGTTCCCGCAGGAGTCTCGGGGGAATGGAGGAGAGGAGAGATTCTCAGGATGATGGATTCCGGGATGAATCTTCCGGAAAATCAAGGCGGTGGATGCGGATGAGTCATACATGGTCGGCGACTTTTGAAATCAGCAACAAGCTGGGACTTCATGCCCGTCCCGCCTCTCTTTTCGTTCAGGCGGCCTCCGGGTTTGACTGTGAAATCCAAGTGGAGAATCTTTCCACCTCTGCTGTTGCGGACGGGAAAAGCATGATGTCCATGCTGATGCTGGCAGCCGCGTGCGGCACCTCACTCAAAATCACAGCGGAAGGCAGTGACGCCGAATGTGCTGTGAAAACACTTGGCGGGCTGGTCAGTCGGGGATTCGATGAGGAATAATGCTTCAACGGGGAAGGATTCCCCTGTTAATAATGCCGAAGCTTCTGCGGAAGAGGAGGTAAGGAAGAAGGAAATTCTGTTTCATGGAGTTCCCGCTTCTCCCGGGATTGCCATCGGGCAGGTGTTGCTGGTGGATTCAAACCTGGTGGAGGACAAACAGGAGAACGATCGTCTTCTGACGGATGAGGAAGTCGAAGGGGAAATTTCGCTTTTCAAGGCTTCTGTGGACAAGACCCGGTCTGAAATTGTGGAGCTGCAGAAGCGGATTCAGAATTCCCTGGAAGAGCGGGAAGCGAGTATTTTTGACGCGCATCTGTTGATTGTCGATGATAAGATGCTGATGCAGGAAGTTGTCGATCTGATTCAGAAGAAACATCTTCCTGCCGATCATGCGTTTTCGATGACCATTCAGCGCTATATCACTGCCATATCCACGATGTCTGATCAGTATCTGAAGGAGAGGGCGGACGACGTCAAGGATGTAGCCAGCCGTATCATCAACAATCTGAAAGGGCTGGAACGTCCGGTACTGGATCATCTTCCCGGGCAGGTTGTCATCATTGCCCGGGATCTGACTCCTTCCGACACCGCGCTTCTGGACCGGAAAAACGTTCTTGCCTTTGCGGTGGAAACGGGAAGCCGGACTTCTCATACGGCGATTCTGGCCCGTTCGATGAAGATTCCCGCGGTGGTCGGCATGCAGCGCGTGTATGAAAAGCTCCAGAATGGCGATTTGGTCATCATAGACGGTTTCATTGGAATTGTCATCATCAATCCGAAGGAGGAGACTCTTGAACTCTACCGTTTGAAAATCAGCAGGAAAGACAAACTTTATTCAGAGCTTCTGAAGGAAAGCCGTCTTCGTGCTGAGACGATGGATGGCTACTGCATCCAGCTGGCCGCCAATACAGAGGGGCTTGAGGACCTGGACGACATCAAGCGTTACGGCGCCGAAGGGATCGGTCTTTTCCGCACAGAATATCTTTTTATGAATACCTCCGAGCTTCCGGACGAGGAGGCGCAGTTTCAAGTCTATCGGCGGATTGCTGAAGAAATGCAGGATCAGCCGGTCGTGATCCGGACACTGGATCTGGGAGGAGACAAACTTTCCAGCACGCTTTCCGGTTCGTATCATGAACCGAATCCGTTTCTGGGGCTGCGCGCCATCCGGCTCTGTTTCGACAAGCCGGCGATTCTGCGGACTCAGATGCGTGCCATTCTCCGGGCGGGAGTCTTCGGGACGGTGCGGATGCTCTTTCCGATGATTTCCTCCGTGGATGAAGTGGAATGGCTTCTTTCAATGCTCGGTTCTGTCAGAGAGGAACTGATGAGCGAGCATCAGTCGTTCGACGGATCCATGAAGATCGGACTGATGATCGAGATTCCTTCGGCAGCGATCATCGCCGAGGACCTTGCCTCACGTGTGGATTTCTTCAGCATCGGGACCAATGATCTGGTGCAGTATTCTCTTGCGGTGGACCGCGGGAATGAGAAAGTCGCTTATCTGTATCGGCCGACGCATCCGGCGATTCTCGAACTGATCGGCAGAACGGTTTCCGCCGCCAGAAAGCACAATATCTGGGTCAGTGTCTGCGGCGAGATGGCCGGAGATCCGCGCCTGACGCCGATTCTGCTCGGACTCGGAGTCCAGGAACTGAGCATGAGTCCGATTGCCCTTGCACCGGTCCGTAGAATTATCCGGAGAATGAAAATGCATGATGCCGAAGCGCTTGCTGAAAAGGCCCTTGACTGCGAAAATGCCGACGAATCTCTGCAGCTTTCCCAGGAAATGGTTACGAAAATCGCGCCGGATATCGTCAATATCCATAAAGGATTTTAACGGGTTGCAGCCGGAAGCCGAGCCGGATGGCAGCCCGAAGGCAGTTCAGAACAGAAAATGGAATCTGAAAAAGGGGAAAGGAGCAATACAGCACATGGCTTCCGCAACTGAAATTCTTCTGGAGACTTCGCTGGGGGATATCCGAATGGAACTCTTTGAGAAGGAAGCTCCCGTTACAGTCGAAAACTTTCTGAGATATGTGGATTCCGGCTTTTACAGCGGGACGATTTTTCACCGCGTCATTCCCGGTTTCATGATTCAGGGGGGCGGAATGGATGCCGCCATGAACGCAAAAGCCACTGGAGCGCCGATCCGAAACGAAGCCGGCAACGGACTCTCCAACACCATCGGAACCGTGGCAATGGCCAGAACCGGAGTCATTGACAGCGCCACCAGCCAGTTCTTCATCAATGTCGCGGACAATCTCTTCCTCGACCATATGGACAACAGTCCCCGCGGATTTGGGTATGCTGTCTTCGGACGTGTGACCAGCGGGATGGAGGTGGTGAAAAACATCGTTTCGGCAAAAACAACTTCCCGCTACGGGCATGATGATGTCCCTGTAGAGCCGATTGTAATTCTGAAGGTTTCCAGAGTTGCTGCGGAGTGACGGATTCCTGTACCGAGTCGGAGCCGGACTCACTCCATGAAAATCAAAACGTGGGGTTGCTGGCCGGATGGATAGGATGCTGAATCCGCCACCGTTTCAGCTGCCCACTTTTTTATAAATGAAGTTATTGGACCTGAAATTTTTGTGAATGAAAAATGAATCGGTGTATGAGGAGGATACGGAGTGGTGAATGAGTTTTCTCCCTCCTTTTTTCCTTTCCTTGGAGGAATCCGCACCGGGAGTAGATGCAAGAGGTGTATATCATGTTAAAAAGAAAAGATTTGTCAGCAACAGTATGTTCTTTTATTCTGCTGTTTCCGGTACTGTTTCCGCTTCCGGCGGAATGCGGGGATGACGATACTCAAAAAGAACCTGAGACCTTGCGTCTCACAGCCTTGGAGGAAACTCCCGCGGTGTACGACGGGACTGTCGAATATGCCAGGAATGCCATTCTTTCCTTTGAAGCGAAAGGCCGCCTTCTCTACGTGGCACCGCTGGGGCTGTATGTCAACAGCGAGGTCCTGGATGTGGACGGAAGCATCGCAGTGCAGGGAGATCTGCTGGCACGGCAGGATACGGATATCCCGGAAAGTGATGTGGCCATTTCACGCGTTCTGCTCAAACGTGCGGAAGCCGTGCTCAAAGACAGGGCGGAGAATTACCAGAGAGACAAGGCTCTTTCCGGAAACAACGTCGTCAGTATGAGGCAGTATCAGGAGACCCAGATGCTCTATGACACTGCGGTTTACGACAAGGAAAAGGCCTTCCTCGACCTGAAACGCGCCGAACAGGTGCTGGATGCCTGCTTCCTCCGGACCCCGTTTAATGCGGTTGTGACACAAGTATTTCGTTATGAAGGAAGTTCTGTGGATGTTGGCAATCCGGTCCTTCAGATCAGCATGATTGATCCGGTGAAAATCACGGTAAATCTGCCGGATGAAGCGGTCCAGCGTATGGCGGGAATGATCCAGGTTGTGGTGTATCCGGAGACATCGGAAACTCCTGTCGCAGCATGGCTGGAGGGGCCGGATCTGGCCGGAGGAAAAATCGAGTGTTACACGGACAACCCGCGTCTTTTGACTCCGGCTGTTGGCAAGGACGGGAAACAGCTCCCGCTGATTGATGAACTCAGCGCAGTGCAGCTCATGCCGGGCAAACAGTCTCTTGCTCCCTTGTGGGTGGCGGAAAATACGATTCGGAAGGATTCGGACGGATCCTGTTTTGTATGGCGTTTGAAAGATGACAATCCGAATCAGGAGAGGAAGAGAATTGAAGGGCAGCCCCTTCTCCTTCGGAAAGTGAACCGCCTTGAAAAAGTCCCGGTTGTCCTGACGGATTTCCAGATACAGTATGGAAACATCCTTCTCCGCGGATTGAAAAAAGCGGAGGGCCTGCATGCGGGCGATGTGCTTGCGGGAGATGTCCCCCCTGATGTCCGGGAAAACGAAACTGTCGTTTACCGGAGAAAACGCCATCGTTTCCAGATCGGGGAGAAAGTCAAGGTGGCATTTTACAGCGGTTATGCAGGCCACATCTTTGCCGTCCCGGACGAGGCGCTTGTGAAGAACAGCGAAAACTCCGGATTTCACGTCCTCCTGAAAATGAAGAATGCCGCCCCGAAAAAGATCCCTGTGATTCTGATGGAGGAGAATTTCAGAGAAAAGAAAAGAATTTATTCGCCCGAGCTTTCCTCAGGAATGGAAATCCTTCTGCCTTGAATCCTGCCATTGGCTATGTCTTTCTCCTCTTTCAGTGGAGAAAGAGAATTTTGCAGAGAGAGAAGAAGAGGGGGGAGGGGGAAGAAAGGCTCATATTCCTTGTGATGCTTTTCTGCTGTTTGATGATGACAATACTAAAAATGCCGCCGACAGTCCAATCGGGAGAGAAGACAAGACCTTCTTCCCCTCTCTTTCTTCCCGTCCCCCTGCTGCTGTCGCGGGGAGTGCCCCGTGCCGGACTCTCTCCGCTTCATGCGGCGGAAAGGTTCTGACCGATGAAGACGAGTCTTCTTGTCCTTGTTTCCAGGTTTTTCCGGATCATGTTTTTCCTGGCAGTCCCTGTCTTTCTCAGCGGCTGTATTGCCTCCACGGACGCGCTCCTGAAACTGACCGAGAAAAACAGCGGCGAAACCATTCGCCCTGAGGTCGGGGACTTTTTCATGCTCCGTCTGCCGGAGACGGCGGGAACCGGTTATCTCTGGCAGACGGCTTCCCCGCCTTATTCATCTGACGTCCTCCGCTGTCTCGAAGACACATTTGTGCCGAATCCCGCTTCCGCAGGCATGGCAGGAGCCGCAGGAAGAAGAACTTTGACTTTCAAAGTCATCGGCCCAGGCACAACAGGACTCAAACTCGAATATCGCCGCCCCTGGGAGAAGGATCAGACTCCTGCACAGACATTTGATCTCCTTGTCATTGCCACTGGCGATCCCCTGCCGGCGGAGGATCTTTTCGGGAAACCCGTCAAGGAGAAGGAGAACAGTGAAGTTCTTTACCGGACCAATTCCAAAGGAGAACGCATCCCACTGGAAAAGAATTTGTTCGACTGATTGTCTGGCGGTCGGGGCATTCTCATTCCCATCGGGGGATTTCTCATAAAGCACGAAGACACGGCGGAAAATCCAGGTTGCATTTTCCCGTGTTCACTGGGGCGGCGGCCGGGAACCGCAAAGCCGCCGCCTTCCCGCGGCAAACATTGACTCCCGGAAGACAGGAGTCAGCTGGATTGATTTTTTCCCGTGCATTCCTTGTATATTTCACCGGGAAAACAAAAACATGAGGAGAAGGGTGATCTCGTTTCTGCACTCCGCCGGGGAGGCAGACACCGCCGATCAATTTCCGTTTTTCTTCGTCCGGGAAGAAGTGACTTTCCGGCATTCCGCCTTCCCGTCACAAAGGCAGTTCTGCACGGAAGAGCATTTCTTCTCCTTGCAACATGCCGCAGAAAAATCACAGGAGGAATGAGAATTCACATTGCAGGAGGAATCTCCGCTTTTCACTGATTTACAAACAGTACTGCCTGTGGCGGAAGATGCGGGCAAGACCGTTTCCGATGCTTTCTGACGGCAGTTTTTCGATCCTCCATGATGATTGTGCGCCAGAAGAACAGGTGCGGTGAAAAAAAGTAAGAACATTGCGGCCATTCCCAATGCCGCGGACAGGTTTCTGAACATACGCCATCCTTTCTGCTTGATCTCATTGTGTTCTGTGCGGAATGCCGGAAAGAAGGAACAGCAGTTCTGCCGTCTTGTATTCCGGCTGTAAAAGATATCACCGGAAGCTGAAGAAGTCAAATGCCGCAGGGAACCGGAAGGGGGAAAGGCGGAAGGGCGGACCATCGGCACCCCGAAACCGGAGCAGGAACCCGCAGGGAAAGAATGGAGACACAACACGCGCACAGGGTCCGGCAGACGGCCGCCGCCTCTTATGATCTGCGCGGCTCCTCCTTTTTCGGAATCCAGATGCGGTAGATTTTCGGGACCAGAAATTTCAGGACGGCCGCCGCAGGCACGGCAAAGATCATCCCCGTAATTCCTGCGCAGAGAGCGCCGATCAGGACGACGATGATCGTCTCCAGCGTCGTCAGCCCGATGGCCTCCCCCACGAGCGAAGGATAGAAAAGAAGCTGCTCCAGGATTCCATTGATGATGAGATAGGTCAGGGAAATTCCGATCAGAGCCGTCATCAGATGCGTCGATTCGAGCAGCGCAATGCAAACCGCCGCCGTCAGGACAAAACTGACAATCGGCCCGATGAACGGCAGCAGAATCGTGCATCCCGCAATCACTGCCAGAATCGGAAAATGGGGGACCGCAAACAGCGCAAAGAAAACGGAATATAGAATCGTCTCTATGATGATGATCGAAAAGTATCCCTTGAGCCAGCGATTGAACATCAGTGAGATCCGGTCGATGATTTCCGCCGCTTCATCGCGGGAGGACTGTTTCGCATCGGGCATCCAGCCGGAATCGAAAATTCCCTTCACCACCCAGGTCCCCACACTGTTGTCCTTGCTGTTCCTTCCCCTCTTCCCTGCGGTGGGGCCCGCATCACTGAACAGGGCCAGCTTCTGAAGAAAGAAGAAAAAGAAGAAAATGCCCAGAAGGGCGTCAAAGAGAAACGATCCGATGGAGCCGGCAGTCGAAAAAATGCCGGAGAGAAGCCCTTTCCCGTTGGAAAAAATCAGGGACGCCGCATCCAGCAGATTTTCTGAAAAATACCGCCGTCCCGTCTGCCGGAGCCATTCAAAAAGCCCCGCCCAGTTCTCCCGGGTGAAAAGGCGGAAGGCAAGTTCCTCTCCCGGATCCGATTCCGCCGTGGACAGATCCGTTTGTGAAGCATTCTCAGTTACCGGTTCCTCCTCCTCCTCCTCCTTCGCCGCCAGCGGCCCTACTTCTCCTGTTTGGAACGCCTGAAACTTCGCCTTTTCATTCCCGGAGGGCAATGCTGCATCCGCAGAGGATGAGGGCGACGGCATGGAGTTTTCCGCCGTCTCCGGCAATGTTTCAGGCGTTTCCGCCGCACTGCTTTCCAGGCGAGGTTGTCTTTCCGGCCCCGTTTGAATGTCCGTTGCCGGAGAGGTGGAGAATCCGGCAGCGGTGGCAGAGGCGGATCCGAAAACATCCCCCGTCCCTGCAGGCATTTCCCCCATGCGGATTCCGCCTCCGGCGGTCCGGGAGGCGTTTTTACGCGACGGGGTCCCCGGGGAAAGAGCTCCTCCGCCGGAACGGGTCTTGATGAAACGCTCCACAACGGCTTCCGTCTTCCGGAGAAATTCATTGTTTTTCGCCCACTCATTGATGTTGCGGCTGACATCCATCGCCTTCGGGACCAGAATGAAGGAAATTACTCCCAGAAGAAGGATTAGGCAAAGGAAAATGGAAATTACCGTTGCCACGGAAGATTTCAGCACCAGCGACTCCTTCATTTTCCGGCGGGTTTCCGACTGCGAACGGTTCTTTCCCCCATATCCCCGGGAAAGCTTCTCCCTGAGACGGTAAACCGGAGACATCATCTTCTCAATCAGCGCGGAGATCCGGATTACAAAACGGTTGCGGAACACCCGGTTCTCAAAGAATTTCTCCAGCGGAAGACAGAGATACGCCAGGATGAATCCGAAAAACACCGATTTCAAATACGTCGCCGCCAGAATGAAAACCAAAATCACCACCAAAGCGACTGCAAGACCGGCTCCGGAATTGAGAACCTTTTCCCTCTTCTCTCTGTTGTCGGAGTCGAAAGCGAGAGTTTCCTCGATGAATTTTCCGGAAAAACCCATTGCGGAACATAAATCGGAAAAAGTTTTCTTCTGCGCCGGGGAAAGAGAAAGCGTTGCGGTGTAGAAGGAGAGCATTTTCCCGGCCAGCGCTATCCGCGCCTCCCTCTGGGCGGAGGTCTTCAATGTTTCCGCGGCGGCCAGCGCTTCGGAGAAGGAATCGGAGGAGACCAGCACACGTTCGAGGATTCCGTCGATCTCCGCATCAGGCAAAGTCCTGGAAAGAAGAAGGCGGAGCGCGTAAAGATCCTCCGGTCCAGGCGATGATCCGCCGAATTCCCGGAGTGCAAAGCAGAGCAGGGCAAGAGTCTGCGCCTTCGGGAGATCCGGGAAGCGTTCAAAAAAGAATGCTGCGGAATCCGTCAGCATTCCGGTTTTTTTTCCACGGAACAACAATGCCAGCCTGTCCCCGAATCCCATTCAGTTCCTCCCGGGAGAGATTCCTTTTGAAGTCATGCCCCTGTTTTTTCACCAGTCCTGTCAGACGATCAGAGATTTGCGCTCCCCTTTCGTCACCTCTCCGAACACAAACGCTCTGAAACCGAGATTTCCGGCCAGCTCCAGACACTTCTCCGCAAATTCCGGAGCCACAAACCAGACCATGCCGACCCCCATGTTGAACACCCGATATGCTTCTTCATCGCTGATGCCCCCTTCTTCCACGATCAGACGGAAAATCGGAGGAGGTTCCGGGATCTCCTTCTTGCGGAAAACTGCATTCACATCTCCGGGGAGAATTCTCGGGACATTGTCGATGAGTCCTCCTCCTGTGATGTGCGCGATTCCGTCCAGCGGCACGCCCGCATCCATGACCGCCTTGATTGCCGGCCAGTAACAGGTGTGAGGCTTGAGCAGTGCTTCGCCGATGGTTTCACCGTTGAGTTCTTTCAATTCCGTGTCGACGGAATAGTCCCGGCTGTGGAAGAGCACGCGTCTTGCCAGACTGAATCCATTGGTATGCAGGCCGTTGGAAGCCAGTCCGATTGCCGTGTGTCCCGGGCGGATGCGTTCCCCCGTGATCAGTTTCGATTTTTCGACGACTCCGGTGATGACTCCCACCAGGTCGAAATCATTTCCGTACATGCCGGGCATTTCGGCCGTTTCTCCCCCGAGGACGGCGCAGTTCACCGCCCTACATGCGTCCGCGATTCCGCAGAGGACGTCCTCATAGAGCGGGCTGCGCAGTTTTCCGATTCCGATATAGTCGAGGAAATAAATGGGTTCCGCCCCCTGCACGGCAATGTCGTTGACACAGTGGTTGACAATGTCGTGCCCGACGCTGTCATATTTCTGCATGAGAGCCGCCACCATCAGTTTGGTTCCGACTCCGTCGATGCTGGAGACAAGCACCGGCTCCTTGAATCTGGAAAGATCCAGCTGGAAAAGTCCGCCGAATCCTCCGATGGGTGCGAGCATTTCAGGCCGTTTCGCCGAAGCGAGTTTTGCTTTCACGCGCCCGAGAAGTTCCGTTGCCAGATCGATGTCGACTCCGGCTTCCTTGTAGGTGGAATGCTGATTGTTCACTGGGGTGGTCTCCAAAAATATAAATATAGTAAAGTTGACGACGATGAAAAATGAATGCTATTGATGACCCGGACCGACATTTCCGTCGGTCAAGGTTCTTCCCGGTACTATACACCTTTTTCCCGGAAAGGGAAACCCCGCATCCGCCCTTTTCCTGAAAAAAGCTCCGCAAAGATCGGAGAAAAACATTTTTATTTTCAGAGACTGGCTGTATATTATCTCCTTTTAAATGAATTCCGGTCCAGACGCTGTAAAGATAAAGGTGCGGAACGAAAGCTGTTTTTTTGACGTAAGGAGAAGATCTTCGTGATTGAACTCAAAGTGGGTATTATCGGATTCGGCACGGTCGGCGCGGGAGTGGCATCCTGCCTGCTGAAGAATGCCGGAGTCATCGCAAAACGCTGCGGGATGAAGCCCGTGCTCCATAAAATCGCGGATCTCGACATTACGACGGACCGCGGAGTTTCTGTCCCTCCCGGCATCCTGACCACCAGCGTCGCCGAACTGCTGGATTCCTGCGACATCATCGTGGAGCTCATCGGAGGAACAACGAAATCCAGAGAATTCATTCTGGAAGCCCTCAGACGCGGCAAACCTGTTGTCACCGCGAACAAGGCCCTTCTCGCAGACTACGGGAAGGAACTCTTCCAGGTCGCCGAAGCCCATGGCAGCGAAATCTATTATGAAGCCAGCGTGGGCGGGGGAATCCCGATCATCAAGAGCCTCCGGGAATCCTTTGTCGGGAACCGGATCCGGAAAATCTACGGGATCCTCAACGGGACGTGCAATTACATCCTGACGCGCATGGAACGGGAAAACCTCGGTTTCCAGGAAGTCCTTGCCGACGCCCAGCGTCTCGGTTACGCCGAGGCCAATCCCTCTCTCGATATCGACGGATTCGACACCGCGCACAAGGCCGCCATTCTCGCTTCTCTCGCCTACGGGGAATGGTTCGGCACTTCCGCCGTATTTGTGGAAGGCATCCGTCATGTATCGCTCTCGGAAATTCATTATGCGCAGGAACTCGGCTACAAGATCAAGCTTCTGGCCATCATCAAGCAGGAGGAGGACGACGGACGGGTGGAAATCCGGGTGCATCCTGCTCTTGTTCCCGCGGCCAGCCCTATCGGAGGAATCAGCGATGTCTTCAACGGAGTCATGGTTCAGGGCGACTATGTGGGCGATACGCTCTTCTACGGACGCGGTGCGGGAAGGGAAGCCACGGCCAGCGCGGTGGTTTCGGATATTGTGGATGTCGCGCTGAATCTTGCCGGAGACTCCTCCCGCAGGATCGCCTCCTTCCGCGAAGGCGCCCAGTACAGCAACCTCGTGCCGATGAGCGATGTGATGACCCGGTATTACATTCGGATTGAAGTCGAGGACAAACCAGGTGTTCTCGGGAAAATCGCCACGCTTCTCAGCAGTTACGGCATCAGCAATTCCAGTCTGATGCAGCGTGGGAACGGGGAAAACTCCGAAGGAATGGTTTCCATTATCATTCTTTCGCATCTGGCAAAGGAAAGCCATGTGCGCGAGGCGACGGCGGAAATCGAAAAGTTCCCGGAAGTCAAAGACAATGTCAAACTGATCAGAATAGAGGATATCTGAAATGTCGGGCAATCACACCGTGGAAAAGATCGGCGGCACTTCCATGTCCCGCTTCGGAGAAGTCATGAACAACGTGATCATCGGCTCCCGCCGTGGTCCCGAACTTTACAACAGGATTTTTGTCGTGTCCGCTTACGGCGGCATCACCAATCTGCTGCTGGAGGACAAGAAAACCGGCGCGCCCGGCGTCTACGGCTACATCGCCCGTGACAGCGGAGAATGGACGACCGCCCTCGAACGCGTCCGTGAAAAAATGTTCGAGATCAACCACGGCTTTTCCGATATCGGACTCGACGCCGCGGAAGCCGACGCATTCATCAGCCGACGCATCGACGGTATCGGCGCCTGTCTCGAAAACATCATGAATCTGCGCACCTTCGGTCATTTCCGCCCGGAGGACTATCTGCCTGCCACGCGTGAATTCCTTGCCGCAGTCGGTGAAGTCCACAGCGCCTACAATTCCACCCAGATCCTTCGCGCGCACGGCGTCAATGCGCGCTTCATCGATCTTTCCGGATGGAAGTCCATGAAGAGCCTGACGCTTGACCAGGCCATTCTGGAAGCCTTCCGGGATGTCGACGTCAGCACGGAACTGCCCATTGTCACCGGATACGTGAAGTTCGATTCCGGAATCATGAAGCGTTTCGACCGCGGATACAGCGAAATCACCTTCAGCAAAATCGCCGTCCTGACGGAAGCCGCCGAAGGCATCATCCACAAGGAATTCCATCTCTCCACCGGCGATCCCAAACTTATGGGTGTCGACAAGGTCCAGGTGATCGGCAATACCAATTTCGACATCGCAGACCAGCTTTCCGACATGGGCATGGAAGCCATCCATTCCAAGGCCGCCAAGGAAATGGAATACAAAGATATCCCGATCCGCGTCAAAAACGCTTTTGATCCCTCCCATCCCGGCACACTGATCAGCAGGGACTACGTCTCCCCGCATCCGAGAGTCGAAATGATCTGCGGAAGAAACGATCTCATCGGCATTGAAGTCTATGATCCGGAAATGGTCGGAGAGGACGGTTACGACTACCGTCTCACGCGTCATCTCGCCGATTCCCATATCAACTACATCGCCAAAACCACCAACGCCAACACCATTACCCATTTCGTCCCGGAAAAGGCCAAGCAGCTGGATTCCTGCATCGAGTCCATCCGCAGGGATTTCCCGAATGCGGAAGTGCGCACGGTGAAGGTCGGCATCGTCTCCGTGATCGGAACCAACATGCGGATCCCCGGTTTCCTCGCACGGGCGGCAAAGGCCCTCTTCGACGCAGAAATCAACGTCCTGGCGCTGGATCAGACTTTGAGACAGGTCAATATTCAGTTCGTCGTGGAGCGGGATGCCTTCAAGGATGCCCAGGTTGTGCTCCACCGCGAATTTGTCGAGTGAGTACGGAGCCTGTGTGGTGAGTCGGAATCCCCCGGGATGCACCTGACGCGCTTCTTCCGAGAGAAAAAACGCCCTTTGAAGATCTGCAGAAAGCACCGGCTGGTGCCGGAGCCGCGCCGGAAAAAACTGGAACACTGAATCAGAAGAGAGAAAGAGAGCTTTGCCATGGAGAAACGGAAACGGCCGGACTGGGACGCCTACTTTATGGAAATAGCCAAGGTCGTCGCTCTTCGGAGCAACTGTTCCCGGCGTCAGGTCGCCGCGGTGATTGTGAAGGACAGGAGGATCATCTCCACCGGGTACAACGGCACTCCGCGCGGAATCCGGAATTGTGATGAGGGGGGCTGTCCGCGCTGCGGATCTTCCGCTCCCTCCGGAACGCATCTCGGGGAATGCATCTGTTCCCACGGGGAGGAAAATGCCATCGTTCAGGCCGCTTATCACGGAATTGCGATCAAGGACTCCATTTTGTATACGACATTCAGTCCCTGTCTGATCTGTGCCAAAATGATCATCAATGCCGGGATCCGGGAGGTGGTTTATCTGGAACGCTATTCCATTGATGCGACAGCCCGGGCGATTCTGGAGGAAGCGGGAGTCGTACTCCGCCCTCTTCTCCAGGAAGAAACAGAACTGTAATCTCCGTTCTCCGCTTTTTTCCGTTTTCCTTCCTGTTCTTCCGACTCAGGAGGACGGGGCTGTTCTCCTGTTGTGTTCCTTCCCCCCCCATTGTTTTTCTCTTTCCTGGGGCTGAGTCTGCCGGCGGGGCTGGGCAGCGCGGAGAGGGACTGAAAAAGGGAACAGAGGGGACGGAAGGGAAATCACTTCCGGTCTTTTTTCAGAGCCTGCCATCCACAAAGTTTTTCGGCAGGATGCCCTTGATGTCAAAGAGGACGCAGCGGTCCTTCGGGAATCGGGAATAATCCAGTTCCCTGAAACAGTCATGGGCGACGGCGAGGATGACGGCGCTGTAGTCCTCATAACGCAATGCGGAAAGATCTCCAGAGCAGGAGAATCCGTTGACGCGTTCGAGTTCCTCCGGAGAAGCCCACGGGTCGCGGACATCCACTTCGCAGCCGAATTCCCGGAGGCCGCGGACCACATCCGCGGCTTTCGAGTTGCGGATGTCCGGACAGTTTTCCTTGAAGGTGATTCCCAGCTGAAGCACCCTGGATCCCAGCACGCGGATTCCTTTTTTGATCATCAGACGCACGACTTCATAGACCACATATCTTCCCATGCCGTCATTCATTCTGCGTCCTGCAAGGATGACTTCCGGCAGATACCCGAGCGCCTGGGCCTTGTGTGTGAGATAATAGGGATCCACCCCGATGCAGTGTCCTCCGACCAGTCCCGGGGTGAAGTGCAGGAAATTCCATTTCGTTCCCGCCGCCTCAAGCACCTCATGCGTATCGATTCCGATCAGATGGAAGATTTTCGCCAGTTCGTTCACAAAGGCCACATTCAGATCCCGCTGCGAGTTTTCAATGACCTTTGCCGCCTCCGCAACCTTGATGCAACTCGCACGGTAGGTGCCGGCTTCGAGAATGCTGTTGTAGAGCAGATCGACGGCATCGGCGGTCTCCGGAGTGGAGCCGGAAGTGATTTTCAGAATCTTTGTCAGACGGTGTTTGCGGTCTCCCGGGTTGATCCGCTCCGGACTGTAGGCGCAGAAGAAATCCCGGTTGAAGCGCAGGGAACTGTTCCTTTCCAGAACGGGAACGCACTCCTCCTCCGTACAGCCGGGATAAACCGTGCTCTCGTACACGACGACCGAACCGCGTTTCAGAACTTTGCCTACTGTCTCGCTGGCAAGGAGAAGCGGTCCGAGGTCCGGGCGGTTGTAACAGTCCACCGGAGTCGGCACCGTGACGATGTAGAAGTCGCATCCGCGGAGATCCTCCTCCCTCCCTGAAAAACGGAGTCGGACAGCTTTCTTCAGATCCTCTTGCGGCACCTCCAGAGTCGTATCCTCCCCTTCCCGCAGCCGGGAAAGGCGCTCCTCCTTCAGATCGAACCCGACCGTATCATATTTCCGCCCGAATTCCACCGCCAGCGGAAGCCCCACATAGCCCAGGCCGATGACCGCAATCCGGATCCGGTGCTCCCGGATCCGCTCTGAAAGCGTCTGCTCTGAAAGCGATTTTTCCGTCAGCAATTCCGCGGCGGGAAGAGATTCCCTCTCCTGTTCCCCCGCCGCCTCCGTTTCCCTGTGATTCTGTTCCACCATATTCATAGACTCCTTTGTTCTACTGTTTTCCGTACTGCTCCGCCGTGCGGAGCGGCTGCCGGCAGCCGCATTTTCCCTTCCGGGGGGGAGGGGGCTCTGCCGGCGTTTTTCCCTTTCAGCGGGCGGAGAAAGTCCGCCTGAACTCGCGCGGACTCATGCCAGAAGATTTCCTGAATGCGCGCGAAAAATAATTGCTGTCCTCGAAACCGGTTTCCTCCGCGATTTCTCCTATGGTTTTTGCCGAATGCTCCAAGAGATCCCGTGCCGCGGAAAGGCGCAGGGAAAGGAGATATTCCATGGGAGACACTCCGAGCGTCTTCCGGAACGAACGGTAAAAACCGGATTGGGACATGCCCGCTTTCCTGGCCAGTTCCTTCATCCGCAGCGGCTTCCCGCAGCAGGACTTCTGCATGAGACTGAGAACTCTCCCCAGGCGGAGCAGATCCTCCTGTGCTCCTGTGGAAGAGTATCCGTCATACAGGCGCGAGACTCTCAGAATCATCTGCATCAGCAGTGCCACGCATTCAAACAAACATCCCGGCTTTCTCCCGTCCAGTTCCGCCGTGAACTCCATTGCCAGACTTCTCAGGTTCTCCAGCTCCCATCCGTGTACTCTGAGACGGCCTTCAAAACCCTGTTTCTCGCGCATTGCCGGCTCGAATTCAAAGAAGGCGTGATATCCCGGCAGCTGCAGCAGGTCATGCATCGGCATGGCAAGCGCCTGGGGAAAATAGAGAATGTTCACCAGTTCCAGTCCGGAGGTTTCCAGATACGCATGTTCCACGCCCGGCGGAATCAGGAAAATATCTCCTTCGGAAATGAAATAGGTCCTGTTTTCATAACGGTGCCTGGCATGACCCTTGAAAATGAAGACGAGTTCGTGAAAACGGTGCGAATGAAGCGGCATGTCCTGCTGCGGATCCTGCCAGACCACTCCGACGGGAAGGGAGGACGCGTTCAGCTCCGGAAGGCATCCGCTCCCGCCGCCTCCTTTCCCGTTCCCCCCGCTCCTTCCGCCTTTTCCGCTTGCGGCGCATCCGGCAGTTTCAGCGTTTGCGGAGGAGAATGCTTCGGCACTGCTGTACGTTTCTTTTTCCCCCTTTTTTCCTTTCCGTTCCTCCTTCTTCTTTTCATCATCCTCATCCTCATTCGGGGGGGTCGGAGCGCATTTTGCCTGAAGAGTCTTCATCTTCATGAATCCACATACACCTTGCGGGGAGAATGAAATCATTCCGCCTGATGAGTGAAGGGGACGGGGATTTCAAACTCCGAATCGGGAATTTCGGGATTCAGGACAAAGCCTGTGATGGTGGAGACGTCCTGCTGCTTTCCCGTCGTGACAATGGAAGTCAGAGCCATTTTGACATTGCTCATCCACGCATAGGATTCGGAGACCGCCTGATAGAGATAGGTGGATCCGTCCTCGGCATACAGAATGGTTTCGATTTTTCTTGTCAGGAAAGTGGACCCGTCCACATAAATCACATAGGGGGCAATGGCGGGGTCCTCCACGCGGCAGATGAGACGGTAGAGTTTCTCGCGGTTCTGGAAGAGGACCCCGACTTCGATGCTTTTGAAGATATCCGTCATGTTCTGCCCCGGACGCAGCATGCCGGAAAACGCCTTCACCAGGTTCAGAGCCGTCCCCTGGGGAATCATGACCACCTTCTGCGTCTTCGGATCCTGATACCAGGCGCGATCCCCGTTGAAAACCAGAATGGAAAAGGGCTTGCCGTCCCGCATGGAGGTATAGCGCATCCGGTCGGGGGTCTTGTAGAGAATTTCCATGGAATATTCGTCGTGCGGGCTGTTGTTCTTTTCCAAATTCTTCGTGGAAACGATTTTCTGCCCCATCCGGTAGGACTTCGCATCCTGGAAGGCATTGAGCGGATCGGTTGCCTCGTGCATTTTTGCAATGAGCTGTTCGAGTGTGAGATCCGGTTCATCAGCCTCTTCCAGCTGAAGAATTCTGGCATATTCGGCCTCCGTCAGCTGAGCGCAGGCAGATGTGATGATCAAAGTGGAGACCAGTGCTCCCGCAAGCAGGAATTTTCTTTTCCAATTTCTTTTCTTCATCGTGGTCATGAGGGAAAATCTTTCCTTTCTCCGGTCTTTTTCCAGCCCGGTTCTCTCATTGTTTTCCTGTCTGCTTCTTTTCTGTCTTCCCGGGGCCTCGGGAGGCAGTCCTTTGCTGCCGGATGGAGGGAGAAGAAGAAAAAGAGGAGGAAGAGGCTCCCCCGGAGATTTCCGGAGCATCTTTTTTCTTCTTTCCATCCCGTTTTTCATTCTCTTTTCCTGTATCTTTCCCCGTTTCTTCAGGAGAAGTCCATTGCGTATGGAAGAATTCTCCGCGGGGGCGGTCCGTCCTTTCATATCCATGTGCTCCGAAATAGTCTCTGAGGGCCTGCAGCATATTGGCAGGCAGCTGTTCCGCGCGCATGGAGTCGTAGTATGTGAGAGCGCTGGAGAAGGCGGGAACGGGGAGCCCGTTTTTCAGGGCCTCCGCCGTGACTTCCCGCCAGGCGGACTGCG
Organism: uncultured Victivallales bacterium; assembly: GCA_934644965.1. GTDB lineage: Bacteria > Verrucomicrobiota > Lentisphaeria > Victivallales > UBA1829 > CAJMAW01. Next base: position 4,764 of record CAKUDG010000027.1, on the reverse strand, counting down.
AATCCGTCAGCGCATCCCGGAAGAAGGGTGCCAGCATCAGGGCGTTCTTCCCCTCCGCCCCTTTCCCAGAGCGTTTTCTGAACGCCGCCGCAATATCATCCAGAAAATCCGCCCGGATAATGCATCCTCCGCGCCAGAGCAGGGCGATCCGGGCGAAATCCAGATTCCAGGAATATTGTTCCGATGCGGCTTCAAGCAGCTGGAATCCCTGGGCGTATGCACAAATTTTGGAAGCGAAAAGCGCCTTGCGGATTTTTTCCGGAAAGAGACGTTTTTTCCCCTGCGGGAGTTCTGTCCGCTCCGGCCCCGGAAGGAGGGCGGCGCCTTTCAGACGTTCATCACGAAGCGCAGAGGCAAAGCGGGCGAAAACCGCTTCGGCAATCGTCGCAGCCGGCATGGCCAGATCCAGGGCGGACTGAACCGTCCACTTTCCCGTTCCCTTCTGCCCGGCAACATCCAGAATGACGTCTATGACATAACGGCCCGTGGCGGGATCCTTCACCTTCAGCAGATCCGCGGCGCTCCCGATCAGATAGCTGTTCAGCTCTGTGGAATTCCAGCGTTCAAAATGTCTGCGGACTTCGGGGACGGAGAGTCCCAGGAAGTCCCGCAGCAGCAGATAGGCTTCCGAAATCATCTGCATGTCTGCATATTCGATTCCGTTGTGGAGCATCTTGACAAAGTGTCCCGCTCCGCCTGGCCCGATCCATTCGCAGCAGGGTTTTCCGCCTGCTCTGGCGGCGATGGCGCGGAAGAGGTCCCGGACATACGGCCAGGCCTCCCCGTTGCCTCCGGGCATGATGGAAGGCCCGTGCAGTGCGCCTTCCTCGCCTCCGGATATGCCGACTCCCAGATAACGGATTCCTTTACCGGCGAGTTCGCGGCATCGGCGTTCCGTATCCGTGAAATGACTGTTCCCTCCGTCGATGAGAATATCGCCCGGTTCCAGCGCGGGCAGGAAACGCGCAATGAGTTCGTCAACCGGTGCACCCGCCTTGACCATCATCATAATCCGTCTCGGGCGTTTCAGAAGCGGACAGAGCTCTTCCGGAGAGCGTGCAGGAATGAAATTCCTCCCCTGTGCACGGTGGACCATGAATTCCTCGAGCTTCTCTTCCGTACGGTTGTAGACGGCCACATGAAAGCCTTTCGACTCCATGTTCAATGCCAGATTCGCTCCCATGACGGCGAGTCCGGCGACGGCGATATCCGCTTTCCCTGCATTGTCGTTTCCCTCTGCGCGGTTTCCCCTGATATCGTTTCTCCTGATATCCATATCCGTTTTTTTGGCCTTGATGATTTTCTGGCTGATGCTGTTCCGCATGTTCTGCATATTCGACAGATCCTCCCCCCGTTTTGATGAGCGGTCCGATTCCCTTTTCCCTTACCGACAGACTTATCGGCAAAGTGTGCCGCGGCAGGTTTTTTTGGGAGACACTTCGTTTTCCCTCAGTCTTTCCCGCCTCGGTTTTTCCTTCTGATTTTCTATGTTTCTTGCGGAATATAGCACCGGGAGAAAGCATATGCCAAGCGGAAAACGTTTTCCGCCGTATAAAAAACTCCGGAAAAAACGCATTGCGCATCACTTCTTTTCTTCTGTGTCGGGGCGTTCTGTGACTTTTCGAGGAGTGATTCCCGGGATTTTCCGTATGATTAATTTGTGATGTATTTCACAATTTATCTTCAGGAAAACCTCCTTTATATTGTTATATTTTTCACAATATAAAAAAATATATAAATTTCTTTGTGTTTTTCTTCACAGATAGCTTGACATAGTGGCAACAAGGCGGTATTTTAAATCAGACAAACGGGAAAACAGGTGAAAACTATTTGTGAAAATAATAACAGGAGGATCCTGCCATGAATGAAAGCAATGAAGCACACCAGAGAACGGACGTGACGGATGAAACCCTTGATCAGATTTCCGGCTTGAACACCCTGATTGAAAAAGCGAAGTCCGCGCAGAAGATTTATTCCACCTTCACTCAGGAACAGGTGGACGCGGTGTTCCGCAATGCGGCGATCCGTGCGAATCAGGCGCGCATTCCGCTGGCCCGGGAAGCGGTGGAAGAAACCGGGATGGGCGTGGTTGAGGATAAAGTCATCAAGAACCATTTTGCATCGGAATACATCTACAACCGCTACAAAGACACCCGGACATGCGGCGTTCTTTCCGAAGACAGTTTGTACGGGATCAAAAAAATAGCCGAACCCCTCGGCGTGATTGCGGGGATTGTCCCGACAACCAATCCCACCTCCACGGCGATCTTCAAGGCGCTGATTGCTCTGAAGACGCGGAATGCGATTATTTTCTCACCGCATCCGCGCGCCAGGAAGTCCACGGCGCACGCGGCAAGAATCATCGCGGAGGCGGCGGTGGAGGCCGGAGCACCGGAAGGACTTGTCGAATGCATTGAGAATCCGACCGTGGAACTGAGTCAGCATCTGATGAAGCATCCCGGGATCAGTCTGATTCTCGCCACCGGGGGTCCCGGCATGGTGAAGGCGGCGTATTCTTCCGGGACGCCGGCGATCGGAGTCGGTGCGGGGAACACGCCGGCGCTCATTGATGAAACGGCGGACATCCCCATGGCGGTCTCCTCCGTCCTGCTTTCCAAGACGTTCGACAACGGCATGATCTGCGCTTCGGAACAGTCCGTTGTGGTGCTGGATCAGGTGTATGATGCCGTCAAGGCCGAATTTCAGGCGAGGGGCGCATACTTCCTGAATTTTGAGGAACGTATGAAAGTCGGAAGCACCGTGATCAAAAATGGCAAGCTGAATGCGGCCATAGTGGGGCAGAGCGCGGTCAGGATTGCGGAAATTGCGGGGATTACGGTTCCGGCAGGGACCAAAGTCCTGATCGGGGAGGCGGAAGTCATTGACCGCGGTGAACCCTTCGCCTATGAAAAACTTTCTCCCGTTCTTGCGATGTACCGGGCAAAGGATTTCGAGGACGGCGTGGACAAAGCCCGCAGACTGGTCGAATTTGCAGGCATCGGGCACACATCCGTTCTCTACACGAATCCCGGCAATGCCGAACGCATCGCCCGTTACAGCAAAGTCCAGCACACCTGCCGCATTCTGGTTAACATGCCGAGTTCCCAGGGCGCAATCGGCGATATTTACAACTTCAAGCTGGAGCCTTCCCTGACACTGGGATGCGGTTCCTGGGGCGGGAACGCCGTCAGCGAAAATGTCGGCGTGAAACACCTCATGAACATCAAGACGGTGGCGGAAAGGCGGGAAAACATGCTCTGGTTCCGGGTTCCTCCGAAAGTCTATTACAAATTCGGGGCTCTGGGCGTGGCGCTGAAGGAGCTGAAGGGGAAGAAACGCGCTTTCATCGTCACGGACAAGCCGCTTTATGATCTCGGATACGCCAAAACCGTCACGGACATTCTTTCGGACGAGGGAATCGAATATGAGATTTTCCATGACGTCAAACCTGATCCCACCCGTTCCACCATTGACGCCGGGCTCAAAGCCATGGAAAGTTTCGCTCCCGACGTCATCATCGCTCTTGGCGGCGGTTCTCCCATGGATGCGGCGAAGATCATGTGGCTTGCCTATGAGAATCCGGATGCGAAATTTGACCTGCTGTCCATGCGTTTCATGGATATCCGGAAGCGTATTCACAGCTTCCCTGTTCTCGGGAAGAAGGCGGAACTTGTCACGATTCCGACCACTTCGGGAACGGGGTCGGAAGTCACTCCCTTTGCCATTGTCACGGATGACGCCACCGGTGCCAAGTATGCGATTGCAGACTATGCCTTGACTCCGACCATGGCGGTAGTGGATCCTTCCTTTGTCATGAACATGCCCAAATCCCTGACGGCGTTCGGGGGAATTGACGCTCTTGTCCATGCGCTGGAGGCTCTGGTCTCCTGCATGGCCACGGAGTTTACCGATCCCATGTGTCTGGAGGCTTCAAAACTGATTCTGGAATATCTGCCGCGTTCCTACAACAACGGCGCATCCGATCCGGAAGCCAGGGAGAAAATGCATTATGCCGCCACTCTTGCGGGGATGGCGTTTGCCAATGCCTTCCTCGGGGTCTGCCACTCCATGGCGCACAAACTTGGTGCGGCTTTCCACATCCCGCACGGGCTGGCAAATGCTCTGTTGATTTCCCAGGTCATCCGTTTCAACGCCACGGATGCTCCGCTCAAGCAGGCCGCTTTCCCGCAGTACCGGTATCCGGACACGAAAAAGCGATATGCGAGAGTTGCGGATTATCTCGGACTCGGTGGAAACACGCCGGATGAGAAAGTGGAGAATCTCATCGCAGCCATTGAGGAGCTCAAAAAGACTTTGAACATTCCCTCCAGCATTGCGGAATATGCTCAGAAATACGGGCATTTCACCAAAGAGGAGTTCTACTCCAAACTGGACACTCTTTCGGAAAATGCGTTTGACGATCAGTGTACGGGTGCCAATCCGCGTTATCCGCTGATTGCTGAAATCAAGGAGCTGTACATCAAAGCCTATGAAGGGACTCTGTAAGGAGTTTTCTCCTGACGGAAGAGGAGGGGAAAAATAGAGAATGTGAAGAAACATTTTTCCTCTTCCTTCCGTTTCTGAGCTCGTATTCTCTCTCCCTGCGGCGCATTGCGTTTTTCTTGCACACCGGACGCAATGCGCCGCTTTTTGCCGTCTGTAGAAAAGATAGCGAAGCAACAAAAAATAAAAACCTTGCGAAGCAACAAAAATTACGGAAAAATGCGGTTAGCATTTTTCTCGAGGTCAAGGTCCATGACCTTG
>CAKUDG010000026.1 GCA_934644965.1 uncultured Victivallales bacterium | reverse complement strand
GCATTCGCCATTTTCCCGATATCCTTTTTTTGACGTTTGCATAATATAGCACAAATCTATTGACGACACAACCTAGGCTACATGACGCCTTATGAATACGAAAGATGGTTTCATGCGTCTGCTGCATAAAAGAGGAACAGGCGGCATAAAGAACTCTCAAAAAATAAAATCTGCATTTTTTGACTGCTTCTACGTAATGCCGCCCTTGAAAAAAGGGGTGCATTACACTTTTTATCCGCTTTTCACCCGTTTCCTTGCAGAAACAGAAGGGAAGTCCAGCTCAAACGCAAAAACAGGGCAAAAAAGAAAGGAGCTGCGGTCTTTTTATCGCAACTCCTTTATTTTCAACTGGTGCCCGGAGCGGGACTCGAACCCGCACACCATATAGATAACAGATTTTAAGTCTGTTTAGTTAGGTACAAAAAAATAATTTTTTGCCGGTTTTTATCCGGCTAACAACTTGAAACGCCCTTTCCCAATGCTATCTTAATAACAGGGGATACAATGGGAAATCATAAAAAAAACAGAGGGCGGATCAATGGCAAGAAAAACAACCGGAAAACTCTACACGTCGGGGGCAAAGGGATTCTGGTATATCCGATATCAATTCCAGGGAAAGGACTACAGAAGCCGCCTACTCGACCCCGATGGAAAACCCATCACCAAAGAAAAAGAGGCACAGACCGCAGCTAATCGCCTTCTTGCACGAATTCACGAAACCAACAAAGCAGAACAACTCCGGACCCTGAAAAATGACTTGCAAGACGCAGAACAGGCCGCCGCAGATGCCGCCGCAATGCTGCTGAACAGCCGCGCCACCATCGCCGACGGCTGGCGGCTCTTCATGGGTTGCCCCAAACGCCCCACCAGTTGCAAACGTTTCCCCGCCGATGCCATTCCACGACATACCACCGCAGCCAATTACCGGAGCTATTACGACCGCTTTTCCGGCTGGATAAAAGAACATTCTCCCACCGCCCGGCTGCTTTCCGATGTAACCCCGGAGATTGCCGCCGCTTTCATGGAGCAGATCAGGCAGGAGGACGCACCCGGCACCTTTAACAAGTACTTGCAGTTTTTCAACTGCTTTTTTCATACCTTGGGCAATGCGGGCAAGATCACCGCCGGAAATCCTTTCCGCGATATTGACCGCGCCGAAGCGGAATACAACAGCAAAAAGCCTTTAACCATAGAACAAATCGCCCTGTTAATTAACAGCGCCACTGGTGATATGCGCTTTCTGGTGGCATTAGGATATTTTACCGGGCTGCGGCTTGGCGATTGCTGTACTTTGCAATGGCGGGAAATTGACTTGCTGCGGGGCGTAATCGAACGCATACCACGCAAGACCGCGCACACGGTCAAGGACAAGACGCAAGCCGCTGTAAAGATCGGGATTCCGCCTTTTTTATTCCAGATGCTAGCTGCCATTCCGGAGTATAAACGCGTAGGCTATCTGTTGCCGCAATTCGCGGAAAAGTATCTCAACGGAAGCAGCCCACAAATCACCAGACAGATTTTAAAACATTTCAATGATTGCGGAATTGAGACACACCGAGTCGGAACCGGAGTAAAGACCACCATCGACCCCAAAACCGGAAACACCGTCAAAAGCGGCTGCCGCGCCGTGGTGGAAGTCGGCTTTCATTCTCTCCGGTACTCTTACATCAGTCACAACGCCGAAGCCGGAACCCCTGCCGCCGTCATTCAACGGAACGCCGGACACGCCAGCCCCGCCATGACCGAACACTATACGAAGATCAGCGACCGCGCCGCCGTTAAATATGCCGCCGCGCTGCAACTTCCCATGGCCGACGCGGAAGAAGTCGCCCCGGCTGCCGGAGACGCTCCGGAACGTGCCGCGCTTCGACGTCTGGCGGATACTCTGCCGATTGAAGATGTTAGAGAGATTTTGAACCATATAAGGAGGGCGTAATAGTATGTGTGGTGAGAAATTAGATTATAACGAAATAGAAAAAGGGCTTGATTTTGCCGATATAAACACATTTTGGACGATAAAGAATTTAATAATCTATTTTGAAAGGGGGCTGCAAGACGGGGCGCCTACAATCAATGATGCAAAATATCGAGAGCTTGTAGAGCAAAAACAAGCAAGTCTATATACCGGTGCACTCGAACTACTCAAGTTATGGCAAGATGGGGTAAAAGAATGCGGGAAAGTTCAGGAACCAATATCTAAGCGTTATCGGCAAGCCCCCCGGTTAAATGATATTGTGTCACTGGCTATTAGGCTTATCAGGGCATACGGGGATTGTAATGGAAGAATACTTCAAAACAACTGTAATGTACTTGGAACTGCATTAAATGCACAAGCCCAAAACATTGAAGTTTTGTCGCGTGAGCTCGATATATTGGAAGCAAAGGCCGGAAGTGTTGAAGAGTTAAAAAAACACGTCAGAACATTGAAAAAATACGTCAAAACATTGGAAGAGAACAACAAGTTTTTACAAAATGAAAATAGTGATCAACACAGAACTATCATAGAATTGATCGAGGATAAACACCGCCATTCTGGGGAAAAATGGGCGACTCTCCCGGAGTGTGTCCGCGCGGTTTTTGAAGCCGTTGAAGTTGAAAAAAACGACGGGAAAGACATGCCTCACCTCCAAAAATATGACACACTAAGAATAGCCGTGCAGAGATGGTTAACGCGCAAGGGTAAGCGAGCATGGAGAGCACCCAAAAAAACATTTTACCCGATTGCCGATATAGCCGAAGCCATGGCTGAAGAGTACCGGGGTTTTACAACAGTACAATATATCCATGAGTTTGAGCGGTTGGGATGTTTGAAGGATGATTTGCCTAACGTCCACAAGATACAATAGAAGCATTGAAAAAATGAGATCTTTTGTACAGGGGTAGAATAATCGATAAAATTTTTCTATTTTTTTTGAGCGGAAAACGTCGAAAACAGTTCTCCGCTCTTTCATTTCAAAAAAACATTATAGAACATGACTTTTATTTTCTTGGGCAGTTCCACAAAACAACAGGAAAGGAATTGCCACAAATGCAGATCAGACAGAGAATCACCCCCGCCATCCTTGCTGCCGCCACCGGAATGTTGCAGCCATTTGTCCCGGAACTTACTCCGCAAAGGCTGCTTGCCGCGCTGAAAACACAGGATGAAGGCCAGCCCGCCATCCCCGCTGCCGCAATCCCGGAAAAACCATTGAGCCGCAAGGAGGCCGCCGCGCTGCTTGCCGTCAGCTTGAACACCGTAAACCGGTACATGAATACCGGGCTTCTCCGGCGTATTAAGATCGGGCCGCGCGTGGTTCGGATCGACCCCGCCAGCGTCCGGGCGCTTCTCCAGCACAGAACGGAGGAGGCGTAATCATGACCCCGGAAGAATACAGCGAGTTTCAAGCCCGGTTAGAGGCGCTCCCGGCCGCGATATTTGAATTTCCGGAACTGGGGAACGCCCCAGCAGGGCAGCCGGTTGTATTGGTCTTTTACAGACGGACAGCGCCGGAACATCTGGCCGGGGCGGTATCGTTCGGGGATGAAGTCCGATACTTCGGCGGCACGCCCGAAGAAAGCCGCATTGCGCGGAGGCTCTTTAACGTGAAAACGAAAGGGGGCGGCCATGCGGAAGATTGAAGAGCGGTACCGGGAAGCGCTGGCGACCATCCCCGCGCCGGGCGGCGGCGGTTGCCATACTGCATTGCTTGGCGTGGCAAATCTGGGGATCATGGCCGGGCGGGATGATAATACCATGCTGGCGGAAATCCGGGCCAGCATTCCCACCGGGCGCCGAAAAGTTCATGACCGGGAAATCAAAGAAGCAATCCAAAGGGCGCGGCTGGACACCGCCCCGCGCCCCCGACCGATTCCACCGCCGCGCCGAACCCGCGCAGAACGGCTGGACGAAGCGCTCCGGGATACGGAACAGGCCGTCGCGCTTCAGTCCCGTATGATCGAGGCGGGCGGCGGCAGTCTCGACCCGGAGGGTGCAGACGTCTGGGATGCGTCTCCGGTGAGGATTGAAGCGAGATCGGAGCAATTCCCCTTTTCCGGCGACATGCTGCCGATTCTGGAACATCTCTACCGCCCGGACGATGTGTTATTCATCGGCAGCCGGTACGATTCCGGAGCGGATCACGTGAAAACCGCCGCCGACTGGCTGGCCTTTTTCCGCCGGGCGCTGGCATGGATCGAAAAACAGCCGTTCCCGCAACGACAAGGCCACCTTGCGCGATTGGGGGACGAATACCCGCATATTATCCCAAACACGCTTACCGGGCGCGCGGGGGCCACCAGAAGCGGCGACCGCCAGACCATGCGCGGGGATGCTTGCGTAAAATCGTTCCGGTACATCGTCGCGGAGTTCGACGCGCTGCCGATGGAGAAGCAGGGCGCAGTATTGCGCGGGCTTTGCAGTCTTAGGATATGCAAAATAGCCGCCCTGATTCATTCCGGCGGGAAATCCTGCCATGCGTGGATCACCTGTGACGGGATCGACAATACCGACGATTGGGCGCGGATCGTCAAAGAAAAAGTGTTTCCGGTTTTAACCGCTCTTGGAGTAGATCGGGCATGTTCCAACCCGGCGCGGTTGTCCCGGCTTCCGGGAGTATTTCGGAGCGATAAGAAAAATTGGCAGAAACTGCTTTATCTGGCTCCGGGGAGGGGCGAACTATGAACGCGGAAGCAATGGCCGACAAGCTGGCAAAATTCGCGCTTGAAAATGCGCCGGGCCTGAAAGAGGGAAGCGAGCTTCGGGAACGTTTTGGCCCCCCCTTGTTTTTTGACGACAAGGGGAAGATAACCGGAGTTAATCAACCGTTTTTCGCGGCGTGGTACCGCAAGCAGTTCAATCCCGTTTATGACCCGGACGAACAACGCTTCTATCTCTATAACCCGGCCAAAGGTTTATGGGAACCGCAAACCGAACAGCGTATTATCTCCAAGTTGGCGGAAATGCTGCGGGAATATGCGCGCAAGGAAAAAATTCCGGATTTGGTCAGGCGGCAAAATGTGCGTTTATTGTCGGATATCATGGTATTTCTCAAAGCGGAGGTGGAGCGCCGGAAATGTTTTGAGAGAAGCGAGCACCGTTTCATCCATTGCGCCAATGGGGTATTGGTTTTTGATAATGTTCAAAATTGCTGGACATTGCGGGAGTTTTCCCCCGAGGATTACAGCCGGAACCGTTCCGAGATAGAATATATCCCCGGTGCCGGATGCCCAAGGTTCCTTGACGACCTGATATCCCCCGCCATGAGCGAAGCCGATGCGGACTTGCTGCAACTATACGCGGGCCAATGCCTGATTGGAGTGAATATTTCACAAACCTTTCTGCTTATCACCGGGACCCCCGGCGGCGGCAAGTCAACGCTGGTGAATATTCTGGAAACGGTTATCGGGCGGCACAACTGCACGGAATTAAGGCTTGACCTTATGAACAGACCTTTTGAAACATTCCGTCTGCTGGGGAAAACCCTGTTGACCGCAAAAGACGTTCCCAGCCGCTTTCTGAACAGCGCCGGGGCTTCAAGGCTGAAAGCATTAACGGGGAACGATACGCAAACCGCAGAGATGAAAGGGGTTGCCGGTGGTATTGATTTTGTCGGATGTTTCAATGCCATTATCACCAGCAACAGCACCTTGCGCGTTACATTGGATGGAGATTCTGCAGCATGGCGGCGGCGTATGCTTTGGATCAAATATGAAAACCCGCCGCCCCAAGAGCCGGTATCCGAGTTTGACAGGGTGATTTTATCAAGCGAAGCAAGCGGAATATTAAACTGGATGCTTGAGGGAGCCGCAAAACTGATGCGCGCGGGCGGGCGCATTCAGCGCCCCCCGGAACAACAAAGGCGGGTTGATGATTTGCTTTTGGAATCGGATTCCGTCAGCAGCTTTATTGCTGATTGCGTCAAACCCGACGGAGGCGCAACCGTTACCATCAATGAAATGTTGATTGCATTCAATGAGTATTGCGACCAACGGGGATGGCAGCCATTGCCGGAAAGAGTTCTTCAGAAACAATTACCGGATGCGATGCTGAATATTCATCGGGCGATGCGCAGGAACGATATCAAGCGCGATGGCAAATGTCAGAAAGGATATTCCGGGATGAGGCTCACGCGCGTATAAGTTGAAAAGAACCGTCCGAAGCGTCCGAAAAACACAAAAAACGATGTTTTCGGACGGGCCCGGACGCTTCGGACGCTTTGTATTCACTTACGCGCATGTGAGAAAAACTTGCAAGGGAGAAAAAAACACAATGTTACAGATCATTCAGGACACGCGGGAGCAATACCCGTTTTCATTCGAGGGGTACCCGGTGGAAGTCAAACCGGGGGCGCTGTCGACCGGGGATTACTCTCTTGACGGCTTCGAGGACCGGATAGCGATAGAGAGAAAGGCCGCCGGGGATTTGCTATCCTGCATGACCGGCGGGCGGGAACGCTTCACCCGGGAACTGGAACGGCTCCGGGGATATGAGGCCGCCGCCGTGGTGGTGGAAACCACCTTTGATAATCTGGTCAATGGAAGCCACCGCAGCAAAATCAACCCGGAAGCCATAGAGCAGACGATTATATCAATGATTTGCAATTATCGTATCCCATTCTTTTTCGCAAAATCGCGGGAATTGGCGGAAGAGTTCACTTACAACTTTTTCCGGCATTATGTGCGACACGCAAAAAGAAGATACAAGGCAATAGCCGGGATGGAATAATATCCGCCGCCGATTTTGGCGACGGTGAAAACGAGAGGAAAATCATAAATCAACCCATATCAAGGAGAAAACAACAATGACCCGACACATAACGCGCGCGCGAGAGGCACAGCAGAAGGGGAAAACCGTTCAGAAGCTGGAAGAGCGCTACACCATGGCGGAGGTAATCCAGCGTCTCGACCGTTTCGGCGGACTAGTCAAGCCGACGGCCCGGAGTTTGGGGTGCAGCCGTTCGGCATTGAATGACTATCTTGACCGGAATCCGGCGGCAAAGGCGGCGGCGCGGGAAAACGTCGAAAGCCTGATTGATGACGCGGAACTATTTGTCGCCGACATTATCCGGGGAAAGATTGCATGTGATGTAAAAAGCCGTCTGGCGGCGGCGCAATACATTCTTTCCACCGTCGGAAAAAGTCGCGGTTATACGACGCGGACAGAAACCGCACTCACCACCGGGACGGATTTGCCCGGATTCACGTTCCGCAAAAAATGACCGAAGGAAGCGTAAACTATGAGAATACAATCAACGAAACAACAAGGGGCGCGGACATTGTCAACGGTGAAGACAAAAAAAACCATCATTGAAAGAATTTGCACGGGGGAGAGTCTCCGGAAGATTTGCAAGGCTCCGGGGATGCCGGACCGGGCGACGGTGCACCGCTGGCTTTTGTCCGATACTGATTTTTGCGACCAATACGCGCGGGCGCGGGAGATACAGGCGGAAGAAATCTTCGACGAGATTCTAGAAATTTCCGACGATTCAAGGCGAGATTATATCACTGGCGACGATGGGCAGAAGCGGATAAACCGGGAGGCAATCGACCGGGCGAAGCTGAAAATAGACGCGCGGAAATGGGTACTTTCCAGAATGCAGCCGAAGACGTACGGAAACCGGATGGAAATTGACCAGCCGACGCAAGATTATGTGGTGAACGTAATCACCGCCCCGGAACCAAAATAAAGACATTGGATATTTACCGAGAATCACCAGACAAGGAGTAAATGAACATGAAAGAAAAATTGTTGCAGTGTATGGCTTGCGGACAGGTTGCGGCGGGGGAGAATCCGGAGAATCTGAAACGGGTTTGCCTTGCGTGCTGCCCCCGCCTGAAAACCGGGGCGGATGATACCGCATACATTGTATTTCAAACGGATTTTCCGCAGGAGGTAAAACGCTGCCCGGAGCGATTCAAACCGGAAGCCTGAAAGGAAGAATAAAAAAAACAGAGGGGGGGCAGAACGGAGAGGGGGAGGCCGTGTTTTTATGCTTTTTATCCGGTTATTCCGGTTTTTTATCCGGTTATTCCGACTTTTTCAGCGATAATGGAGGCCTCTTTTTTCTGTTTTTTGAGTTGCAACAGACTTGCAACAGAGCAGAAATTTTTATCCGGTTTTTATCCGGTTATTTTAAGAATCACAAAGTAACTTGAGCTCAAACGCAAAAACAGGGCAAAAAAGAAAGGAGCTGCGGTCTTTTTATCGCAACTCCTTTATTTTCAACTGGTGCCCGGAGCGGGACTCGAACCCGCACACCATATAGATAACAGATTTTAAGTCTGTTGCGTCTGCCATTTCGCCATCCGGGCAGTGATCCGTTCGGTGAGTAAAAAACAGATCCGGCCTTACTGTACTACGAGATTCCTTATAATTCAACAGAAGTCAACAGAACTGCCGGACTTTCTCTCCTGTCCCCCCCCTTTTTCCACTCAGTTTTTTCCCCCCTCTGTCTTTCCCCCGTTCAGCCGCCTCAGTCCGTGCAGGCATGGGGCGAAAGATCCCGGAAAAAGAAAAAAGCAAAGACAGGTGGAATCCCGATTCCCTCCATTCATGCGAATCCTCTTTTCCACCGCACAGGAAAGAAAAGACTGCGGAAAAGGAAAAAATACTCCGATTCGCTCTTCCTTTCCGCATCAATGGGAGGGAGAAGGTTTGAAATCAACAATTTGAAGCTGGCGCCTCCGTTCCCCGTAATATTCATTGATCTGCGGCATGGCAATCACGTCCCACCTCATATGCGGGTTCAAGGTCATGTTGAATGCGATGAAATCGCAGGTGTCACCGTACACATCGCGCATAATGCCCTTTGTATGACCGCTCTTGATCGGGAAGGTCCTGGCGATTTCCAGGTTGTCAATCCGGAAGAGCGGCTGGGGATTCCCGTGTCCGAAAGGACCGAGTTTTTCATAATACGCAAAAAAGTCCGGACCGAGTTCGCCCAGTTCCACCACTCCATCATAGGAAACACTGTCCAGCAGATCCTCCGGCCTCGCTTCGGCTCTGACGCTTTCCTCAAAAAGACGCTGGAACTCCGCAATCTTCGACTTGTGCAGGCCAAGCCCCACCGCCATCGGATGCCCTCCGTAACGCGTCAGAAGATGCGAACAATGGGAAAGAATCCGGATCAGGTTCAAGCCCCCGATGCTCCGTCCGGAACCGTGAGCTTCCTCCCCCTGAATCGTCAGGACAATCGCAGGACGGTTGTAGTCCCTGGCGAAGCGCGAAGCCACTATGCCGATCACTCCCTGATGCCAGTTCTCACCCGCCGCAGTGATCGTAACAGAATTTTCAAAATTCGGATCCGATTCCACCTGGCGTTTTGCCTCGGAGAAAATCTCCTGCTCCTTTGCCTGGCGTTTCTGATTGAAAGATTCCAGCATATCCGCAAATTTATACGCCTGCACAATATTCGACGCCGTCAGAAGCTGAAGCGCCGAAACCGCATTCCCCAGCCGACCCGCGGCATTGATCCGCGGCGCCAGCTTGAAGGTAATGTCCGACGGCTGCATACGGCCCCCCACACGCGCCACCTCAATCAATGCCCGCACACCGGGACGAAGCTGTTTGCGCAAAGTTTCCATCCCGTATTTGACCAGGATCCGGTTCTCTCCCAGAATCGGCACAATGTCCGCTATCGTTCCCAGAGCCACGTAGTCGAGCACATCCTGCAGTTCCGTCGTATACCCGCCCTCGTTCCTGGAGCGGCCGTAAAGCACAAAGGCGTGCCCGAGCTTGAAAGCCACACCGACCCCTGAAAGATTGTGCATGTCGCACAAATCCGAATGCACTTTCGGATTGATGATCGCAAGCGCGTCCGGAAGTTCCTCCCCCGGTTCGTGATGATCGGTGATAATGACGTCAATTCCACGGGCCCGCGCATCCCGGACCGCTTCCACACTGTTGATTCCGCAGTCCACAGTAACCAGCACGCCGCATTTCCCCCCTGCGGCTTCCAGAGCTTTTTCGAGCGATTCCGGCGTGAAGCCGTATCCGTCGTCAAAACGGTGCGGGAGGAAGGAGGTCACCATGGCTCCGTTTTTTTCCAGAACCCAGGAGAGTAGCGCGGTCGCAGTAATCCCGTCTGTATCATAATCTCCGTGAATCAGAATCAGCTCCCGGTTCCGGACCGCCCGCCAGAGACGTGAGACGGCTTCTTCGATCCCGGGGAACCGGAACGGATCACTCAAATCCGAAAAGGACGCATTGAAATATGCCTCCACATCCTTGACTTCCACGCCCCGGGCCGCCATGTACATGGCTACCGCCCGCGGGAGGGATTTCCTCCGAATCAGTTCCTCGATGACATTCTCTTTGCCGTCAGACGCACAATTCCATAGTTTTGTATCCATTCTGCCTTTCTTCTTTCCATAACACACGGCAATATACAGGCGCCGGACGCAAACATCAACCTTTTTTCAAGATTTCCTTGGGAATTTTCATTTTCACGCTTGACGAAAGAAAATTCAGGGCTATAGTAAAAACCGTCAACCGATTTACGGTGTCGCCGACGTGGCGGAACGGCAGACGCGCTGCGTTCAGGTCGCAGTCTCTTCACGGAGGTGTAGGTTCAAATCCTATCGTCGGCACCATTTTGATTTCTCTCTTCTTTTCCCTCGGGCAGCTTCCCATCCCGCTTTCAGCATATCCTCCTTCCGCAGATTCTCATTTCTCCGCAGATGGAAGACTGGAAGAATCATTTTTTTCTCTCTCATTCCCCTGTTCCCGAAGGAGTCCACACAGTCCGTCCCGAATCGACCAGGCCGCGGCCCCGATCCCGCAGGAAGTCTCCGTCCCAAACGCAGAGAACACTGCCGGACGAAAAAGAAATCTTTTTTGCATGATTCTTCCCGCCCGCAGATTGAAAAACAAGCCCGGACGTGATATCTTACACATTTTGATAACAGGACCTATGATCTTCATTATAAATAAGGAAAGGTTTTTTTCACCATGGTGAATGAAGAGACCGTGCAGGAAAATCCCGAAAATACCGAACTCGATGCCCGGAAGGCGGATCCGTTTTTTGAACAGCGCCTTGCCAGAAGAAACGAAATCCTCGCCGCCGGAGGAAATCCCTATGGAGGACGCTGCGATTCGATTGTCCCGGCGGAAAGCGCCAAAGCCAATTTTGTCCCGGAGCAGCAGGAAGCGCCGGAGGAAATCAATGTGGCGGGCCGTCTCACCTCCATCCGCGTCATGGGGAAATCCATTTTCGCCCATCTCAAGGACGGCTCCGGCAAAATTCAAATCTATGTCCAGCGCGACATCCTCGGCGACGAGGAATTCAAACAATTCAAGAAACTCGACATCGGCGACATCATTTCCGCCACCGGACACCTCTTCCAGACCCGAACAGGAGAAATCACTCTGAAAGTCTCCTCCTTCCGTCTCCAGAGCAAATCCCTGCGTCCCCTGCCCGAAAAATGGCACGGGCTCACCGATGTGGAGCAGATCTACCGTCAGCGCTATCTTGATCTCATTGTCAATGACAAGAGCCGTGACACCTTCCGAAAACGCTTCGCCATTCTGAGCGAAATCCGGAAATATCTGACGGAACGGGGCTTTCTGGAAGTGGAAACCCCCATGCTCCAGTACATCCCCGGCGGCGCCGCGGCCAATCCTTTCAAAACCCATTATCAGGCACTCGACTGCGACATGTTCCTCAGAATCGCTCCCGAGCTGTATCTCAAGCGCCTCCTGGTCGGCGGTTTCGAGAAGGTCTTTGAAATGAACAGGAATTTCCGCAACGAAGGAATTTCCCGCCGGCACAATCCGGAATTCACCATGCTCGAGATCTATCAGGCGTACGGAAACTGCGAGACCATGATGGAACTGATCGAAGACATGATTACGACTGTCGCCATGAACGTCTTCGGAACCCTTCAGATCCGGCACGGGGAAGACAAAATCATTGATCTGAGCCGTCCCTGGAGACGAGCCCCCTACAAAGATCTCATCCGTGAAAAAATGGGGGCCGACTGGTTTGACGTCTCCCACGAGGAACGCTACCGCCGGGCGAAGGAGCTCGGCGCCGCAGTCATGCCTGAATTCACCGATCTGGAAATCACTCATGAAATTTACGAAAAATTCATCGAGCAGACTCTGATCCAGCCCACATTTGTCACCCGTCTTCCAGCGGAACTGGTCCCGCTGGCGAAAAAATGCACGGATGATCCTTCGCTGGTCGATGTCTATGAGCTTGAAATCAACGGGCAGGAAATCTCCCCGGGATATTCCGAACTCAACGACCCGGTGGAACAGCGCAAGCGTTTCATGGATCAGGTGACACTGAGCGGAAAGGATCCGGCTCAGGCCGTCGATGAAGACTTCCTGACCGCTCTCGAATACGGCATGCCTCCCGCAGGAGGAATGGGAATCGGAATCGACCGTCTCGTAATGCTTCTGACCGGGTCGGAATCCATTCGCGACGTAGTGCTGTTCCCGCAGCTTCGTCCGCGCCAGTCCTGACCTGACCGCGCCGCGGAGACGCGCGCGCGCACTCTCTTCCGGCACAGCGCTCCCCCTGAATCTGAAATCTGAAGAACTGCAAAATCCGAAAGGAAAACCATCATTATGTATCTCGGACGCATCGTATCACTCGGCATGACTCCATCCGGAAGACCTTTCGCGGCCTACCGCGTTTCCTCGCGCTCCTTCCCGAACCGGACGGCGGTCATTCACGGCGAAACCGTCTCCGTCATTCCCCGTCCCGGGCATGAAAGCGATCTGGCGAAGAACCCCTACATTGCCTACAACTGCATCCGCCTCTGCGGAAGCACGGCTCTGGCAACCAACGGTTCCCATACGGATCCGATCATCGAAAAAATCGCCGCGGGAATGTCTCTGAGAGACGCGTTCACTCTTTCCCTCCTGGCGCTCGATTATGAACATGATTCCCTGGACACGCCCCGCATCGCCGCCGCCGTGGACGCGGCTTCCGGCATCGGCATGATGGGAATCATCCGGAAAGACGCCGTGCTTGTCCGCAGTTTCGTCCCCGAACCGGGGAAGGCATTCTACCTCTCCACCTATGAAAAGAACTCGCCGCGCAAACGCAATCTGGAAGAGAACTTCCGTGCGGAAAATGCCGAAGACACAGTCAGACATATGATCGGAGGCGGCGTGTTCGCCGGATTTGAACACCCCGTCACCGGCGCGGCGGCGCTCTGGAACGGAACAGCCTACGAACTGGCGGCGCTCAACGCCTGAGAAAACCGGGGCAGCTCCGGCACTCGCAAAAAAAAGGAATCCTGCCCGCCTGCTTCTCATCTTTCATTTTTTTCCGGCCTCCCGTTTTCCGCCCCGGGTCCTTTTCTCTCTTTTCCGCTCCGCCGCTGAGGGATTTCAGTTGGGGATGATCCATCCGGAAGGAGATACGGCGCGGGAGAATGAAGGGAGGGGGCAGACAAACTGGAGACGAGATCCGGAGAAACACTGGAAAAATTCCGCCGGATGCAGGATTCCGGCAAACGAAGAAGAAAAACATTGAGGAGATTTCATGGCATCCTCTTCCTCCGTCATCGACAAGCTGAACCGGGAACAGCGGGAAGCTGCCACCCATCTGGAAGGGCCGCTCCTGGTTCTTGCGGGAGCGGGCACGGGCAAGACGCGCGTCATCACCTGCCGCATAGCGTATATGATTGAACAGGGGATTGATCCGGGGGCCATACTGGGGGTGACGTTCACGAACAAGGCGGCCCGGGAAATGCGCGAACGCCTTGCAAAACTGGTCACTCCGGACGCCGCGCACAAGGTGACACTCGGGACCTTTCACTCCTTCTGCGGCCGGATTCTCCGCAGGGAAGCCCATCTGGCGGGAAATTACAACTCCAGTTTCAGCATTGCCGACAGCAGCGATCAGACGAGTCTGGTCCGTCAGGCGGCGGCGGAACTGGGATACAGCAAGGATGAAATTTCCACTCCGGAAGCCATGGCCTTCATCGGCCGATGCAAAAACAGACTCATGACTCCCGCTGACGCGCTGGATCAGGCGGAGGAACTCCGTCCGGCGGAAATTCCGCTGGCTGAAATCTACACACGCTACCAGACCCTTCTGGAACTCCAGAACACCATGGACTTCGACGACATGCTTCTGCTCACGCTCAAAGTCTTTCGCGAGTATCCCGATGTTCTGGAAACCTACCGGAACATCTACCGATACCTTCTTGTGGACGAATACCAGGACACGAACACGGCTCAGTTCCAGATTCTGTATCTCCTTGCCGGGAAACAAGCCAACATCTGCGCCGTCGGGGACGACGATCAGAGCATTTACGCCTGGCGCGGCGCCGACATTTCCAACATTCTCGATTTCCCGAAACATTTCCCCGGTACCAGACAGATCCGTCTGGAACAGAACTACCGCTCCACCAACAAGATCCTCGGGACCGCCAATGCGGTCATCGCCCGCAACAGGCAGCGTTATGAAAAGAATCTCTGGTCGGCGAAGGGCGACGGGGAAAATCTGCGAATCGTGCGCCTGGCGAACGGAGAGGACGAAGCCCGCTTCGTCGCCGACGCCATGAGCGATCTTCTTTACCGGAATCCCGATCTTTCCTATTCGGACTGCGCCGTGCTTTACCGTTCCAATTATCTTTCACGCGTTTTTGAACAGGAATTCCGCCGCCGCGGGATCCATCCGAGAATCATCGGGGGACAGGAATTCTTCCAGCGCAAGGAAGTGAAGGACGCCGCGGCATATCTGAAACTCATTCTCAATCCGAGGGATGATCAGAGTCTGCTCCGCATTCTTTCCGTTCCTCCGCGCGGCATTGGAGACAAGGCGATCGAAACGCTCCGTCATCTTCAGAAAGTCACGCACGATTCTCTTCTGAGTCTTCTGGGGGAAAAGGACTATCAGGAAAAAATCTCCTCCCCCGCCCGGAAGGCCGCAGAGCATCTGGCGGGAACCATCGCAAACTACCGGGATCTCTTCCGGGAGATGGGAGAAGAAGATGGAGAAACGCTCTTTTCCAAAGCAAGACGCTATCTGGAAGACGTCGGATACCTCAACGGACTTCAGAAAATCTACAAGGACATCAAGGAAGCAGAGTCCAGGCGGGAAAACGTCTATGAATTTCTGAACTGCATCGGACAGTTTGAACGCGACGCCGCCGCACGGGGCGACTCCCCTTCCCTCCAGGACTTCATGACCGGATATTCCCTCATGGACGACAATGACCGGACAAGCGGAGAGGAAGATGATCCCGACTCCCCCGTCATGACCACTGTCCACGCCGCCAAGGGACTCGAATTTCCCTGCGTCTTCGTTGTCGGCATGGAACAGAATCTCTTCCCCCACGAGCGCTCCCTCCTGGAGGGCGGAGAGGAGGAGGAACGGCGTCTCTTTTATGTGGCCGTCACCAGGGCGAAGGAATATCTGTTCCTCACATTCGCGGGGGAACGTTTCAAATACGGGGAATATGTCCGCCAGATGCCTTCAAAATTCCTGAAGGACGTCCCCGACAAATTCGCGGACAAACCCGATCCCGAAACCTATTTTCCGGAAGTCAGCGATGCGGAAAAACTGGCCGCATTTGAGGAAATCATGCGGAGTCTCAGGGACGATTGACCCGCCGCAGCACATCATCCCCCCCGGAGGGGGGAAAGAGCACGCTGTGTGTCAGACGTCTTTGTTTCCCCCCTTCCCGTCCGGCTATTCTTCTCCCTGAGCGGGGGAGGTTTCAAGCATTTCAGTAATTCTGGCGGCAAGGGTGTGGCGCGCGCCGGGCTGAAGCACCCGGGCGTCCGCGCCTGCATTCGCGGTTTCGACACAAAGCATGGAATGGTATTCATGATCTCCGAAATCCGCCATTTTCCGGGATTTCTCGATCCAGGGATTCCAGACGACGGTGGAACGGGATCCGGATTTCTCCACCAGAAGGGAACGCTTCCAGACGGGATCATGAATGATGACGGGCGATTCGGTGCTGTCGAAAACCCAGTCGGTTTCGGATTGGAAAAGGATGTCGCCATGCTGCACGAGTCTCTGAGAGGAGACCTTGTCCGTAAAGGCGGCGCCGTCGAGTCCGGAAACGCTGACGGATGCGATGCCGGAAACGGCGAAATAGGAATGCAGCGCACTGGTCAGGGTATAGGGGCGCGCGGAAAAGTTCTCGGTGGTCAGTTCAAAGGAAAGGGAGCTGCCGACGCGGATGAGGGCGGAGGCTTTCAGTCCGATTTCGGCGGATTTGTCGAGAGTCAGCGTCAAAGTGGTGGATCCGTCGGAATTCTCCTCGATTTTTTCAAGATTCCAGAGGGAGATTCTGGCCAGTCCGTGAGCGGGCATTCCCTCTTCCGGACCGGGTCCGAACCAGGGCCAGCAGACGGGAATTCCTCCGCGGACCGGCTTGCCCGGAGTAAAATTGCTTTCCGAGGAAAGCCAGAGCACGTTCCTCGACCCGCGGGGAACGTAGGCGAAAATATGTGCTCCGTAAAGGCTGACTACCGCAGAGGCATGGGGATTCGTCAGCCGGACGATCGGAAGGGAATCGTTGGCAAGGGATATTTCAATATTTCTGGAAGCAAAACGTTCCCTGAGAGATTGCATATACTCACAATCTTTTGTCATTGTCGATCCTTTTTTTGACGTTGAGTTCATTCTCCCCCGGATGGAGGAGCCGGCCGTAGGAGGCCAGTCTGAAGATGCCTTCGCAGTTTTCCGGAAGAACGATCCGCGCATGAAAAGCGCCGTCATCATTCCTGAAATCAAATTTGATCTCTCCGTCCGGATGCGTCAATGCTCCGCATATCTGTTTCATCTTCCCCATCTGGGGAGTGATCAGAACCTTTCTGAATCCAGGCGCAGTGCTTCGTATGCCTGCAACCGAGGAATAAAAATGATAGAGCGGGTGCGCTCCCCAGGCATGACAGTCCGAACGGCTGGGTTCCGGACTCTCCCAGGTGGTGACGGCTCCGCCTTCTTCCCGCATTTTCCGCCAGATTCCCAGAAAATCCGGAATCCGGTCGGCACGGTGGAAGCGATACAGTGTTTCAAAGAAATAATGGGAAAAATACACGGTCGGGAACGCTGCTGTCCCGGGCTTCACGTTCAGGAGCGCCTCCAGACAGGCATACTCCTTTTCCGGCGGCAGCACCCCCGAAAGAAGTACCAGACACTGGGCGTGAACACTGAAATGCTCCCGCGAAAGATCGTCCGCAAGCATGGAGCGGTCTTCCGTCCAGAAATGGCGCAGGAGTGAAGTGGAAACCCGTTCTGACAGGGAACGGTAGAGTTCGCGGAACGCCGTTTCGTCTGTCCGGGCTTCTTCCTCTTGCCGCGTGCCCGGGGTCTCCGCCTCCTGTCCGGGCAGGTATTGTTCCAGCTCCAGCGCCGCTTTCAGAGACAGCACAAAATGCAGACTGAAAAGTGAGGAAACCCCTCCGCTGTCCAGCGGATACGGCACTCCGACCCTCCATTCCGGACACCAGTCCACAAAGGACCAGCCCGGCAGATTCTCCAACAGATCCTCCCCGTTCAGATATTCGGACACACGCAGGAGCATGGTCCTCACCGAATTGCGCAAACGGCGGAACTTCTCCGCCGGGATCCTCCGGTACAGCGCCAGATCCCGGAGCATGAGCGGCCAGAGCAGACTGAATGTCACGCTCAGCTGAGGCTCCGAAGAGGGATAACGCTCCGCCACGAGCCCGTCCCAGTCCGAACGGGACCAGTCAAAAAGCTCCACGGCACGCAGGGGAAGGCGGAAATCCCGGGAGAGGACATGCGTCGTCAGCGCCTCCAGACGCGTATCTCCCACATACATGAGCTGCTCATGATACGGACAATCCATATACGTCTCATGCATGCACGACTCAAGCGCTCGGATCATGAAGGGCTGCAGCTCGTTCAGTCCTTCCTCCGAAAAACGGATCTCCGATTCGATCTTCAGCGGATAGCGTGTCTCCAGAAGTCTCAGGCGGTGCAGACGAAGCTCCATGCGCCCCGTCTTCACCGAAATCAGCAGATAGCGTCCCGCCCTCCAGCTTACAGAACGGTACTTCCGGCAACGGCACGGATCAAGACGTCGGAAAAGATCCCATTGCACGGAAACCGGAAAACATTTCCCGCAGATTTCATCCCGGTTTCCTTTTTCCCTGCTGCCGGGCAGATAAAGCGACTCCTGCCAGGCGATCTGGATTTCCGCATCCTCTCCCCCGCCCTCCGCTTCCAGTTCCGGATAGGCGCACACGTAGTCATGCAGATCAATCAGGGCGGAAAATTCCGTCTCCGGCGGCACAGCAAGTGTTTCCTTTCCCTCCAGGAAGTTCTGAAAACGGGTCCATGCGGCGGTCGGGCGCAGATTGTCTTTCTCCACCACCGGACAGTCCCCCGCAGGTCCGTCAAAGTACGCCCTCAGTTCTCCCGTCTTTCCGTACACGGCACGCATCTGCTCCGGAAGAGGCGACGGATGCAGAATCCATCCCGGCCTCCGGACCCCGTATTCATTGGGACACAGCGCCGCCCTCACCACCGCGGGCGAAACGTAAGGCGTATCACGGTAAAATTCCGCCCCATCAAGACGCAGTGGCGCAGCAATAAAGGAGTTTCCTGCTGGGAAAAAGGAGACTCCCGGCCTCTCCCGAACACGCCAGGAGGATTGTTCCGCGCCCGTGTTCAGGAATTTCCCCGGCCATCGCGGAAGCCCCGGGTGCCGCTCCTTTTCCTCCTCCGCCCTTCGGTCAGTGTCAGCGTCTTCCCTTCCGGAAACGCCGAAAATGAACCCCGGTTCCCGGCTCAGCCGGGCACAGGGGGAGGCCGGACGGGGCAGATAGAAGCAAAGCACTTCAAACACATGTCTCCCGCGCGGAACACAGATCCGGAAGGAGGAAAACGACCAGTGTTTGAGATCGGAACGGTCCGGGCCCATGGCAAAAGGAACGCCGTCCAGAAACGCTTCAAACCGGGTGTCAGCGGAAAGATGGATTGTCAAAAGCGTCTCTTCCTCCTCCGCCGTCCATTCATTCCGGAATTCGACCGCGTGCGGCCCGCTTCCGGCATCCCTGCCCGGAAGCCAGATCCAGGCGGACTTCTCCAGGGCATAGTGGAGTTTCTGATTCCCGTTCCGGGAGTCCGCAGTCTGTATTTGAATCCGTTCGATCCGGTTCATTTTCTGTCGCCTGGCCTTTCTTTCAGCGGATGAACGGATAGGAGAGAGGATAACGGTACTGTTTCCCCTCTCTCGCATAGAGGGCCGCGATAATCGGGAAAAACATGCCCGCAAACATCAGCAGAAGGGAAAGAATGCTGATAAGAAAACCGATGCAGATCACGGAAAGAATCACCCCCGAAACCAGAAGACAGAACGCCGCCATGCTCAGGCAGATCTGGTAATTGACGGCCGATTTCCCCTGCAGATCCACAAACGCACTCGAATCCTTTTTCCACGCCCAAACGATCATCGGCCCCAGAATATTGCCCACATACGGCAGTAACAGCCCCGCCAGTCCCGCAAGATGACAGCACATGGCGATGTTTTTTTCCGCCTCAGAAAGAAGAGGCCCGGAACTCCTCTTGCCCCCTCCGTCCGCCGCAGCATCTCCGCCGCCGGAAAAAGCGCTTTCCTTCCCTGGAGGAGGAGTCCCCGGCACATCCGGAATCGAGACAGATTCCGTTTCATGGGACTTCCCTGCTTCCGAGATTTCCGAAGCATTCGATGCGTCAGAAGCGTCCGGGGCTTTTTTTCTTTTTGCTGTTTCCGCGACGTCAGAAGTTTCAGAAGTTTCTGAAGTTTTTATTTCCAGTCCATCGTTCCTGTCCGTCATCTTCCCTCACCCTTTTTCTGCTGTTATATGCCCCTCATCCATAAAAAAAGGAGATAATTTATTATTATATCCGTATTCTTTTAAAAATTCAAATCACTCCGTCGTATTTCCCTGCGTCTTCGTTGTCGGCATGGAGGAGGCTCAACGTCGGGTTCGCAAAGCCCTTTCTGAAAAAAGAAAGGAAAAGGAGATGGAAAAGGGAAATGGAAAAGCACTGCAAAATGAGATCAACTGAAGAGAAAGGAAAAGCGGATTTTCCTCTTTCCTCAGCTTTTCTCAGCATTTCTCAGTTCATTGATTTGGATCCTCCCTCCGCCGGGAAGGATCCGCCATTTCACAGAAAAATTTCTGCAAAAAAGGATACCTGGATTCCTTCCCCGCAACGGAGGAAAATGCGGCAATGCTTTCCTTCAGCAATTCAAACATTCAAACATTGGAACTTTGGAACTTTTGAAGCATTCAAAGGATTCAACAAACGGGATGAAAAAGATTTCCCAGGCCTTCTTTCCTTGTCAAAAGCATCATGGCAATGGAAATGGGCGCATTGGTCCATCCGCTGTAGATGCTGTTGGCTCCACCTTCAGCGCAGTCTCCTCCGCCCCAGTCGTTTGCAGACAGATCATACATACCTCTCCAGCATCCCTGGAAACAGGGTTCCGGGGAAGAATCCTGAATGGAAATCAGCATGGAAGCCATTTTTTCCGCGGCGTCGAAATCCTCCTGTTTCCCGGAGAAGGCAGCGAAATGGACGAAACCGAGAAATCCCCAGTTTGTCGTGTAAATCAGATCCACCAGGTGTCCACCGCAGGGGGCTTCGCTGTGTTCGGCGGGCAGATTGCCGTACGGATTCTCCCGGAAACGTTTCTGGAGTTCCGCGGCGGTGCGGCGCGTGAGTGCGGCAAAAAGATCTTCCTCCTTCCAGTGTTCCGCAATCAGAGGAAGTGCAATCAGAATATAACTCAGCTCGCTGGCGTTGAAGTTCAACAGCTGCGAATCCAGGTGGCGGCAGTATTCCTCCGCCGCCTTCCGGTATTCCGGATCCGGATCCGCCTTGTCCGCGGCGAGAAACGCCATCATCACAAGCGCTCCGAAATGCGGAAGACTCAAGTCCCCGCAGAATTCCTTTTCCGGATCAAAAGCTTTCCCAAGTCCCATGTCCGGACGGAACGTCCGGCGGAAGACTTTCAGCAGGGTGCGCGCCAGACGCACCCCCCATTCCACCAATCCATATTTCCGGTCCAGGTGCGGGTAACGCATCCCGAGCAGGATCTGGATGAACACACACCAGCTGTTGTCGTCCAGCCACAGATACCATTCCCTCCACACATGCGACCACTGCCATACTCCCAAATCATGCGTCTCAGACGATCTGTTCAGCAGACCGCTCCGGTAATACAGAAAATCCAGGATGCTCTCTCCCGTTTTCTCATCCGCGGGATTCCCCGTGAATTCCTGCAGCAGCAGAAACATCAGCGCCGTTTCAAAATTGCAGTCCGCGCGGCGCGACTCCAGCAGCGCATAGTCCCGGAAAGGCGTATACGCCGGAAATCCCTTGTATATCTTCTCCGCCGCCGAATTGCCTTTCATGACGGCAACCCGTTCGGCAACACCCCATTCCCCGGAAGGAGGCGTCATAATGCCTGAATTCCGGAACCAGTTCACATTCCTGATGACTGATGAAACCTTATCCATAAGACTCGTTCTTCCTTCTGTTGTCTGATCCTGATCGTTCTTCTGAATCTCTTCTCTGTTCCCTCCCGCCGTGCCGCCATCGGCGGTGAAAAATAAACTCCACCGGGAAAAAATACTGGGGTGGAAGAGGAGAAGAATTCAAAGGAACAGTATAAAATATGAAAAATGAATCATGAAAACACAATTAAAGAGAAAAAGAAAAAAAGGAGGCCCCCCCATGCGGAACTCGGCACAAATCAGGGCGGACTTTTTCTTTTCCCCTGTTCCACCTTTTTCTTGAGATTGCCCTGTCCTTCCCGTCGTCTCTGAGACTTCATGCAGAAAGTGTTTGGCATCGCCCTTCTCATCCGCCGTCGGGGAAAGAGGATGAGAAGAGACGCGGAGATTTCCGGAACAGCCTTTTTTTCACGCCTTCCCGAGAATATCCAGAAGTTCCACATCGAAAATCAAAGTGGAATCCGGTCCGATCATTCCGCCCGCGCCGCGGGTGCCGTAGGCAAGTTCGGGAGGAATGAAAAGGCGGGCTTTTCCGCCTTTTTTCATCAGCTGAAGCGCTTCCGTCCAGCCGGAGATCACCTGGTTGAGCGGGAATTCGGCGGGTTCGCCGCGGCGGATGGAACTGTCGAAGACGGTTCCGTCCAGAAGCGAGCCCTCGTAATGCACTCTCACAACGTCATCGGCTTTCGGGGAATCCCCCTGCCCTTCTCTGAGCACCTGGTACTGAAGACCTGAGGCGGTCGTCACGACGCCTTCCTTCTTTGCGTTCTTCTGCAGGAATTCCTTTCCCGCGGCAAGGTTGGCGCTTGAGCGGCGGGCACTTTCCGCCTGCGCAGCGGCGCGGAGCTTTCCCTGGAAGTCCTTCATAATCTCCTGATATTCCTCCTGCCCGAGCTGCGGGGGAGTGCCGGAAAGCAGGTCTGGAAGGACTCCGGAAATGAGTTTTTCATCGACCGGCACAGGAATTTGTTTGATATACGCGCAGAGGTTCATCGCCAGAGCGTAGCTCAGGCGTTCGAGCGGGCTTTCCAGTTTGACTGTCATGACACGTTTTCCCTGTTTGAATGTAATTGAGTCCGGGTGTTTTCTCCCGGGGGATTGGACAACTAAGAGTCCGGAGCGTTCCGGTTTCCAGGTGACGGTCGCGGTTTCCGGATTTCCGTCTTCTTTTCCCGTCTGCCTGATCGCTTTGGATCGGGAACGCACTATATTTATAGTATACTCCCGGAAATCAGGAAAAAAACAGATTGTTCAAAAAAATTCTTTTTTCTTTTTGATTCTTCCAGTTTTTTCTCTTCCTCCGTTCACTTTCTCTCTTTTCGGCTTCGGATTCTGATACCTGGGCCTTCGTAAGGGGGGGAATGGATGGAGGAGTTTTTCTTGTTCCGGGGCTGCGCTGCCCCCTTGACGCAGTATCACAGAAGTGCACTCGAAGGTTCCCGGAACCACTCATTCTGAGCGAAGAGAGCGGCTCCGGCCGCGGCGGCTTCCGGGTCCGGAGTCTTCCCGGACAGGGAAAGAGTTTCGGAGAGAGGATAGAGTGTATTTTCTCTCATCACCCTGCCCATGGCTTCAAAGAAGGTCGAACCGGGATGCCAGAGACGGGTCAGGACAATCACTTCCGTGATGCCGATCAACTGCACCATGTTCGTAAGAGCGATACCGAGAGTCTCGCCAGCCTCCCTGAGCACAAGACGGACATGACGGTTTCCCTCCTCTTCCATCCGCAGAAGCTCTTCGACATTTTCCGGACGGCATCCCGTCAGTCTCCCGACTCTCTCCGTGATGGCCTGGAATCCGGCAATGGTTTCCAGGCAGCCCCGATTTCCGCAGTGGCAGATCTCCCCTCCGGGGCGGACCACCGTATGCCCCAGCTGACCGGAAAACGGACAGTTCTGCGTCCAGAAATCGCCTTTGTGGAAAATCGAGACCCCGATCCCGCTTTCCACCATCACGAGAAAACGGTTCTTCCCCGCCAGTTCCGAAACAGGAAGATGCATCAGATCCTCCCGACAGACCGCGTCCAGACGGTCGATCAGACGGCAGGGAACCGAAAATTCCGACTCCAACTCCCGTCCCAGCGGTATATTCCTCCACCCCGGCAGATGCGCCGCAAAAAGGCCGATCCCGCGGTCCATGTCCACAATTCCTGCATCCGCGAATCCGATGGACACCACTCGCAGAGTCTGATGTTCCGCCAGAAAACTTCTCATCGTCTTCAGAATCTCCTTCAGCCGATCCTCCGGGGAAAGCCCCGGAAGCAGAGGGAGAGTCTTCGACGCCTGTTTCTTCCGTTTCGCATCCAGCAGAATCATCTGCAGGCGGTCCGGGGAATGTTCCACCCCCAGCGTCGCAAAACGCGGGGCGTTCAGATCAAGCCGCACATTCCGCCGCCGGCTGGCGTCCTCCTTCAAAATCAGGTGCTCCTCTTCCAGAGTATCGCAGACTTCCACAATGGAATTCTGTCTCATTTTCAGAAGACGCATCAGTTCCATCCGCGTCAGCGGGCCATTCTGGTAGAGACAGTTCAATACTCCCGAGCTGTATTTATCCATGAAAAATAACCGATCCTTTTTTTCCCTTACCCGGAGGGATGCGCCATGAATTCTCTTTCCATCCCCTTTCCAGAACGTCCGGGGATATTCTGATTCCTTCTTCTTACTATGCTCTCTCATTCTCCACTTGTCAACAGAAATGGGCTCAATTTTTTTCCTTTTGCTCTCGATGCGCTTTCCGGCTTCCCGAAAATCCGGATGCAAAACCTTGCTTCCGGAAAGCATTTTCCCCGCCCCTTCTCCGCAAAAGAAAACTTTCCCGTCCGTTTCCCCCATGTATACATGGATTTTTCTGAAAAAGAAGTCTTTGACTCCTTTTTTTTCTCTTTTTCACTTGACATTTTTCTTTTTTTATATATAATTATTCATGATAACCTATAAAACATTCTGGATCTCTCATGCTCTCAAGTTTAATTATCAACAATAATCAATAAAAAGATTTTCTCCGGAGGGTCAGAAGTGAGCCTGAAATTCGCAGCCGACCGAATCTGATGCGGCTCTGTTTTTTCAGGAGAACGCGTTTTCCCCTGAAGGGGGAAAGGGAAGAAAGGGCTCCGGGACTGCGGCAGGAGATCCCACAGGGACCAGCAGGCAAAAGAGAAGGGGAGAAAAGAGTCTCAGGCGCTGGAATCGCCAGATTGAAAAAGAATTGCCGGCGGAAGGGTGTGTGCGGCATAACACGCTCCTCAAAAATAAAGTGCTGGAGATCTGTGGAGGAAAAAAATCCAGAGCGAAGGAAAGAAAGAGAGAGAAGGAAAACAATGAATATAAGTCCCCAATTCAATACAAAACATGGAGAACCCATGAAAAGAACGTCAAGAAAAAACGGAATCGTGCTTCCCGGATTCTGCGCGGCACTCGCGCTGCTGGGGGCAGAAGCGTTCGCATCGGAGCCCTTCCGGTCTTCCGGAGAGCTTTCCGAGGAACAGATCCTGCAGATTCAAAAGTGGTCCGAACCGTTTGAGGGGAGAGAATTTTCCGCCTCATTCGATTTGAAGTTTGACAAAGGCTTTCTGGATTTTTCAAAAGAATCGGGGAAAATCGGCGCCGGACTCTTTGAATGCAGTCTGGACAAGGACAGACACCTGCTGATCAGGCTTCTGACTCCGGAAGATGATCTTCTCGGGCCGGACTACCTTATGCGCAGCAGCATGACGCTGGAACCGAACCGCTGGTATCATGTCGCGCTGAACTTTTCCAACAACCGGAGACGCGCCACACTGTATATCGACGGAAAATTCCAGTGGGAAAACAGCGTTCTCAATCTCCCTCTTCTGCAATTCAGTGAGAACAGCACTCAGCATGAAAAAGCCAGCATCAGAAATCTGAAGCTCTACGACTATGAACTCGATTCGGAAGCGCTGACAGATTTCACCCCCTCCGCGGAAGAGTTTCAGAAACAAAATACGCGCCTGAGCACCCTCATCGACACAGCGCGGAACCCCTCCTTCAAGAACTGGTGCACGGCCCTTCAGAAAGAACTTGACGCTGCAAAAAAAGACGGAAGCACTCTTTCTGCCTGGAAACATCTGCTCAAGCAGATCGGCAATGCCGAACGGATCTCTTCGGAACTGGCCGGAAACAAAGGAATCACCAATCAGGCTCTGATGGTGTATACGGTTCCTGCGATCAGCCAGGAACTGCGTCTGCCCTACGATCTTCCAACAGACGGGGAAGCCTCCTCGGAACTGCGTCTGATGGCGGCGAAGGATGAATTTGAATCGGCATCTTTTGTTGTAGTGCCGTTTGCACCGGTGAAGAAGCTGGAGCTGAAGATCAGCGATCTGAAATGCGGAGCGGATACCATCCCGGCATCCGCCATTGACGCGAAACTGGTCAAACGCTGGATCCGCAGCGGAGGAGCATGGCTCTCCTATCATGCGGACAAACGCCAGAGAGTGCTGGTCCCGGACCTCCTGCTCAATGACGAAAACCTGATCCGCGTGGACGAAAAACGCAAAACCAATGAACTGCGCCTCAGCTATCCGGATGGAGAAGTCTATCGCGACGTCAGCCGCTATTCCCCCGGCAACGACCCGAACTTCGATACAGACCGCGAACCCGTGCGCGATGCGGCCACTCTCCAGAGCGTCGCACTTCCCGAAGCCGGACGCAACCAGCAGTTCTACCTGACCTTCCACGCGCCCAAAGACGCCAAACCCGGAATCTACCGCGGCACCATTACCCTCATGGCGGACGGGCGCAATGCAGGCACCTTGAACCTTCTCTTCCGGGTTCTCCCCTTCGAGCTCCCCGTGGCGAAGACGAACTATGATCTCGACCGGGAATTCTTCTGCAACATCACCTATCATCCCCGCAAATCCCGCGAAGTCACGATCCGGGAACTGCAGGATCTGCACGATCACAACATGCGCTTTCCCCAGATACCGGACATCAGAAGATACGGGGAAAAACTCTTTGCCGAACAAATCGAACTGCGCAAGAAAATCGGTCTTCCCGTCAAGCCAATTTTCTGCGGAGATTCCGGAGATCAGCAATGGCGCAAGGTCCCGTATCAGGACCGCACGATGAAGGTGTATGAACAGTGCCGGGAGGAATTCGGGGAAAAAGCGCTTCCCCTGATCCAGGCGGCGGAAAAATATGCCGGACACAAAGAGATTTACTTCTACGGCAATGACGAGGCAGGCGGATGGGTGGGTTTAGATGTCCAGCAGCGTCCGGGATGGGAGAAACTGGAAGAAATGGGCGTCAAACTGCGTGCCGCCGGATGGAAAACGAACTTCACGTTCATGGCGGATATCCAGAACATGCACAGCATCACGACCATTGAAAAGGAAAATGCCGATCTGTGGCACAGCGTCAACGGCATTCTTCTCAATTATGCCGATCCGTTCGCCGGAAGCGAGAACCCGCTCTGGTTCCGTCGGAAAGCCGGTCTTCTGCAGTACAAGTCGAATTATGACGGACTCATGCTTCTCTCCTATAAAAATCTCCGTGTTCCCTGGAACGAGCTTGCCGAGGACCCGGGCGGAGACGGCAACTACCGCAATTTCTGCATGACCTATCCCACCGTGGACGGCACCATCGGGACTCTGGCGTTCGAGGGACTCCGCGAAGCGTATGACGATGTCCGCTACATCACACTGATGAAGCAGCTCGCCACCGAAGCCATGAATTCCGACAATCTCGAACTGAAACGCGAAGGCAAACGCCAGCTGGCCTGGTTTGAACGGATCGACGGGGAAAAATACGATCTGGACAGTCTCCGCACCCAGGTCATCGACCGGATCCTCACGCTCATCGAACTCAACCGGGCACAGAAAGGAAAATAACTCATGAAACGATTTTTCTTCTCCTATCTCACCGGCGCCATGCTGCTTGCCGCCCTGCTGCCGGATTTGTCCGCGCAGCAGAAAAACTGCTACGACGTCAACATCGGGAATCCGCCCGACCGCTTTGAAACACTGCTCAAAACGGAACCGGAAAAATGGGATTTCAATTTCCGGCGCTACGGCGATGAATCCTCGGTTCTGGTCAGCGACCCGATCCTTCAGCGGAATGTGCAGTCCGGAACGGAAACGACGGAACAGCGCCTTACGGCCCTCTACGTTGCCGCCAACAACGAAGGATTTGACATCATCGTCTTTTCCGCGGAGCACGGGATCCGCGATGCACTCGGCAAAGGCACTGCCGTCCCTGGCAACTCTCTGGAAATCTTCTTCGCTCCCGGCGATGCCGATACGGAAAAGATCGAACACTATTACCAGTTCATCACCGACATGGAAAGCACAAAGATCCTGGATTTCCCCTGGCTTGTGGAAACCCGGAACTTCCGGAGGCTCCGCGATGCCGTGCAGTGCACGACGAGAAAGGTCTCCAACGGCTATGTCACCCGGATTCACGTCCCGTGGGAGATTCTGTACAACAAGCTCCCCTTCCAGGACAAGGCCGATAATTTCTGGCGTCTTTCCGTGATCCGCTGGGCGCCGGGCGGCGGCCAGACCTGGGGCGGAGTCGTGCATGCCGCGACCACGGCGGGTTACATCCGCTTCCCGCACTACACCGATGAACAGAAGGCTGAAATTCAGGAATATGTCCTGAACCGCGCCTGGGAGAAGTATCGGCGGGATCTGGCGACTTACGGTTCCGCTCTCGTTATGGATATGAAAGAACCCTACCGCAAGGAAGTTCCGAAACGCCCGCGGAGCTTCATGAACATGCAGGAGGACCGCGTCTTTGTTGAAAAGGTCCTCATTCCCATGGAAAAGGAGCGCAACGACCTCGGAGCGGGAATCGCATCCTTTTCCGGAATGACTCCGGAGGAAAGGGACGCCTTCTACAGCAAGGCGGCGGACATGCTGATGAATTTCGACTATGACGTCCAGGAAGCCTACCGAAGCTATCTTGCAGAACGCCTTTTTAAAAACTGAGGAGACCCTTCCATGACAAACAATACACAAATGATTCTTTTCCTCATGGCGGGAGGCCTTCTTTTCACCGGCTCCTTCGCTTCTCCCTCTCTGACGGCTCAGACTCCCGCAGCCGCGACAAAGGCCGAAGCCGGGCAGAAGAAAGACGCTCCCGATCCGAAAGTTCTCGAAACCCAGCGTCAGGAACGGCTCCGCAACGCCTATGAACAGGCCAATGCCGCCATCAGGGAAAAACAGTACCCGAAGGCGCTGAGCGCTCTGGAAACGGTCGAGAAAAACTTGATCGAACGCGACGCCTACGATCACCTGATGCGCATCGGCCACACTCTGCGCAACATCCCGGAACAGACCTGGAAAGACAAGGCGCGCGAATACTACGCCAAAGCTCTTGCCAGAGCGAAGGATGACGCCGGGAAAAAAGCCTCCGCGCTGACCTCGACGGCCAGTCTCCAGAGTCTGGAAGAAGCGGAAAAAACCATTCAGCCGATTCTGAAGGGAGCGGAGTTCACGCCCCAGCAGAAATACAATGCGCAAATGGAAGTGCTCAAGCGGGAGCCCTCCCAGGCCTCCTTTGAGAAAGCCTGCCGGGAGAAACTGCTGCCGATAGCGGGGAAGAATCCGGATCTGCTGCACAGTGTCTATCAGGCGATGAGCTCGCGCTATGTCTGGTCGGACAGGGATCATGCGATCGAACTGATCGAAGAGTGCCTGAAGAATCCTGCGATGAGCGGACCGGCAAAGGTCCGTACGCTCTGGGTTCTGGCCGACTACACACTCGACAAGGATGCGAAAAGAAAAATTCTCAAGCCGGTTCTGGAAATGCAGGATCTGAGTCCGGCACAGAGACGGGACACCCTGACGCGTCTGGCGAAGATCGAACTGACCCCCACAAAGTACATGACCTCTCTCACTCCCGACGAATACAGAAGCGCGCTGGCGTACTGCTTCGAGATTCTGAAACTGAAGAAGGAACCTCAGACAAACAATTATCTTCTGATGTCGGAAATCTATCTGGGCCTGGACGATCCGGAAAACGCGGGCCGTTATGCGCAGGAAGTTCTTGACATGAAGAACGTTCATCCGCAGAACGCATACAAGGCCTGGGAAATTCTCGGGGACTGCGCCCGGAAACGGGGAGAGAGCGTCAAAGCCTCCAAAGCCTACCGGAAAGCGACGGAACTTTCCAATGACAGGGACATTCTTCTGCTGGAAAAGCTTGCGAAGATTCAGATGAGCCTCCGCGAATATCCCGCCGTGCTGGAAACGCTGGAGAAGATGAAGAAGGCGCCGGGGCGTTACGACAGGAGAAGACTGATCGACTCCTACATCGACAACGTCAAAAAACGGATGGCTCAGCAATGAAACGACTGGAAGGGAAAACAGCCATTATTACAGGCGGCGCCGGCGGGATCGGCGCCGCCGCCGTGCGATTGTTTGTCCGGGAAGGCGCGTTTGCGGTCATTGCGGACATTGACAGGGAAAACGGCGCGGCCATGGAACGGGAATGCAATGAGGAGCAAGGGATGGAATGCTGCCGTTTTCTCCCCTGTGACGTTTCCAGTTCCGCGGATGTCCGGCATGTCGTGGAGGAAACGGAACGGCTGCGCGGGGGAATCGACGTTCTCTACAACAACGCCTCCGTCTATCTGGCGGGGGCGGACGGCCCCCTGACGGAAATAGACGAATCCGTCTGGGAGAAAGTCATTTCCATCAATCTCCGGAGCGTCTTTCTTTTCAGCAAGTACACTCTTCCCGTGATGATCCGCCGGGGGAGCGGGGCAATCATCAACACCGCCTCCAGCGCGGGTGTGATCGGGATACCGAACTGCGACGCCTACACGGCAAGCAAGGGAGCCACTGTGCAGCTGACGAAATCCATGGCCGTCGAATACGGCCGTTTCGGGATCCGGGTCAACTGCATTGCTCCGGCTGCGATCATGACGCCGATGGTGCGCGCCAGCAATCCGGCGGACGGGTCGGACGACTTTGACGAATTCAGCTTTCTGCATCTCCGGACTCCGCTCCGCAGATACGGCACAGCCGAGGAAATCGCCAATGTGGCACTGTTCCTTGCATCCGGGGAATCCTCCTACCTGAACGGAGCCATCATCCGTGCGGACGGAGGCATCACAATTTGCGGAGATCTTTCCAAAGCCAGATAGGGAAAACAAACACACTCAAGTAGAGAAAATCAACAGGGAAGGTACGACATATGACAGGGAAGGATGTCATGACAAGGAAGGATGCGCCGGAGAGTCCGCAGAAGCATGACTATGGGCAATGCCGCCGTGAATGTTTCCCCCACACGGAGACCGGTGGGATGATTTTCTCCGCCGCCTCTCTTCTTCGGGGAAATGAGGAGCGGACGTGCAGTCGTCACTTCACCCTGATCGAGCTTCTGGTGGTCGTTGCGATCATTGCCATTCTTGCGGCAATGCTCATGCCCGCGCTGGGACAGGCCCGGCAGATGGCGAAGAAAGCGGGCTGCATGGCCAATCAGAAACAGCTCGGGATGGTCAACATCTCCTACAGCAATGACTATGAATATTTCGTTCCCTATTCCATCTGCAGAACAGGGGAAGAGGTTTTCTGGTATGAACTCATGGGAAAGCAGCTCGGATGGAAATCCTGCGGAACGAAGGGACTGTATCGTCCAAGTGGACGTGTCATCCCAAAGACAAGCCCGACTATTTTCATGTGTCCGAATGGGAAATGGGGCGGAGGCCAGGACACATTATTTTATTCGGCTTTCAGCTACCATTGCAATGTTCCAAAAATCATGATGGAAGAAGCGCCCTCCTCTGCTACCCGCGGGGCGAAAGTTTCGCAGGTGCTTCATCCCTCCTCGAAACTCTTCCTGTATGATGCGGGCGCCTTCGGCTACAGTCTTCCCGGAACAGGGAAGACGCCCGGATGTCCCGCTTCTCCTGACCATCCTTATATTGTGAAGAATCTGGAAGATTTTTACAATGGCCGCCATGTCCGAACCATCAACTGCATGTTTTTCGACGGACACGTGGAAAATATTTCTTCCGACGAGGCATGGAGTCACAAGGCTCTTGGAGACTACAACGCAAAAAGCATGTTCAATATCTTTCTCTGACGTCTGTAACAAAAAGAGGATTTTCAAAAAAAAAAGATCTATTCAATCTGTGAAGGGAAGGGTTTTCCAATGCTGAGACAATTCCGTTTTACCTTAATCGAGCTTCTGGTGGTCGTTGCGATCATTGCCATTCTTGCGGCGATGCTCATGCCCGCGCTGGGACAGGCCCGGCAGATGGCGAAGAAAGCGGGCTGCATGGCCAATCAGAAACAGCTCGGGATGGTCAACATCTCCTACAGCAATGACTATGAATATTTCGTTCCCTATTCCATCTGCAGAACAGGGGAAGAGGTTTTCTGGTATGAACTCATGGGAAAGCAGCTCGGATGGAAATCCTGCGGAACGAAGGGACTGTATCGTCCAAGTGGACGTGTCATCCCAAAGACAAGCCCGACTATTTTCATGTGTCCGAATGGGAAATGGGGCGGAGGCCAGGACACATTATTTTATTCGGCTTTCAGCTACCATTGCAATGTTCCAAAAATCATGATGGAAGAAGCGCCCTCCTCTGCTACCCGCGGGGCGAAAGTTTCGCAGGTGCTTCATCCCTCCTCGAAACTCTTCCTGTATGATGCGGGCGCCTTCGGCTACAGTCTTCCCGGAACAGGGAAGACGCCCGGATGTCCCGCTTCTCCTGACCATCCTTATATTGTGAAGAATCTGGAAGATTTTTACAATGGCCGCCATGTCCGAACCATCAACTGCATGTTTTTCGACGGAC
This sequence comes from uncultured Victivallales bacterium, assembly GCA_934644965.1. GTDB lineage: Bacteria > Verrucomicrobiota > Lentisphaeria > Victivallales > UBA1829 > CAJMAW01. The sequence continues at coordinate 18,490 of CAKUDG010000026.1, read as the reverse complement.
ACGTGGAAAATATTTCTTCCGACGAGGCATGGAGTCACAAGGCTCTTGGAGACTACAACGCAAAAAGCATGTTCAATATCTTTCTCTGACGTCTGTAACAAAAAGAGGATTTTCAAAAAAAAAAGATCTATTCAATCTGTGAAGGGAAGGGTTTTCCAATGCTGAGACAATTCCGTTTTACCTTAATCGAGCTTCTGGTGGTGGTTGCGATCATTGCCATCCTCGCCGCTCTGCTGCTGCCTTCTTTGAAAAAGGCAAGAGACAATGTCAAACGCATCGCCTGCGCTTCCAACCAGAAACAGCTCTTCCTCCCCGCAATGCAATATGCCGATATGTACAGCGCTTTCATTCCCCAGTACGGAGTCGGAAGCCTGAACTCAAACCAGATGGAATACTGGTACATGACCATGGGGAAAATCCTGAACCTGCACGTGGTGGAATCGCTCAGCATGGAAGTGCCTTACACAAGCCTGAACCCCAAAACTCCTTCAAAACTCTTCATGTGCCCGTCCGGATTCAACCGCAACAAAACGGACGGGCATGACCGATGGACATACTTCTATCAGGCAAGCCATTACACCGTCTTCCCGACTCTCACCTTCACAGACGGCGTCCCAAACGGGGAAAAGTGGGTGACCATGAAAAAACTGCGTTCCCCCTCCCGGAAAATTCATCTGATGGATTTTGCCAGTGATTCCAAAAACTATGTCCCCGGCGCAGCCGCACACCCGTTGACAAGTCCCCCGACCGGCGCCGCAGCAACGGATGAAACCATCAACGATTATCTTTACGGAAGGCATAACAGAATCGTCAATTCCCTCTTTTATGATGGACATGTGGAAGGCATCCCCTCCCGGACAATCGTCAATCATTTCTCATATCCCTCTCAAAACGGAATCAGCAACAGTGCCAATTACTTCTATGCAAATTACTAGAGTATGGAAAACAGAAGCGGGGCCCGGTTCCCTCCCGTCTTCTTTTCAGGATCCAGGCTATTTTCCCGCGCACGGGAAATGCCTGCAAATCCCTCTCCGGCAATCCGGCAAGGGGGAAAAATAATCTGTTCAGGACAAAGGTTTTTCATAAAAAAGGAGAAAATTTATAAAAATGAAAACATTACGGAATCAGGGAATATGGCAAGACTATCCCGGAAAAGCCGTTTCCTGGGGAAAAACCGCTTCCGCCTGGACAAAGTGTCCATGTGAAAAAAGGCGCCGCGCTTCATTCACCTTGATCGAGCTTCTGGTCGTGATCGCAATCATCGCCATTCTCGCCGCTCTGCTGCTGCCTTCGCTTCAGAAGGCAAAAATCGCAGGAGAACGCGCCATCTGCATTTCCAGGCTCAAACAACTGCATCTTTTTTATGACAATTATCAGAACGCATTCTCCTACATTCCCCCGAATTTCCAGTGGATGACTCGTGATGGATTAACTATTCCGCATACATGGTATTCTCTGCTGGGAAGAAATGAAGGATATGTTCTCAGGCAAAGCTCCAGGGATCCCGATTACTCTCTTTACATTCCCCCCAGCCGCCCGCCGCTGGGAACCATCCCCATATTCATGTGCCCGAAGGGAATCATGGATCTTCAGAGAAAAGGAGATTTCAATTATGCGGAACAATTTTTTTACAATGTCGGAGGCTATGGTTCCCCAATCAGTAAATATACGAAAGGCATTGATTTGAAACGTTATTCTGAAAAAATCCTCCTGACGGAATATACCGGATGCTCGAACGGGCAGCTCGCAGGAGCCGGAAGCACTCCCTATGCAGCTATTATCAGTTATAGTGATGACCCCAGGCAAGCCAATGACTTTGTCAATGGAAGACACAACCGGACAGACAATGCGCTGTTTCTGGACGGTCATGTCACAACGTATGCTGTCGATACTCTGATCCTGGAATATCAGAAGTCTAAAAACAATCTTCCCAGCATGTTCAATCTCAAGTAATGCGATCTCAGGAAAGAAGACGGAATAAAGGAAAGGAAAAGAAAGGGAAAGAAAGGAAACAAAAAACGCCTGTCTGCAATCATCTCATCAGCCCTGACTGAGAACGGCAAAGTTCCCTCATCCGTCTCCCTTTCTCCCTGCCGTATTCCATCCCGTGTTTTTGTTTTTCCCGTTCATCCCGTCATGTCAAAACGCTCTCTTCTCCCTGTTTTTCCGGAAACAGGCGCGGAAGAATTTGAAAAAATAAGCCAGGAACGGCATATTATCCCATGATAATAGAGGATAAGCAATTCCATACTGAAGGATTTTTTTGAGGAAAGGAAAACCTTCCGGCACCGAAGCCGCCACTCTGTCTTCCGGGGTGGAAAACTCCATGAATATTTCTTTCCTCTCTCCCTTGTTTCTCCTGCCTCCCCCCTTGCAGACGGAATCAGATGAAAAAGCAGGAAGACGCGCATGCCCCCGCAGTGACACCATGAAGGAATAACGGATTATCAGAGCAAAACAAATCATCAGAACAATCACAGAATTCAATATAATAAACGAAAAACGAAAAGGAGAATTTCACCATGAATCTGAAAGATGCCGGAGTCCTGATCACAGGAGGCTCCAACGGATACGGACGCGGAATGGCGAAAGTGCTGAAAGAAGCCGGGGCAAACGTCTGGATCACGGGACGGGAGGAAGCCAGACTCAGGAAGGCGGAAGAGGATCTGGGGGTCAGAGGCGTCGTTGCAGACGTTTCGTCTCCTGAAGACTGGGACCGTGTCATGCAGAGCACAGGCAACATTGACATTCTGATCAACAACGCCGGTTCCGGCGGACGCATCGGCCCCCTCTGGGAACAGAGCGATGAAGAGATCATCCGGACCATTCAGACCAATCTCACCGGAGCCGTTCTCGGCTGCCGCAGAGCCGGAAAGATCATGGCAGAACGCGGAAGCGGAATCATCATCAACATCTCCAGCGTCTGCGCCCTCTACGCATGGCCCGGCTGGAGTGTCTACACGGCCGCAAAAGCCGGACTTTCCAAGTTCAGCCACGGACTCTATACGGAACTGCGCCCCTTCGGCGTGCGGGTGACTTGCGTAACCCCCTCCTGGGGACGAACCGGCTTCAACCAGGCCGCCCGCATCACCGGAGCCTCCGAAAATCCGGAACTGGCGGAAAAATGCATCGGCCCGGAGGAACTCGGAAATCTGGTCCGCAGCATCATTGAACAGCCCGATCATCTGGCCGTGCCCGATATCACCATCCAGCCCGTCATTCAGGAGATCAGCCCCATGTAAAGAAGCCTCTCCACCCCCCTTGGGAGAGAAGAAAAACGCAGGAAACGGGAAAACAATCTGAAACAAAGCCGCAGGGAAAAAACATGAAACACAGTTTGTTTCTGGAAGCGGAATCCTTCCGCGATTTGGGCGGATGGGTGCTGGATCCCTCCGCAATGCACAAAATTGGCTCAGCCTATCTGATGGCGCACGGAGCAGGTGTTCCGGTGGCCGATGCTGTAACGGAAATCAGAATTTCCGTACCCGGGACTTATCACGTCTGGGCGCGGACACGCGACTGGACCGCAGTCTGGAAACGCGGACGCCCCGCCGGACAATTCACCATCCGCATCAATGACTCCGAACTGCCCGGAATTCTCGGCACCAACGGTGAATCCTGGGCCTGGCAGAAAGCGGGAATCACCCCCTTTCTCAGCGAAGGAATCCACCGCATCGCCCTCCATGACCTCACCGGCTTCAACGGCCGCTGCGACGCCGTCTACCTGACTGCGGATCCGGAAGACATCCCCCCCGATTCCGCCTCGGAACTCGAAGCATTCCGCAGAGAAAAAAGCGGCATCTCCATCACGGACGATCCCGGAGAATACGATCTGATTGTTGCAGGAGGCGGAATCGCCGGAACAGTCACCGCACTCGCGGCGGCGCGGCTCGGACTCCGTTCCATTCTGCTGCAGGATAAATCCGTGCTCGGCGGATGCAACAGTTCCGAAATCCGAGTTCCCCTCGGCGGATGCACGCATATCGGACTCTATCCCCGTATCGGAAACACGGTTCAGGAAATCGCGCCCGTCTATCTGACTCCCGGCGCAAAACCCGAAGCGTATTACGAAGACGTCCGCAAGGCAAACGCCTTCCTCACCCCCTGCGCAGGAAAGGCAGAACTGCGCCTGAATGAACGGGTCGTCGGCGTGGAAACCGATCCGGCGGATCCGGCTCTCATGACGGCTGTCATTACACGCAATACGCTCACCGGTGCCGAAACGCGCTACCGCGGAAAACTCTTTTCCGACTGCACGGGGGACGGCTTTCTCGCAATCGCCGCAGGAGCCCGCCATCTCTACGGCACCGAGGGGCGCGGCGTCTTCCATGAATCCCTCGCCCCGGAAAAATCCAGCAATGAAGTCATGGGCCTTTCCGTGCTCTGGACCAGCGTGGAGGAAGACCACTGTGTCCCCTTCCCCGATATCGACTGGGGAATCGAATTCAACGACTCCAACGCCTACTGCCTCACCTGCGGCGACTGGGAAACCGAAACGGGCCAATACCGTGATCAGGCCGAAGAAAATGAATACATCCGCGATTATTCCCTCATGACCACTTTTGCAAACTGGTCCTGGATCAAAAACCGTTCTCCGCGCAGAGAGGAATGGGCCAGAAGAAGAATCAACTGGATCTCCTCCTGCGGAGGAAAGCGCGAAAGCCGCAGAATCATCGGCGATTACGTGATGACTCAGAATGACATCGAGCAGGAAATCCCCCATCCCGACGCAACCGCATCCATTTCCTGGTCCATCGACCTCCATTACCCGGAACCGGAAAATAAAAGGCGCTTTGTCGAACCCTTCCGTTCCTGTGCCTATCACAGGGGAATTCCATCGTATTATCCGGTGCCGTACCGCTGCCTTTATGCAAGGGATCTGCGGAATCTGTTTCTCGGAGGACGTCTCATCAGTCTTTCCCACGTGGCTTTTTCAGCGGCGCGCGTCATGCGCACTCTGGGCAATCTCGGAGAAGTCGTCGCCATGGCGGCAAAAGTCTGTGTGGAAAAGAATGTCTATCCGCGCGGAGTCTATGAATCCTGTCTCGAAGATCTCAAGGAAAAAATGCGTGAAGGCATCCCCGTTCCCGAAGTCTTCGCCTGCCCCTCCATCGGGAAATGGGAATCCTATCACTTCAAGGAAATCGGAAACGTTTTCTACCGGGAGGACGGCACAATCCACAACCTGCCGGACAGAATCAAAAACGATATCCGCGAACTGAACAAGGAACATCTTTTCAAACATACGGGAAATTAATCCTGAATCCCCCGCCGCCCCCTCTCCCTCCAGCCTACAAAGAAAAAAGGAGAAAGGGAAGAAAAAGAAAGCTGCGGGAGATTCACCAGACAAAAAATCCGGAAACCTTCCGGTTCCCGGATTGAAAGGACAGACACTGTTCTTTTTTTTCAGATGGATGTCCTTATTTATTCTCCGGCAGTGCGTTTTTTGTCCAGCCATTCCTTTCTTTTCGCGGCGAGAATGAAATCAATGTTCATCCATTCCGGCACGGCCTCCCGGAAAAGCAGATCCACGTCGGCAGAAGACATTCCCGGTTTCAACATGGGCAGATAGGAGGAAAGACGATCCTCCAGCGCCTTCACTTCAGCAAAGTAGAATTCCCTGTCGCCCAGTTCCGGATCCTTCCAGCGTTCCAGGAAACCGTTCGAGGCACTCAGTGCGCGGCGGTACACTTTCGCGGCCTTCACAGCGATTCTGCGTTTGATTGCATTCAGGTTCTCCGGCGTCAGATTCGCAAATACAATTTCGCCGAAGGTGGAAGGATTGTGCACGGAGTCGCTTCCGCCCCAGGAATAGCCGCCCTGCTCCCAGTGAAGGGCTTCAAAGAGCCATTTTGTCCCGTTGGAAGGAAGCTGATTGAAGTAGATCTCCCAGGGGACCTGAAGAAGCATCGCGACTCCGTCGTCCAGAACCTCGAAATCAATCTTCACCGTGTTATTGGACTGAAGCGAACGCCGGAAATCGGCATTGTTGTACTGAGTCGGAAAATCGCTGCCCATTCTGGAGGTCGGAGGCGGATCAATCAGATAGCAGTGATACGGAGATTCCGGGCCTGAAGCCAGATAAATTTCAAAACCGCCCATCTGAGCGAGGCCGTCGGCAATGTCCTTCGCCTTGTCGGACGGAGCGAAAAAGAAGAATTTCAGTCCGTCTTCGTCACAGGACGAGACAAAAGTGGTCGGGTTGAATTCCTTCCCTTCCTCCTTCTTCGTGACGACTCGGCCCGTCAGAGCCGCATCCGTATCCAGAAGGAACTGAAGATTCTTCCCGTATTTCCGGTCCAGCACGCCATGGTTCTTCCGATCCTTGAAATAAGGGGAATTGAGGAAGGCCGTGATGTCTTTCGGACCATTCGCAAGGAAGGTGCACGGAATCGAGCGCCGCTCATTGTGAAGCATCATCTTTTCACGTTCCGCGTCAAGAAGCTTTGCGATATCGAAGAATTTCATCTCCATCGCAATCTTGCCCGCTTCAAGAAGGAGATCCGCCTGTTTCCGGAGGGTAACTTTCTCCTCCGAAGAAGTCTGGATCACATTGTTGATTTTCCCCAGAATGCCGTTCGCCGATCCCTTCGAGTCGATCAGAACCTGCATGAGGCGGCAGCGGGTACGGAGATCCGGTGTCAATTCCTTGACTTCCAGAAGACTGTCCAGATTTTTCTTCAGCGCATTGAAATCCAGGGCCGCCGAATTCATCGAACAGAGAGACTGGAGAAGCTTGATCTTGTCTCTCGGATTGATGGAAGGATTCTCCAGCTGACGCTCCGTCACCCATTGCTGATATTTCGGATCGTCAAGGGCACCGGCTCTCCGGTAATCCCAGCCGGTCAGACGCGAAACATAATGATAATATTTCGGATTCTCCTTCACGATGGGAATCAGGTCACGGTCGGCGATCTTCATGATCTCAAGGGGTTCACCCGCATACGTCGTGCACAGTCCGATCACGGCGCGGGCACGCTGATCCGGGGCGTTCTTCGTATCCTTGATAAACGCCTCATAATTTTTCCGGGCAGACTCTATTTCCCCGTTTTTCGACTGGAAGTCAGCCAGGTCGAGAAGGGAGCGCCCGAAAGAGGCAAGACGCTTTTCTATTTCGGCGTTGGAAGCGCCGGAAGCCTTCATACAGTCAAGGATCCGGTTTTCAAGTTTTTTCTTCGCATTCACATTCTTGTTCAGAAGTCCGCCCGCGTAGAGCTTGTCGTATCCGGCAAGCGCCTCCTTGTATTTCAGCTGGCGCTGCTGGCAGATGAAATAATTCAAGTCCGCTTCGGCAAGTTCTGCGGGGGTGAGATCTTTCAGTTTCCGGGCGGTCTCCAGAAGAGAATCGGCGGTTTTGGTATCCATTTTTTCCAGGAAACAGTCCGCCAGTTTGGAATAGGCTGCGATCCGTTCCAGATTCGGGGTGTCGGCCGACTCGGCAATGGCGCGGTAGATTTCCGCAGCCTTGTCGATTCCTTCCGTGTGGTAGGAGGCGAAGGCACCGTTGAAGTTGCTGCGGAAGAACATCTCCGCCTTCCGTTTCAGGACGGTCAGTTTTTCAGCGGGAGTGAGTCCGTTCAGCGCGTAAGCCTTGTCGAACACCGCGGCGGCATCGTCAAAACGAGCCTTCCCGGAAAGCACACGGGCAAGATCAAAATAGGCGTTCATGCGCTGGGCGGGAGTCGCATCCGCGGCTTTCTGAACAAGTTCACAGGCTTTTGCAGTTTTATCCGGATCATTCGTCCGGGCCGCATTCTGCGCGTCCTTAATCAGTTTCAGCGTTTCCGCGGAGGGACCCGCTTTCTTCGTTGCATTCGCAGCAGCGGGCGCATCGGCCGCTTCCAGACAAACAGCACCGGTCAGAATGGAAAACGACAGGAAAAGTCCCGCCGCAGAAAGAATTCTTGCATTCATTATTTTTCTCCCTTCATGCTGAGGAGCTTGAGAATATAATTGATCATTTCGGCCCGGACCTGTTCCAGATCCATTTCATCGGCCTGGAGCAGAGCGAGGAACTGGAGGGCCTTGCGTGCTTCGAGCTTGCGTTCGGTGTCGTCGGAGCGGTTGGCTTCGTCGGCAAGCATTTTCAGCTTCGTGGCATAGCGCATGTCATCCACGCCCTCGCGGAAGCCTTCATACTGGAGAGTATCCACCAGACCGCCGCGGTTCAGATACGAAACCACCATCGGCTTGTAGAGTTCCGAAGCCAGATCGTTCCACGGCCCCAGTGCAAATTCATAATTGTACACCAGACTCAGATTGTTCAAATATCCCAGCAATCCATGCTGACGGCGGATGAACTGAGGATTTTCCGATCCCGTATGCTGAGTCGCGTAAAAACCGATATATTTATCCCCGATTTCATTCCACGGGCGGATTCTCTCCTGCGCATCCGGCGCTCCTCCCATCGGATAGAAGCCGTACGCATAACCGCCTTTGTACAGCAGGGCTTCATGGCCGGCGCAGCCCATCCGGATTCCATAGTCGATCAGATAACGGAAGAAGTTCCGGTGCGTCGCCACAAACGCGGTGCCCTGCTCGTCTCCGTAGGACACCAGAATGTCATTATGCCCCAGATGCTTGTTGTAGAATTCGCTGGTCTTCCGCGCACCTTCCTTCGCCTTCATGTAATCATCGAAGGAAAGACGTCCGCCGAAATTGCGCGCAAACCAGGGAATGAAGCTTGTCCCGAGGAAGGGTTTCGTTTCAAAACCCAGCTCCTGGACCATTGCAAAACTTTCCTCGTCCTGATCCACCCAGGGATGGGAAATCCCGTGATTCCGAAGACTGGTGAGATATTTCCGGTAAAGCTTCTTCGCGAATTCCTTGTCACCTCCGCTGAGAGGAATCAGGCGGCTGAGGGTCGCTCCGCCCATGAAACTGACAATGATCGGTTTGTTGATGTCGTAATAGGTTTTGGGAAGCGGCAGTTCAAAAGGAAGGACCCGCAGAGCCACGGGGATCTTCGTCAGAACATTTTTCCCCGATGCCACCGTAATCTCCCCGCGGTAAACACCGGGTTTCTGATCCTCCGGGACATGAAGCGTCGCAAAAAACTGTTTGAATTCTTTTGGTTCCAGCGTCACCGGCTGAAGCGTTTCCGCATCCATGAAATCTTCCGCGACAGGACGGAACTTCAGCGGATCCAGATGTTTCGGCGCGGAAATCCATTCATAACGGACCTTGCCGTCCTTTCCGAGCACCCGAGCATAGTTCGCCTGTTCCTTCTTGTCCACAAGAATCATGTTTTCATCATGGAGAAGCAGTTCGGGCACCAGCTTCAGGCCGAAATCCGCAAAATAGCTGTTCCAGGCATTTCCGTTCTGATACCAGACTTTCACCACCTTCAAATCCATGGCGCTTTCGGGGATCACGGCACCGTCCGGCCCCTTCAGAGCGGAAGCCTTCAACGTCACATCCTTGTTGCCTTTGAAGGAGTACAACTGGAACGAGGCGGGCTCAAATTCCCCCTGAGCGGCCACAAAACGGAGTTCCCCCTGGACTTCGCCGTCACGGGGATATACGTCCGGCATCCGCATGATGTCGCTCATGGCGGGCACCGTGTAGTAGACAACCCCCTTGTCGGGAAGGGAGGCTTTTTTCAAATCTTCCTTCACCTTCGCTTCATTTTCCGTGATCCGTTTCCGGGCAAGCTGCTCCTGCATATCAGCGATCGGGTTTTCGCCCGCCGGGAGCAGAGCGGCAGTGCCGAGGAATAACGAACCCGTTACTCCTGCGATCATACCTCTGATGTGTTTTTTCATCTTTCGCATCCTGCAAATGATTTATGTTCTGATGGGGGGGGACCATTACTCTGATGAGGGTATACTATCACAGAAACAGATTCATTGCAAATTAAAAAAAGGATTTTTAACACGAAATGGCGGAAAAAAGAACAACTCCTGACATGACCAAGGACACCGCGGGTGAAAGCTGCGGGGATCCGGATCTCAAAATGCATTTTTTCATTCTGAAGTGCTTCAGAATGCTTGAACTGCATAAACTAAGAAACATATAAAAAAAAACGTTTTTCCCGGATCAAATTCATGAGAAGAAAATCCGTTCCCGGAAAGATGAATTACGGATTGCGTTCCCCATTCCACATCATCTTCATCCGGGGAACAGGCGTTCCTTCAGCCAGGACTTCCTGAGTTCAGAAAGCAGATAAGGGAATTCCATCCAGTCAGGGACGGCTTCCAGAAAAAGACGGTCTGAATCTTCCCGGGACATTCCCGGGGAAACAGCTTCACCCGCCTCCAGGAGTCGCTCAATTTGACTTTTGAGGACTTCTTCATAAAAAGGAAGATCCCCCTTCACCTCATCCACCCAGAAATTCCGCACATCCGGACACGCCTGGCGGAAAGCACCGAACGCCTTCAACACAATACTTCTCCGGATCCGCGGCAGCCATGCTCCCGCATCCCGGAAGACCAGACGCCCGAAGCGGTTCAGCTCATGGACCTTCCCTCCCCCCCATGAATATCCTCCGCGGGGCCCCCACACAATGATTCCCAAGGGCCATTCAGAGTCATTCGTGGGCAGTTTGTCATAGATCAGGAGCCAGGGGAGAAACATGGCAATCCCCATGCCGTCTGCAACAGGAGCGATCTCCCTTCTGTAGAAAGAGTCCATTTTCCGATACGATCTGTGCGGAGAAGTCCAGGAGACAAAGGTCGTTTTTTCCGGATAAAGATTTTCCATCCACTGGAAGTAACACTCCCCCTCACCCGGGCGGAAATACATCTCGAACATCGCTCCCGGAGCCAGTCCCGCAAGCACTTCTTCCACTCTCTCTTCCCTGTAGCGGAGATAGAGGTGCAGTCCTTCCTGATCGGCAGCGGCACAAAAAAAGATTCCCGCATCGGAGGAAGAAGCGGAAGAGGAAAAAGAAGAGGAAACGGAACGGAGCATATTCACGTCTGTGGATAAAACCGCTGCGGACTCTTTGTCGTATTCTTCAAAGCGGCTCTCCTTCCCGGCGGCGGGATCCTTCCTAAGGAGAGAATCCTCCCAGGCGCAAACGCAGGAAGGAGCCTTTTCCATGAAATTACAGACATAACGAGGAACTTTCATTCGATCCGTTCTCCCTGAGTTTTAAAATCCAGTTTATCATTTCCAGCCTTGCATGATTCAGATCACATACGGATGTGTCCAGGAGGGCAAGCCACTGCAGCGCCATACGTCCCAGATAGACAGAATCCACATTCCCGGAGGAAAGCGCTTCATGAGCCAGAGTTTTCAGGAGTGTCGCATAACGGACATCGTCTACGGCCTCCCGGAAAGCCTCATATTCGATGGTTTCAACAAATCCGTCACTGGCCGGATACACCATGTTGAAGGAGCGGTAATTATACTGGGTGCCGGAAAAATCATTCCATGGGCTTGCGTTCAGAGCATAGTTGTGCGTTCCGTCCGCATTTGCCTTGTAGAGGTCCAGACCATGTGTCCGGCGGATGAAATCGGGATTTTCCGGTCCTATGTGCGGAGACGCATAATTTGCGGCAAGAACGCCGCATGCGTGCCAGCGGTCGAAATCCTCCTTCCGGTACGCGCCGCCGAGATTGACAAAATCCTCATTGTAAGTTCCATGAAGCAGATGTCCGGAATGGGCGGTGCTGTAGGTCTTCAGACCGAGTTCATGGAGAAGGCGCCAGGGTTTCCGCTCGTTTTTCAGAAGAGTCATGGAAGGTTCATCCCAACCGAAAGCATAAATGACGCTCTCTGGGCCGAAATGTTTTCGAATCAGTTCCAGTGCGCGCTTCACCTGAAGGAGCCATTCTCCGGGCGGAGGGGGCTGCTCGGAAAGGGATTTCCCGGACACAGTGTCTGACTTCAGGTATTCTTCTCCGGGATATCCCTGAATCCCGTCAAAGATCACGCGGGTATCCATCCCTGCCTTCCGATAGATTTCCAGCTGTTTTTCAAAAAAGCGGTCATCCCTGCCGATTTCCCGCAGACAGGGCAGCATCGGATTGAGCAGATTATGCTCCTTCAGACTGAGATACTCGTTGTAAAGACGTTTTTCCGCATTTTCCCGGGAAGCTCCCTTTTGAATATATGTCTTCAAATTCAATGAATTATAAACTGAAACGAAATAACGGCGCTCCAGATTGTAATTCGTCATGGGCTCCGGGAGACGGAAGGGAAGCACGCGGACTGTGAAGGGGATGGAAGACACAGGGCTCCCGTTCATCAGAACAAGAATTCTGCCGGAATAGATCCCTTCCGCCTCTTCAGGGGCTTTGAAGGTCAGCCAGATCTGTTTGAAGTCGCCCGTCCGCAACCGGAACGGCTGAAGTTCCGACGCATCCCGGATTTCCATGACATTCTCATTAAGCAGGGCAGAATGCATGGAGTCCACCGCCCGCCCCGCGACATTTCCCGAGACATCCGCTTCTTCGGATTCACTGATCGGAACATACCGCGTTTCCCCTCCCGCCATCTTTGCACGCAGGTAATTTTTCCTCTCCGCCGTATCGACCTTGAGCATTTTTTCATCATTCAGCAGGAGTTCCGGGATCAATTCACGTGCGGTCGAATCCGCGAAGTAGCTGTACCATGCGGTTCCCCCCTGATACCAGCACTTCACAATCTTCAAACGGACGGCGGATGCGGGAATAATCGACCCGTTTTCTCCGTTCAGGTCCGATACGTTCAGTTCCACCTTTTCCGCATCGGCAAAGGGATAAAACAGAAAGGAAGCAGGCTCGAATTCTCCTTTTGCAGCCAGGATCCGGAGAGTGGATTCCACCTTCCCGTCGGCTGGATAGACGTCCGGAAGCCTCTTGATGTTGCTCAACGGCTCCACGACATAATAAGTAAAGGGGGCTTCCTCTGTTTTCCCCCTGTTCTGGAGATCCGCCAGGACGCGCAAAGCCGATCCGATTCTGCGCGCGGCGTTCCGGCGGAAAGTTTCATCCGCTGAATTTTCCGCTTCCGAAGCAAGCGTTTCAAGACGGGAAATATAGTTTTTGAACGAAGAATTCCTTGAAACTCTCCCCGCCTGCCGGAGTTCTTCCGCCAGATCATGAAAATTCAGCACCTGAAGCAGAGTCGTTCCACTGGACAGCAGAGACGGTGCAAGCTTCCGTAGCGAACTGGAATCCATGTTTTTCCTTTCTCCCCCCCTTCCGTTTCTTTCCATGGAATGAATCACCGGGCTTCATCACAGCAGCACAGCAGAACAGCGGGGGCATCATGCTGCGGGAACAGCCAAGCCGTGTTGCAGATGTGAATTGCCGCCTCACAGGAAAAAGCGACCTGCACGCAAGTCCGGGAAATGGAGAAACACATGCCGGACGTACTCCGGACAAGGCTTCAGGGGGCTTCCTGCATCTTCAGAATATTAGCATATTTTCCACTCTGCTTCAATCCATTCAAAGCACCATAGCGCAAAATTTTTCCGGAAAGTGCATTTGAAATGACAGATCGAAAGCATCATGGTAAGAAGAAGCTTGAAAAATGCGGAGCGCATGAACGCGCTGGCTGCAACTGGATAAAATAAAAATCCGGAGGATTCTTTGAATGGACAAACGGGAAAAAGCCTTTCTGCTGAATTTCTTCCTCCCCGGGACGGGTCACTTCTATCTGGGAGAAAAAATGACAGGATGCCTCATTCTTCTCATTGCCCTGTTTTTCTTCTTTGCCGCGTGTTGGGAACTGCTTGAACCCATCGTTCTCACGTTCCGTGAGCTTCTGGAAAATCCGCAGCAAGGGAAGGTCTTCCGGATTGAGGTGATGCGTGTACTGCTGAATCTGGGCGGACTCTGTCTGGTCTGGTTGATCAGTTCTGCGGATCTGCTTATCAGAAAAAGAGAAGAAAAGAAACGGCCTCATCCCTGAATCCCCCCTCTGCGCTTGTAAAATTGCTTTCCCATGCTATTTTAAATGAATTTAAAAATATGCTGAAAAACTAATAAGAATGGATTTGTATTCAATATGAAATTACCGAAACTCAGAATCAGAAATCTGGAATCCAAATATCCGGTCATCCAGGCGGGCATGGGAGTCCGCATCGGATCGGCCACACTGGCGGCGGAAGCGATTAAACAGGGAGCTTTCGGAACGATTGCCAGCGTCGGAATGGGAGACATTGAAGAAGGGAAAATCCATTTCATTGACGTCTGCAACAACGCCTTCGCCGATGAAATACGGAAGGCGAAGCAGCTTCTGAACGGAGAAAAGCCGCTCGGAGTGAATGTCATGGTCGCGCTCTCCAATTACGAGGAAATCATCCGGACCGCGGTCCGGGAAGGAGTTGACTTCATCATTTCCGGCGCCGGACTGCCGTTGCCGCTGCCCGAATTCGTGGGAGATGCCGACATTGCGCTGATTCCCGTCATTTCCAGCGGACGTGCTTTTGAAGTCGTCGTGAAAACCTGGAAACGCAAATATGACAGGAAGCCGGACGCCGTCATCATCGAAGGCCCGAAATGCGGCGGACATCTCGGCTTCACCATGCAGCAGATCGAACATCCGGAGACCTGTTCGCTCGACATGCTCCTTGCCGACGTGAAAAAAGTTGCCGAAGAATACGGCTGTGCCGACATTCCCTTCATTGCGGCAGGCGAAGTCGCCAGCCGCGCCGATATCGAACATTTCCTTGAAATGGGATATGACGGGGTCCAGATCGGCAGCTTCTTCATCACTGCGGAAGAAGCCGGAATCGACAGGAAGAGCAAAGAGGTCTTTGTGAAGGCGAAAAGTGAAGATGTAGTCGTCATCAAGAGTCCGGTCGGTCTTCCCGTCCGCGTTCTCCGGACTCCGCTTGTGGAACGTGTTCTTGCGGGGAACCGGGAGAAATTCTCCTGTCCCTACCGCTGTCTGCGCACCTGTGATCCGCGGAAATCTCTTTTCTGCATTGCCCGCGCCCTGCTGGCGACCTGGATGGGAGACACCGAAAATGGTCTGTACATGGTCGGCTCCAACGTGGAGTCGATCAGGAAAATCTATCCGCTGAAGGAATTCTTCGATACCTTGAAGGACTGAAATGAAAAGAGGGTTGTGGGTTTTCCCACACCTTCTTTTTCTCTCCGTTTCCTGACAGGATTGACTGATTCTGAAAAGGATTTTGTACATCATGACGAAAAAGATGATATTCGGCAGATACGATTATGCCACGTTTCTCTGTCTCTGCGCCTACGCATGCTGTTCCGTAGTGATTCCGGTGTCTCTGGTTCCCCTTGCGCTGTCTCTGAACTTTCCGCTTGAGGACGGGGGCATGGGGCTGGGAGGAGTTCTCCAGATCGCGAGGAGTTCCTCCATGGTGTTTGCGATGCTGTTCTGCGGATTTCTTGCCGGGCGCTGGGGGAAGGCAAGATCCCTCGGGCTGGCCCTTCTCTGCATGAGTGCGGGGATTCTGGGAGCGGCGATTTCGCCGTTTTACGGACTTCTTTTCTGCATGCTGGTGATTGCGGGTCTGGGCGAAGGCGTGATCGAGGGGTTGGCGACGCCGGTGGTTCAGGACCTGCATCCGGATGAACCGGGCCGCTATATCAATTTTTCCCACGGTTTCTGGTCTGTGGGGGTTCTCGGAATGGTCCTGATTGCGGGTCTGCTGCTGAATCTCGGTGTCAACTGGCGCTGGATTACGGCGGGAGCGGGGATCTTCACCCTGGTGCCGGCACTGATGTACCTGATTCCATCGAAGAAGAGTCCGTATCCTGCGGTCAGGGAGACATTCCGTGCGGCGGAAGTCTGGCGCAACAGCGTGGACATTCTGAAACGGGGCCGCTTCTGGCTCTTCTTTGCGGCAATGTTCCTGGCGGGCGGAGGAGAATACTGCCTGACGTTCTGGTGCGCAAGCTTCATCAAGCTGGAATACAACAGCAGCATGTGGGATGCGGGCCTGGGGACGGCGGTTTTTGCCGGCGGAATGATCGTCGGGAGACTGGGTCCCGGGTATCTGGTCCGCCAGAAGGCGCTGAAGGAACTCATTGTCCTGTCGGCGCTGGCGGCGACGGCGATTACGCTGGCCTTCCCCTTTCTGCGTTCGCTTCCCGTTTTATTTGTGCTTCTGTTTCTGTCCGGGATTTTCATCGGACCGTTCTGGCCGAGCGTGCAGAGCTACTGCAGCACCCGTATGACTGTGGACAACACCATGCTTTTCATTCTTCTTTCCTGCGCCGGAGTTCCCGGAGCGGGGGTCTGCACCATGTTTATGGGGATACTGGGGGATGCGGTGGGATTGAAGATGTCCTTTTTCCTGGTGCCGGTCTGTTTCATTCTGATGACGCTGCTGATCGGGATCGACTGGGCGGAAGGAAGACATCATGTGATGAAACGTCTGAAACGGAGGACACTGCTCCGCACGGAATAGAATCAACAGAATCATAATCATGCAGGATACACATCAACAGGATTCAATCCATCCAGAGATACAGTTTTTTTCGATCTCAAAGAAAGGACGAACAGTCGAACCATGAGAATGTCTCAAATGCTGGGCCGCCGGATCAAGGAAGATCCGAAGGATGCGAAGACGGTCAGTCATAAATTTCTGGTCCGCGGCGGCTACATCCGCCCGGTTTCTGCGGGGATTTACTCGCTTCTGCCGCCTGCGAAACGCATTAACGCAAAAATTGAAGCGATTGTCCGCGAGGAGATGAACGCGGTCGGCGGGCAGGAGGTCCTGATGCCGGTGGTGCTGCCCGCGGAACTATGGGAGGAATCGGGGCGCTATGAGTCGGTCGGGGAGGAACTGCTGCGTTTCAAGGACAGGAACGACAAGGCGATGCTTCTGGGAATGACTCATGAGGAAGCAGTGGTGCATCTGGTCCGCTCGGAGATCAGCAGCTACAAACAGCTCCCGGTCATGGTGTATCAGATTCAGACGAAATACCGGGACGAAGCCCGTCCGAGAGCCGGTCTGATCCGCGTCCGCGAATTCACCATGAAGGACGCCTACAGTTTCCATACCTCACAGGAATCGTTGGATGAATACTACGCTCAGGTTCATGCGGCGTATGAAAGGATCTACCGCAGGGTGGGCCTGCGCAATGTGGTGTCCATCGCTTCGGATTCCGGCATGATGGGGGGGAAGATTTCTCATGAATTCATGTCCATTGCGGACTGCGGGGAGGATACGCTCTTTCTTTCGCCGGACGGGGTCAGTTACAAAGCCAACCGCGAAGTTGCCGTTTCCGGCCTGAAATTTGAAAAAAACGCCGAAGCGCTTCCTCTGGAAAAGGTTCACACACCCGGAGCAAAAACCATTGAAGAAGTGGCCGCTTTTCTCGGAGTCAAGGCGGAAAATACGGCGAAAGCGGTCTTCTACGCCGATCCGGAAGGGAACCTGGTCTTTGCCGTGGTCCGCGGGGATTTCGAGGTCAATGAAAGTAAACTCAAGAAGCTGCTCGGGATTTCCGAACTGGTCTTCGCGAATGACGAACAGATCCGGAAGGCCGGTGCGGTTCCCGGATATGCGTCTCCGCTGGGCATGGATCCGAAGAAGGTGAAAATCGTGTTCGACCCGTCCGCGGCGGAAAGCCCGAACCTTGTGGTGGGCGCCAACGAGGCGGATTACCATTACAGAAATTTCAATTACGGAAGGGATCTCGACGGCGCGCTCGTGAGTGACATTGTCTGTGTCCGTGAAGGCGATCCGTGTCCTGTCACCGGCCTGCCGCTCCAGCTCAAACGCGGCATCGAAGTCGGGAACATCTTCCAGCTCGGAACCAAATACTCCGCTCCGATGAACTGCAATTATCTGGACAAGGACGGAAAATCACAGCCCATGATCATGGGCTGTTACGGAATCGGAATCGGACGCACCATGGCTTCCGTCGTGGAGGATTCCCATGACGACTATGGGCCCATCTGGCCGATTTCCATCGCCCCCTATCATGTCGAAATCTGTGCGCTGACCCCCGACAAAGGCTCCGTCCGCGACGCTGCGGAACAGCTCTATCAGAAGCTCCAGAACGATTCCGTGGAAGTCCTTTATGACGATCGCGGAGAAAAAGCCGGCTCCATGTTCAGTGACGCCGATCTCCTCGGCATTCCTTTCCGTGCCGTCCTTTCTCCTAAAACCCTGGAAAAGGGCTGCATCGAATTCAAACGCCGTTCTTCGCGCGATGCGGAACTGATTCCTCTTGCCGAAGCTCCTTCCCTCATCGCTGAAAAAGTGCGTGAGGACCTTGCGCTGTATCGCTGACGCCGGCATCTCGCCGCAAGAAAAAGAGGATGAATTGGGAAAATGAGTGGCGGAGCAGCAAATCTGCTCTCCTCCACTCTGCCGCCGCGGGAAAAAAGGAAATAACTGCTTTCCCGCCTGCTTTTTCCTCTCAGGCGTTTCTTCTCCTATCTCACAGACTCTTTTCCCCCGTCGTCTGAACTCTGATAAGAGTTGAAATCCCCTGTCGGAGGGGAAACCATTCCCAGACAAAAGCACAGAAAAAGCACAGAAAAAAACGTACAATCAAAACCACCGGCTTAGCCGGTGGTATGCACCACGCCTTCAAGGCGATATTGCCGGCAGCCCGACACGGGCTCT
>CAKUDG010000025.1 GCA_934644965.1 uncultured Victivallales bacterium | reverse complement strand
TGCATTCGCCATTTTCCCTATATCCTTTTTTGACGTTTGCATAATATAGCACAAATCTATTGACGACACAACCTAGTGTTGTGTTACTGCTGCGGAGCAAGACCGTCTCTGACAGCCGCGTCAGAGAAGGCGGAGTCCGCTTTCAACGCCTCGCGCAGTCTGGCGACGGAGCGGTAATAGACCGGCCCCCCTCCCACCTGTACTTCGACTTCAAGATGGATAGGCCCCTCCTCTGAAGAGGCTTTTCTTTGAAAATCAGTCAGTTCTGCAATCACTTCGCCGAAGGTTCTTTCTTCCTGCTCTTCTCCTCCGGATGCATGGAACGTTTTCCCGTTCAGTCGGATAGAAAGAGTTCCATCCCGGTCGGCCTCCATGAGGATCAGGCAATGGAGCGTTTTTTCCGTTTCTTCCATTTCCATCTCTTCTGTTTCGGGCTCTTCTGTTTCGATCTCCTTCGTTTCCTGTTTCTCCATCGGATTCTGCTGTTTCAGAGTTTCGACAGGGGGGGTGTCGGAAGAGTCTTCGGATCTTCCGGGGGGGGAGTCCTGAGCGGGAGCCGTTTCGGCCTGGAGCTGCTGGAGAATGGCTCTGGAGCGGACTTCAATTTCATGACGGATGGAATCGAAAAGATCCGGGTACAGTCTTTCTTGCGCATTGTGGAGTTTCCGGATCCTGGCTTCATAACATGTTCTGATTGTTTCGAGAGTGAGTTCGCCGGAGGCGGTCCCGAACCATTTTTCAAGCCATCCGGGACGGTTCTTCTGCTGCTGGGAGCGCATTTCTTCTGTGACGGTATTGTATTCCAGCGCAACGAGTTTCATTTGTCCCGCCAGCTCTTCCGCTCCGCGGATCAGCGCACGGCGCAGATGATCGGAGACGGATCTGCGGGTTTCCTCGAAGAGCGCCTCTTTCTCAAAAGCGAATTCCGGAACCCCGGGCAGGATTTTCCCTCCGGAGGCGTGAAACTCTTCGATGGTCTCCGGAGACGCTTTCCAGCGGTCTTCGGCAAGTTCCTGACAATATTTCTTCATCTGCGCCGCGACCGCCTTTTCCCGGATCCGGAGAAGTTCCGGGCGAACGCGTTTTTCTGCCGTCGTCCGCGCCGCCGTGCGGACAGCGGGATCTTCCTGAAGCTTTTTCGCCATTGGCTCCGGGACTTTCAGCTGCCGGAGCGTGTTTTCGAGTCCCTCCAGTGCAGACTTTTCACAAAGTCCGCTCAGTGCCGGTTCCGCTGAAAGGTGTTTTTCGGGTTCCTTTTCCAGCATGGCGGCATAATCGGGGAGGGTGATCCGTTCGGGGAGTGCGTTCATGATCCGTTCTCTCGGGAGCCGTGCCGCCCGGTTTGCGATGGCGGAGCGCGTTTTTTGGAAAAGAGCGTAGACTTTGTCTTCCTTCCACTTCCGGGTTTCCGAAGCGAGACGTTTTTCCAGATCCTGAATGATTTCCGGCGGGGACCAGAGTCCGGAGTTGTCCTGGATGGTTTCGGCAAGGTCAAGCTGTCGTTTCTGCTGGGCGCGTCCGGAAGCGATCAGGGGGGCTATGACCGAATCCCGCACGAAGGAAACGTTTTCTTCAAAGAGCGGGGTCTTCCGACGCGCCTGAAGACGGGCGGCAAGAAGATCCGTGAGCTCCGGATCCCGCAGTTTTTCCAGCTCCGCTTCGGAAGGGTAGACCTTGTCGACAAGTTCCGCCTTCTGGGCTTCGACAAGACGCTTCCTGGCGTTCTGGAAGGCGCCGGGAAAAACCCGGGAGAATTTTTTCTTCAGAAGTTCATCCGGGATCTTTTCCAGCTGTCCGGAGAGATCCGCGGGGAGTTTCTCCTGAAACGGGGCGAGGAGCTGCCTCTGCATGGCGGCATATTCTTCCGTCAGGAGATTTTTCAGAAAATCTTCCGCATTTTTTCTGGCGCTTTCGAGTCCGGCGGAACGGGGATCGGCCTTCATCTGTTCCAGAAGTCTGTGTTCCGCTTCGGGGAAGGGGGCTTCACTCCAGCGTTTTCCCTGGTCGGCGGAGAGGAGCTGTGCGGAAAGGATGCCGGTTTCCCGGTCCAGGAGTTTCCGGCTCTCCCCTTCCTCAACCGCGGCCGAGAGGGAGAGGGAACTCAAAAGCGCTGTGAGGCAGAAAAACAGAACGGTTATGAAAAGAGGTTTCATCATCGCAGATTCTCCAGCATGGGCACGTCTCCGATTCTCCGGAGTTCGGCGTAGACGTGAATTTTCAGACGGGCGGCAAGTTCGGACAGCAGCAGATCCCTTGCCGTTCCCGGCGGTTCCGCGGCAATCCGTTCCAGCAGCGTCCGGACCTCCGGATCGCGGACCAGTTCAGGATGCCGGGCAAAATGGGATTGCAGCGCAGCGGCGGCGAGGGCCTGAATTTCTTCGACTTCACTGCGGAGGGTGTCGCAGTATCTTCGGATTTCTCCGTCGAGCCAGAGGCGGATGGGTGCGGAAAGGTCGTTCTCATTCATCCGGGCGAGCCGGAGAGATTCTTTTTTCCATTCCGTTTCCAGTTTTTCCGGATGCGAATAATCCGCATAAGCCGCCGCGCCCCCGATCCGGAAGGATTGCCGGGGATTTTCCTCTCCGGTAAAACGCCCTTCCTCCACGATCCCGGAGAGATTGTAGCGTTTGGCGCCGCTCACAGGGTCGATTTGCTGGAATGCCTTGAGTCCGTATCGGATCCGCCTGATTTCCGCCGTCTGTTCGAGTGCGTGGAGGAGTTTTTCCCTGCGGGCATTCTCCAGCTGGGTTTTGAGTTCGGTGACCTGGTGGATTTCCGAACCGGTGTTCCGCATGAAAAGGAAAAAGGCGATCATGAAGACGAGCATCAGGGCAAGAGTGATCTGGAGAAGGACGGAATTGAGTTCGTCGATATCCGATTCGGGGGAGCTGTCGAGTCTGATTGCCCGCTGGATTTTGCGCCGGAGGGCGGGGGAAAGTTTCATGGGGGGTCACCTCTGGAGGGCTTTGCGGATTTCTTCAAGCGTGGAGCGAAGTTCGGAGACGGTGTTCCGGGCCTCGTCCAGCTGCTGATTCAAAGACTGTTCCTGCTGATTCAGACGCTGGTTTTCGTCCTGGAGAGCCGTATTGTGTTCGATGAGTTTCCGTTTGGATTCGGCGAGTTCTCTGCGTTCTTCCTCGAGTCTGGATTTTTCCTCCCGGAGGATTCCGTTCCGTTCGGCGAGTTCGCGGTTGGTTTCGGCCAGATTCCGCTGAAGTTCGGCGACAAGTCTTCCCGCCTCGGTGAATTCATGTGCCGCCTCCGCCGCTTTTTCCAGCCAGAGCGTTTCACTTTTTCTGCGGGATTCAAATTCGGCTCCGCAGGCGGAAAGTTCGGTACGCAGTGAAGCGAGCGATTCGGCTCCTTCCCGCGTTTCCGTCCGGAAACGCCGCAGATCCTCCGCTCCGGAGCGGAGCGCTTCAGAGGCTCCTCCCACATGACGTGTGAATTCATCCGCCAGTTCCCCCAGAGAGTCTATGCCCGTTTCCAGCCCCCCGCGCAGTTTCCGGTAGGCGTGCATGAGCGGCATGACTGCAGCTGGAAGAACGACCATCACCCAGAATACGGCTATCAGGGTCGAAAACATCGCTGTATGGAGACAGCATCGGATCAGAGCCGTCACATTGATCTGATCCTCCGGGTAATATCCCACCAGAATGATGCCCCAGATCGTTCCGAGCAGTCCCAGTGCGATGTTCAGACGTTCATATCCGGAAAAGAACGGCCATTCTTCACGGTTTTCCACTTTGAAAATTCCGTGAAGGATCAGCAGAAATCCGAAAAAGGGGATCAAAGTCGTGACGGTCGAAGCATCCACCGTGCTCCAGGAAAGCGAAGGCCAAAGGCCTGGGGGAAAATCACCCGCGAACGTGTCTCCTTCCATCAGCATCACGTGATAGCGCCAGGCGCTGACCAGATTGTTGATCCATAAAATTCCGAAGAACAAAGTTCCGGCGGACGCCGTCACAAGCATGATCGGGGAAATCAGTTTTTTCACTGGGAAAGAATCCTTTTCTTCATTATCGTATTCAGAATCATGGACGTCATGGCAGACTTGTCATGAGCGGAAACCGAAACCAAAGGCCCTGTACCTGTTGTCATGTCAGGTGGGAAACGATGCAGACAAGCAATTCCCCGCATCTTTTGAAGAGGACGGAGAACTGCCGACTTTGCCGGGAAACTAGCATCATTTCTTTTTTCTGTCAATGGGAAAATATCGATTCATGGAAGAACATTTTTGATTTTCTTCCCGGATTCCGGTTTTATTTCAGCTTCACCTTCCGTTTCATCTTCCGTTTCATCTTCTCTGTCAATGGGAAAATATCGATTCATGGAAGAACATTTTTGATTTTCTTCCCGGATTCCGGTTTTATTTCAGCTTCATCTTCCGTTTCATCTTCCGTTTCCTGTATTCGGGCTGCTTTTTCCCTCCCGGGACCCGTTGTTTTTTTGCGGAGTCAGGTGGAAAAAAAAGAGAAAGATGGGGGAAGGACGGGAGGAGAAGAGCGGAACAGGGAACAAAATGATCCTCCCAATGTCTTTATCCAACGGATATCTTGCGGGACTTTTTTCAGAACAGGATTCTGA
Organism: uncultured Victivallales bacterium; assembly: GCA_934644965.1. GTDB lineage: Bacteria > Verrucomicrobiota > Lentisphaeria > Victivallales > UBA1829 > CAJMAW01. The sequence goes on along the minus strand of CAKUDG010000025.1, from coordinate 49,149 downwards.
AGAGCAGCTTCTCTCCTGATTTGTACTGGGAGATTTCCGGATTGGAGAAGAGATCAGAAGAAAAAAAAGCCGAGAAAGAATAATATAATGATGTGACAAAGAGTTAAAATTGCATACCCCCCCACTTGACTTTTTGATGAAAGAACGATAATTTATCTAGCAATGAAGGATAGATTTCTGAATAAGGCTGACTCAGAGACACAGAGGAGGAAAGAAGTATGAGGAGCATCCGGAAAAGACATGCCGTCATGATGGAATACGTGATCATAGCTGTTCTGATAGCGGCTGCGGTAGTGGTGGCAGTGATCATGTTCGGGAAAAACGTCTCGAAAGAAATGAATGTGGCGACACAGGCAATGAGTGATGCCAAGGGTGCCGAAACCTCCCAGAAGAACCTGGAAACGAATTCGGCTCAAGACATCAGCAAGGCCAATGATCACGAGAAGGCCATGCACAATTACAAATGACAAGGTTTTTTCCTGGTCATATTTTGAGAGAGAAAGGGCGATGAAATGAAGCGGGTTATCCGGAAAAGACATGCCGTCATGATGGAATACGTGATCATAGCCGTTCTGATAGCGGCAGCCGTGGTGGTGGCAGTGATCATGTTCGGGAAGAACGTTTCTCATGAAATGAACGTGGCTACGAAAGCAATGAGTGACGCCAAGGGCGCCGAGAATTATCAGAAAAACCTGGAAACGAATTCGGCTCAAGACATCAGCAAGGCCAATGATCACGAGAAGGCCATGCACAATTACAAGTGATGACCGGGCTTCTTTTGGAAAGAAAAAGTCCTTTTTCATGAATCCGGGACGGATGCTCGTTATATCGTGTATCCGTCTTTTTTTTTTAGATCTTGACGGGGCTGACCGCAGATGGGGAATGTGACTTTTGATTTACTGACTTTTGGGAAAATGATACTGGCCGCCCCGTGGCTGGTGTATCTTTCCATTTATGATTTCCGCAAGCATGAGTTGCCGAATGCCTGGGTGTACGGGGGGATGCTTGTGATGCTGGCAATGGCTTTCGGGGTCGGGACCGGGTATGCGCTTGGTTCTTTGACGACGGCGTTTCTGTCCTCGCTCTTTCTGCTGCTTCCGTTTTTTCTCCGGGCGGCGGGGGCGGGGGATGTGAAGATGCTGTTTGCCGCCGGACTGATTGCGGGACCCGGCAATACGCTGAATCTGATTCTTCTGGTGTCCATGGCAGGGCTGCTGCTGGCTGTGACGATGTTGTTCTTCCGGCGTGTGAATCCGGCTAGAGTGAAGCATTTTCTGCGCTGCCTCTTTGATTTTGCTTATGACCGGGAGGAGGGGCGGAAGAACCTGCCTCCGCCGGAAACGGAGAGCTGCCGGGTTCCTTTTGGGGCGGCCATTGCCGCCGGACTCTTTCTGAATCTGCTGATTCAGCTGCTGTATTCCCTGGAACTGCACGGGAAAGGATAAGCTGTATGAAGAGTACGAATATGAACGGGAAGAAGAAGACGGGAAGGAGGTCTGCCCGCTGGAAAAGTCTCCTGCCTCTGAAAGGGACGGGGGGTGCGGCGCTGCTGGAATTTGTCTTCTGCTTTCCGATTCTGTTTGTGCTGTTTCTGTTTGCGGTGCAGTTTGCGTACATCATGATTACATGGCATGTAGTGCATTATTCCTCGTACATGGGGGCGCGCTCTGCGATGACGGTGAACAATCTTCAGCGGAAAAGCCGTGCGGAGACGGTGGTGAAGCGGATTCTTGCCGTGGTCTCCGCCTCACCTTCGGATTCCAAAGAGGCGAAGGACCGCGCTGATGATAAATACGTCCTTCTGGACGGATGGGGCAGACTTCCGAACACCAAATATCTGGATCAGCAGGTGGAAGTGGATATTCCCATTACCGATATTGATCCGCGCGGGGTCAAGTGCACGGTCAAATTCAAGATGTTTCTTCTGGTTCCCGTGGCGGGGCGGATCATCAGTTTCTTTGCCAAGGAGAAGAAATCCGACGAGGAGAAGAACTGGGAGAAGAAACTGGATGAACAGGCCTATGCCCTGAATCCGGCCCTTCTGGCTCGTTATGCCAATGAAATGAGTGTCAAAGATTCCTCCGGGAAGAAGGAGGAACTCAAATATCCGTATATCACTCTGACTTCGAGCAGCGTGATTCCGATTCCCTATGCAACGAAATTCTATCCGGTGACCAAATGAATCCGTATTGCGATAGTCCTGTAACAGTCATCGGTGTTTTCACCGGCAGATGCCGCGAACTCTTTGCGGACAGCAAGGGGGCCGCACTGGCGATTACGCTGGCTTTTGTGATGCCGATTTATCTTCTGGTGATCGGGATTTACGGGATCGGGGAAGTTGTGCGCAACAAGATTGAGCTTCAGAATGCGGCGGACGCGGCGGCGTATTCCGCGGCCGTGGTGCAGGCGGATTATCTCAGCCGGATGGCGACCGTCAACAAAGCGATGGCATGGACCTATGTGGATATGCAGAAGCGTTCGCTGGACTGGGCAATGGACAGTTTCTGCAAATATGTCTTCACCCAGTTTCAGGAGGATCTCAACAAGGCGCGCAGAAACAATCAGCCCTGCCACATGCATGTTCCCGGAGTCCATTACAACTGCGGGACGGATGTGCTGGTTTATGACTTTGCATTGCTGTTCAGCGGCACAGGTCTGGGCGTTCCGGAACTGGCAAAGGAATTCAACGGGCAGAACACCTTGAACCGCTTTCTGCTGCTTCAGGCATATCACACGACTGCGGCGGAATTCCAGGGAAAGGGGAGCATTGTCAATTCCGTGAAGGTGCTTGGATACAGCTACAACCTCATAGAAATGATGTCCAAACTGAATAAACTGCGCGAGGAGTATCCGAAGAAGGTCAAAGAGGCGGCACAGCAGATTGCAGTGGCCAATATGATGGAATGCAAGGATGAATACATGATCCATATTTCTCTGGATGAGACTCTTACGGTATTCAGTACGCTCCTGAACACCGAGGAAAACGAAAAGGATTTCATTGCCTTTGCGGATCCCACGCTGAAGGATTTTTCTCCGAAGAAGGTGTTCGGTCCGGGGACGGATGACTGGATCGTCCGCGCAAAGACCCCCGGCTTCTCACGCGTGTACAAACAGACGAAAACCCATCTCTATGCGAAATGGGACTGGTTCTGGACCCGCTGGGTGCATGTGAATCTGCTGGAAATCCAGCTTCATCTCCCACCGTTTCTGGGAGGAGACTATAAACGCGGACATCCCGAATATCACGGATATGACAGCTTTTTCAAATATATTCAGAAAAACATGCCGATCGGTCTGGTGGTGGCGCCGGCGATTCCGCTGACGCTGTCACCGCTCTTTTTCGGGAAATCGGGAGCTATCACGGTGGCGATTGCAAGGAAGACGAGCAACCCGTTTTCGGTGTTCGGCTGGGGGGGAAGCCGTTCGCTGACGGCGCCTTCGATTCTTTCTGCCTTCAATCCGAGCGTTGCCGGGGGGAACCGTCCGGAATACATGTGTGCGATTGCCTCCGCCCGCGCCGGCTACAAGGCCTATGAGAAGGACAAGGAAAAGAAACGCAAGAGCTCCGATTACAATATCGGATACGAATACGCCAGGGGAGAAAAAATCTGGAATCTGGTGGAAACGGACTGGGACGGTGTCATGCTGCCGGTCCGGAACGCGTGGGACTACTGTATCGGGATCGGACCCGCCCAGACGTTCACCACGGGCTCCGGGAACATTCTCAAGGACATCATGCTGGACAAGAAAAACTGGGTCGACTCCAAGGGAAAGAAGATCGAATCGAAAAACCTCCCCGACTGGGAAAAACTCAAACCCCCCGCCGGACTCATTGCCGATCAGAACAGCAAGGATTCCAAACTCCAGTGGGACAAACTCCGAAACTATCTGGGACATTGAAGACCGACAATGAAAAAAAACCGTTTCCGAAGCTCGTTGCTGTTTTCTTCCCCCCGCGGTTCCGTTCTGATGGAATTCGTGCTGGTCCTTCCCGTCTACATGGCGACCATCGGGGGAATCCTGTGGCTGGGAATGAAGTCTCTGGATGCGACAAATCTCCGTTCCGCGGATCACTGGGGCGTCTGGATGGCGGGCAACCGTTTTTCCACGCGTCTGCCTGCGCTGACCGCGCTGCAGGACATGTTCCCCCGCACCTCTCTTATCCGGACCTCCGAGAAACGCGCACTCACGGACAAGCACTCGTATCTGCAGCTCATCGGCTCCAAGACCATCCTCTATGAAACCCGTCCCGGATTCCTCGACAACTGGATCAATATGCCCTATACCACAAGCGGCGAGAAAAAACCCTTCTCCCTTCCCGAGCTGGAGATCACCTCCTCCCGCTATGGCAATGACTACACTCAGTGCATCATCATGCGCACAAAAGGATCGAATACAGACAAGCGCCACTGGGATTCCAGTCTGCTCGCGAAACACAACGTCTGGAAATTCAACGGCAAGGACAGTGAATACCCGAAAGAGTGGAACCTGAAACTCCTGGAGAATCCGAAGTATACCGACGACACCACGGAAAATGAAAAGGAACCTAAAAAAATCGAATTCTACACACGCTACAAGAAATACGAAGATTGGAGCACACCGGGAAAGTGAAGATCCTTCCTTTGTCTGTCTGCGTATTTCTTCTGGTTTTCCTCGGCGGACTGGGGGGGGTGCTGCTGTTCCGGAAGGGAAGTTCTTCGTATTCATCGGCTGCGCCTCCGCGCCATCAGCGGCTGTTGCGCGCGGACGGTGTTCCCATTTCCGCCGTGCCTCCCTCCAGCCGGGAGAAGATGGAGGGAAAGACGCAGGACTTCACCACACTGCCTCCGCTTCCTCTTCCCCGCGGAGCGGAGCGCCGCGCAGGAGCGGAGAACAGCTGGGAATACACGGGGGAAATCGCGGCCAATTTTGTTTCTGCCAGAGCGCAGTTCATTTCCTGTTTCCGGAACGCCTCCTGGATCCCGGAAAGGCGGATTACGCTGGATGCGAGCCGGATGCCCAGAATGATCCTGACCTTCTCACACAAGGACTATGAATTGACGCTCCTGCTCTGGAAAATCGCTCCGGACCGGACCGGATTTTCCTGCAGACGGGATAAAAAAACAGATTACACAGGAGAGATGATCCCATGAATGACAATGCTTCGTTTCTGATTCTGTTTCTGGCTCCGGTGAAGGAGTATCTGGAAGACGACCAGGTGTCGGAAATTCTGATCAACGGCCCGTCGCAGGTGTATATCGAACGCGGCGGGAAGCTGATGGAGACGGACGCGCATTTTGCCAGCGAGGCCCAGCTGAAGGCCGCCGCAGTCAATATCGCCAAATCGGTCGACCGGCAGCTGGACGAGATGCATCCTGATCTGGATGCCCGTCTGCCCGATGGTTCCCGTGTCCACGCCACCATTCCTCCTGTCAGCCGTTCCGGGACAATCCTCTCCATCCGCAAATTCAAGAAGGAAATGCTCACCATCGACAAACTGGAGCATTTCGGGAGCATCCCCCGTGAAGGCGTTCTGCTCTTGAATGCGATTGTGAAGCTGCGGAAAAACGTGATTGTCTCCGGCGGGACCTCCTCCGGGAAGACCTCCGTGCTGAATGCCCTGAGCGGTCTGATTCCGGACCGGGACCGCATCCTGGTGCTGGAAGACGCAAGCGAACTTCAGCTCCAGCAGCGCCACTGCGTATATTTTGAAACCCGGAAGCCGGATAAGAACGGACAGGGGGAATTTTCGATCCGGGATCTGGTGATTGCATCGCTGAGACTTCGTCCGGACCGTCTTGTGATCGGGGAAATCCGAGGCGGAGAGGCAATCGACCTCCTGCAGGCGATGAATACGGGACATTCCGGATCCATGTCGACCATTCATGCGAACAGTCCGCTCGATGCTCTCAGCCGTATGGAGACGTGTGCGATTATGAGCGGGGTGAATCTGCCGCTGACGGCGGTCCGGATGCAGGTGGCGTCGGCGATCAACTGTGTTGTCCATACCATGCGCCTGCCGGACGGCTCCAGGAAAATTGTCGAGATTTCAGAAGTGCTTCCGCTTGAAAACGGCGAGTACCGTTTGCACACTCTGCTCCGCTGGAATACGGAAGCCGTCGCTCCTGACGGAACCGTTTCCGGCAGCTTTCTTCTGGGAGAGGCTCCGCTTTTCCGTCCTCAGGCGGAAATCCTGCATCTGGAACTCCCGGAATATCCTTCATGAAACCGGCGGACTGCAACACGGCTTTCTTTTTCCGGGGAGAACGGATTGCATCCTCTTTTCAGCTGATCCGTCCCCTTCGGATCCGGCAGTTTTCGGAATCCTGGCTTGCCTTCCGGATTGACAGCGGTCTGCCTTTTGCCATCAAATTCCTCCGCCGGGAGCATCCCCGCATTGCGGAATTTCATGCCGTGGCGGATTTTCTGAAGGAACAGTCCTCTTGTCCTTATCTGATCCGTGTCTTTGAATATGCGGAAACGGATCAGGGAATGCCTTATGCGGTCATGGAATACGCTGAGGGGGGAACTCTCCGGGAAGAACTCCGCCGGACTCCGATCCTCCCTCTGCAGCGCGCGCTTTTTCTTTTCCGTGGAATGCTGCTGGCTCTGAGAACGCTGCACGATCATGGAATCATTCACCGGGACGTCAAGCCGGAGAATATCTGGATGATGCCGGATGGCGGCTTCCGTCTGGGGGATCTGGGAATTGCAAAAGTTCCGGGGTTCCGCGAGACGCCGGGGAATGTGTTCGGAACCGCTTCCTACATGTCTCCGGAACAGGCTCTCGATTCCACATCCGTCGATGCCGGAAGCGATCTCTACAGTCTTGCGCTGATCCTTTATGAGGCCTTGACGGGAAAACGCTTCCGACCGAAAAACGATTTCACCGGAACTCTGAAATATATCCTTTCCGACCGTTCGTCTCTGCCGATCGGAATCCTGCGTTCTGCCTCAACAGAAAACCTTGCCTTCCTTCTCGGGAGGATGATGGAACGCTCCGCGTCTCTCCGTCCGAAGAGCGCTTCGGAAGTCCTTGCCGAACTGGATTCCATGGACCTCTTCCCGGAGGAGGGTATGGCTGATAGGGAGAGGGATTGACTCTCTTTTTTCCGCATTTGAGGAAACATTTCGCCTCTGTCAGGCAAGATCCCGCCGCCATCTTCATCTTCTGATGAGGGAGAGTCAGGAAAAAGGAACTTCGGAGAAAATGTGGGGCTGGGAGTCAAAGGGGAGTCAAAGATGACACCGAATGAATCACACTGAAGATTCCTTTCCCTTATTTCCTCTCCCTCTCTCTTTTCATCCTCCTCCCCTCCTCCGGTCACGGATTGGGCGAATCTTTCATTCGGAATTTTTTCAGAAGCATTTTCCAGCGGATAGATTCATTCCCTTTGAGAAGGATGTCTCCTGGAGAGTCCGCTGCGGCGATCTTGAAAATTTCCCTGTCGGAAAGACGCAGCAGCAGAGGTTCCGCCTCCAGCCCCGCCAGACGCAGATTCCGTGCCGCTTTTGCCATCCGTCTCATCAGGATCCTTTCCCGGATGACGACTCCCAGAGGAAGAATCAGCGGCACAAGCGCGGTCCCCGCGGATACGTTTTCCGGGAAAGCCGCTTTCAGCGCCGCCAGAATGCCGCTGAGCGCCATTCCGCCGAAGAAGAGGAAGGGCAGAATCCATTTCCGGAAGAGATTTCCCAGCGCTCTCCTGAATCCGGAACGGCTGATCTGCCAGGGGAAATATTCATCGTACGCCGATTCCGGGAATGCGGTCCGGACTCCGTGAATCATCTCATGCGCCAGGGTCTCCTTTGCCGTGTATCCGAGTCTTGCCTTCTTTTCTGCGAAGGCGCCATGGAGGAAGATGAGCGGAAGAATCCGGTCGACTTCCAGCAGGATTCCTGCGGAAAGGCATCCGGTCTCCCGCGAAGAGAACCAGACGGGGATCCATTCCGCCCGGAAACGGTATTTTGCCCAGGTCAGATCGGCGGATTCCCGGATGTTCTCCCCGGGGAGTTGCAAGAGCGCGGCTGTCCGCTGTCCGAGAACGGAGGAGCCGCTCCGTAGTTTTTCCAGTTCTCCCGAGAGAAGCAGCAACCGTTGCGCAAACTGTTCCGGAGATTCTTCCGGAAGCGAGAAAAAACCCGCTGAATCGAGTTTATCCAGCAGTTCCGGCCATTCTTCAGAAGTGACGCCGGAGAGGAGTCTGTTCCTGAGATCGCTTATATTCATGGATCACGGAACCGGCAATGAGATCACGGTGACAATCCGCTGATACAGCGCCACAATGCTTTTTCCCAGCGGCCCGAAGGATCCTCCCCCAAAGCCGGAAAGCGAATAAACCGATGCCGAAACGGCAAAGACCAGCGGCAGAATCGAGCAGAGCAGGATCACATATTCCAGCAGAATGCTCCGTTTTTTTCTCAGCATGGACTTATGGAGTTTTCCTTCCTTCTTATTCATATCTTTGACTCCAGATCCAGTTGACCACGGGGTCTCCGGGGATGCCTTTTGAAAGGATTTTCCGTGCAATTTCCGCCGCACCTTCGGGTTTAAGCGGATCATAGCCTTCCAGCAGATCCTGCTGGGCGGAGCGGAACTGCTTCCAGGCCGCCGCAAAGCGCTGCATTTCCTCCTGCGGAATGCTCGAGGCGGGAGAGAAGTAGAAATAGGCTGCCTTTGTCACAAAATAAGTTCGGGTGCCGGGGGCGGTCTCCGCGGTTTTGTTCAGGAGTTCCAGCATGGCGGCCCGCCGGGCCAGAAGCGCATCGCAGTGTTTCTTGAGTTTTCCGGCCTCTCCTTCTCCGCTGAGGATCCATTTGTTTTCTTCCAGAGAAAGCCAGAGCGTCGTTTCCTCCACTGTCCGGTACAGCGTTGCAAGTGCGATGCATTCCGGATAGAAATCCAGTCCGTTGATTATGTCTCCGGAAAACAGATTGGTCTGAAGAAGAGCCGACTGCTGAATGATTTCATAGAAGAAACGGATCCCGAACATTTTGTCATAGAGGCCCGCCGGTTCGCGGCGGCGCGGATTGGGCATGGGATGTTTCAGACAGTCGAATTTCAGGAGATCGGCGAGGACCTCCGCAGAGGCAAAACGGTCCGCCATTTCCGGGATTGTCCCGTCTTCCTTCATTCCCGCGTTCCGGAGTTTTTCCAGAAGATATTTTAGATTCCCCATGTCCCGGAGCAGTTTCCCCTGACGTTGGACAAGCTGATTGCGCTTCTGCAGAATCTGAGAGCTGATCATGCATTCATCCGCTGTGACGAAGGATATGTCATTCCGGATTTCATCAAAACGCAAGGAATTCAGTGCTTTCATGTTAGAGGCAATTTGCTTCTGGTTTTCCGAGAGATGGACCAGTACTTCGGAAAGATCCTGCGCACGGACACGGACACTTCCGGACGCCATCGACTGCAACCGGGCCAATTCTTCTGTCAGATGTCCGAAATCCGTCTGTTCCCCGTCCAGCGTATTCAAAAGCCCGGTGATCTGATCGAGGATTCCGCAGTTTGTTTTCAGTTCCTCAAGCAGCCGGGCAATTTCCTGATGCAGAGGCTGAAGCCATTCCGGATCGTTTTTCTGTCCGGAAAGAAGGTCCCGGGAATGACTGTTCATGGTTTCGAGCATTTTCTTCAGTGCCACTGGGTCGGAATCCATGGAAGAGAGGAGTGTGCGGATCTGGAACTGGATGTCCAGAAGATTTTTCGCATGACGGACCAGAGCCATGCGTTCGTCCACCGAGGCGTCCTCCCAGTTCCAGGCGAAGCGGTTCCCGGTTTCGAGGCGTCCGAAACAGGTTGCCGCGTCCTGCCACTGCGCATTCGTCAGAAGACTCTGAAACTCCTTCCAGGAGGCCAGCGTTTTTTCATATCTCGCGATGTTTTTCAGATGTTCCTGATGATATTTCTCAAACTGTTTGTAATTCCGGGACCCCGGCATCCGGTCGAGCATTCTGCGTGCAGTGGGGAAGTCCGCGCGCCGGATGTAGAACTCTGCCGCGTTCAGAACTTCGGCCGCTTCGGGCGTCATTGCATAAAAAAGGCCGAAAACGCAGAGTATGATGAAGACCGTCGCCCCCATGATCAGCATTTTCTTCCCGATCTGGGAGCGGGTGTGATGGACATTCCGGTCCAGAAACATCAAATCGAAAAACGCAATGGAGATTTCATCGGAATCCATCAGCATGCGTTCCTGACGGCTCAGTTTCGCTCCGTTGACAAAGGTCCCGTTTACGCTCCCGAGATCCCGGATCCAGGATTCCCCGTTTTCCGCAATGCGGATTTCCGCATGATGGCGGGAGACAACATCGTCCCGGAGGACAATGTCGTTCTCCGGAGCGGATCCGATCCGGATGACTTTCTTTTCCAGGCGGATCAGATCTCCTTCCCGAGGCCCGTTCAGAAATTCCAGCCTGTGCACGTTGCAGGGACGTGAATCCTGTGTTTCCGCAGGTTTGACGCACAATTCACAGTCCCCGATGGCCACGCGGTCATTCCCTTTCAGCACATACGACGTCATCTCCCGTCCGCGGACATGGAAACAGTTCTTCCCGCATGCCTGAAGACGGATTTCCTTCGCCCCGATGCGAAGTTCCGCCTGCTTGTCTGCGGAAACCCGGTCTTCGGGCGGGATTACCCAGTCGTTGTCTTTTTCCGAACGCCCGATCCGGACCACATCTCCCAGTTTATCACTTCTGACAGAATAAATCAGTTTCCCGCGGCAGCGGAATTCCAGAAGCCGCACATGACGGCGGGAGGGTGCGGGTACGGAAGAAGAGCCCGAAGAGGAAATATGTCCGGATTCTCCTGCCGCTGCCGTTCCTTCTTCCCCTTTTTTCTTCTCCTGATGTTTTTCTGATTCCCCTGCTTCTTCCCGGCGCTGCTTGCTCCCGGGGACATTCTCCTTTTTCTCTTCCTTCTTTTCTTCCGGGAGTGCCGGGGAGGATGCAAATGAAGCAGAAGAGTGGGAAGATGGCTGTGGAGAAGAAGTCGAAGATGAGGAAGAAGATGAGTCTGATGAGGAAAGGGAAGGGGAAGAAGATGAAGAAGGGGAGTTCTGCAACGGAGCGGCATCCCCGGTCTTCTTGTCCTGTTTCTGAAAGAGTTTTTTCATTCTTCGATCGTCCAGATATTTTTCATGATCTTCACATGCCGATGGTCGTCAGGGGAGGGGAAATGCCTGAGGCACTCATTGAGAATTCGGTTCATGCCCTCCTTGTCGTTCGCGGTCTGATAGGTCTGATAAGCCAGACAGCACTGGGAATACCAGATCTGCTGTTTTTCCCGGAAATCCTGCCAGAGCGGGACTACTGCGGAGATCAGGACTTCATCGTTGTTTTCATAAGCGCGGCAGAGGAGGGTCCGCAGAATGGAGTCGAGATCATCCCAGACCGTGACGGCGATATGTTTTCTGAGTTCCATCGCAGCGCGTTGCAGCAGACGTGTCGAATCTCCTTCCACCCGTTTCTCGGGAATTTCCCAGTAACGCCCTACCATGGTCGGCGACACGACAAAGGCTCCGAAACTCTGCAGCACCCGGTCGGAACGCCAGAAGTGACTGACCGGCACTTCTCTCAGCAGCACCAGTTCCTTGTCCTGATAACGCATATAGCTGGCATAGCCCTGCCAGCGGATGTTCTTGTCACGGCGCGTGTACTGAAGACGGTAATACGGAAATCCGCTTTCCTCCGGACAGTAGAAATCCTGTTTCGGTTCCTCCAGAAACGCAAAGCCCATTTCTTCGGAAACCTTTTTTCTCCATAGGTCGAAACTCTGTTTCCGGGTGGTCCGGAACCCGTCCGGGACATCGGTTACGGTGAATACCAGATGGAAGGGAACGTCCAGATTTTTCCCGAGAGCCGTCATGACCTCGCAGCTGTTCCCCACGTTTTTCTCGATCGTTGCCTGCATCTTCGGGTAATAGACCAGACATTTCCCCCCGTCTCCAATTTCCATCCGGTGTTCCCCTTCGTTGTAGATCCCGGAGACCTCTCCGGGCCAGGTGACCGGATTTTCCAGTTGAAGTTGGGAAAAAACATATCCCCCCGCCAGAATCAGAATCATGAGCGTGATCCCTGTCCCGAGCACGATTTTTCTCCGGCGCTTCTGACTGCGGTTGAATTTGCGGAGATCTTCGAGCTCCGCCGCGGAGGCGTAACGCGTGTACCCGGCGGCATGGTGCTCTGACGGAGTTCCAGGGGAATCCCCGGACGCGCAGGAACTTTCAGCGGACAAATCTTCCGTCGGATCCTCCGTCGCTTCCTCGTCTTCTTCCTGTTGCGGGGGTGCGGAGGAGGGAAAAAACGCGTTCGTGAGAGGAGCGTCATCGGGTTCGAGAACGAACGTGAGTTCTTTGCCGATCCGGACCTCCGCCCCCGGCTGCAGCAGACAGTCCTCCCCTCCTGAAAGATCGTTGCCGTTAACCCGGGCGCTCGCTTCTTCATGCACGTGCAGACGCACTCCGGAAGCATCCTGCTGCGGGATGAGTGTGATATGTTCCGGAGCAATGTCCGATCCCCCCGGACGGATTTCGGCGTCGCGCATCCTGCCGATCCGGGTGCCGGAATTCAGAAGTGCAAAGGTCCTTCCCGCCAGCTCCCCGGCGATGAATTTGATTTTATACTTGGAAGGCAGATTTTCCATGCTTTCTTCTTCTCCTCCTTCTCCTCCTCAGAACAGCGGGACCCCGGCTTCCCTCATCTTCAGGAACACCGGAGTCAGAATGATGATGAACACTGCGGGAAGAATAAACAACGCCATCGGGAGAAGCATGAGCGACGGCGCTCGCTGAGCCTTGCATTCCGCCAGCGCAAAACGGGCCTTTCTCATTTCCTCTCCCTGAATTTCCATCGTTTCCGTGAGCGGCGCCCCCAGTTCCGTCCCCAGCGCAATGGCCGCGGCAAACGAGGTGAATTCCTTGATCTGGATCCGTTCCGCCATATTCTGAAGCGCGGTGATCCGGATGACGCCGAGTTCCATTTCCCGGAGCATCTGGGAATATTCATCCGTCAGCGGCCCGGGAATCCCGAGCTTGACGTAAAAACGGATTGCCGCCGAAAAATCCAGACCTCCACGCATAGCCGAGGCAATCAGGTCAATTGAATACGGAATGGCCCGGAGAATGTCCATCCTGCGTTGCTGCGCACGGTTGCCGATCACGATCCCAGGAACCGAACTCCCGAGCCAGAGTGCAATCAGCGCCGCAATCGGAATGGAGATGCGGTTTTCGGAATCCACCAGCAGCGCCGTCACCCCCGCCGCCGCCAAGGCGGCTGAAATGCCCAGAATCATCTGGCAGCAGTAGACGTCTTCCGGATTCAGCTTCAGCCCGGCAAAAACCAGCTTCTTCTGGAGGCTCTGACTGTGTCCGGGAAACAGATAACGCAGCAAAGTGCCTGTCCCAACAGTATCCAGCAGATCCGAGAAGGGCTTGAGCAGTCGGAAGAGAAGAGGTGTTTCCTCTTTTTCCCTTCTTTTTTTCTCCTCTTCCGCCGGATCGGCAGAAGACCCCTGTTTTTCGTCCTTTTCTCCGAGAATGACAAAGTAGAGCACGGGCAGCATGACTGCCAGAAAAGTCAGAGCATAAATGAAAAGCTGTTTCATGGCTCTTTACACCTTTATATCCACAATTCCGCGAATGACCAGATATCCGATCACTTCCAGCGTGAGCATCACTCCGATGGCGCACCAGCCGATCAGAGTCTGGACCATCGGCAGCATGAGATCGTTGTTGATGAAAAAGAGAAGCGTGAATGCCACAAGGGGCGCAAGGGACATTGCCAGCGCTTCAAAACGTCCCTGTGCCGTCAGGGCACGGAGTTTCTGATGGAATTCTGTTCTGCTCCGGATCATGCCGGTGATTTTTTCCAGCACGTCCACCATGCTTCCCCCGGACTGCGTCGTCAGGCGGATCGAGATGATCAGAAGCTGAAGATCTTCGCAGGGAATCCGGTTGTACATTCTCTGCATCGCCTCCGCCAGTTCGAGTCCGAGCCGGTATTCGCGGATGACGATCATCAATTCCTCTTTCAGCGGTCCTTCGCAACGGCGTGAAAACACTTCCAGTGCCTGCGGCAGAGCCTGTCCGGCGCGCAGTCCGCTGGTCAGCCCGAGGGACAGATCCAGAATGCTGTTTTCAAAACGTTCCGCCCGTTTGCGCGCCTTCGCGGAAAAGTAGAGCCAGGGCGCCGCCATCCCCAGCACAAAGAGCAGCGCGGCCGCGGGAACAATGATTAGGGGCTTGTACACCTGACAGAAAATGAGCGTCGCAATCAATCCGCCCGAGAGCAGAATCCCGGAGGAAAGCTGGATCTGCTGAAGCGTCGTCCTCCCAATGAAATAATAAATATTGTTGACCATTCCCTCCGACGGTGTCCCCTTGACTCTCCGGTCCGCATGCTCCAGACTGAAGGCCTGGAAGAGCGTGATCAGAATGTAAATCAACAACCCGACCGCGAAAAGCACCAGGAGATATACCCCGTAACGTTCCGATACCGATATCGAATTCATTCTGACGCTTTCCCTTTCTTCTTCTTTTTCTTCTTCAGCCTTCCGGAACAAATACGGACATGTCCAGCTCCAGGTCTCCGGACTGACGCAGTTCATCGATGAATTTCGGAATGTTCCCCGTTGCCGTATGATGCCCGACAACGTGGAATTTCTCGTCAAATCCTTCCTGTTCGAACGTGAAGATGTCCTGGAGAAGAATGGTGCTGCTTTCGCGTCCGGTGACTTCGGAAATCTTCACAATCTTTCTGGAACCGTCCGGAAGGCGCGTCTGCTGGACGATCAGGTGAATCGCCGAGGCAATCTGTTCCCGGATCGCCGAGGACGGCAGTTCAAAACCCGCCATCATGACCATGTTCTCCAGACGGGAGAGCGCATCGCGGGGATTGTTCGCATGGCAGGTCGTCATGGATCCGTCATGTCCCGTATTCATCGCCTGGAGCATGTCCAGCGCTTCCGCCCCGCGGCATTCCCCCACGATGATCCGGTCCGGACGCATTCGGAGCGTATTGATGACCAGATCCCGGATTGTCACGCGGCCCTGTCCCTCCACGTTTGCAGGACGTGCTTCCAGGCGGCAGAGATTCTCATGACTCAGCTTCAGTTCCGCCGAATCCTCCACCGTGATCACCCGTTCCTTTTCAGGAATGAACTGGGACAGAATGTTCAGAAGAGTCGTTTTCCCGGAACCCGTTCCCCCCGACACCAGAATGTTCCGCCTGGCACGAACCGCTTCCCGCAGAAACAGCGCCATCGGACGGGTCAGACTGCCGTAGGCGATCAGATCCTCGTCCGTCAGCTTCTTCGATGGAAATTTCCGGATCGTCACCAGCGATCCGTCCAGCGCCAGCGGCGGAATCACCGCATTCACGCGCGAACCGTCCTCCAGACGTGCATCCACCATCGGCGAAGCCGCGTCAATATGCCTCCCCAGCGGTTCCACAATCCTCTGGATGATCGACTGCAGATGAATCTCCCCGTTGAATTTCGCCGCACTACGGTACAGAAGCCCCTTGCTCTCCACAAAAATGTTTTCCGGACCGTTGATCATGATTTCCGAAATGTTTCCGTCTCTCAGCAGGGGGGAAAGCGGGCCCAGCCCGATCAGATCGTCCAGAAGAATCCGCCGGAACTGATTCGTGTCCACGTCGGAGGGAATCTCATGGCGGACTTCGCGGAGAATCTGTTCAACGGCGCTTTCCACTTTCGGGCGCATGTCGCTGTTCGTCATTTCCTTCGCGGAACCGCTCCCGATGTTCAGAAGTTCCAGCACGCGGTTCTGGATGCGTTTCGCCAGGCGGATCATTTCATCGCTGTAAAACGATACCAGAAGACTTTGCGCGGAATAAACTGGAAGCCTGTGCTGTATGCCGCCGCCGCTGCCGTCTTGTTTTCCCGACTCATTTTTCTTTTTCTCCTCTTCCCGGGAGGAGCCTCCTCCTCTTCCTCCTTCTGCGGCTTTGTTCTGCGGCTTCGTGCCCGGGGCGGAAGAAGCAGTGCTGACACGTATGGAGGAACTCCCGGGAGAGGATGCGTTTGAAGACGTGAAATCCGCTCCCCGTGCCGCCGCTCCCTCCGTTTGCCGATCCGGACTGAAGGAACCTGAAGAGGATGAATCCCGGGAAAGTGAAAGGGAAGAAGAGGAATCCTGAGTCTTTTCCAGAATCAGGAGCGTTTCCCCGATCTGAATGCTGTCTCCGGGCTTGAGCGCAGTGCGGACTGAAATGCTCTGCCCGTTCACCCGCGTGCCGCTCCGGCTGGAGAGATCTTCCACAAAGACTTCCTCTCCCGCCCTGCTGATTTGCGCGTGGCGCCGGGAAACCTTCCTGTCCGCTGCAATACGCAGGTCCGCTCCTTCCGAGCGCCCGATGAGCAGAGGAAATTTCCCATCCTTTTCCAGGGGAACAATCATTTCCTGATTGTCTTTTCCGTCCGTGCTATCCGTATTGTGGATTCTCAACTGCAACATCGCCATCTCTGTCCTGCATTCCTATCTGAAGCATGCGATTTACGCAACTTACCATGTGAACATTTTCAGAATCCAGTTCCGGTTTTCCCGTTCATGAGCTTTCCGGTTCTTTTTTCCGGTGGATTCGGAGATTGTTTTTTCAACAGCCGCCGTCTCCTCAGAAGGATGGCGGGTCATTTCCACATCGCGTTTCGCGATTCTCGGGCAGGCCAGAATCAGCAGCTGCAGCTCCTCTCCCTGCTGTTCGGCGGAGGAGGCAAACCAGTTGACGACCGGAATGTGACGCAGAAACGCATAGCCGCCCGGACCACTGTCGGAATAGGTCAGTTCCTTCTGCCCGGCAATGACGGCAGTACGGTTCAGTTTGCAGAGGACCGTTGCCTGGGTTTTTGTGGAGCGCTGGAAATAATCTTCATCCTGTTTGATCGGGGCGAGGCTCTTTTCCAGGTCGAATTCCAGACGGACTTCATCGGAACGGACCAGCCCGCCCCTGACTTTCATTTTCAGCCCGAAGTTGATCGGTTTCAGATCCGCCGTGTCCTGGCTATAGACTTTCACATTCAGCGTCCCGCCGTTTTCATAGACGGAATAATCTGGACTGTTGTTGGTCAGGGTGATATGTCCGGCGTCTCGGAAATCGGAAATTCCGTTGTTTCCGAAGAAGACCAGGGATCCTTTCAAGTCCGTGTTGAGAGAGGAATAGAGGCCCCGGCCATGAGCGGTGGAGCCGTCGATCCCTCCGGGAGGCATTCCTCCTGCCAGATCCCGGAACCAGGCAATCAGGTTCCAGGAGAGGATGGTCCCGTCCGCAGAGGCATTGCCCAGACGTTCCAGCTGTGTCCGGGTCACTCCCACAAAGACGATCCCCACATCCAGCTGTGTATCCGCCAGATTCAGTTCCGTCACTGCACGCAGGGCGTTCCCGTTCCATTCCGGGGAAAGCCATTTCTGCGAAGCAAGAAGGCGTTTGACCGCCTCTATGTCGCTTTCACAGAGCAGATAGCCCGAAACCGTCAGAATCCCGTTTGAAACCTGGAAGCTGAGCTGTCCCGGCAGATCCGGCGAAACCTCTTCCCCCACCTTGTACCCGGCGTTTTCAAGAAGTTTCTTCAGGTCTTCAAAGAGGGCCGGACCCGGCTGGAAGGTCACATAATTCCGGCAGCGGTCCTCGTAACGTTTCACGACCCGGCGGAAATACTCCCAGTGCAGGGGCCGGGTGATTTCTCCGCGGAGTGTCAGCACGTTGTCCGAAAGTTCCACTCCTACTTCAGGCAGATCCCCCAGTTCCCGGCTCAGCTCCCGGTAGATCGGCATGATCGAACTCGAGACTTCCACTCGGAAATCCTTGCTCATTCCCCCAGCCGAAACATGCACCTGGGCGCTCCCCTCGGAAATCCCTTCAATTTCAAAGGAGCGCCCCTCCACATGGAGAATCCGGACATTGGAAGTGTTCACCGTGTGCCGCTGTATCACAAAAGGCACTTCAAATTTCCGGATTTCACCCGTTGACAGCGCCACGCTTTCCGGAGGAAGTTTGATGATCGAATCGCTGGCTGCTTCAGTCTCTTGACTTGCCTGAATGTCCACCCCTGCTGCAGCAGAGGCGGCGGAGCCGTCTCCTCCGGCAGAAACAGATTTTTCCGCTTTTGCCGCGCTTCCTGTTGTGGACGGCCCCTGGCCGGGAGCGGGTGTGGCGCTTTCCTCTCCAGAAGTGGAAAAACTGAGCAGAACAAACACTGCGGAAAACAAAAATATCCGTTTCATGATTCAGCTCCTCAGCGGTGATCTTTGTTGGGAATTTCCGGCAGTTCCGCGGGGACCAGTCCCGTGCGGATTTTCCGGAAGGTGGAGCTGTTGACGACTCCTCCGTCCTTTCTGTTCAGCGCCGCGGAGTCGTTCCGTTTGCGGAGCACGGGATAGAGTTCCGATTCCCGCTGTGCCGCAATCAGAATCATGGCCTGCTGAGGCGGCAGAGAAACAAAGATCGTGCCGCTCGAACCGCCGCTTTCCCGGAAGGAACCGTGTTCGTTGTCGATCCCGATGACCCGGACGCACGGAAGAAGGACGGAGGTCTCGCGCGATCCCTCCCCCGATCTGAGTTCGGAAAGCTCCCCCGTTGTCGCTGAAAGGGGATCCTCTGAGGCTGGTGGCGCCGCTGCCGTCCTCGGAGCCGACTGGGAAACATAGGTGGAAATGATGGCAATTTCATCATCCGGCATGAGCATTTTGACCAGCGCAGGATCGGAAAAGGTTACGGGAACGGTCCATTCCCCTTGTCTCGCACAGTCGCTGAGAGTGGTCTGGATGCGGATGTCCGTCATTAAAATGTAGTCGTCCTGCGCGACCGCGTGGGGCAGCGTCTGCCCGTATGCCAGCCCCACGTTTTCCCAGAGCAGAGCGTTTTTCGGCATTGCGGACAGCGGAATATCCCGGTATGTCAGGGATCCTTCCAGCAAATCGTCATTGGCGTCCAGATCCCTGGCCGCCACAACCACAGACACCATGTCTTCCGTCCCCGCGTCTTCCTGTTCAAACAGAAGTTTGCTGACGATGTAAACCGCCGCAAGTCCCAAAAACACCGACACCACTAGAGGAATGATATTTTTCATCTGTTCTCTGAACTCCAAACTTGTTAAAGAATCATGACTTCTTCTCGATACTAATTTACCATTTATCATTGATTTTTCAAGAATTCACTTCTCTTGAAAATCCCATATTTCTTGATCTTATTTATCTCCTATCCGTCAAAATCTTTCGGGGACTCTCTCTTCCCGGCTTTCCCTTTCCCATCCTTGTTCTGCGGATTCCGGAAATCGGACGGACTCCGGGGAAAAATCTGCACCCGGGCGGGAGAACGGGAGAATGAGAAAAAATAAGGAGAGATAAGGAGTGAGAAAGAATGTGAAAAAATCCTTTTTCAGAACATACTTCAAAAAACAAATTTCAGGGCACTTCTTCCTGCTGATGAACTCTCTTCAGTGCGTCTCACAGATTCTTATTCTTCCAGACGTTTCTCAAGTCTTTTCCGAACGTTCTCCCGAGCCTTTTCAGAGTGCTTCGGGAAAAACAGGATTGTCCCAAAAAAGGTTTTTGAAAAAAAGGAGGGGAGGCGTCACAGATTTCCGGAGGAGAGTCCCGGGGCTTCCCCGGAGGCACGGAAGCGAACCCGTGAGGCAAGTTCTTCAAAACGCCCGATGGTGTGTGTATAGAAGACCCGCCAGTCCTCGCACAGGAGACTTTTCAAATTTCTTCTGTTTTTCGGACAGTCTCCCATGCACAGCGGCAGAAAACGGCAATCAAGACATTTCTGTGAATGCGGTTCCTTGATTTTTCCCCATTCCCGATAACAGGGAAGGTCTCTCAAGGCTCCGAAATCCGTTTCGCGGATGTTGCCGAGCCGGAGCGCTTCCCGGACATGAAAGTCACATGGATACACGTCTCCATTATGCTCCAGAACCAGATAGCTGCAGCAGTTCCCACCCATGGAGCAGACGCTCGGAATTCCTGTCGCCAGACGCGAAACGATGGAATCAAAGAGACGGATGGAGATTCTATGTACATCACGCGGGTACCATTCATCGAAAATTCTGCACAGAAACTCCCCCCATTTTCCCGGGGAGAGTGCAAAGGGCTTCCTCTTCCCTTCCGCATCCGTCTCCACGCATTCAATGTACTGCTGATAGCGTATGCCGAGTTCCCCGAGATAGCGGTACACTTCCACGGGATGATCCTGATTCGAGGCGGAAACCAGGGTGAGAACATTGAATTCCACGTGATGACGCCTGAGCACCTTCAGTCCCCGTATTACGTCGGAGTGACTGCCGCGGCCGTTTGCGTCTTTCCGGAAGCGGTCATGCAGTTTCGCCGGTCCGTCGATGCTGATTCCGGTGAGGAACTGCTTTTCATGCAGGAACTTTCCCCATTCGTCGTCGAGGAGTGTGCCGTTGGTCTGAAGGGAGTTGCCGATCTCTGCATCTCCGGGGGAATATTTCTGCTGAAGACGAATCGCCTCCCGGTAGAAATCCGTCCCCATGAGGGGGTGGGTTCGCCCCCCTGCCAGCCGAAACTGTAGCGTCCCAGTGGCTGAGCAAGATAGTTACGGGTCGCGCTTTCGAGTGTTTCGCGCGTCATGCGATGCATCCCGGGTCCGTACAGCTCTTCCTTCGGCAGGTAGAAGCAGTAGCGGCAGCGCAGATTGCAGTGAAATGAGATCGGTTTTATCAGAAGAAAAAAGGAACGGGGCAGTTCTTCCGCCGTTCCAGCTCCCTTTGCCATGATGCCATGATCTCCTTTTTTTCCTTCTGCTTTTCTCCCGGCAGGGGAAAAAGAGAAAGCCCCGTCAGGGCGGATTCATTCCCGCCCGAGGTGGCCTTTCCCCTTCCCGATTCCTGCCCACGGCTGGGAGGAGAGGGGAGGGCGGCCGCTGCGGAGAATACCGTCCTGAACATATTCTTCAATGCGTCCGGTGAGTTCTTCGGCGAGGCGTTTTCTCCAGAATTCGGTCCGGTCCGGCCGTTCGCGGGAGAGATCGTGCATTTCGCAGGGATCCGCATGCAGGTCGAAGAGGAGTTCCTTGCCGCTTTGACTGAACCAGCAGTATTTTTCCTTTCCGTCGGTGAGCCAGTGATTGGAGAGGATGCCGTTGGTGTGTTCGCCGTGGAGATATTCCCGGGTGAAGGAGGGATCGAGCAGACTGTGTCCATCGAGTCCGGGAGGAATGTCGATTCCGCAGATGTCGCAGAGGGTCGGTAAGACATCTCTGAGTTCGGCGAGGCGGCCGTCCGTGATTCCGGCTCTCCCCTGGCGGAGGACCCACGGCAGACGCAGGAACAGGGGAATCCCCGCCGACCCTTCAAACGGAACGGACTTGCGGACAAGTCCGTGATCGTAGAGCATGTCGCCGTGATCCGAAACGAAAAGAATCACGAGATCGTCCCAGAGCCCCAGATCTCCCAGCGCGATGAAGAGGCGGTTCAGTTCATAGTCGATCTGTGTGACGAGTGCGCAGTATGCGCGCCGGGCGCGGGCGATGGATGCTCCGTCTTCCGGTACCGGATTTTCGGCATTGATGTAATTGGTCATGAAATCGGTCCAGTCCCCCTGATAAGGATCCGGCAGACTGCGTGTGTCGTACATCGAAAAGTACGAAGGCGGCGGATCCAGCGGACAATGCGGACGGTGATAGGAGGCCTTCAGAAAAAAGGGCTTCGAAGGATCCCTCCGTTTCAGAAATTCAATGCTTTTCGAGGTGACCCAGCTGCTGGGGTGCAGCCGTTCATCCCAGGGCCAGCAGCGTACCGCGTAGCCGTTGCATCCGGGGCCGCAGTCGCTGATGTCGGCATCTGCTCCGAGATGGCGGCGGAGGTCAGGGAGATAATCATCGTATTCGAGCGGATCACGGTATTTTCTGCGTTTGTCGTGCAGAAAACCGTCGTGCAGCACGACATTGTGGAAACCCATCAGGCTGAGGGGGGCTCCACGTGCATTTTCCCGACGCACTGTGTATGGTATCCCGCCTCCGCAAACACTCCGGGCAGAGTGACGTCATAATGCCATTCCGGTCTGGAATCGTATCCGGTGAATCCGTGATTTTCGTGTTTCAACCCGGTCAGAAGCGTGGCCCTCGCCGCAATGCAGCTCGGACAGGCCGAGTAGGCTCTCGTGAAATTGATCCCTTCCCGAGCCAGCTGGTCCAGATGCGGTGTATGGGCAAATCCGGGAGGGTTCAGCCCCAGTGCGTCACGCCGCATCTGGTCTGCAACGATCATCAGAACATTGGGGTGCTTTTTCCCATCTGTCATAGTCTTGTTTTTTTTCTTTTCTGCATGTTCTGAAGCGGGCCTTCATTTCCGCTGCCGTGCTTTTCTGCAAAGGGATCGGGGAAGGAATGTTTCCCTTTCACTTCAGACGGAGGAAGAGTACATCGGCAAAATCATTCCGTCAAGTCTTTTTCATTTTTTTTAAAACGGCTTCCCAAAGCGGCTTTTCTGCATGTGGAAAGGACTGCGGAGTCGATCCCGCAGCTGGAGGAGGCCTCGTTCAGATCCGAAAGTCCTGCCGTGCTTTTTCCCAAGAAAAACGGGAATCCCCCGTGGGAAAAACGGATGAATCGGCAAGGACGAGGACAGGAATCGACGGCCGGCGGAAAAACAGAAAAAAGGAAACCGGAAAAAGAGAAAACGCCTTTCCTGTTTCCGGGACTTTTGAGATTTCTCCCATATTTGTCCCCCTGTCTGAAAAAGATCCCGCATTTTCCTTCTTTTTTTCTTTCCCCGCTCTTTCGTGGAATTTTCCAGTTCTTTCAGAACCTGTGAAAACTTTCATCCTTTCCGGAGATTTCAAGCTCTTGTGAAAAATCTGTGTTTTCTGTTTGTTTTTTTCTGGAAATGGATTTGACATAGACGGAATAAAATGTAAGTTATACGTATAACTTTAAACGGAGAACCCAGACAAGTGGAAGGAAGAGACGGCACGTCCGAAATATCATTTTACGGCGAAACGGGGATGGCTCAATGATCCGAACGGGCTGGTGTTTCTGAATGGGGAATATCATCTGTATTTTCAGCATAATCCCGGGGGACTTGTCTGGGGCGACATGCACTGGGGACATGCCGTCAGCCGGGATCTGCTCCATTGGGAGGAGCTTCCGGTTGCTCTGTATCCGAAGGAAAATGATTTCTGCTTTTCAGGAAGCGCGATTGTCGATCATGAGAATCTCTGCGGTTTTCTGACGGGTTCCTCTCCGGCTCTTCTTGCCTTCTATACGAGTACCGGCCGCGGCGAATGCCTGGTCTACAGCAACGACAACGGCCGGACCTTCCAAGAATATGAAGGCAATCCGGTTGTGAAACATTCCGGCCGCGATCCGAAAGTGATTTATCACGAGGAGACCCGGAGCTGGATCATGGCAGTGTATGACGAAGTCAACTATATCGCCTTCTATGCCTCCCGCGATCTGAAACACTGGCGTTTCCAGAGCCGGATACACGGGTTTTACGAATGTCCGGAACTCTTTCCGCTGGGGGAACGATGGGTGCTGATGGGAGCAAACGGCTGTTACAGCATCGGGCAGTTCAACGGGGTCACTTTTGAACCCGAAACCTTGCCGCGTCCGCTCTTTCACGGGGATGCGTACGCCGCTCAGACCTTCAGCAATCTGGACAATCAGCGCAGGATTCTGATCGCCTGGATGAAAAGTCCCAATGAGATTTACCGGGGAGAACCCTTCTGCCAGCAGATGACTCTTCCGCTGGAACTGACTTTGAAGGAGGACCGGATTCTGGTCCATCCGGCGGTCCGGATTCCGGAGACAGAAGTCTGTTCCTCTCCGGACCGGCCTCTTGTCATCGACGGAATGACTCTTCCGCCTGCCGGGCGGATCACTGTGATCCGGGACACCTTGTCCGTCGAGGCGTTTCTCAACGACGGGGAGGCCTATTATGTGAAGGCCGTCCGCCGCTGACGGCGAGGCATCCATAAAAAGGCCGTGCATCGTGATCGTGAACTCTTTGATTTCAGGAGATTTCAGAATATCTACTCGAAAATACAAACATCATTTCTTGTGAAAAACTGGGAGAAGAAAAAAATGAAACTGTTGTTCCGTATCTGCTTCCGTGGCGCCTCTTCTGTTTCCCCGGGGATGACAGGGGAAAACGCAAAAGGGCGCCTTGCAGTACGTTCGGAGCGTTTTACACTGATCGAGCTTCTGGTGGTGATAGCGATCATCGCCATTCTGGCGTCGCTTCTGATGCCCGCCCTGAGTTCGGCAAGGGAGACGGCGCGCATGATCGAGTGTTCCGGCAATATGAAACAGATGTATCTGACGGCACAGTATTATGTCGGCGACTACGAATCCATTCTCCCGTACAGCACGGTGATCGACAATGCCCTGGGCACCGCCCGTGCTCACTGGTACAAACATCTTTCCGACTATCTGAAGCTCGATACAGGTTCCCTCGGCCGCGACACACCGAAATACCGGGGAACTTCCAAAATTTCCGCCCTCTTCCGCTGTCCAAGTTCACCGATCTCACTGATCAGCAACGGTATTTATTTTCAGAGAGGTCATTACCGCTGCAACAGCATCAATCTCATGACGGAACCGAATTCACAGGGGAAGAAAACCGGCGGCCGGGCGCCGGATAAGATTCATATGCCGGGTTCGACGGTGAATTTTTTCGAGGTCGCCGGCAACTGGGCCCTGATCACCGGAGGATATGAAGTCATCTCGACCAAAATCTCATCGTCAACCGAAGAATGCATCCGGAAGGATTATATTTTAGGCCGTCACCGCGGGAAAACCCAGAATCTGGTTTTTTACGACGGACATTATGAAAACGCCCCCTCCACTCCGACTGCCAGACACTTTTTCAACATGGGAATTACATCCCCATCCCCATCCAATCTCTTCAATCTGGATAAGTAAACTCTCCTGAGCATGACGGAAATGAGAAAAGGATCTTCCTTCAGAAGATTCCTTTTCCTTTTATTTTCTCCCTTTTTTTCTTTCCTGCTTTTATCAGGGATATTCTTGAATCAGGAAGATACGGAAACAGAAGAGAGCGATTCCGCCAGACGGGTCAGGGAACGCATCAGCATGGGGATGGAGTTCAGGACCAGTCCTTCTTCCGCCGAATGCAGGCCGAAGGTCTGAAGACCGAAGATGGCAAGAGGTACGCCCGCCTCCTTCCAGAACCGTGCATCCGTGGCGCCGCACATGCGTGTGAATGTTGCATCGGGTCTGCCGAATTCCTCGGCTGCAATGCGGCGCAGATTTTCCAGGGCCGGAATGGAGGTGTCGTTGTAAACGGGGGGGCACTCCTGAAGAATGACGAAGTCCAGGCCGGTCTGTTTCCGGACGAGATCAAGGATCTGCTCCCGGTCCTCATCCATGACATAACGGAAATTGACAATCATTTCCGCTGAATCCGGGACCTGGTTTTCCACCGCTCCCGCCCGGAGGACGCATGGAGTCATGGAATTGCACCAGTCTTCTTCGGAGGAAGGGTTTTTCCAAGCTGATCGCAGGCGGAGATACGCGTCCATCAGGCGGTCGATCGGATTCAGCAGTTTCCAGGGCTCGGAAGAATGTCCGCCTTTTCCCTGAGCGATGAGTTTCAGAGAGAGGATTCCCTTCTGAGCGCCGCAGATGTTTCCGTCAAGCCAGGTATCGAGTACCAGGATCATTTTTTTTGCGGCGTATCCGAGTTTCAACATGCCTTCGGTGCTTGCTCCGCCTGTTTCCTCGTCCGCGGAGAAGACGCCTCCGACGGAGATTCCCGCATTCCGTTTCTTCCAGGAGCAGAGAAAACGGAGAATGGTCACGGCGTTTCCGAGACAGTCGCCCGCGCCTCTGGCATAGAGGATTCCGTCTTTGATTTCCGGTGTATATTGTTTTTCCTCAATGGCGGGGACCACGTCGATATGTGCATTGAGCAGGAGATCCGGTTTCTTCCCCGCTTCTGTCGCCGCGAAAACCGTATGGCGCCCCCCGATGTTTTCCGTTGTGCAGAAGAGTCCGTGCGCCGCGGCGAAGGCGGCGATGCGGTCCGCGACACGGTTTACAGAATCAATGTCCCGGGTTACGGGGCGGCAGCCTATCAATTCCAGCAGCAGTGAATCGAATTCATCCATATTCATTATTCATTTCTCCTGAGATGAGATTGTTCAAGGTCTTGAGAGCAGGGCGGGAGGAAAGGCGCGTATCCACCGCACCACCGGAAACGCGGCCGCCTCTTTCCCCTGAGAGGGGCCTGACTTTTTCCGCAATTATGCCGATTCCAGTTTTCTTCCTTCCCGTGCATTTCAGCATTTGAAACCATATCTCTTCCATGAGAAAAAGTCAACCCCGGAAGGGAAGGGGGCGGAGAGAAAATCCTGCATCCCCTGCCGGAAGAAAAGGGAAAAGCTCCGGAAGGATTCTGCTGCTGTGCCGGGGAGGGGAAAAAAGGCGGGGCTTCCGGCTCTGGAAAAAAACGGTTTGAAGGGAAACGGGTAAAAAGAAGGCGGAAGCTTTTCTTTCGCAGCCCGGCATCCGCAGTCTGAATTTGCAGAGCGAACCCGCAGTCCGGAATGGAGTCCCGGGAAAAAGTCTTTTCCGGAGGAGGGGGGAGGAGGAGAAGAAGGGGGGGCGACGACAAGGAAAAAAGCGCGGGAGTCACACCTTTTTTTTCATTCGTGCGACGAATGCGCCGTCGCAGTCGGCATTTTCCGGCAGGATCTGGAGCATGCCGTCGGTCCTTTCCCCGGAAACGGGGGAGGGGAACGGATCGGGATGGAACTCCGCGTGTCGGGAAAGGAATTCATGGACGACTGCCTCATTTTCCCTGCGGAACAGAGAACAGGTCGCATACACGAGAGTTCCTCCGGGGCGGAGGGCTTCCGCGGCGGCGGAAAGGAGACGTTTCTGAATTCTGTTGAGTTCTCCGAGGTTTTCCCGGGTGAGAGTCCAGCGGGCTTCCGGATTTCGCCGCCAGCGTCCGGAGGAGCTGCAGGGAGCGTCGACAAGGATGCCGTCGAAAGGGGCATAGTTTTCGAATTCGGGGATGTTTTCCGTTCCATCCCATCGGAACGAGTCGATATGCCGGAATCCGGCGCGTTCGGCGCGGAGCTTCATTTCTTCGAGCTTGTATTCCCGGATGTCGCTGGCGGCGACTCTTCCGCCTGGGGCGGTCATTGAAAGGAGCTGGAGAGTTTTTCCTCCGCCACCCGCGCAGGTGTCCCACCAGCGTTCCCCCGGCTTCGCTCCGCAGGCGAGTCCGATGCATTGGGAAGCGAAGTCCTGAAACTCAAAGAGTCCATTGCGGAAGGCCGGCAGACTCCGGAGATTGTTTCTGATTCTGGAAAAACGGAACGCGTTCCGTGCATGTTCGTGCTGGCAGATGAAAGAGGTGTTTTCCTTTCCCAGGGCGGCCAGGAAACGTTCCCGGTCCGGAGTCTGCATCCGGATCCAGACCGGTGGTCGGGTCTGAAGTTGCTTCAGGAATGATTCACCCGGAGGAAACGCGAATTCGCCGAGAGTCCATGCCGGGACAAGTTCTTCCCAGGAGACGGGGCAATGGGTGAACGCCTGAAAACGGTCCCGCGGCGAATCAAGCAGAAGGATTTCCGCAAACTCCTCTTCCTTCCTCCCTGTCTGTTCCAGCCAGACACCGCATGCTGGAAAGCGCATGCCTTCCGCCGCAAGTGCTGCGCAGAGCACGGAGGGCAGTTTCCCTCTTTCGTGAAGATGATTCTGCCCGAAATGTTTCAGCAGCCAGCCGCGCCAGCGGAGAAAGGCGAAAAACGTTTCCGAAAAAAAGGCCCGGTCTCTGGAACCGTAATGACGCGCATCCCGGAAAATTCCCGCCAGATAGCGGTCGGCCGGCATTCCTTCTTCCCAGAGCGGCCTCCCGGACTCTTCCACCAGCTTGAGACAGTTTCCTGCCTGAGTATTCCATTTTTTCCATGCCGATGAGTTCCTCTCTTCCGTTTTTGCAGTATCTGTTTGGGAACGGTCCGTCCCGTGATCGGGTCCTGTTCTGCGAATGGGGGACTGATGATTCTGCATGGACTGCATCTGCATTCTGATCCTGTAATTGAATATTTGTTCCTGAGCAGAGAAATTCCCTCCGGAGAGCAGCTGCTCGGAGGAAGATTCGGTGCGGTGAACGGGAATTTCCCGTGCCGATGCTGCCTTTTGGGACGTGATATTCAATATAGATGCTTCCATGAAGAATTAAAAACTCCATTGAGAAAAAATTCCGGTAAAATATCCGGCGTTTTCATCCGTCGAGAGAGATCATTCCGGAAGTGAAAAAAAGAAGGACAGAAATTCGACTTTTTCAGAAAAAAAACGGACGGGGAAAGGAAGATTTGCTTTTTGAATTTCCGGAATTATTATACATAAATGCATTGCGATTGTCCGTTCAGAATCATTACTTGAAAGAATGGATTCGGATGGATGGAACCGACGGAAACAGAGGAAGAATCGCAGCAAGGCAAAACACTGTTTCTTGTGGATGCATGATTTCAGTAAGGAGATCCTCTGGAAGATGAAGAGATGAAAAAAAACGTCCTGATTTTTCTATTGCTGTTTTTCCTGCTTTTTGTCTTTCCGCTCTGGATCCGGCCGCTGATTTCCCCGGATGAGGTGCGTCATGCGGAAATTGCGAGGGAGATGATCGCGAATTCGGATTATGTGAGTCCGAGTCTGAACGGGATGAAGTATTTTGAGAAGCCCGTGATGGGATACTGGATTTTTGCCTGTGCCCAGAACCTTTTCGGGAAGAATGCGTTTGCGATGCGTCTTCCTGTGGCGCTGGCGGCCGGATGCTGCGCCTGGATTGTTTTTCTGCTTGGCCGCCGCTACGCGGGTGGAAGTCGGATTGGTTTGCTTGCGGCGGGAATCTATCTGACGATGCCCATGGTGTTTCTGCTGGCCTCTGTTGCGATTCCGGAAGGTCTTTTCACCTGTTTTCTGACGGCATGTCTTGCCCTGTTCTTCTATGCTTCCTCCGATCCTGGAGCCGTCCGCTGGAAAAAGAATCTGTTTTTGTTCTGCTCGGGGATTCTGTCGGGGCTTGCGTTTCTGACGGAAGGGGTTCCCGGATTCGCACTTCCCGTGATTGTGGCTGTGCCTTATCTGATCTGGGAGAAACGCTGGAAGGAAATTTTCATTCTGCCCTGGTTTCCTTTGCTGGGGGCGCTGACAGCTGTACTGCCGTGGGCATTTCTGATTCATCAGGCGGAAGCGGACTTTTTGCGTTATTTTATTGTGGAAGAACATCTGTTGCGTTTTTTCGGGGGAAAGGGAGTGGAAGCGATCCAGAATCTTCTGGGTGTCGAACTGATTCCCGGGGGGAATGCCGGGGCAATGAATGCCCCGCACCAGGAACCGTTCTATTTCTTTTTTCCGGTTCTTCTGGTCGGGGCGGGTCAATGGCTTCTGCTTTTTCCGGTGATTGGAGCGGGGCTGAAACAGATTGGGTGGAAAGGGAGGTTTCTGCGATACTGTGTCTGCTGTGCGGTGCTGCCGTTTTTGTTTTTTTCGATATCGGCAGGGAAGCTGCCGTCGTATCTGCTGCCGTGCTTTGCGCCGCTGGCGCTGCTCTCGGCGGCGGGACTGTACAAGAGCGTGATTTCGGGGCATCATGTGAGATATCTGAATATGCTGTGTCTGGTGCTTGGCGGGGCGCTGCTGCTCGCGGGGGTCGGGTTTTCGATTCATGAGTTCACAGGATTTCCGGCGGGGGAAGTGCTGTTCCGGCGCGGAGAACTCTGGAAATGGCTTCTGATGATGATTGCATGTGTGATGTGTACTCTGATTTTGGCGTTAAGCTGTTCTGAACGGGATTCCTGGAAGAAGATATTGTATTTCATGCTGGCTTTTGTGCCTGCGATTCTGGCGTCGTATCTGGTGATGCCGGAGAGTGTGGTGGAACGGAAATCGCCGTCGGTGCTGATTTCGTCCGTGCGTCGGGATCTTCCGGAGGATGTTCAGCTTGCGGCATACCGCCATCCTTTCCAGGCTCTCTGCTGGGAATTCCAGCGTGATGATGTGTGGATTTTCCTGAGGCCGGGAGAACTGAGATACGGACTCCGTTATCCGGAACAGTCTCACCGTCTGCTGGATCTGGAAGCCTTCGGTGCGCTGGTGGAAAAGGAACGCGGTAGTTCCGGCGTACTGCTTGTGTTGCCGAGTGATTTATATTTGGAACTGTACCGGGAACTGCCCGAGCCGAAATGGGTGAAAGGCTCAGAGAATGAAAACGGTTATAAACTGGTGGCGTATTGAAAATGGCAACGGACCGGGGGACAGGAGGAGTCCGGGGAGAAGAACAGGAAACGGAGGAAGTCTTTAAAGGGGAAGTCCTGGAGTCCCCTGTTGGAAGCTTTTTTTGCAAAAATAAAAAACGGGGAAGCTCCTGCGGGTTGAAAAAAGGAACTTACATGCTATATTTCCCTTTCATAACGTTTTGATGTGTATTTCAATGAAATATCAGGAGATGAAAAAATGGCAGTTCCGAAGAGAAAAGTGTCGAAAATGAAGAGGCGTCAGCGTCAGGCTGCGAACCGTTATGAGGGCGTTCAGGCGACCTTCTGCACGAATTGCGGGGAGCCCGCTGCGTCTCACAACGTCTGCAAGCATTGCGGGACGTACAAAGGGCGGCAGGTTATCACGGTCGACTGAGAAAACACGGGGGTTTCCGGGGAATGAAGATCGCTGTGGACGGAATGGGCGGTGATTACGCTCCCGCCGTGGTTGTTGAGGCCGTTTCCGATGCTTTGAGAGAGATTCCGGATGTGGAAATTCTTCTTGTGGGGCATTTGGAAAAGCTTTCTTATTACCTTGAGAAATTCAATTTGAAGGAGTCTCCGCGTCTGGAGCTGGTGCATGCGGAGGATGTAGTGGAGATGGGGGAACCCTCCACGATGGCCCTGCGTGCGAAGAAGCATTCATCGATCACGGTCTGTGCGGAACTTGTGGCGCAGAACCGTGCTGTGGCTGTGGTTTCCGCAGGGCATACAGGAGCTGCTGTGGCGGCGACGAAGGTGAAGCTCCGGATGGTGAAAGGAGTGGATCGGCCCGCGATAGCGACGATCATGCCTGCGATCGGGGGAAAGTTTATTTTCATTGACGCGGGTGCGAATACGGACTGCGTGCCGCTGAATCTTGCCCAGTTTGCCGTGATGGGGGAGGTATATGCCCAGACGAATTTCGGGGTGGAGAAGCCGCGGATCGGTCTTCTTTCCGTGGGGGGGGAGGATGTGAAGGGCAATGCTCTCACGAAGGAGGCTTTCAAGATTCTTTCGCGGATGCCGATCAATTTTGTCGGGAACGTGGAAGGGCATGATCTCTTCAATATGACGAGCGATGTGGTTGTGTGCGACGGTTTTGTCGGGAATGCCGTTCTGAAGGCCTCCGAAAGCATGGCAGGCGCCATTGCGCACTGGCTGAAAGAGGCTCTGATGAAGAATGCCTTCCGCAAGACTGGGGCGTTTTTGGCCCAGAACGCTTTCAATGATTTGAAGGCGATCAGCAATTTTGAGGAATACGGAGGCGCTCCGCTACTCGGGATCAACGGGGTGTGCATCATTGGTCACGGGGCCTCGACGCCGAAGGCGGTGAAGAATGCCATCCGCGTAGCCAATCATTTTGCGAAGGCCGGGCTGCCGGGGAAGATCTCCGGGAGGATATTCGAATGCGGAGTGCCCTTTCACGGCAATATGACCCATGTGAAGGACGAAGACGTGCCGCAGCACGGGTGATTTTTATCTACTACTTTCAGGAGTCAGCGGGCTTATGGCTGTGAGAATTATTGGGACCGGTTCTTATGCACCGGATCGGATTTTGACCAATGCCGATCTGGAGAAAATGGTTGAGACATCCGATGAATGGATTACTTCACGCACCGGGATCAGGCAGCGTCATATAGCGGATCGCGGGACTCCGACATCGGAGCTGGCTTATCATGCGGCATGTCATGCTCTGGAGTCGGCGGGGATCACGGCACAGGATCTGGGATTCATTTCCGTGGCCTCGGTGACGAATGACCAGCCTTTCCCAAGCACGGCCTGTTTTCTGCAGAAGAAACTGGGAGCGGCGCCGTGTCCGTGTTACGATCTTCAGGCGGCGTGTGCGGGTTTGCTGTATTCTCTTGAGATAGCGGTGTCGATGCTTCGTTCGCATCAGCACTACCGTTACTGCCTGGTGGTGGGGGCGGAGAAACTTTCGAGCGTGGTGGACTGGTCCGACCGATCAACCTGCGTTCTGTTCGGGGACGGCGCATCGGCTCTGGTGCTGGAGCGGGACGATTCCCTTCCGGACAGTGAAGACTGTTATCTGGCCTCCGTTCTCGGTGCTGACGCCAATCATTCAGACGCCATCCAGATTCCAGCCGGCGGCAGTGCCGCCCCCGCGACCGCCGAAACTCTGGCCGCAGGACTCCATTACATCAAAATGGCGGGGCAGGAGACCTTCAAACTAGCGGTGAACAGCATGGTGGCAGCGAGCCGCGGAGCCCTGGAACAGGCGGGCGTGTCGCACGAAGAAGTTGCCTGGGTGGTTGCTCATCAGGCGAACAAACGGATTATCGATGCGGTTGCCACGCGTCTGAAAGTTCCGTCCGAGCGGGTGTATATCAATGTGGACCGTTACGGGAATACCTCGGCGGCCTCCATCGGGATTTGTCTGGATGAGATGGCCCGTTCCGGGAAACTGAAGAAGGGCGACCTGGTTCTGCTGACCGCCTTCGGGAGCGGTCTGGCATGGGGCGCCATGCTGCTCCGCTGGTAAGTCCGCCCCGCTGTTTGCAGAAGTCTCTGTTGTCAGGACCGGAAATGAGGGCAAGGGAGAGTCTGAAGGAGATCCTGATTTTCCCCAGGTGAAATTGTTGTGGCGGGCGGGGAAAAGGAATGCCGTTGAGATGTTTGTGAAGAATCTGTGTTTCGCGGTGCTGATATGTTCCGCCTTTTCTCTGGATGCATCGGAGGAATCCTTTGCCGAGCGGGGGCGGACATTGGATCATTTTCTTTCCCGGACCTGGGAACGGGTCAGTGAAGCGTGGATCCGCTGCGGCGCCGAACTTCAGATGGCCTCCCTGGCCGTGACGGACCGGAGACTGCATGCAAGACAGGACCTGGAGTCCAGAACTCGGATTGCCGGGGAGAAACTTGTAGAGAGAGCGGGAGAAATGGCGGAGGAGGCTTCCGGGAAAGTCCTGGAAAATCTTCAGCCGTCTTTTCTTCCACCGGATCAAGGATTTCTCCGGGGAAACATTGCTGGGGCGGGTTCTGCGTCCGCGACGCCGGGAGCATCGGAGGCATCGGGAGAGAGGATACAGCAGCAGTCTCTCCCTCCGGATCCGGATCCTCTTGGACAGGATGGGGATCCGCTTTCCGTTCCCGGTCCGGAACCGCTTCCGGGAAACTGACGGACGGCGGATGACAGGGAAGGAATGGATCCCTGTATCTTTTTTTTTGTTTTTCTTTTCCGCATGCAGCGTGATTTTTTCTTTCACGCAGGAAGGAACGGAAGGGAAAAACGGACGTGAGAGCAGACATAATGACGTGAGCATGATGACGCGGTCCTGTGCCCGGTGTCCGGGAGAAGGATGATCCGCCTGCTGCAGAAGCAGAAATAAGAGAACAAGAATGAAAAATAAGACGCTTCCCTCTGCTGTTTGCAGAAAGGGATGGATGATGGAAGCAGGAACAGCTGGAAGAAAGAAATGGATGGACAGTTTTGATGAAAGCCAGAGAATTAAGAGAAAAATACATTGAGTTTTTCCGGAGGAAAGGCCATGCTGCGATCAAGAGTGCGTCCCTGATTCCGGAGAATGATCCGACGGTGCTTTTCACGACGGCGGGGATGCATCCCCTTGTGCCATATCTTCTGGGAGAGAAGCATCCGCTGGGGAAACGTCTGACCGATTTTCAGAAGTGCATTCGGACAGGGGATATCGATGAAGTCGGCGATCCGGTGCACCTGACCTTTTTCGAGATGCTCGGGAACTGGTCACTGGGCGATTATTTCAAGAAGGAGGCCATTGCCTACAGTTTTGAGTTTCTGACGTCTGAGGAATGGCTGAACATTCCACTGGACATGCTTGCATTCACTGTATTTGCGGGGGATGCGGACGCACCGTTTGACGAGGAAGCCTTTGAGGAATGGAAATCCCACGGGGTCAGCGAAAAACGCATTGCGCGCCTTCCGAAGAAGGACAACTGGTGGGGACCGGCCGGGATGACGGGTCCCTGCGGTCCGGATACGGAGATTTTCTATTGGACGGGACCGCTTCCTGTGCCCGAAGTCTTTGATCCGGCCGACAAGCGCTGGGTCGAGATCTGGAACAACGTGTTCATGCAGTATTTCAAGAATTCGGAAGGGAAATTTGAGCCTCTGAAACAGAGGAACGTGGATACCGGCATGGGGGTTGAACGCGTGACAGCCGTCCTCCAGGGGAAGAAGAACTGTTACGAGACGGAGATTTTCCAGCCGCTGTTCGCCCGTCTGGACGAAATCCGCGGGAGCGTGTGGGACGGTTCTGAACGGACGCGTTCCGAACGGATCATCGTGGAACATATCCGTGCCGCCGCCTTCATCATGGCGGATGGAGTGATTCCGGACAAGGTCGGCCGTTCCTACGTGCTCCGCCGTCTGATCCGCCGCGCGATCCGCGAGGCCCTGAAGCTTGGCGTCAAGACCCCCTTCACGGCCTCCATGGCGGAAGTGGTGATTGCCGAATACAAGGATGTGTATCCAGAACTTTCCGCAAACGCATCCGTGATTCTTTCGGAATTCGACCGTGAGGAAAAACAGTTTGCCGCGACGCTCGAACGCGGGATCCGCGAATTTGAAAAACTGATCGGACGCGTTCCGGCACACATTCAGAACAAAGTCGTCAGCGGGAAGAATGCGTTCAATCTTTACGAGACCTACGGTTTCCCCATTGAACTGACTGCTGAAATGGCCAAGGAAGCCGGCTTCAGCGTGGATATGAAGGGATATGAGGAAGCCTATGCGAAGCATCAGGAACTTTCCCGCATGACATCGGGCCAGGTCTTCAAAGGGGGACTTGCCGATCATTCGGAAGCCTCCGCGGAACTGCATACGGCGACGCACATGCTGCACAAGGCGCTCCGGATGGTTCTCGGCGATCATGTGGCGCAGAAGGGTTCGAACATCAACGGTGAGCGCCTGCGTTTCGACTTTTCGCATCCGGACAAGATGACTCCTGAACAGCTCTCAGAAGTGGAACGGATTGTCAATGAACAAATTGCGGCCGATCTTCCTGTGATATGCGAGGAAATGACGGTCGAGGAAGCCAAACAGCAGGGTGCGATCGGTCTTTTTGAATCCAAATACGGGGAGAAGGTGAAAGTCTACAGCATCGGTTCGTTCAGCAAGGAAATCTGCGGCGGGCCGCATGCAGCTCATACCGGGCAGCTGGTGAAATTGAAAATCACCAAAGAGGAAAGTTCCAGCCGCGGCGTCCGTCGCATCAAAGCGGTTCTTGAGAAAGCGTAATTACATTTCAGGAGGATGAAGATGGAAAACGCGTCGGAATTATTGATCTCCAACCGTGACGGAGTGTACGTCATCCGAGTCAGCGGACGTGCCACATTTGAATGTGCGCCGCCCCTCCGCAATCTGGCGAAGAGTCTGGAACAGACGTCCTTTTCAGAAATCAACGTGGATCTTTCCGCCTGTTCGTGGATGGACAGCACCTTCATGGGAATTCTTGCCATGCTGGGGCTCCGCGCCAAGAAAATAAACGCCGTCATGAACATCTGCAACGCGGGAGAGCAGAACCGCAATCTGCTTTACGGACTGGGACTGAAAAAACTGTTCTGCTTTGTGGACGGTCCCGTTTCGGATCCCGGAAGCGGAAGCGCGTGGAATGATGGAGCGGAAAACTCTCAGCCCAGCGCACAGACCGTCCTCGACGCCCACAAAACTCTGATGGATGTGGATGAACAGAATGTGAAGAAATTTGAACGAGTCGTGGATATGGTTCAGAAAGACATCGACCGTCTGAATCAGGAGAAGAACTGACTCCTCTCTTTGCCGGTCCGGAACCGGAATGAAACGGAGCTGGGAAGAAAGAGACTTTTCCCCGCTCCGTTTTTTTCGTTTTTTTGTGAAAGAGATCCCTGTTTTTATCATTCGTCTTCCGGCGGCAGGAAGGGATCAGGCATAAAGAAAAAAGAAGAATGGACGACAGATATCATCAAACCCTCAAAGAGGCGCTGAAACGGTATTTCGGCTTTGATTCTTTTCTGGATGGACAGGAAACGATTGTCCGTGCGATTCTGTTCGGGGAAGATGTGTGTGTCATTATGCCGACGGGAGCGGGGAAATCGCTCTGCTACCAGCTTCCGCTCCTGATCCGCTCCGATCCGGAAGAGGAGTCGGAAGCCGGCGAGACGGTCCTGAGGCGGAAGGAGCGGAAGATCGGGAACTCTTCCTCTGCTGCCCGGCACCCCTTCCGCCGTTACGGGATTGTGGTTTCTCCGCTGATCTCCCTGATGAAGGACCAGGTGGATTCGCTTCACGGCAGGGGAATTCATTGTACGGACTGTCTCAACGGGGCGATG
Source organism: uncultured Victivallales bacterium (assembly GCA_934644965.1). Lineage (GTDB taxonomy): Bacteria > Verrucomicrobiota > Lentisphaeria > Victivallales > UBA1829 > CAJMAW01. Next base: position 12,616 of record CAKUDG010000025.1, on the reverse strand, counting down.
AGTTTGCAGGAACAGTTTCATGTGCTGGACGGCGTGGCACGGGGTGACATCCGGATTCTGTATGTCGCACCGGAACGTTTCGGTGCGAACAGCTTCCGGAATTTTCTGAAAACAACGCCTCCGGAGACGTTGATTGTGGATGAAGCCCACTGCATCAGTCAATGGGGGCATGACTTTCGTCCGTCCTACCTGCGTCTCGGGGAGATGACAGAGTGTTTCGGGATCCGCCAGGTCTGTGCATTTACGGCGACGGCGACTCATGCTGTACGGGAGGATATTCTCAAACAGCTGCGCCGTCCCGGGATGAAACTGCATGTTTCCGGATTCAAACGGCCCAATCTGGCGTTTTCCGTTCTGTACACGGGCGGAGGGGAGGAGGAGAAGCTCACCTGTCTCCGGACTCTTCTGGAACCCTTTCAAGGAAAAGAACCTGCCATTCTTTATGCTTCGACCCGGAAAAATGTGGAACTTCTCCATGCCGAATTCGGCTGCATTGCGTATCATGCGGGGATGAGCGATTCCGAGCGGACGCGTGCCCAGGAGCGTTTCATGGAGGAATCCGGCCCGGTCCTCGCGGCGACAAACGCCTTCGGCATGGGAATTGACCGCTCCGACGTGCGGCATGTGATCCATTACAATATGCCCGGTTCCATCGAGGCCTATTATCAGGAGGCAGGCAGGGCAGGGCGCGACGGAAAACCGGCGGACTGTACTCTTCTCTATTCCCCTTCCGACCGTTATATCCAGTCGTTTCTGATCGATATGAACAATCCATCCGAAGCCCTTCTCCGTTCCTCATACCGTCTGCTTCTTGCGCTGGCGAAGCGTGCGGGCAGTCTCTCTCTGGATCTTACTCTTTCGGAATTCTGCCTGCGGATGCCGGAGCTGAAATCGGAAGCGCTTGCCGGATCGGTTTTTTCGATTCTGGAGCAGAACGGTTATCTTGCACGTACCCGCCGTCATGCTGGGGAAATCAATCTGCGGATACTCGGGGATGTTTCCCGTCTTGCGGAAGAGCATGCGGAAGAAGCGACCCAGCGTTCGCGTTTTCTTTCCCGTTTTCTCCGGCAGTACGGTTTCAACCGGGCGTTGACGGAGCGTCGTTATACCATCGGGGAACTTTCCGGGATCTGCGGTCTTTCGGAGGTACAGCTCCGGCGTGTGCTTCAGCATCTCAGGGGAAGCGGTGTTCTGGAGTATTCGCTTCCTTTTCAGGGATGTACTACGGAACTGCTCCACCCGGAAAAAACGGAACTGGAAATGGATTTCAAAGCTCTGGAGGAGAAAAAGGCCCTTGAGACGGAGCGTCTGGAGGAAATGAGCGCCTATGCCAGAACCCGTGCTTGCCGCCAGGCGTTTCTGACTTCCTACTTCGGAGAGGATTCTTCCGGATGGCGCTGTGGCGTCTGCGATCATTGTGCCGCGGAGATGCTGCAGAAGAAAAGACGCGATACCGCCGCAGCTGCACAGGGGGATAATCATCTGACGCAGGAATCTTCTATGCTTCCATTTTTTGCCGCGGGGGAGGAGGAAGCTGTTTTCCTGATTTTCTCTGCTGTCCGTGATTTTTCGGGCGCTTTCGGCTTGGGACGTCTTTCCATGATTCTTCGCGGGGAGTCCGAGGAGGATGCGGATTTCCCGTTCAGAAGAGATTATGAGTTTTCTCCGCATTTCGGAATTTTGAAATCCTTTCGCAAAAACAAACTGATGTTTCTTCTCCGGGCACTGGAGCACGATGGATGGTTTGAACGGGTTGGGACTCCGGAATATCCCTGCATCGCTCTTTCAGAAAAGGCCGAAGCATTTCTCCAGCATAATGGAAAGTCCGCCATGGCAAAGAAGAAAAAGGAGAAGGAGAAAGGGAGGCGAATGAAGGAGCCGCGGCGCTCTTCTCCGGGGAGGGGGGAGAGAAAGAGTCGTACTGCTGTGCAGTTTCCATCTCCTCCTGGCGATGGAATGGAGGAGGAGGGGGATTTATTTCGCCGGCTTCAACATTTGCGAAAACGTCTTGCGGAGCAGAAAAGTCTGCCGCCATATCTGATTTTTCCGGATTCCGTTCTGCATGAACTGGCGGAAAGGAAACCCTTGACTCTGGAAGATGCTGTTGACATCAAAGGAATCGGCAAACATAAAATCCGGACATGGCTCCCTTTTTTCCTGAAGGAGATCCAGCGATGGTGCCATGAGCTTTGAGTATTGAAGATTTCCGGGAAGGGAATATGCAGAAAGGAAACTTCGTGAAAATGCGTGTAACCATTTTCAGAAGGTCAAGGTCCGTGAGCTTGCCGGGGTCCAGCGGCGGGACGCTGGCTGCCGGAGGCAAACGAAGTAACCCCCTTGCGAAGCAACAAAAAAATACTATTGCGAAGCAAAAACTACGGAAAAATGCGTGTAGCATTTTTCATGAGGTCAAGGTCCGTGACCTTGTCGCGGTCCAGCGGCGAGACGCGGGTCGTGCGGAGCACGAAATCTTAAAAAATAAAAAGAAGCATGAGGGCAACTTGCCCTCATACTTCCCCGCAGGATTGCCTCTCCTGCATCCGGCAGGCCTGCCGGATTTTTTTATTTGATCTCATGCACTGCAGAGGATCAAAATGCCCGTTCAGATTCTACCAGAGTCTTGATCTGTTCATCAGATAATTTGTCAGGATAGGTCTTCAGACATTCCTCGATTGCCTGCTGAAACCGGGGGTTGTTGACAATCCGGGAGTCCATCCGGGAGAGATTCAAACGAGCCTGATTCCATTCCAGGGCCGCCTTCCAGTTCTTGTCCCCTGATGACTGCTGCTGTTCAGCAGGTGGCTGATTCCTGAGTACCCAGTCCCAGTATTTTTCCGTCATGACCGCTTCAGAAAGTCCCGGAGAAGGCCGTCCGCCCATTTGAAGGCGTGCCAGCATTACTCTGGCGCAATCCGCTGTGAAACGGGAATTCATCAGTTCATCCATGGGAAGAGCTCCCGCTTCAAAAAGCAATTCATTGCTTTTTACCATATTTTCCAGAAGCTGAACACGTTCCTGGTAAAGTTTGAAATATTCTTCAGAAATTCCGCGGCCGGGACGCATCCTCCCCATGGCTCCTCCTCTTTCGCCAGGCATTCCACCAGCACCCGGCCCCCCCGCTCCAGCGCCGCCGGGAGGATGCGAAACAGCCGTCCTCTGCGACGGCAAAGGAATATCTCCCGGTGTATTCATGAACGCCGCAACAGAACAGATGAATGCAAGAACCGACATTCCCAGCGCAACTGCAGGCGCATGCTTTTCCGAGCATTTCTCGAAACTCATTTCCGAATTCCTCCTCCTAACAGTTATAAATGCCCCCTGTTAAACAACTGGGGAAAACAATGTTGCAAGGTATGTTCTGATCAGAGAGAATCTCATCCCCGGAGGAAAGTTCAGCCCGTCAGCGGAAACAATACACTGGATGGAGTTGTGAAATCACGGCCGCGTATTCAACCAGCGTAGACACTCCTCCGCCCACGGGTGCTGTCCCCCTGCAAGCCCCAGACCATGCCCCCCCTTCTCATAAATATGCAGTTCAAAAGGAATACTGAACTTTTTCAGGGCCGCGGCATAGGCGATGGCATTTTCCACCGGGACACATCCGTCTTCCCATGTATGCCAGATGAAAGCAGGCGGTGTATGGGCATCGACCGATTTTTCCATGGAAAGTTTTTTTCTGAGCTCCGGGGAGTCCGTTTCCCCCAGCAGATTTTCAAAAGATCCGAAATGCGAATACGGTTCGCATCCGGAAATCACCGGATAGCAGAGGACACTGAAATCAGGGCGCCCGAGATCCTTTTCCTCCGATTCACCTTTTTCTCTTGCCCCCAGTTCATGGAACGTTGCGCAGGAGGCGGCAAGATGTCCTCCGGCGGAGGAGCCGATGATTCCGATGCTGTTTTTTCTGATGCCGAGACTTTCCGCATTTTCGCGGACCAGGCGGATCCCACGCGCGGCATCGGAAAGTTCCGCCGGATGACGATAGCCGTTCGATCCCAGGCGGTAATTTACGACAAAAGCCGTATATCCCTTGGTCACAAGCCATTCTGCATAAGCGTAACCTTCATGCTGTGCAAGGCCCCAGTAGGCGCCTCCGGGAAGAATCACCACGGCCTTTCCGTTTTTATTCCAGGTGGAGGGGTGATACGGTGTAATGGTGGGGATGTCTTTTTCAGGGGAATTTCCATGTGCGAAAGGAATTTCATTGGTCCAGAGATGAAGGGCCTGTCGATCCGGGAAGTCCATTTTTCTGCAGAATCCTTGATTGTTCAATTGACTGTGTCATGACTGTGAAAATGTTTTTTACTATAGCTCTCCCATTTTGCCGATGCAAAGGCGCTTTTTATCATTTTTCCATGAAAAAAGGTTAGAAAATCAAGGGAAATGAAGCTATATTCTCCGCAGTGCGGACAGAAAAAAAGAATCTGCCTCCGCAATGAGAAAACACATCGTCAATCATCAATCAGATATCGAACCGGGAGAGGTCCCCCAGTGAGCTCCGGAATCGGGATGCCGAAAAAACGATCCTCCAAAATCCTGCTGGCGCTTTTCGTGATTTTCGCCATTGCCGCAGGATGCCTTTTCCTGTTCTGGTACTCGGCACGGGGGATGTTCTATGAAAACCGCCGCTTTGTGCTGCGTCAGGTGACGCTCCACAGTGCAGGATGGTGGAACGGAAAGGAAAAAGTCCTCTGCGAAATCCTGAATCTCAATCCCGGAACGACAAACCTCTTTTCCGTCCGCCTGGACGATCTGCGCAGGATTCTCCGGCAGACCGAACCCGGAATTCAGGATGTCTCCGTCCGAAGGGTCCTGCCGGACACTCTGGAATTTCATATCGTCGAACGCATACCCCGCGCCTTCATCAACGGAAAGAATTCCGAGCTGCTCTTCGATACGGAATGTGTCGTGATCCGCAAGGACAAGTGTGTGAATCTCAGTTTAAGTCTTCCCGTCATTCAGGGAATCCCGAACGCGGACAAGCTGACTCCCGGCGACCGTGTGGAAAGCGTCAACCGGGCAATGGAGCTCATTCTCCTGACCCTGACGCTCTGTCCGGACATCCGAATGCGTGTGGTCTGCCCTCTCGGACGGGATCAGCTCATCTGCGCCTTTTACTACAAGGACCGTCAGGCGCCCGGAGAACTGTTCAGAGCCTATATGTATGACAGCGATCTTCCCGGAAATCTCAACAAGCTTCTGACCGCCCTGGAACGAATCCGCGCGACAAACAGTTCCAAACGCGAAATCGATCTCCGCTATCGGAATCTGGGAGTCATCCGTTGAAGCATTCCTTCTGTGAATTTTCCCGTAAAATTTCATCCTGTCCATTCATCATTCAAAAAGGAGATTTCTGATCCATGGCTGACTATCTGGTGAGAAGAGCTTCCGGCCCTGTCTTTCTCAATGCGTCTTTTAAAGACGATCCGCAATGGAAAAATGCGGAGCTTCTCCCCGTGGATCATCTGCTCGATGCGGAAAAGAAGGATTTTATCTCAAAAGTCTCGCTGAAACTGCTTTACGACGATGCGAACATCTACGGCCTCTTCCAGGTCGAGGATCGTTACGTCCGCGCAGTCCGTTCCGGTTTCCAGCAGGATGTCTGCAGGGACAGCTGCGTCGAATTCTTCATCCGCCCCAAAGACAATGTCCGCTATTACAATTTTGAATTCAGCGCAAATGGAGCTATGCTTCTCTATAATGTCACGGACCTCCGCGGAGGAGTGTATGAACCGGTCGCACTGGAAGACTGCGCATCCGTGGAACGCTGGCACAGCCTTCCGGACCGGGTCGATCCCGAAATCACCGAACCTTTGACCTGGCGTCTCGGATTCCGCATCCCGCTCGCCTTTTTCGTCAAATACGCCTCCATTGATCCGCGGCTTTCAGGACAGCTCTGGACCGGAAATGCAAGCAAATGCTGTGATGAAACTTCTCATCCTCACTGGCTTTCCTGGGCTCCGCTTTCCCGTTGCGATTTTCACACCCCCTCTGAATTCGGAAGCATCCGCTTCGAGTGATACAGTCCTTCAGAGCGATTTTCTCTATATGGGATGGGGAAGGGGGGGCCATCTCCGCAATATCCAGAAAAAAGGCCGGAAACAATGGAAGAATGCATCACCTACGGGTTTGATCTTTTCGGAACATTCATTTTCGCCCTCACCGGGGCGGTCCGCGGAGTCAAACACCGTCTTGATCTTCTGGGCGTGATCGTGCTTTCCTGCACGGTCGGGGTCGGCGGTGGCATTGTCCGAGACTGCATCATCGGGGCAACTCCAGTGGCGGCTCTGACCAATGAAACCTATCTGATCGTCTGTATTTTCACCGGAATCGCCGTCTTCACCCGCGCCGACTGGGCTATGAAAAACACCCATATCATCACTTTCTGCGATGCCATCGGACTCGGTGTCTTCACCGCCCTCGGCGCCGCAAAAGGTATCAGCTGCCATTTAACTCCCATCGGCGTGGTTTTGAGCGGTGTCAGCACCGCCGTCGGCGGCGGCGTGATCCGCGATATCATGGTCGGGACCGTTCCCGTCGTCCTGAAAAGCGATTTCTACGCCACGGCATCCCTGATCGGCGGTTTCCTCTATTATGCGCTCTCCACCAGAAGCTCTCTGCCGTTTTTCCTGACTTTTCTCATCGTTTCCTTTGCCGTGACAGGGATTCGTCTGCTGGCTTTCCATTATCATATCGAACTGCCTGTCGCCGCGGATCAATATGAGTTTCCTCCAAAAAAACGCTGACCCCCCTGATCTCGAGAAACCATATTTCTCCGTCTCTTCTTCCTTTTCCTCCCCCACGCCGCAGGCACTGGTCCTTTTCTGTTTCCCGGGTCTTTGAGCTTCATGATCTGTTCCGCGATTCCTCGGGAAAAGGCGCTTCGCATGTCCGTTCCGCCGCCTCTTGCTTCTCCGGATTTCCTGTATGGAGGGTAGGCTCCTCTATGAATAGTACCGTCGTATCTGTATCCTTGATTTCCCTTCGCATTTTTCCTTTTGAAAAAATGTCCGCTTCCATCGGGGGGAAAAAAATTCCTGTCCCGTGCGTTTGTTTCTTTTCTTCAGCTTCTCTCCCGTTCCATCTTTAACTTCATTACTTTCTCCTCTGCGTTTCGATTCCAGAGGCCATTCCTGCCTTTCTCGGGCTTCGGTTCTTTCCAGCCTCCGGAGAATCGTTTTGAGTTTTTCTTTTTTTCATCACCTTTTCTTTTCCAATGATAATTTCCCCGGGGAAAAACAGCTCTTCCTTCTCTCCCCGAAGCAGAATCACCGGGAAGGAAGCAGCAAAGAATGGGAGAAACGAATGGGAGAACCGAAAGGGAGAAGTCGGGGGAAAGCGCGGCATGCTCTGAGAAACAAGAAAAATCTGTCTGGGGAACAAGGAAATCCGGAAGGGGAACAGCGCAGAGAACGGGAGATGTAAAAAAAGGACCGGGACATTCTTCCAATGTCCCGATCCTTTTCAAAGCCTGAATCGATGGAAAGACTTTTTATTTTATTTGGAAAGTCTTTCTTCCAGAGCCTTGCGCTGGGCTTCGAGTTCCGGCGGCAGTCTGTCGAACTTGGCATAGTGTTCGACGATGGTCTGGAGTTCCTTCTTCCAGCCCTCGATATCGACGGCGAGGAGCTGCTTCATATCCTCTTCCGTCACATCCGTTCCGCTACGGTCGATGGCATTTTCAGTGGGCAGATAGCCGATGGCCGTTTCCTTTGCTTCACCTTTGCCTTCGCAGCGCTCGAAGACCCACTTGAGGACGCGGCTGTTGTCACCGTATCCGGGCCAGAGCCATTTCCCTTCCGGAGTCTTGCGGAACCAGTTCACACAGAAAATCTTCGGGAGCTTGGCCCCTTCGCGTTTTCCAATTTCGAGCCAGTGTTTGAAATAATCGCCCATATTGTATCCGCAGAAGGGCAGCATCGCGAACGGGTCGCGGCGGACGGTGCCGGCCTTGACGTCCAGAGCGGCTGCGGTGACTTCGGAACCGACGGTCGACCCCACAAACACCCCGTGTTCCCAGTTCATGGACTGGTAAACCAGCGGCAGAGTCGACGGTCTCCGTCCGCCGAAGAGAATCGCCGCGATCGGCACCCCGGCAGGATCTTCCCAGTTCGCCGCGATGGCGGGGCAGTTGTAAGCGCGGGCCGTGAAACGGGCGTTCGGATGGGCGGCCTTGACGGCTTTGCCGTTTTCGTCCTTCATATCCGGCGTCCAGTCTTTCCCCTTCCAGTCGATGAGATGGGCGGGTTTCTTTCCGTCGGTATCTTCCTCCATGCCTTCCCACCAGACATCTCCGTCATCCGTGAGAGCCACGTTGGTGAAGATGGTGTCCTTTTCGCAGGAGTGCATGGCGTTCTTGTTTGATTTGAAGTTCGTTCCGGGGGCGACTCCGAAGAATCCGGCTTCCGGATTGATGGCGTAAAGCTGGCCGTCGGCACCGAATTTCATCCATGCGATATCGTCGCCGACCGTTTCCACCTTCCAGCCCGGAATGGTCGGAATGAGCATGGCAAGATTGGTTTTCCCGCAGGCGGAGGGGAAGGCTCCGGTGACATATTTGACCACACCGTCGGATTCACGGGTCAGCTTCAGAATCAGCATGTGCTCCGCCATCCATCCTTCGTCACGCGCCTGGACGGACGCAATGCGCAGGGCCAGACACTTCTTCCCGAGAAGCGCATTTCCGCCGTATCCGGATCCGTACGACCAGATTTCACGTGTTTCCGGGAAGTGCGCAATATATTTCTTTTCCAGCGGAGCGCACGGCCAGACACCATTGTCGCTTTCACCGTTCTCCAGCGGTTTGCCGACAGAGTGCATGCAGGGAACAAATTCCCCGTCCGCACCGAGCACTTCCAGAACCTTCGTGCCCACGCGGGTCATAATGTGCATGTTGACCACAACGTAGGGAGAGTCGGTGATCTCCACGCCGATTTTCGCAATCGGGGACCCCACAGGACCCATCGAGAAGGGAATCACATACAGAATCCTGCCGTGCATGCAGCCTTTATAGAGGTCGAGCATGGTGGCTTTGAGTTCTTTCGGATCAATCCAGTTGTTCGTCGGTCCGGCGTCTTCCTTTTTCTCCGAGGCGATGTAGGTGCGAGCTTCCACACGCGCCACATCCGACGGATCGGAACGGAAAAGAAGACTGTTCGGCCGTTTCGCCGGATTCAGTCTGATGGCAAGACCCGAATCCACCATTTCGTTGCAGAGCCGATCATATTCGGCCCGGGAACCGTCGCACCAGTAAATCGCTTCCGGCTGACAGAGTTCAGCCCATTCGTTGACCCATGCCACGAGTTTTTCGTGCCCGGGTGCAGCATTCAGTTGCTTGATCATGCTTCTTTGCTCCATTTTATGAAAAGTTCATGGTTGACACAGCTTTTTTATGGCGCTTCCGGGAATTCCGGACGGCTTCATGGAACACCGCGACGGACCAGACTTTCGCGCCGGAACGAGAATATACTTCTTTTCTCCCGAATTACAAGATCTTCTTCATTCCTTTCCTGCAAAATTTAGAACTTCAAAGGATTCTTTTCCCGGAAGGCCGGAAGGAATGTTTTCCTTCTCACGCATTCTCTTTTCCTTTTTCCCCCTTTCTTCCTCCTTCTTTTCCCTTTACTTTCCCTCCCTTCTCTTTCTGACCCTTGAATTCGTTTCAGGATTTCTGCATCCTCATTATATACTTATATATATTGTATTTTGTATTATAGGAATAGACGATCTTTTGCGCTCTGTAAGAAAACTTCCGAAACCCGCACTCGGCGTATGGATGACTTCTCTCCCAGGAAGAAGTTTTTTATTAAAACATAGTTTTGGAATTGCATTTTCAAACAAATGTTTTATATTTTGCTGCAGAAACAATCACCCGAAAGTGGAGGTGCTCAAAATGGAAAACAAACTTTCGACGAAAGAACGGCTGATCAATGCGGCATGCACGGAATTTGCGAATATGGGATATTCCAAGGCCAGGATCCGTGAAATTTCAAGAACCGCCGATGTGAATCTGGCTGCGGTCAATTATCATTTCGGCTCGAAGGCGAAACTCTATCTGGCCGTGCTGGAATATGTCTATGCACGGACCGAAGGGGAACATCCGTCTCTCCCGGAACCGGAATCCTGTGACAGGGAGATTGCGCTTCAGATTCTGAAAACCTCTGCGGAGCATTTTTTCGATTCTCTGGACCGTAATGACATTCAGAACATCAAAAGCCGGATTCTCTACCGTGAAATGATGGAACCCTCTGAGATGCACGATGAAGTTTTTGAACTTTTTCTCCGTCCGCGTTTCGACTATCTTGAAAAACTCTGTTTCCGGATTTGCTCTGACGGTTGCCCAGCGGAGATGATTCGAGTGAAACTCTTTCATCTACTGGCAACTTTCATTTTCTATTCCAACAGCCGTCCGCTTCTGGAATCCCTGGGAGGGAGCAGAAAGGCGTTCCTGGATGAGAACCGGCCATTGATCATGCGGGAGCTTTTCGGTGCACTGGAACAGAACTTCGAGTCCCGGAATCCGGAGAAGGGAAAATGAGAAATATTTTTCGGCGCTTGTATTCTGGATTTGCAAATTCTTTTCTGCTGCTTCCGCTCTGCGGCTGCATTCTGATTTTCTCTTCCTGCAGCACGACGGAAAAAAGCGGGCAGAGTGGAAATCTGCATGAAGTCTTCATTGTGACACTTTCCCTGCCGGGGACGGACGCGGCGACTCTGGAGGATTCCGTCATTCCCGTGCTGAAGGACTCCCTTTCCTCCTGCCGCACTGTGGAGAATGTTTCCGCCGCATTTTCGGATTCGATGGCACAGTTCCGGGTTTACAAAACTTCTGATTCCGAGCGGAAGGAGGCGCTGCAGGAAATCCGCAATGCAGTTTATTCTTCCGTCCGGCGTTTGAAAGTCCGGGCGCATGTGATTGGCATCCATCCTGCTGCGGAGAGACTCCCCGGGACATCCTCCGGGCACAGAGAAGGATGAAACTCCGTGTTTAAGAGCAGAAGAAGACGAGAGGCGGAAATATGGAATTTTTTCCCCGTCTTCTCCGGCAGTCTGGATTTCTGCTGTTTTCCGGATGCCGGAGACAGGGAGCAGCCTCTCCCCCCCCTTCTTCTCCATTCATTTTCTGCTCTGGGGGCGGTCATTGATAAGGGGAAGGTTTTATCACCCTGGCGTCTGTGCCTGTGAAGAAAAAACATAAAATTCTTTTTCTCTGCAAAAGTCTGCTGTGCCTGTTGGGAAATACAGAATATTCTGAAGTGGAAAAGGAGAAAACTTTTTCGAAAAAGCATAGTGTCGTCAAAATCTCTTATTTTGTGAAGGTGCTGTATTTTTACAGACGGCGTTTTTTCTCTGAGCATTTTTTACTGGAAAGAGCGGCGGCTGTATATCCGGAGAACGGGAAGCAGTTTTCCCTTGTCATTCATCAATTCGCATTGGGGAACGGCAGAGAGGGAAAAAGGATGAGGAAAGCATCTTAGTTTTTGAAACGGATTTTTCCCGTTTTTGAGAAAAAGGGAGATCCATGTTTATTTCTTTATAATGAAAATGGAACAAAAAATTTATCATTTTTTAGAAAAAAAGATTGACTTTTTGAATACCGTGAGAATATATTATGGGAGAGATAGTGAAATAAGTGATTGATTTTTTGCTTTGATCAAAGGAATATTCCTGAAAAACAAGATAGAGGAGAGTTTTCATGCCGGACGTCAAACAGTTGTTAAAGGATGAGTTTTCAAGACTTGCGCGGAAAGAGTTTAAGAAGTCCACAGAACCTCTTATGAAACAGGTTTCTGCGTTGAAGATTGCGTTGGCTGAGCAGAAAAAGAAGATTGCTCTTCTGGAGAAAGAAATTCAGGCGAAAAATATTCATCCGCTTGCACAGATTGTTCAGGAACCGCTTCCTGCGCTGAAGCCGAAAGGAGCCTCCAATGTACGTGTCGGTTCGGTTCAGATCAGGAAACTGCGCAAGAAATTAAACATCAGTCAGGCGCAAATGGCGGCTCTGCTGGATGTGAATGTGAATTCTGTTGCGTTCTGGGAGCAGGGGAAGGTTGTGCCCCGTCCCGATGCGAAGGCTAGGATTGCGGCTCTTCGTTCCATGCCGAAGCGTGTGATGAAGCAGATTCTGGCTGAAAAATTTCCTGAACAGGCGGAGAAGAAGAAAAAGGTTCGTCGTTTGAGAAAAGAAGTGACTACGGCGGCGGTACCGTCTGCATCTGCTTCTGTGCTTTCTGAAGCTGTCGCAGCTCCGGCTCAGTCTTCCCCGGCTGCATCTGAAACTGCAGAATAACAGAATCCGGAAGAATCGGGATGAGCTTTCCGCAGTCTTTTCCTGATTTCATTTTCCGTATATTCTGAGATATCTCCCTGAAATATTTTCTCTGCCTCCAGGCGTGAGGGAATTTCCTTCCAGGGAGATTTTTTTGCCTGATGGATGCTTCCTTCTGTATTCTCATTGATATCATGGGAATGGAAAGCCGGCGGAAAACAAGGCACATAAAAATGCTGCACCTGACATTTTTACGAGGTCAAGGTCCGTGACCTTGTCGCGGTGCAGCGGCGAAACGCTGGCCGCCGGAGGCAAAATAAAAAATAAAATTTTGCGAAGCAACAAAGG
>CAKUDG010000024.1 GCA_934644965.1 uncultured Victivallales bacterium | reverse complement strand
AGCATTTTTCTCGCGGTCAAGGTCCGTGACCTTGTCGCGATCCAGCGGCGAAACGCTGGCCGCCGGAGGCAAAAAAATAAATAAAATAAAAGCATGAGGGCTGCTCGCCCTCATACACCCCGGCAGGGTTGCATCCCCTGCACCCGTCAGGCTGCGCCTGCCGCATTTTTTTATTTATTTTTTTCTGAAAAGCATGAGGGCTGCTCGCCCTCATACACCCCGGCAGGGTTGCATCCCCTGCACCCGTCAGGCTGCGCCTGCCGTATTTCTCCTCCTGCAAGATATGCGGATTTTCTTTTGATCTGAAGTTTTTTTATGTCAGGAGAGCAGCCAAAAGAGTCTATGATAGCACGAAACTTTCCGGGCATCCCCGGGAAGACCTTGAATTTCTCCTCTTTACTGATATTGTAAATCAATGGAAGGGGAAGGAGGATCTTAAAATTCCTGTATGGAGCCCTTTCCTCTCCCTTACCAGGGACAAAAAATGATTTTGTCTTGAATCCAGAATAAAAAACAAACAAGAAAAAAAGCTAAGGAGGATCTCCGGCAATGAAAAAAAACTGGCTGATGATGGTGCTCTTTTTCGTTTTCCCGTGTGTCTGCTCACTTTCCGCACAGGATTCTGTGCAGGGGAAAAGTGACACACAGGAATATCAGTCCTGGGAATTCATTCAAATTGGATTCTGCGTCGGGACCCCTACGAATCAGGACACGGCAAGAGCTACGGGCATTCGGATCGGTGCTCCGATATCGGGCGGCACTGCAGCGGTAGACGGTCTGGAAGCAGCCGTGCTCGGAGCCGCTTCCGACCAGGTGAACGGGGTGCAGTTCAGTATTGTGAATGTCAGCAAAGAAGTGAACGGCATTCAGCTCGGGCTGGTCAATGTCAGCGGAATCGCCAGATGGCTTCAGCTGGGCGTGGTCAATGTCGCGGACGGGCAAACATTTCAGATCGGACTTCTGAATTTTACGGAGGATGGTTTTCTGCCCTGTTTCCCATTGTTCAATTTCAAGTTCTGAATTTTGCAAGTGAGTCCTTACATTCATGATCAATAGAAGGAATTGAGAGAGATGAAAAAGTTTTTTCTGCCTGCTTTTCTGGGAATGTTTCTGTTTGTATTTACACTTCAGTCCGCAGAATCCGCACCGCCGGAAACAGCGGGTTGGACTCCCTTCCAGCTGGGATTTTTCCCGCGTGTCCCGCAATACACTTATGACTCGAATGTCTACGGCATCAAGACCGGTTGGCCGATGTGCTCCGGAATCGGTCAGGTGAAGGGCTTGGAAGCCTCCTGGCTCCTTTCCGGAACGGATTACATTGACGGAGCTCAGGGAAGCATGGTTTGCAGTATCGGCAAAAAAGTCAATGGCCTTCAGGCGTCCATTGTGCTTTGTCTGAATCAGACGCGCGTCAGCGGGATTCAGGCGTCCTGTGTGTTCAACTGCGCCGGAGCGGTGATCGGGCTGCAGGCCGGAGGACTGAACATTGCACGCTCCATGTCCGGATTCCAGCCCGGCGTCCTCGGAAACATTACTGAGGACATGAATGGGTTCCAGGCCGGCCTTTACAATGTCACCGGGACATTGAAAGGGATGCAGGCTTCTGCTGTGAATGTGGCAGGAGATGCTCAAGGCGGATTCCAGTTCGGTGTTGTCAATGTTTCCGGAAACGGCGGATGCCAGTTCGGTCTGATCAACATTATCAAAGGCGGGGTTCTCCCGGTCATGATCCTTTTCAATTTCGACTGAGGATTCATTCCGGGGGAAGGGGAGCCGTTAGAAAAATCTGCTCCCGGAAAAAACTCTGGAAAAAAAACGGCGGAATGACTGTATATGAGGCGTCATTCCGCCGTTTTCATTTTTTTCAGAGGGAGGTTTCTGCCTTTTTCAGTTTTCCCAGGGAGGAGGACAGAGCGGCAGGGGGGGACTTCAGGTTATTTCATTCTCCTTTTTTTGCTTTTTCCCTTTTCTTCCGTCTCTTTCTTTTTTTCCGTTTTCCCCGGCCCGGAGGAGAGATCCGCTTTGTTTCCATTGTTCTTCCGCGTTCCGCCGGAAGGATGCGGGCGTTGTGCCATAAAAGGATTTGAATTTCCGTATGAAATAGGAGACCGATTTCATACGGAAGGAAGAGACAATTTCTTCCAGACTCCGATTGGATGTCTGAAGCATCTGTTTTGCCAGTTCCATTCTTCTGCGGACGAGATATTCCATGGGGGGAACACCGCAGCTTTCCCGGAAGACTTCCGAGAAACGGCTCGTGCTGAGGCATGCCGTTTTTGCCAGACTGGAAAGGGAATGCTTCCTCTCCGGATGCTCCAGGAGACAGCGGAAGACTTTTTCCATGCCCGGGTGAAGCGGATGCTTCATCCGGAATTCTCCGTTTCGGACGTCGTGGTGGAGGGCTGCGGCCTGCAGCAGCTCACCCAGCAGCTCCAGAAGCGCTGACATCAAAATCAGGCTTCCTCCCGGACGAAGGCGCAGGAACGGCGGGGAAATCTTTCTGTGACAGCGTTCCCAGATCCGCGGCGGCAGTGAGAGCTTTACCGGAGCATTTTCCGATACTTTCGGCAGCATTGCCAGTTCCCCGTATTCTTCTTCCGGGAGAGCGGGATCCGTTTCCATCAGAATCTGGATCGTCTGCGTTTCTTGCTTTCCGTTCCGCCAGGCATGGGGGAAATTGACGGGCAGGAGAATGCAGTCTCCGGGCAGCAGACGGTATTCCGAATTTCCTTCTCCCGGGGAGGATGGCGCTGACAGCTCTTCGGAGGTCTTTCCGGAAGATCCTTTCCCTCCTGCTGTGATGATGGAGAAATCGCCTTTGATCACGCCCAGGATCTGAAAGGAGGAGTGTCTGTGAGGTGTCTCGCACCCGATGTCTGGGCGGTAGTGCTCTTCCGTCAGCTGCCGGAAAGGCGGAGGGAGCAGAATACTGGAGATGATTCTGTGACGGACTCTGGGAAGAAGAAGATTGTCCTGTGTCTCCATGCGGGAAATTCGTGCTCCTTGTTGTCATGAATCGTAAGATAAGGTGATTTTTCCGGAATGCAAGCGTGGTTTTCTCCATCCTCCGGGTGCTATAGTAATCTGTATACATAACATACATAACGGAGCACGCTGGAAGAAAGGACAGGAGGTGGGGGGAGGACCGATGAAAAAGCAGAGCAGAAAACACAGACAGGAAACAGAAGAGAGAGAGGGAGCGGGAATATGAAGGATGAAGTCTTGGAAAAGGACCTTTCCCGGATGGAAGGAGTCGAACTGGAATATTGCGGGAAACTGAAATGCCGCTCTTCGCGGGAACTGCCTTCGTGCTCCCGTGTGAGCATCGGTTTTGAATGTCTGGACCGCGAACTTTTTGATCCGGAAGCCTGTTACGGGAAACTGGGTCGGGCAGGGGTCAAGTGGGCCCGCTGCCAGACCGGCTGGAACCGCTGCGAAAAGGAGCGCGGGACCTATGATTTCGCCTGGCTCGATGAGATTGTGGACAAACTTCTGGCCGAAGGCATTCAGAGCTGGTTCAATGTGGGATTCGGGAATCCGCTGTATATGGAAGAGACGTACAGCGAGGCGGCTGTCGGTTGTGTTCCCCTGTACTACGGGGAGGAGACGGTCCGCGCATGGGAGAACTATGTTTCGGCGCTTGCCCGTCATTTCCGCGGACGGGTCCGTTTTTATGAAATCTGGAATGAGCCCAATCTGCCTGCCTTCTGGCAGCCGCGGGATCCGGATCCGGAGGAATATGCGTGTCTTGTCCGCCTGACGGGCATGCGGATCCGCGAGGAAGATCCCTCCGCCCGCATCGGAGCCTGTGTCAGCGGAGGGAACTCCTGGTACACTCAGCATTTTCTCCGTTCCGGCATTGCATCCTTTCTGGATTTTTTCTCGATTCATCCGTATTCGGTTCAGCCGGAGCTGAACTGTGCGGAGACCGCAAAGGCGCTTCGTTCGACTCTGGATTCCTGCGGTGCTTCTCATGTGGAACTCTGGCAGGGCGAATGCGGATTCGCCTCATGGTTTCCGGAGAATCACTGGCTTCCTCCGTATGTCAGGGAAAGCGAGCGCAATCAGGCGGCGTGGCTGCTCCGGCGTTATGTCGCCGATTTCGCCGCCGGAATAAGCCTGAGTTCCTTTTTTCAGACCGTGGACATGATGCTGAAAGATTACAAACTCGGAAACGAGACCCGGAAACAGCCCGCAAGACACGGCATCCTGAACGGAATCACCTATACGGAAAAACTTTCCTTTCATGCCATGAGGCATATCGCAAACATCTTTTCTTCCCCGATGCCGCTCCGGGGGGGAGGGGCCTTCTGCGCCGTTTCGCTGGATCGGGCCTTTCCCCGCTCTGAACGTCATTCCCGCCTGATGGATGCGGCAGTCTTCAAAGCGGTATTTGAAAAAAATTCCTATCCTGTGTTTGTTTATTATCTTGCGGAGGATGTCCAGTATGGTTTTCCCGGCATCGGGAATGTGTTTGTCCAGGCGTCTCCGGGGAGAGGCGGCGTTTCTTACGGCGTTGTTGTTCCGGGGGCGGATTCCGTTTCTGTCATCAGGAATCCGGTCCTTCTCGACCTGATGACGGGGAAGGTCTACCGTGTGAAACACTTCCAGGCGGGGGACCCCCTCTTCTGGCTGGAGTTCCATTCCCTGCCGCTGACCGATTATCCCCTGATGATAAGCGATCTTTCGGCATTTGAACTGGAGGATGAAGGGAAGGCGTGAGAGGGAAGAAGAGCCGCGCTGCCATGTCGTCCGCCCTGTCGTCTGCCTTCGCGGGAAAGGAAACGGATGGGAAACCCGTGCTTCTGCCCCGGTCCGGGCGGGCATCCGCCTCCGCCGTGCTCAGAGACGGAAAAGCGACCCCATCTTTCTCCCGAGCATCACAGACGCCGCAATCAACGTGCAAGCCAGAAAACACATGGCCCAGACCCCGAACGCCGATGCAATGTACGGTCCGGACCCGAGATACTGCGAGAGCTCATAAATGGCCTTGGTGATGGGATAGAAATCCGATTTCTGCGCCAGGATCAGGGAATCGGAAACCTCCAGCATGGAAAAACTGAAGGCGAAGAGTCCGCCGACCATCAGATTGGCGGCAATGAGCGGCAAGGTGATTTTCCAGACGCTTCTCCATGCGCCTGCACCTGCGTTTCTTGCGGCGTTTTCCAGTTCGACCGGCGTCTGTTCCAGACCCGCGGTGACGGATCTGAGCACATAGGGAATTCTCCGGATTGCATACGCCGCCGCAATCAGCAGCACCGGATTGTTCACAGGGTCGAAAAAGGCTCCTGCCCACGCGTAGCGCACGGACATCCCCAGAAATCCCACCGCCATGACAATGCCCGGGATCATCAGAGGAAGCATCGCCAGGAGGTCGAACATCCCCCTGAAACGGAGTGTGGAGCGCTGAGTCAGAAATGCGGTCAGCAGCCCGATGAGCAGGGCAAAGCCCAGTGCAATCAGCGAATAGCGCAGACTGTTCACAATGCTGGGAAGCACCAGCGGACTCGAAAGCGCGTTCTGAAAATGATCCAGAGTATACTGCAGAGGCAGAATGCTTCCGTACCAGTCGGAACTGCATGCCGTCAGGATGAGCGCCAGATGCGGGAGCGACGAGAAGAAGGCGAAGCCCCAGAACAGCGCCGGCGGCAGCAGACTCCGGAAACCGCGCAGCGGCACCGCGCGCGATGCCGCTGCCCCCTTGGACTGGGAATCCGCCGCCGTCGCTCCCGTACCGCCGAGCAGAACGCGCCCCCCGAGATAGAGAAGACAGGAGACCGCCAGCATGATGATGACCAGCGTATACGTCGCCGGATTGCTTTCCAGCTCGGTAATTCCGTTGAAAATCTGTACCGGCGTGACGGTGTTGAATCCGAACATCAGCGGCGTTCCCAGTTCCGTGAAACTCCAGATCAACACGATGCTTCCTCCCGCCAGAATTCCCGGCCGCAGCAGGGGAAGCGTGATTTTCCGGAAACACGTCAGCGTCGACGCCCCCGTATTCCTCGCCGCCTCCGGAAGGGACGGATCTATGTTCGCCAGCGAGCTGATCAGATTCAGGTAGAGTATCGGATACAGATGCAGCGCTTCGATGACGCAGACCGCCCAGAAACGTCCGTTTCCCCCCAGAAAATCCACACGCGGCAGACCGCATGCCGTCAGCACACTGTTCAGCACCCCGTAATGCCCCAGAATCTGCTGGAAACCCAGCGCTCCGACAAATGGCGGCAGTATCATCGGAATCATCATCAGAACAGAACAGAATCCCTTTCCCGGGAAATCATAGCGGTCATACAGCAGTGCCAGCGGAAGCGCGATCAGGAAAACCAACGCCGTTGTCAGAACGGCGATCAGAAAGGAATTGAGCAGTCCGGAGAGATAGAGCTGATTGCGGCAGATTTCCAGGAACACCCCCGTGTCAAGCCCCTCCGCCAGTACCGTGTACAGCGGAAGAAATAAAAACACCGCGAAAAACGCAAGCAGTGCGATGGCGGAACAGAGGGCAAAGAAACGATTCGTCATTTTTTCTCCTGAGCTCCTCTTGGTTTCTTCCCTTCTTTGGCGAGGCGGGCCGCACGGCGGTACTGTGCACGGGCGCTGTTCATCCATTCCCGCCGGACGGCGGCGACATCCGCCACACTGTGTTCCGGCGACACCCTGAGCTTCTTCCCCGCCTCCTCCGCTTCAGAGTAGGCAAACGGCAGTTTCCGAAGTTCCGCCATGGCTTCCGGATTCTGTTCCGGACCTCCGTTTTCCAGAACAGCCCTCCAGGCTTCGCGGAGCTCGTCCATGGGGTCCAGAATGATGGTTTTGATCAGGACGCGCATGAGCGTGAAATGGCGTCCCGTCCATTCCCCCCGGTAGCGGAACATTCCTGCCGCGCGGTAGGGATTGTAGGAAGGATCGGTCCGGTATGCTTCCAGGTCTTTGTCTTCCAGAAGGTCTCGGCGCACGCAGGGACGGCGGAGGGCGTATTTCACCGGTCCTCCGGGTGTCCCCGGCTTCAGGATCCAGAGTTTCTGTCCTTCCGGAGAAAGAACAAAGTCGATAAACGCCCGTGCCGCCCGCGGGTTCGGCGCGCCCCGCAGAAGCTGAATCGGATCCGCTGAAACCGCACTGCCGTTTTCCGGCATCCGGTAGACAATACGCTGGACAGGGGCGTGTGCTTCAACCCATTCGGCTTCGGAAAGACCGTAAAAGTCGATGCACATCCCTGCCGCGGCGGATCCGGAGGAGACGTCACGGACCAGTTTCCCCGCACTGTCCGTGGCGTAACGGGCGTTTGCCGCAATGAGTTTGATTCTGAAAAATCCTTCTTCCCATCCCCGTTCCAGTTTCCGTTCCTGCTCCGGAGCTTCCCCTTCTTCCTTTTCCTCCGGCAGAACCGATGTTCCGGCATACGATTCCGCCATCGCCTGCTGGAGGATCATTTCAAAACATTTGGTGATGGATCCCGACTTTGTCGGGTCCGCGATCACGGTGCTTTGGTAAAGTTCCGGGCGCGCGAGATCCTTCCAGGAGCGGATTTCAATGCCCAGATCCTCCAGTCGATCCGTATTGAATGCAATCCCGAAGGAGGAGAGGCAGACTCCGTAAAAACGCCCCGCAGGATCGTAAATGCTTTCACCCGCGAATTCGGACGGAATCACATCCGGGTGCAGATATTCCGGATGCCGTTTTGCCACTTCCGCGTCCACGGCGTATCCCATGGCGGCGAAACGGGCCTGATCGAATGTGCCGCCTCCGAAGAAGAGATCCATTCCGATCCCCGCATCGGAGGAAAGAAATTGTTTCCGGATTGCGACGGCTTCCGGATCGGCTTCCGGATTCTCTCCGTCCAGACCCGGATTCCGGAACGCTTCCGCGGCCTTCGCGGACCAGTTGCCGCCGAGGGATTCAAAATACTGGCGGAAGGAGGCTTCAAAGCGGTCATTGATATAGCGGACAATGTCCGAACTCCCGCCCAGATTCCGCCAGTCGAGCGTGATCTCGGCTCCGTAGAGTTTTCTGTAGTAGTCCCGGAAAGCCCGGCCGAATTCATACTTGATGGGTTCCGTGTGGGGAGATACGATGACGAGCGTCTCCGCAGCTTCTTCTCCCCCGCCTCCCCGTCCGGCGCCCGGACTCCACCCCGTTTCTGATTTTCCACCTTCCGCAGTCAGGGAATCTCCCTGTTTCAGAAAGAACGGGAGCGCCGTCAGGAGCGCCAGCGGAAGAAGCGGAAGGATGATTCGAAGAAACATTTGTCCTGTGGTTTCCTTCTGGTTCTTCCGCTTATTCCTTCAGCGGTGTGATGTCTTCCGGACGGATCCCGATCCGGCATTCCGATCCTGGAATTCTTGCCTCCCGTCCAGTCCCGTATTCGTTCACGAGAAAGGAAAAGCCCTCTTTTTCCAGATGAAGCTGGGAACTCTCCCCCAGGAAGACACAGTCCCTGAGCTCTGCAGTGAAAAGATTCCTCCCGAAAAGACCTTCTTCGCACGCGGACTGGACGACAACCGCGTCCTCCGGACGGAACATCAGCGTATATTCCTCCCCCGGGACAAAATCCGTTCCCTCCGGAATCTGTTTGTTCACTTCCCATCTGCTGCCGGCGGGCAGACGGAAGATCAGGCGGCCGGAGCTTTTTCTGTCTTCCAGAATTCCCGTGACGAAATTGGCATCGCCCAGAAACGCCGCCGTGAAACGGTTTGCCGGATTCCGGTAGACGTCGCGCGGGGTGCCTGTCTGACGCAGATTTCCTTTTTCAAGAACGGCGATTCTGTCTCCCATGCTCAAGGCCTCCCTGCGGTCATGGGTCACATACAGTGCCGTGACGCCGCGTGCCTTGCAGATCCTTCTGATTTCATAGCGCATGCTGTCTCTCAGTTTGGCATCGAGATTGGAAAGCGGTTCATCCAGAAGGATCAGCGGCGGATCCAGCGCCAGGGCTCTGGCCAGTGCAACCCGCTGCTGCTGACCGCCTGAAAGCGATCCGATTTTCCTTCCCATGCAGTCTTCCAGACGGACCGCGGCAAGAAGTTCGGTGATTTTTGCGGAAATGTCCCGTTCCCTCATCTTCCGCACCCGCAGCCCGAAGGCAATGTTTTCATACACGTTCAGATGCGGCCAGAGCGCATAATTCTGGAACACCATCGGAGTATTGCGTTTTTCCGGGGGAAGGGAGGTGATGTCTTTTTCTCCCAGCAGAATTTGTCCGGAATCCGGCTGGAGGAGTCCGGCGATGATTCGAAGCAGAGTCGATTTCCCGCAGCCCGAGGGGCCGAGAAGAAAGAACAGCTCCCCGTCCCCGACCGTCAGATTCAGACCTTGAAGTACAGGGGCGTTTCCGGAGCCATAGGTCTTGGTGATGTTCTGAATGCAGATTCCGCTCATTTTATGCTGATGCCCCGGCTGCTCTTCCTCTCAGAAAAATCCCGCATTCCGTTTTCCCGGGACACGTTTGATGCTGATCCGGAAGAAAAAAATTTTTCCTCCGCTTTCTTGTTTTCATTTTTTCCCTGCAAGAGTCCACTTCCAGCCCTTTCCTCCTTTTCCGCAGGTCCGTCTCCCGCAGAAAACAGAATTTTTGCAGAGCCTTCTTCTGAAGGAGGGGAAAGAAAAGAATGTCACCTGCGCCCTTCTTCGCGCCGATGCAGTGAAATCTCCACGCAGGCCACTCAGAAGTTCATGAGGACGCCCCGGATTCCTTTTCCGCCTTTTGAAATTCTTCGAGTTTGCCGTATCCTTTCTGAAGACGCGCTTTCTTTTCAGCGGATGCCCCGGAAAGTTCCTTTTTGAAATAGGACGTGATGATGGAACTGAGATCCTGTTTCCAGTTTTCCGGAGCACTTTCCTTGGCCTGCTGGAAGTCTCCTTCCGCAAGAAGACGGAAAAAGAAGTTTTCTTCTTCTCCGCATTGCGCTGCCGCTTTTTTCAGCAGGGATGCCTGCTGGCGCGATGTCAGATGAGACAAGTTCATGGAAAACGTTTTCTTGCTTTCGTAGGAAAGCAGATAGACCGTTCCGTTCTTGATTTCCTTAAGTTTGTAGAGTTCCGAACGGATTTCGAGCTGAGAGCCGCTCAAAAGGTCCCCTCCGTCGGTGTAGGCTTTCTGGATTTTCTCCGCCTTTTCCAGAATGCCCGTCATTCTGGCTCCCCATGCGGTGAGTTCCTGCGCGATGGCGACAATTTTCGGATCTTTGCCTTTTGCGGCTTCCTCTTCTTTCAGGAGAGGGGCCAGCGCTTCCTTTGCCCCGGCATAGTCGGACTTCATCATGAGGGAAAGCATTTTGTGTGAGAGCGTTTCCTTGTCTGTGACCAGACGTTCCTGCATTGTTTTCAGTTCGCGTGCGGTCTGAGCCGCCTTCGCTTCGGCCTCACGCTTTCTGCGTTCTTCGGCCGCTCTGGCCTCGGCTTCGCGTTTTGCCTTTTCTGCGGCTTCCTTTTCCGCCTGTTCAAAAGCTTTCTTGCGCCCCTGAACTTCTTCAATATGCTTCTTTCTGAGCTCGACACGAAGTTCATTCATCCGGACCTCGTCTATGGGGACATAAACCTGCAGCAGCGCCTGGAGACGATCGTTTTCCACCTTGTATTTCGGCTTCGGGAAATTTTTGAAGAAGTCTTCGCAGCGGCTCCAGATTTCATGCCTGGATTCGGAATTGGTTCTTGCAAACTTCAGGATCTGATCAGCCTTGAGCGTATAGGCGGTGCTTTTCGGTTCTTTCTGGGGCATGGTTTCCTGAGTCTGATGCTCCGTTTCGGCCGCTGGCCGACGCGCATGGGACTTGCGCCGGGATACATTGATGCCGATGGAAATGGAAACAACCACGACTGTCAGCACTGCCGCGGCGATTCCCAGAATCAGAAGACGGCGCCTGGTCTGTTCTTCGCGGATTTTCTTCAGATGATAAATGTCCGTTCTCGTATTGAGCGATGTACTGGTTCCTCCGACTGGTCCGGTGGTGGTGGCAACGTCGGACTTCAGGGAAGCGCTGGTCGGCCGTTTGGTCGAAATACGCAGCCTGGCCGTCGTCTTCTGACGGATCATTCCATGGACGGTAGACGTCGCCGCCAGCGGCTCCTTCCCATGACGCGCCATGCGCAGATCATCCACCAGTTCTTCCGCATCCTGATAACGCGCCTTCGGGTTTTTCGCCATCATTTTCTCAATGATGCGCGAGACTCCCAGAGGAATGTTCCGGTTGATCTGATTCGGCGGAACAAGTTTTTCTTCCAGATGTTTTTTTGCAATTTCCGTGGCTGTGCGTCCCTCGAAGGGGAAGCGCCCGGTTATGAAGTGATAGAATGTGGCTCCCAGACTGTAGATGTCACTTCTCACATCCATGGGTGCGCCTGTAAGATGTTCCGGGCTGATGTACTGGGGGGTGCCCATGACTTCATCGTCATCGGCGTCGTCTATATCCTCGGCAATGCGTGCGAGACCGAGGTCTGCCAGCTTGGCTCTTCCGCTGGACGTCAGCATAATGTTGTCCGGCTTGATGTCGCGGTGGATCAGGTGCTGTTCCTTCCAGGCGTAGTCCAGTGCCTCGGCAATCTGCTGAATGATGGAAAGCGCCTGTTCCACGGGAATTTTGTGTTCGCGGGCGAGAACCTGCTTCATGGTTTCCCCATCGATGTTCTCCATGGCGAAGTAGAAGATCCCTTCGTCTTCCCCCACTGCGTAGGCCTGGACGATATTCGGGTGATTCAGTTTCGCCGCCGCCCGCGCTTCCTTGATGAATCCCACAACGAATTCGGCGTTGTTCGCATAATTTTCCGCAAGAACCTTCAATGCGGCAGGCCGGTCCAGTGACATCTGGTGAACAAGATACACCACTCCCATCCCGCCCCGCCCGAGTTCACGGATGATGATGAAATCTCCGATGACCGCGCCGGCTGAAACCCGTGAGGCCGGAACCGTGACCACTTCCCGGCAGTGACCGCATTGAACGTCAATCCCGACATCCCCGTTGTCAACGGAAACAATCCCCTTGCAGAATGGACATTGAAAACGCATATTCCTGTATCTTCTGAACTATTGATGAAAATTCTTTTCAAAAAAAACTGTTCTGCAGATTTCTTAAATATATCCCGCATGATATTTGCGTCAAATTCATATCCGGTTTTTTTGATCAGTTCCACTTGTTTTCCGGACTGCTTGTCCCGTAGAGGACACGTCCTGTAAAGGGGCTGACCGTGAGAGTCCTGTAAATGACCTTCCCGTCATTGAGATTCGTCGCAATGAATTTCCCGGAGTCTGAATCATAGCGGCCTTCTGTGATGCGGATGATATGTTCCTTCCCGGAAGAATAGATCTGGCCGTCCGGCTGAAACAGAATGGCACGTCCCAGGGAGATCTTTTTATTCTTGTCGTCCACCGGGGTATCCTGAATGGAACCGACGGGAACGTCTGAAACCGAATGCAGTGTGCCCGAATCAATTTCAAAATTGCTGTTCGCCTCCGGAATGATGACTCCGTCCGGGAACGACTGCCATTCCTCTCCTTCGATCCAGGAGAGAAACGAAAAGTTCCCGTTGTTGTTCACCACCATGCACGGACGGTAGGAATTGTTGAAATAAACGTCCGGAACCTCATCTCCCTTCTGCAGAAACAGCAATGCCACATGACAGCGTTTCTCCACCGCGTATGCCCTGCACGCATTGATCTTCCCTCCCAGCGTGCGTGTCGCGATGGAGAGGGAGTTCCCCTTGGCAATCCGGTTGAAGGCGGGAGTCGCCACCGTCAGAAGCAGAGCCATTACGGCGATGACCACGAGCATTTCCACCAGAGTATATCTTTTTTTCCGTCCGAATCCGTTCATTTTTTCTGGCTCCTCTGCATGCTTTACTGCGCTTCTGCGCTTTGAGTCCTGCTTTTCTTGATGTATTCGTCGATTCTGCGTTTCCGGTTCTGTTCCTTGATTTCCTTCAGATCGGTTTTGGAAAGCCGGATCCCCTTCCGGTTCTTGTAGGCGTCCTTGAAATATTCCAGGGCTTTTTCGTAACGCGCCCGGGCCACCATGTAGGCCTGTGAGTTCCCCGCAAGACGGGCTTTGTCCATGGCTTCCGCCGGAGCATACAGCGGAACCGCGGCGTTGTAGAGCTGTTCAAAATAGACTTTGGAAAGAAGGGTGACTTCCTCCAGATCCGGGTGTACCGCAATGTCATGAAATATGTTGCAGGCGCTCAGAACATCCAGCCTCGTAATATATTTGCCTGATTCCTCCTCCTCTTTTTTGCCCGTGTCTCCGGCAGGGGAAAGATCATGCCGGAGTTTTTCCGTCAGAATCCTGTATTGTTTCTGAAGATCATTGTTGATCCTTGCCCTGCTGATCTGGGGAACAAGAACATTCGGGGGAATTTTCTGCTTCTCGTTCCTGTTGTAAAACGTTTTTTCCTGCGCCGGAAGAAGACCCGGTGCAAAAAAAAGAACGGCGCCAAGTACTGCTGAAAGAAAAATCCTGTGCATCATTGTCTGCTTAGTCTGTGTATTCATATCTGACGATCTTCCATTTGTTGGCGGCCGGATCAAATTCCAGCGTAACCATGAGTTTCGCCTCCCCTGTGATCTGGTCTCCGCCCACATCGTACGTCCCGATTGTGGTGGTGATGTGGTCGAGTCCGGAGTGTCCGTCAGCAAACGGGGTGCTCTCACCCGGACGGAGATATCCCGCCTCATACAGAGCCGCCGGGGTGCTGGGTGCGGATGGACTGCCTTTCCTGTCCCAGTCCTTCCACAGTTCCGCTCCTCCGGCATCCGTGATGGTCTGCGCCAGAATCAGGACGGTTGCGGAATCCGCGGGCGCCACCTTGGTCAGATTGATGATCCGACCGACCAGCTGTTCCTGCTCCGCATCGGTCGAACCAAGACTCGAGACGAACGGCGCAGTGCCGCTTCCTCCTGAATAGGCGAGAATGTCGGAACGGCGTTGCACGTTCGTGTCATTGGCTGCATTGCAGATCGCTTCCGCCACGGTTCTGATGGCGGAGTCGTCCAGAAGGTAGTCGGCTCCGGGCGAGGCGGGAAATTCCGGCGTCGAATATGAGGGAATCTTGTAAAGTAGAGCATGGAGCATGTGGTTCGGTCTACCGCAGGCCGAACAGAGCGCGGAGCCCCTCAGATTGACTTTGTCCCAGACGGAAATTTCATCCGTCATTTTGATCTGATCATAAATATGGCCGTCCCCGTCTGCGTAATCGTCGTTCATTTTGAGATCCTCTGGGGATGCGACTTTTTTCGCTTTCTTCAGATTCAGGGTCTTCCATTTCTCTCCGCGGTGGATGAATCCCATTTCCCACGGCGATTCCATCGGCGCGTGGCGGATATAGGCGGTCGAAAGGTGCTGCGATGAATCAATCCAGGCGGGATTCGTGACGGTTTCCGGATCACAGTCGGAACGACCGGAGGGATTGGCATTCGCCTTGGTGTTGATCTGTCCGGGACTTCCCTTGTAGATGGTGTCGAAATCAGCGGAAGTCCGCTGGGTGAGTTCTTCCTTGTCCAGTTCCGTCCAGTCTTCTTCGCGGAGGTTTTGGCGGGGGTCTTCCACTTCCCAGCCGCGTGCTCCTCCCCAGTAGGTGATTTCCGTCCCTTCCGATGCGGGTGCATTCATTTGGATCTCCTGCATGGAGGCGGCCTCGCTGTCTTCGGGGAGTTTGGCATAGTCGGAATTGACATAGGTGCTTCCGTCTGTGCTGTCGGCGAGATACACGCGTTTGACGGCAAGCTGCACATCAGAGATCTTTACCGATGCGCTGGTTGGATTGGTGACGGTGTAGTTGGACAAGGCGTATGCCTTCAGTTTTGCCGTCCCGTCCGTGGATCCGTGTGTCCAGAATTTGTCGGAAGTGGTATAGCCGTTGGAACCGATGCTGTCCGTTGCCGGGACAATTTCAAAATTGCTCAGGTCGGACTCCACTTTCGTGGCGGCCCCGTCTGCCACCTGGACGCTGAAGGAGCACGTCCCTTCCAGATACAGTTTGCAGTGCGTCGGAACTGTTTCATAGATCCGGATCAGTTCCACCCCGATCGATGGGGCGACATTGATATTGTATGTATATTTTTCATCATAAGCTCCTGTTCCGTTGTCGAGCCTCTCATAAAGAATTTCCAGAGTCGCATTGAGTCGGATTCCCACTTCGTTGATGTACGCGCTGCGTTTGAGTCCGTTGTAAGAGGGCGCGGAGACCGCCCAGTCGGAGGAATCTGAAAGCGATACCGTATTCTGCGGCAGATTGTATTGAACAAAATTTGCCGCAGTCTGCTTCACTTTCACAGAAGAGGCGTAATCACCAAAGAACGGGAGTCCCGCATCCGTGGCGGAGGGCGTCACTCCTTCCTGGAATTCCAAGGCATTGGCCAGTTTGGCAAAGTTTACGTCCGTCCCGTTTGCAAAAACGCTCCAGTCCGCTTCGGACTTGTTCAGATTGAAGCGGTGATACTGTTTTTCCGTTTCCGTCGGATCTCCTCCTCCCGGATCGGGGGTTTGTTCCGTGGCGGTGTAGGTTTCATTCAGTTTGGCGGAACGCCAGTAGAAGAACTTCTGAAGAGCGTTGGCTTCGTCTCCAGTGGCATTGATATTGGAGTCGTGGATCACGGTGTCAAGATCAATCCAGCCGTTGATGACGGATGTGGTGGAAGCTTCATCTTTGCCGGAGAGTTTCACATCGTCTGCTTTGATGGAGGCGGCTCCTGTGCAGTCGCCCATGTCATTGACCTGGGGTATGGCGCTCAGATCCAGTTCGGTCGTGGAGATCCCGGGTCGGTTCTCGGATATGTAGTCGGTGTCCGGCTGGTAAACCTTGTCCGCCACGGCTCTCGGGTCGATGGTGGTTCCCCCCGCCACCGATACGTAGGCGAAACGCCCGATGATTTCATGATCGGAACTGAAAGGATTCTGTACCAGCTGCCACTGCGGATGGCTGTTTTCTCCTGGAGTGCTGCTGTCGGGATACTGGAAATATCCGCTTTTCTCAAGTTTCCAGAGCCAGTCCGCAGAAGAGTTGCCGGCGCCTATGCATGAATAGAGTTTGTCGACCTGCAGTGCGCTGAAGTCGGATTCGCCCGCGGCCATGGCGTTGGCTGCCGCGACCACCCGTTCCAGTGCGGAACGGGCCAGCATTTTCGCTCCGCTTGCATTGCAGTTGGCAGATGCCACTTTCCGCTCCGTAATCGCATTGGAGGCGAAGATGAGTGCCAGCATCGTGATGATTCCCAGCATGCCCAGTGTGAAGATCAGGGCGGCGCCTCTTTCCGAACGGGTTCTTCTTCTGGCCCGGTTCTTCCCAGTCCTGTCCATTGTCCTTTTCATATTCTCACGCGCCTTTCACGGGTTATCTGCCGATGACGACAATTCTGGTGAATTTTTTCAGAGCAGGTCTGATGACATTCTCGTAAACATCTCCGCTGCTTGGAAATGCCGAAGATGCCGGAGAACCCGGATCCGTACTGTTGATGTTTTTCCATCTTGTAATGGTATCGTTGTCCAGAAGAGTGAGTTCAATCCGGACGGCCGCCGGAACGGCTCCCGTCAGAGAGCCTCCCTGGAAGCTGCTGTCTTCCTGCATATCGGACTTCAGCGGGATCATTTTCAGAGAATACACTCCCCGGATGACAGTGGCGAAACTGCCTTCGCTTCCTGTGGTGAAGGGATTGAGCTCCGTCATCTTCCAGTTGGAATCAGCGGCGCCTCCGGAATCATGATCTCCCACGGATGCCGCCCGGACGCTGAATTCAGATTTCAGTTTGTCGTCTCCAGTCCCGTCACCCACGCCCTGGTATTTGTAGGTGACTTTGGTGATCTTGGAATTGCAGTGGCTGTTGGCTTTGCTGGAGCGGATTGTCCCGAACGAGATCTGGCTGTAATCGCTGTTGGTGGTGAAGAAGGTCTTTCCGGCGGTCCCGTCATAGTAGATGGTCTGGAGATCATTGGCGATCAGGTCCATGACGATCCTCGCGTTTTCAAACGTTTCCGTCCGGGAGGACATTCCCGACCACAAATTCTGGGTCGAGGAAAACAGCTGCACCAGCCCCAGCATCATGATGCTGAAAACTCCCATGGCGACAACCAGTTCGATCAGGGTGAAGCTTCGGATGGTTCGATTCTTTCTCATGCTCCGTCTCCCTCGTCAGTAATTTCTGAAAAATTCCCGGATGAAAACCCGTTTTTCGCGATTTTCACCGGCTGCGTTCAACGGCCAGCTCACTTCAACAGCAATCCGTTTCGCCATGGTATTGGGAATGGTCCCTGTACTTGTCCCGATTGCGAAATCGGTAATGTCACTGGTCTGGATGCGGATTTCCGCTGCAAAGACAGAAACATCGCCGTCTTTGATCCGGACTGCGTATCCTCCCCCTCCCAGGTCAAAGATTTCAATGTCCCCTTCAGGTGTGATCGGTGAACTGAGCGTTTCCGGATCCGTCTTATGATAATTCCCTGCAGTCGGCTGGTTCGGCAGATTGCTCCAGTTGTCTCTTACTATGGCTTCAATATAACTCAGAAACGTGTTGGCCGCATCCGCCGCATAACTGTCCCCCACTGCCGACTTGGAGGAGGTGACCGCCACCGGAAGAATCCCCAGCACGCCGGTTATTCCGACTGCGATAATCCCCAGGGCCAATACAATTTCAATCATATTGAACGCATGTTTCTTTTTCTGCATCGTCCGCTCCTTTGTTCGTGACATGCGGGTCGTTCCCTTCCGCTTGTCCGGACTGGCTCATCATTCCCTGTCTTTTTCTCTTCTATAATTATATATCATCATCCCGGCGTTTTGCAAATAAAATCTGCTCTCAATATATAAAATTTCTCAATTTTGAGATTTTTCTCCGCAAAATAGAGGAAAAGTCCTTTTGCAAGTTCCTTTTTTGTGTTTCCTGCGGGAAACGAAAAAACTCGTCCTGACGGAGAAACGAAAATGAATTCCCCCTCTTATTTCTGTTTGTTGGCGGATATTTCTGCAATGGAAAAAATATCGGGGTCTGTTTTCTGAAGGCTCCGGAAAGCGCATGTTTTCTCTTTCTGCCTGTCAGAGTTCGACTCCGAGTTTTTCTCTCATGCGTATGACTTTTTCCAGCGCTTCTTCTGTGTTTTTTCCACGTGCGAGCAGAACTCCCAGGCGGCGGTGCCCGTTCAGATTTCCTTTCCCGAAAATCCGGATGGTCGTATCGGGTTCGGAGAGCACGTCTTCCAGGCGGGTGAATGCCACATGGTCTGAGACTCCGTCCACAACGACTGCCTTCGATGCGGACGGCCCGTGAAAGGCAATATTCGGAATCGGCAGGCCGAGAACCGCGCGGGCGTGAAGCGCAAATTCCGAAAGATCCTGCGAGATCATCGTCACCATCCCCGTATCATGCGGCCTCGGACTGACTTCACTGAACAGAACCTCATCTCCTCGGATGAAGAGTTCCACTCCGAAAATCCCCCGGCCTCCCAGCGCCGACGTGATCGCTTCCGCAATTTCCCTGGCCTTCTTCAGCGCCGTTTCCGACATGACCTGCGGCTGCCAGGATTCCTGATAGTCCCCATTGACCTGATGATGCCCGATCGGTTCAAGAAAACTGGTCCCTCCGGTGTGACGGATGGTCAGGAGCGTGATTTCGTAGTCGAAATGAATGAAGGCTTCGACAATCACTTTTCCTGCGCCGGCCCGTCCCCCCTCCTGGGCGTTTTTCCATGCCTTTTCCAGCTCTTCCCCGCTCCGGATGACGGACTGCCCGTGTCCCGAGGAGCTCATGATGGGTTTCACCACACACGGGATACCGATTTCCTCCACCGCCTTTTTGAATTCCGCGTAATCTGCGGCGAAACGGTAGGGCGAGCAGGGCAGTCCGAGTTCTTCTGCCGCGAGTCTGCGGATTCCCTCTCTGTTCATGGTCAGGAAAGTGGCGCGGGCTTTCGGGATGACGTGGAAGCCCTCTTCCTCAAGCTTGAGCAGTTCCCCTGTGGCGATGGCTTCCACTTCCGGGACGATGTAGTCGGGCTTCTCCTTTTCCACGACTTCCCGGAGTGCCGCCGGATCCAGCATGTCGATGACATAACTGCGGTGAGCCACCTGCATGCCCGGTGCATTCGGATAGCGGTCAACCGCCGCCACTTCCGCGCCGAGTCTCTGCATTTCGATGATGACTTCCTTCCCGAGTTCCCCGGCTCCGAGAAACAGGACCTTCACGGCCGAAGCGGTCAATGCGGTTCCAAGCTTTGCCATATTCCCCTGCGATTCCTTCTATGAAAACTGCGAATTACCGTTTTTTTGTAACGTAATGCAGCACTGTGTTTTTTTCAACGGCATTCCGCAATTTTTTTCGGATGCGGGGGAGTGTTTTCTTCAGGGGATGGAAATCAGGAGACTGTTCCTCAGAGCGAAGGCGAGAAGAAAGGCCGCTCCCGCGGCATAGCAGAAAAAGGGATACAATTCCCGCCAGTTGATGACAATGGGCTGTTCGACGCTCGTTTTTTCCAGCTTGTCGATTTCGGACATGGCCTGAGCCATGCCTTCCGCATCGGCGGCTTTGTAGTAGCGGCCTCCGGAAGTGGAGGCGATGTCGCGCAGAAGTTCTTCGTCGAATTCCCCGTGTACGGGAACGTATGAGGAGCCGAAAAGACCGGTCTGGCGGGCAATGGCGTTGTTTGAACCGATGCCCACGGTGTAGACGGTGATGTTGAAGGTGTCGGCGAGTTTTGCAGCCTGTCTCGGCGTCACTTTGGCGGAGACATTGTTTCTGCCGTCGGTGAAGAGCACCACAACGCGGCTTTTCGCATCGGAATCCTTCAGTCTCTGGACGGCGCTGGCGAGGGGACCCGCGATTCCCGTCGCATCACCGATGTCGCCGGGGTTCAGTCGTTCGAGATTGGCGATGAGCCAGGCGTGGTCAAGGGTCGGCGGGCAGGCCACATAGGGCAGCTGGGCAAAGACGATCAGCCCGATCCGGTCGTTGGGACGCGCTTCGATGAATTTCCGGATTTCCGCCTTCGCCGTTTCCAGACGGTTTTTCAGCGTTCCGTCCCTGAGCTGACTGTTCAGCTGGGCCTGGCTGCTGACCGAGGAGGGAATGTCGATGGCTTCCATGCTTCCGGAGAGGTCGAGTGCGATGATGATGTCAATTCCGTCTGCGCGCTGTTTGATTTCCTCGAGTCCTTCCTGCGGGCGGGCAAGGGCCACGACGCAGAAGATTCCTCCCGCTGCCCAGAGCGCAAAAAGAGTCATCTTCCTCCAGTTCATCACGCGGAGAGTGTGTTTCGACGCCATTTCATAAGGGCGGATGCTCGGGATCCGGATACCCGGTTCCCGTTTTCTCCAGGCCGCAAGCAGTGCCAGGGCCAGAGGTATCAGCAGAAGAAAAAACCAGGGATATGCGAAAGTCATTCGTTGCGCTCCTTTCCGTTTGTTTCCTCAGGAACGGTTTCGGAAACCAGTTTTTCCGCCCGGTCCGCCGCCGTTTCAAAGAGGGTTTTGTCTGCGGGAAGACGGGCAAACTTCACCATGTCCGCGGAGGAGAGGAAATCACGCAGAAAGTGACGGTGTCTGCCTGTCAGGAAGGAATCGTCCCGGTCCAGTTCGGAGAGAAATTCCGCCGTGGTCTGGTGTTCGGCGCGCATGTTGAAACGCTTTTCCAGATATCTTCTGACAATGTCCGTCAGTTTTGCGAGCGAGATTTCAGGCGACGCCATGCCGCTGTCCACATTTTCCTTCAGACTGCGGATGGCCTGAATCGCGGACTGCCAGGGTGTGAGAATCTCCTCCTGTCCCATGCGTTCTTTCCTGCGTCTGAGAAGGAGATATCCCGCCGCGGCCGCTGCAATCAGAAGGATGCCGGCCGCAATCCAAACGGAGCGGGAATTCAGCCACTGACTGCGCCGCTCTATGTATCCGGCGGAAAGGAGTGCGTCTCCATCGGGCGTTTCAACGGGATTCACATGGAAGGAGGGAATGTTCAGCTCAAAGTTTCGGCTTCCTTTTTCCGATCCTCCGAATGCGACTTCGATTTTTCCTTCCCCGATTTCGCCGATCCGGTAGGGCTGGACTTTACAGTCCAGAGTCCAGAAGCATCCGCCCCAGGTGAACGCTCCGCGCCGGAACACGGGTTCTCCCAGGAGCTGCGATCCCGATCCCGGCTCCGCCGTGACTCCGGCGGGAACCTGGTTCCAGGGCGCCAGAAAGACGGTTTTCACAGGCACCTCCTGTCCCAGGAGGGGCACTTCTTTTCCGTAGAGAAGCTCCGGACCGCTTTTCAACTCCGCCTCCGCTCCGGACCGAGCAACGGAACGGTATTTCAGTGCCGCCGCCGCCGCGAAGAGAAAGAGGCAGAGCAGAATCGCTGAAAGCAGCAGGGCGAAAACCCGGAAGAGTTTCGATTCCCAGATTTTTGTTGTTGAGTGGGTATTAAGCAAGGTGTCCTCCTTCATGAATGTTTGAGTTTCCGGTTCTGGAAGAAGGTCATCAGGGGTTTGAGAAGATCTTCGCCGCAGCGGATGTCGATCATGTCCACTTTGGAACGGCGGCAGATGTCTCCGGTGTTTTTGTGGAGGAGCTGCTGAGCCGTTTCGTAGGCGCGGAGCATTTTCCCGGAAGAGGCGTTGAAGAGAAGAGTCCCGCCGTTTTCGGAATCTTCCAGGGACATTTCGGCAAGTGAGGGAAGGGCGATTTCCCGTTCGTCCAGGACGCGGATGGCCACGAGATCATGGCGGAGACTCAGAAGTTTCATGCTGCGTTCGTAGTCCTTGTTGTCGATGAAGTCGCTGATGAGGAAGACGACCGCCTTTTTCTTCTGGGAGCGGGAGAGCGATTCGAGTGCCGCTCCGATGTCGGTGCCGCGTCCGTGTGCGTCTGCGGCGACGAGTTCGCGGATGACTCTCAGCACATGAGTCCGTCCGGAACGCGGCGGCAGATACAGTTCCGTTCTGTCGCTGAAGAGGAGCAGTCCCACCTTGTCGTTGTTCCGGATGGCGCTGAAGGCGAGGAGTGCGGCGGCTTCGATCATCTGTTCGCGTTTGTTCCTGCCGGAGCTGCCGAAGAGCCCGGAGGCGGAGACGTCCACGGCGAGGATGACCGTCAGTTCCCGTTCCTCCGCGTATTTTTTGATGAAGGGGGAGCCCATGCGCGCGGTGACGTTCCAGTCGATGTCCCGGACGTCATCCTCCGGGGTGTATTCCCGGACTTCGCTGAATTCGATCCCGCGTCCTTTGAAGACGCTGTGGTAGGCGCCTCCGGTGATTTCGTCCACCAGGCGTCTGGTCTTGATTTCGATTTTTCTGACTTTCGCGAGCAGTTCCCGTGCCAGCATGAGAGTTCCCCCGTTCCGCTGTATGTGTTGTGAATGGAATCCCCGTCGTTCCAGGAAGCAGGAACTAGGGGGTTCTGAGTTCGTTCAGGATTCTGGTGATGACATCGTCGGTATTCAGTCCTTCGGCCTCCGCCTCGTAGCTCAGGATGATTCTGTGGCGCAGCACGTCGGGTGCGAGTGTCTTCACATCCTGCGGCATGACGTATGCTCTTCCTTCGAGGAAGGCCTGTCCTTTCGCCGCCAGCGCCAGCGCGATCCCGGCCCTCGGCGACGCCCCGAACTGAAGAAGATCCGAGAGCTCCGACAGATTCACCCCGTTCTGCCTCTGTGACAGTTCCGACAGCCGTTTCGGACGCGTCGCCAGCACAATATCCAGTATATATTCCAGGATCTTCTCATCCATATACACCTTGTCCACCCATTCCCGCGCCCCCGTGATATCGGAGAGCTTTGCCACGGCGATGGCCTGAATATGGGCGTCCGGATGGGCCATGCGTTCGATGACGGTCCGTTCCTCCTCCCGTTTCGGGTAATCGACCTTCAGTTTGAACATGAAGCGGTCCACCTGCGCTTCGGGCAGGGGATAGGTCCCTTCCTGTTCGATCGGATTCTGGGTCGCCAGCACGATGAAGGGGCTGGGCATTTTGAGCGTCTGTCCGGAAATGGTCGCCTGACGTTCCTGCATGCATTCGAGCAGTGCGCTCTGAACTTTTGCCGGCGCACGGTTGATTTCGTCCGCCAGAACCAGGTTGGCAAACACGGGGCCTTTCTTCACGCTGAAGCTGTGTTCTTCCTGATTGTAGATCGTGGTCCCGATGACGTCTGCGGGAAGAAGATCCGGCGTGAACTGAATGCGGGAGAATGTCCCGTCCAGCGCCTGGGCGACGGTTTTGACCAGCAGGGTCTTCGCCAGCCCGGGAACCCCTTCGAGCAACACGTGCCCGTCTGAAATGAGTGCGAGAATCAGGCGTTCCACAAGTTTGTCCTGACCCGCAAGAATCCTGCCGATTTCCGTTTTCAGCGGCCTGATGAAGGCAGACGCATCTGAAATCTTCCCCTGCAGTTCCTGTAGTTCCTCCTGTCTCATGATGCCTCCTTTTCCTTTTCCTTGAAAAGATGAATCCTTGTTTTCCAGTTCATTTCCCCATCAGACATTTTTCCCGGGAAAATGTTCCGGCTCCCCTTGAAAAAAGATTGTGCATCCGCCGCAGCGGCTGTATAATACCGTCTGGGAAAACGCCTCTTTTCCCCTCATGCGGCACTGCGCTCCCCTGATGCGCATGAGTCCGGGAAAGAAAAACTTCAACTTGAGACTCCAAGCTGAGAAAAATGAATATGTCATCGCCATCTGACTTTCACGAACGGAGACGTCCGGAGCGGGGGTCTCCGGACATCAGAGCGGGCTGTTCCGGGGAAACTCTTCCTGTTTCCTTCCTTCTGGTGCTGCTTGTCTTCATTCTCTTCCTGGGCGTGATTCCCCTGCTGCTTCTTCGCTTCCCGGTGGATCTTCAGGCAGGCGCCTTCCCGGAGGTCCTGACGGTTTTTCTGCAGGTGTATCCGATGCATCTGGCATTGCTTTGCGCTGTCGTGCTGCCCGTCTGGTCGGCGGAATGCCCCCGCCTTGCCGGACTGCCTTTCCCAGAGGCCCGCGACTTGCTGTTCCGGTGTCTGGACTTCAATTTTCCGCCCCGGGAGTGGAAACACCGTGTACTGCCGCTTTTTTTATTGACTTTGTCTGGAATCGCGTGTCTTTCCCGTTTTTCCGGATGGCTGCAGCAGTATGCGGGAATGGATTCCGCTCCGCAGCCGGCGATCGGACTGGCGATGCACTGTGATCTGCCGACTTTCGCCGTACTGGCTCTGGGCGCGGTTTTCGTGGCTCCAGTGACGGAGGAACTGGCTTTCCGGCGCGTCATTTACGGCGGATTCAAACTCCTTGCCGGGGAAAAATGCGCTTTCCTCATGACGGCTCTCTTCTTCACTGCCATTCATTTTTCCCTGTCGAAGGCGCTTCCTTTGTTTTTTCTCGGCTGTGTGCTTCAGTCTGTCCGGAACCGGTCCGGTGGGATCACCATTCCGGTGATCCTGCATGCGGGAAACAATCTTCTTGCCATGTCCGTGGTCCTGACGGCGCGCATCATGAACGGGGCAGGGCTGCCTTTTATCTCAGTTTGAGCGTGGCCAGCCCGATCAGGGCAAACAGACCGGCGAGGATCCAGAAGCGGGTTACAATCTGAGTTTCCGTCCAGCCCAGCCGTTCAAAGTGATGATGGATCGGGGCACAGAGGAAGATGCGCTTCCCCGTCAGCTTGAAACTCAACACCTGCAACATGACGGAGACCCCTTCCATCAGGAACACGAATCCGATGATGCACAGCAGCGCCTGCTGTCCCATGAGAATCGCCAGAAGCGCCAGACACCCCCCGATCGGAAGACTCCCCGTATCCCCCATGAAGACGGACGCCGGCTTGCAGTTGTACCACAGAAATCCAATGCACGCCCCTGCCATCGCCGAAGTGAACACCATGATTTCCCCCGCCCCGGGAATTGACGGAATCAGCAGATATTTCGCAAACACCGCGTGTCCATGCATGTAGGCCACCGCTCCGAGAGAAAGGGCGCAGAAGACGGTGCAGCCGGAAATGAGCCCGTCTTTCCCGTCTGTCAGGTTTGTCGCGTTGCTGAAAAACATCACGTACACCGTGTTGACGAGGAAAATCACGCCGATCAGAAGCGCCGCCCAGGTTTCCGGACAGACAAAGAGCGGTTTGTCCAGAATCTGGGTCGGAAGCCAGAACTGGAGCGTTTCCCCCGCCGGACGGATGCAGATCGGATCCTTGCAGAAGGGTATGAAGAATTTGGTCGTCAGTGTGTCGGGCATCTTGTAGATGATGTAGAGCGCGGCGAAGCTCACCAGCGCCTGCACGGCGAGTTTGCATTTCCCGGACACTCCGTCCCGGACGTTCCGATGATATTTCACCTTCAGAAAATCGTCGTAAAAACCCAGGGCCGCCAGCGGGAAGAGCACAGTCAGGAACACCAGGATCATCCGGTTGGAGAGATCCCCCCAGAGCATGGTCGATGCCGCAATCGCCGCAACCACCAGCAGGCCCCCCATCGACGGTGTTTTGTCCTTGCTGTGATCGATGAATTTTTCATCCACCAGTCCTTCCATGCGGTTTGAACGCGCCACCGCAAAGGTCTTCAGCCTGCGGATGCTCCACGGGCCCAGAAGAAGCACGAGAAACATGGCTGTGAGCAGGGCTCCTGCCGAGCGGAAGGTCATGTAGTCGAAAAGTCTCAGCGGTGTGTCCCTGTAGGCGGGATTCAGATGCAGAACAAGCGAATACAGCATAATGAGGAAAAGCCTTTTTTTTCAGTCGGGAATTCTGTTTCTTGCGGAGGGGGATATTATACCGTGCAGGGCTTTGAAAAACAAATTTCCTCCCACCTTTTTCCCGTAAAAAAGAGAGAGGTCTGTGTGGAAAGAGGAAAGGGAGAGTCCGGAAAAAAGCGGTCCGGACCTGATGATTCCAGGTCCGGACCGCGGAGTGCAGAAGAATGCACGCCTGTTATGCCTTTTTTCCGCTCCTGTCGATATACTTTGTATGCAGAAGCTTGTGCGCGCAGTGGCTCCCCGGTTCTCCCAGAAATTCTGCATAGAGTTTCTGGATGGAGGGGTTCTGGTGGGATTTCCGGATGGGTTTGGCCTGATCATCACGATAGAGCGCTTCCATGCGTTTTTCCAGAATGGCGGTGTTGCCGTGGTGATACGGCTGACCGCCGCCGTTCAGACAGCCGCCGGGACAGGCCATGATTTCGATGGCATGATAATCGGCTTCCCCGCGCTGAATCTTTTCCAGAAGCTTCCTGGCGTTTCCGAGCCCGGAGCAGACGGCTGCGCGGAGTTCCAGCCCCCCGATCGTGACCGTGGCTTCCTTGATGCCGTCAAGCCCGCGAACCGCGGTGAAGTCGATTTCCTGGAGATCTTCGCCGGCGATCCAGTCTGCGGCGGTCCTGAGCGCGGCTTCCAGCACTCCGCCGGTCGCTCCGAAGATGACGGCTGCGCCGGTGGATTCTCCGAGCGGGGAGTCGTAATCCTGTTCCTCCAGCTGATCGAAAAGGATCCCCGCCTCGCGGATCATGTCCGCCAGTTCGCGGGTGGAAATGACGATGTCCACATCGGGGATTCCGTTGTGCGAGAACTCCTCGCGCGCCGCCTCGTATTTCTTGGAAAGACAGGGCATGACGGAGACCACGATCAGATTCTCCGGCGCCACTTCGATTTTCTGCGCATAGTAGCTCTTCGCAATGGCTCCGAACATCTGCTGCGGAGACTTCGCGGTCGACGGCATGTAAATCAGATCCGGGAACTGGTGTTCCAGGAATTTGACCCATCCCGGACAGCAGCTCGTCAGGATGGGCAGGTTTTTCCCCGCCTTCACCCGTTCGATCAGTTCCGTCGTTTCCTCCATGATGGTGAGGTCGGCGGCGAAATCGGTATCGAAGACTTTGTCGAAGCCGAGCATCCGGAGCGCCGTGACCATCTGGCCCGTGCTGACGGTTCCCGGTTCGAGTCCGAAGGCTTCCCCGATGGCAACCCGTACCGCGGGAGCGGTCTGAACCACCACCGTCTTGGAGGGATCGTTCAGCGCGCGCCAGACCGAGTACTTGTAGTCGATTTCCGACAGCGCTCCGACCGGACACGCCTGGACGCACTGCCCGCAGAACACGCATTCCGTTTCCGCCAGCGGTTTCAGTCCCGCGGGTGCCACCACGGCATGGAAGCCGCGCCCGACTCCGGAAAGCACTCCCACGGTCTGAACCGTGTTGCAGGCCGTTTCACAGCGGCGGCACATGATGCATTTGTCCAGATCCCGCGCAATGGCCTTGCTTGAAAGATCCTTGTTGTAAGTGGACTGTTCCCCTTTGTAGAGCAGATGATGCAGTCCCATCTCCTGAGCCAGCTGCTGAAGCTGGCAGTTCAGGTTCTTCGGGCAGATCAGACAATCCTTGGGATGATCCGAAAGCAGCAGATCCAGAATGGTTCTGCGGGCATTGATCGCGCGGAGTGAATTGGTGCGCACGGACATCCCTTCCGTCACCGGAGTGCTGCACGCAGGCGCCAGATTCGGGCGGCCTTCCACTTCCACCACGCATACGCGGCAGGAACCGTTGCGGTGTTCGACGTTGAAGCAGTCCATGGAAAAATGGCAAAGCGTCGGGATGCGTATTTCGAGCTGTTCCGCGGCTTCAAGAATCGTGGAACCCGCCTCCGCGCTGACCGG
Source organism: uncultured Victivallales bacterium (assembly GCA_934644965.1). Lineage (GTDB taxonomy): Bacteria > Verrucomicrobiota > Lentisphaeria > Victivallales > UBA1829 > CAJMAW01. The sequence continues at coordinate 28,140 of CAKUDG010000024.1, read as the reverse complement.
CTGGTCGTTGATTTTCAGATTGACTTTCATAATTCAAGAAATCTCCTGTTCAGTGTTTTTCCACGGCGCGGAACTTGCAGGTCTGGAAGCAGACGCCGCATTTGATGCAGCGGCTCTGATCGATCTGGTGACGCGCCTTGCGTTCTCCGGTGATGCAGTTCACCGGGCAGTGGTGCAGACAGAGCCCGCAGCCCACGCATTTGTCGCTGATCTCGAAATGAATGAGTTTCGTGCAGACTCCGGCGGGACAGCGCGCTTCCTTCACATGGGCCAGATATTCGTCTTCAAAATTCGCCAGTGTGGAGAGAACCGGATTCGGAGAGGTCTGTCCGAGTCCGCAGAGCGCCGTGTCCTTGATTGTGGCGGAAAGCGCTTTGAGCTTGTCGATGGTTTCCATGGTGCCGCGCCCTTCGGTGATGTCCTCGAGCATTTCGTACATGCGGCGGTTGCCGATCCGGCAGGGGGTGCATTTCCCGCAGGATTCGTCCAGGGTGAATTCCAGGAAGAACTTCGCAATGTTGACCATGCAGTCGTCTTCATCCATGACGATCATTCCGCCGGAACCCATCATGGAGCCGATTTTCTTCAGTGCTTCATAGTCGATGGGCAGATCCAGGTTTTCCGTGGTGATGCATCCGCCGGAGGGGCCTCCCGTCTGGACAGCTTTGAATTTGCGTCCGTTCTTGATTCCGTTGCCGATTCCGAAGATGATTTCGCGGAGCGTGGTCCCCATGGGCACTTCCACCAGACCCACTTTCGCCACTTTTCCCGCCAGGGCGAAGACCTTCGTCCCGGGAGAACCCGCCGTCCCGAGGGACCGGAACCAGTCCGCTCCCTTCCGCACGATGGCTCCGATGCAGGCGTAGGTTTCCACATTGTTCACCACGCTCGGGCGTTTCCAGAGACCTTCCACGGCGGGGAAGGGCGGTTTCACCGTCGGTTCTCCGCGTTTGCCTTCGATGGAGTGGATCAGGGCTGTTTCCTCTCCGCAGACGAAGGCGCCGGCTCCGAATTTGATTTCAATATTGAAGTCGAAACCGCTTCCGAAAATGTCTTTGCCGAGGAAGCCTTCTTCGCGGGCCTGTTCAATGGCGATTTCAAGACGTTTCACCGCAAGTGGATATTCCGCCCGGATGTAGATCACTCCCGTATGCGCTCCGATGGCGTATCCGCCGATGGCCATGGCTTCCAGTACGGTATGCGGATCGCCTTCGAGAACGGCGCGGTCCATGAAGGCTCCGGGGTCGCCTTCGTCGGCGTTGCAGATGATGAATTTTTCAGCGGATTTCTGATCGGCGGCAAACTGCCATTTGCGTCCGGTGGGGAAACCGCCGCCGCCGCGTCCGCGGAGTCCGGAGGCGGAGATGAGATCGATGACTTCCTGGGGAGTCATGGTGCGGAGGACTTTGGCAAGGGCGCTGTAGCCGTCGTTTTCGATATATTCGTCGATCTTTTCCGGGTTGAGTCTGCCGGTGTTGCGCAAAACGATCCTTGCCTGGAGTTCACCGGGGGCCGCCTCTTCGAATTCCGGGTAGTACCAGTTGCGTTCGAGCGTCCGGGTGCCTTCCGCGGGGGCGGTGGTCCCGGCGGAGAGAATCGCAGGCACCTGCTGGGGAGTCACATCCCCGTAGATCAGGCGTTTTCCTGTGACGGTGTCGAGCATCATCATGACCGGCTCCGCATAGCAGAGCCCCATGCAGCCCACTTCGCTGACTTCGATGGCGTTTTCCAGATTCCGTTCTGTAATTTCGCTGTAAACGGCCTTCAATACATTTGCCGTACCCGCGGCAATCCCGCAGGTACCCATGGATACAAGCAACTTCAAGGGGGTGCGCGGACGGGCCTTCAAGGCTGCCGCCCTTTCCGCCAGCTGTTCCGGAGAGACTGTTTTTTTCATTGAAAGAAAACTCCTGTGTGTTTCCATATAACCTTACTAAACAGAGAGTGGGGACAGAAGAATGAAATCCCCTTCTCGCAGTGCGGGAAGCAGGAAGGCCGGCTCAGTCCGCGCAGTCCGCAAGAATGCCCGCCACCTTTTCCGCCGTGACGTTCCCGTACACTTTGTCATTCACCATCACGACCGGCGCAAGACTGCAGGCCCCGACACAGCGAAGCGCTCCGAGGAAGAATTTCCCGTCCGGCGAACTTTCTCCTTCCCGGATTCCGAGTCTGCGCTTGAATTCCTCCAGCACTTTCGGAGCCCCCTTCACGAAGCAGGCCGTCCCCGTACAGACATTGATCTTATACCGACCCACCGGCTGATCCGTGAAATAGCTGTAGAAACTGATGACTCCATACACTTCCGCACGCGAAATATTCAGTTTGGAAGCCACAAACTCCTGAACCTCCTCCGGCAGGAATCCGAAGAGATGCTGGGCCCGGTGGAGAATCTGGATCAGGCAGCCGCGTCTGCGGTCGGGGGTTGTCCCTTCCAGCTGAAGCTTGATGAAGCGTTCCAGCTGATCGAATTTTTCCTGTTCCTCCGGCGGTCTGGACCCGCAGCTGGAAGCATTCTGACATTGACAGCTCATTCAATCTTTCCTCCTGGATTTCATGTGATGTCCGCCGCTTAGGGCTTCACGGCGTCTGTAATTGAGTCAAAACATCGTATATTGAAAAAACAATGGACTAGAATAGGGTCCTTTCCGCAAAAAAGCAAACCATGCGCCGTATTTTTTCATGAGTTTTTGTGAGGCTCAAAAATACGTTACACTCAATGGATAAAACAATATCGAATATCCCGCAGGATGTTCATCAGACAAACTGCACATGAATCTCTTTCATATACCGTTCGCGCAGCACTTCCGCCAGGCGTTTGACGATGTTCCTGCGCAGTTCCAGATCCACCGGCAGATTCGGATCCTGGTGTGCTTCGTTGATCCGCGTGCCGACGAGAAATTCGATGATGTCGTTCTTCCGCATCATTTCCGCCAGCAGCCCTGCGGGATCGCGTTTCGCTGTGCTTCCGGATTCCAGATAGCGTGCCGCGCGGCTCAGGGTGAAAATCCCTTCCGTCACCAGATCCGCTCCGTTCATTCGGGAAGGCGGGGGAAGATCTCCGCAGGGAGCGTCGAGATCAATGGTGAGTTCTTCGTGCAGTTCCCGGGAAATGATCTGCGCGGAGGTGCCTCCGCAGATGACTTTGCTGCCTTTGAAGTCGCGGAAGATTTCTGCGCATTCGGCATCGCGTGCCTGATCGAACGGGGGGCCGGTGAAAAGCAACATTTTTTTCGGATCGCGGAAATAAAGGCAGACCACGGAAATGTCATCGGCCGGTTTCAGCCCCGGCTCATGTGCGACGGCTTCGCGGAGGATCCGTTCCGAAAGCTCCTGCGCGGAAATCTCCGGATTCGCCGCCAGCTGGGCTTCCGCATAGGCGCGGACTCCGCTGTTCCGCCAGCCCAGCGGCAGAGAGGGCGTCCCGAGTCCCGCCTGGCTGACTCCGTCTGAAAAGAACAGCACGCGGTCCTGCGGGCGTGCCTGGAATGTGTAGGCCGTCATGGTGCGTTCCCGGTATTTCGGGGAGGAGAATTCCTTCCCGCTGATTTGTTCCGTTTTTCCCCCGCGCAGAAGGAGGAATTCCGGATTGCCCATTTCCACAATCCGCGTGAGGCCCCCCAGACGGGTGTCCACAATCGTGAAGGTGGCGTAACTGATTTTCCGGACCTGGCAGACAGGAAGCGCGTCCATGATGATTTCCGCCGAATGGACAATCTCCCTGTCTTCGGCGCTGAAACGGACGGCCATGGTGGTGGTCATCAGGGCGAGAATGTTGGCTTTTAGCCCGTGTCCGAGTCCGTCGGCGAGGACGGCGATCAGCCGTTCCTCTTCCGGAATCCGCTTGAACGCCACCGCGTCGCCGCAGGCTTTTTCCCCGAAATGGGAACACTGACTGTAGCCGGTGTCTATAAAAAGATTGCCTGTGGTGAGATTCATAAGCGGCCTTCCTCCTCCTCCTCCTCCTCCTCCTCTCCATTTGCCAGAGAGCGCACTTCTCCGGACTCTATTTCAGTGGTGGAAGCGCCGGAGGAGGTTCCGAGACTGCTTTCATCGGCATAATCCTCTGCAATGGAACGCAGGAGCAGTTCGGTGTCCGCCATCTGTTCGCCGAGTCGGCAGGCGATTTCCTGTACGGTCGCCAGATTCCGGTCAATGACCTGTCGAGCGCGTTCCGCAATCTGTTCTCTCCGGAGCTCCGTTTTCGTCACATCGAACACGACGGCTCCGACGACTTCGCCCGGCTCCAGATTGAATATGTGCAGATAAAAAAGCCGTTTTCCCGTTTTGAGGGAATCCCTCCGGATGTCCTGCCCGCTCTGGAGCGAGGATTCCAGAAGGCCCGCAAACGGAATGATCCTCCTCAGATCCGCTCCCGCCATTCCCGGGCACGCGTCAAAAGCTTCGAGCGTATCTGTTCCGAAGAGAGCCGCGAAATTGCGGTTGCACTCGATGATCTGGAGGTTTTTATCGGCAATCACAACTCCGGAGGGAATGCTCCGGAGAAGCGCGTTCGCCTTTTTCTGAGCAAGCTTTTTCAGATAAGAGACGCACATGGAAGGTTCGGCGTGTCCGGAGATCAGGGCTTTTGCAAAATTGCGGCAGGTGTCGTATCCGCAACTGTCGCAGTTGAGTTCGTCCCTGGGGGAGGTTTTGCCGATGCTTCGCAGCGCGGCGGTCAGGGCGCTTCCGTCCGGATCGGTGATGGAGACGGCATCCGCCGGAAAGGCATGCGCAATCCCGCCGGGAAGGGGACGTTTCTTCGGCATTTCGGGCCATTTCGCATGGCGCAGTACGCGCAGGCGTTCCAGAAGACCCGGAGAATCGTGTTCCGCGCAGGGACCGTGTACGCAGCCGCCCCGGCAGGCGAGAATTTCGACAAAGACGGTTTCCTTTTCCGGAATCGGTCCTTCCAGACCGCCCAGAGTCAGCTTCAGATTGTCGATCCCCCCCAGTGCGGCGTAATGGATTCCTTCCTTTTTCGTCTGGAACTGGATGGTGTCGTTCATTCCTCCTTCGATCGGATAACGGGCGCCTTCTTCCGCATCGCGGGGAAGGAAGACGTCTTCCTCCTCCGGGACAAGGCGTTTCGGATCGATTCCCGCCTCCCGGAAAAGCTGGTTGAGTTCAGGGTAGGTGATGGATAAATTCAGCAGTTCCGGATTGCGGTCCGCCTCATTCTTTTTCCCGATGCAGGGGCCGATGAACACGATCCCGATCTCTTCCCCGAAGGTTTCGCGGAGCATCCGGCAGTGCGCCATCAGAGGGGATCCCACGGGCGTGACCGCTTCCGCCAGATGCGGAAGATATTTGAGCACATAATCCACGGCCGTCGGACACGCCGAGGAAAGAAAGAGTCCGGACGTCCCCGCCTTCTCCAGTTCCTCCGAAATCTTCTGCGAGACAATCTGCGCTCCCAGCGCCGTTTCGCTCACTCCCGCGAATCCCAGCAGCTTCAGGGCCCGGATCAGCTGCCCGCTGGAAAGAAATTTGAACTCGCTGATCCACGACGGCGCAAGAGAGGCATAGACGGCTTTCTTTTCCGTCAGCAGAAGACGAACCCGCCCGGTATCGTTCCTCACCTGTTTCGCCTTCGCGGGGCAGACTTCCACGCATTTGCCGCAGGCGATGCATAATTCCGGAATGACTGTCGCATGTCCGTCACGCACCCGGATGGCTTTGACGGGGCAGTGTCTGACGCATTTGTAACAGTCCTGGCATTCCGCCTCAATGGTATAGACTGGATAGGAATGACGGCTCATGATTCTACCTTCCGTTTCTGAAAGTCTTTGTTTTTCTTCTTTTTTGCAGTTTTCAGTGATTCGTTGATTTCTGTTCCGTTTATCTGCTTTTTTTTGCCGCTGCATTCTCCGCATTCAGCGGATTCATGGCATCTCCTTTGCGCAGGTTTCCCGGAAGCCTGAGTTGAGTCTTCCGGCTCCTCCCGGGATTTCGGGATTCCGGAATTCATTCGGAGTCATGCATGAGTTTCCGGTCGAGGAGGTCAATGAGGGATTCGGGGTCCACCCGTTCAAAATTTTCTCCGTCGATTTGGAGATTGGGGCCGCCCCGGCAGTTCCCGGTGCATCCGCGCCCGCTCAGGGCGCAGTCGAGAGCATGTTTCTGCAGATATTCCTCAATGATTTTCAAATTGCGTTTGTTTCCGCGGGCAAAACAGGAACTGCCCATGCAAATGACGATGGAATGTTTCTTCACAGGTTCACTCAGCCTTTCTTCTTTCCTTCTGCAGCAGATTCCCCTGCAGAGCGCGGAAGCGTTCCGGTATCCCCGCTCCGGAGCCGTTCCGCCAGTTTGACGGACAGGACCGCCAGGTCCCCTGCCAGATTGACCCTCTGGCGGATGATTCCCGGCGGAAGACGCAGAGTATGCGCAGTGAAGTTCCAGATGGCCAGAATCCCGGACTCCACCATCAGTTCAGCCGTTTTCTGTGCTTCGTCTTCTCCTGTGCAGAGAATCCCGAGCCGGATGTTCAGCCGTTCTGCATAATGGCGGAAGTGCGAATATCCGAAAACGGGAATGCCGTGAATGGATTTCCCTTCCGGAATCGGATCATGATCAAATGCGGCGACAATTTTCAGCCCGTATTCCCCGAATCCGCCGTATCCGAGAAGCGCCTTGCCGAAATCGCCTGTGCCCGCCAGGAAGGCTTCAGAGGAGTTCTTGCATCCCAGGCAATCCTCGATGCTGTCAATCAGGGCCTGGACGTCGAATCCCACTCCGGGCATTCCGGAGGCTCCGAGCATCTCCATGTCTTTTCGCGCAGTGATGGCGTCGACTCCCAATGCCTCGGCGAGGGCCGGACTCGCCACATAACGCTTCCCCCGTTCCCTCAGATTTCTGAGTTCGCGCAGATAGGACGGCAGACGTTTCAATGTCGGGATTCTGTAGGTTTTCTGTGTTTCCATGATCCTTATCTCCGTGTGCCGTAACGAAAAATTCTGTTCCCTTTTCCCCCGTCCGTTTCTGGAATTGCAGAATCCGGAGTCAATCTAAGTGCCGGAAATGCGATTTGCAAAAGAATCCCCGAAGTTTTTTCCGAAAAACGTGATTCCGTTTTGCATCCGCCGCATTCCTGTGCTAAACTACAGAAGTTCCGGAAGCGGAATAAAAATACGGATCCCCGCGGGAAGATGCGCCGTGCACATCTGTACGCGCCCCCGGGCATCCCCCGGCGGAAAAGAATACAGGAAAGGTCCCGGACAATGAACGGAAACGCCCGGTTTCATAATGGGAAAGAGTTCCTCAGACAGAGAGTCAGGGGGAAGAAATCCCGCGCCGGAGAAAGAGGACAGGCCGTGACGGAACTGGTGGTCAGTCTGATCGGCATTCTTGTTGTTTTTCTGGGGCTGCTGCTGATTTCCGCACTCGGGATAGAGAATGTCCGGAACGTCATTGAAGCTCGTGCGGCGGCGGACCGGGCCGCCGCCTCCGGTTATGTCGGCGGTGACCGCGGGCAGTATATCATTGACTGGGACTACGGGCCGGACGGCATCCCGTTCACGGCGGACGACGTGCCGAATACGGCAGTCTCCAGCCAGGGGGATGTGTTCATTCCTCAGCTTACGGATTCTTCCGGGGAGTTTTCCCTTGTTTCCAGTCTGAACGGGAGCTCGTACGTGAATCCGCGGAATAATTTTGCTCCGGATCTCTCCGCCGTCAATTTGTTTACGGTTGCGGCGACGCTTTCCTCCGGAACGGAAACACAGAATGATCCCCTGTCCGAGCGCGGTCTTTCGGATCTGAAGGAGGCCGTCCGGCGTTTTCTGACCGGCGGGGATTTCCATCTGGAGGACACGGCGTACATGCCTCTCCGGCCATCCTCGGATACAGGCGATGCCTTCTGAGAGGCGTCCGATTCGCTGAAAAGCCAGATTCCGGACTGGACTTCAGAGCCGGAATCATGAAGAAGGAAAGGAATGTTTGTTTATGGCTCTTGCGACTGAAGCGTTTCATCCGGGAGACAAAGTGCTGGATATTTCCGCAGCCACGGCGTGGCGGGAGGAGATGCGCCGTTTGAGAAAACGCGTTGTTCTGACCAACGGCTGTTTTGATTTACTGCATCGAGGCCACGCGGAATATCTGCTTGCGGCCCGGTCTCTGGGGGATGCCCTGATTCTGCTGCTGAATTCCGACGAATCGGTGCGTGCGCTGAAAGGTCCTTCGCGTCCGGTCTGCCGGGAGGAGGACCGGGCGTTTCTTCTGGCGTGTTTTTCTTTTGTGGACGCCGTGACTGTGTTCCATGGTGACCGTTGCAGTCGGGAAATCTGCCTTCTGAAACCTGACGTCTATGTCAAAGGGGGGGACTACACTCTGGAAAAACTCGATCCCGGGGAACGCAGCGCACTTCTGGAATCGGGGGCGGAAATCCGTTTCATCCCCTTTGTGGCCGGCTTCTCCACGAGCGGCCTGATTGCGAAGGCATCTGGAAAACCTTCCTGAAAATCTCTTGAATAAGAGCCCTTCCGAATGTAAATTACTGCTTTGACAGAATGAAAAGAAGCCGTTCCGGCTGAAAATGGAAGGAATCGGAGAATGAATTTAGAGGATATCCGTCAGAAAATAGACGGGCTGGACGCCCGGATTGTGGAACTCCTGAACGAGCGCTACAAAGCCGTGATCGAGGTCGGGAACTGGAAGAAAAGCCGGACCGCGGCCATTTATGTGCCCGAACGGGAAAAGGCGGTTCTGGACCGTCTCTGTTCTCTGAATGCAGGGCCGATGAGCAATTCCACACTGCGTTCGATCTATCGGGAAATCATGTCCGGAGCGCTTTCTCTGGAATATCCGCTGAAGGTGGCGTATCTGGGACCGGAGGCGACATTTACTCATCTGGCGGCTATGTCCAAATTCGGCAGGAGCGTCGGGTATCTGGCGGAGAGCGGGACGGACAAGATCTTTGAGGATGTCGCCGCCGGACGCGTGGATTACGGATGCGTCCCCGTTGAAAATTCCACCGAGGGCGTCGTGAATCACACGCTGGACATGTTCCTGGAATCGGATGTGAAAATCTGTGCCGAGATCAACATGCGGGTTCATCACTGCCTGATTTCCAACAACCCGATGCCTTCCGTGAAAAAAATTTATGCCCATTCCCAGACGCTCAGTCAGTGTCGCTGCTGGCTTCAGGAAAATATGCGCGGAGTCGAGCTGCTCGAAACCAGTTCCAACACCCGTGCCGCCGAACTTGCCTCAAGGGAAGACGGCGCCGCCGCTATTGCTGCATCCCTCGCCGCCGAGGTCTACGGACTCAATATCCTCTGCTCGAATATTGAGGACAACCCCAACAATACCACGCGTTTCCTGGTGATTTCCCGTCCCGACGCCGTTTCCAAACCCACCGGTTCGGACAAGACCTCCATCTGTTTTTCCATCAAGGACCGTGTCGGCGCCCTGTACGATTCGCTCCTCCCCTTCAAAAATGAAAATATCACACTGACCATGATTGAAAGCCGTCCTTCCAAGAAACAGAACTGGGAGTATTTCTTCTTCATTGACATGCTGGGCCATGTCACCGATGAAAAGCTGGTACGCGCTCTGGACGAACTGGGAAAAATTTCCAATTCCATGCGGATCCTCGGCAGCTATCCCAGAGCCAATGCCGCAGAATAAGGCCCGGAAGACGGAAGGGGGAAAACGCATAGCGCTTGCTGCAGACCGATATGCACCTGCAGTTTGTTCTTCTTCCGTCTCATGGTGGAGACAGCTCTGTGTGTTTTTTCCTCTCCCGTCCCTCCTCTCCCCCCCTGTGAAACGGGAACGGCGGGAAATGCGCAGGGAAGCGGGGGGAGGGGAAAAAAAGAGGGGTGTCCCCGCCGCCGCCCCGCTTCCGCGCCGCAGACTGCGGGGAAACAATACTGAAACCTCACTCTCAGACAGGAGACCTTCACAATATGTCCGGAACTGCGATAGAGATTAAAAACGCAACCCTCAAACTTGAGGGGAAGGAAATTCTTCATTCGCTCAACTGGAGCGTCAACCGCGGAGAACACTGGTTCATTCTCGGGCCGAACGGAGCAGGGAAAACCACGCTTGTCAAGATGATTCTCGGTTTGATCTGGCCCTTGTACGGCGCGGAAATCACTGTGCTGGGGAACCGTTACGGGACGGTGAATCTTTTTGATGTCCGGAAGAAAATCGCCTGGGCAAGTCCCTTTCTCCAGGCATGGACCAACAGTGTCATGAACAGTCAGTGCACGGTGATGGACGTCGTCCTTTCCGGGATCGATTCCACAGTCGGCTTCTACCGCAAGGCGAAACCGGAGGAAATAGAAAAGGCTTCTGGAATTCTGGAACTGCTTGGCGCTTTGAAACTCGCGGACCGCGCCTTTGAGAGAGTTTCCTCTGGAGAACAGGTCAAAGCCCTCATCGGAAGAACCCTCATTGCCGATCCCGAACTGCTGATCCTGGATGAAACCTGTGTTCATCTGGATCTGAAAAGCCGTGAAATTCTGCTGGATTCCATCGAATCCATTGCAGCCCGTTCCCGGAAGACAACCATCCTTTTTGTCACTCAGCGTCTGGAGGAAATCACCGCTTCCTTCCAGCACGGCATGATCCTCGGCGGAGGACGCATCACCGCTCAGGGAAAACGTTCGGATATCCTGACTCCGGAAAATCTCAAGGCCGCTTTCGATATTGATCTCAAGCTCCTCCCCGGACCCGGTGGCAGACTCTGGCCGCTCCCTGTATGAATTCTTGAGCCCGGGGCAGGGGGGAAACAGAATGAATCCTGTTCAAAAGCGTTTCATCCTGCTTCGTTTTTAATGGTCTTCTGATAATCTTCCGCTTTCTCCTGATTTCTCCTGTCAGAGGAAAAAACTGTGAAGAGAAAAGATGGTGAAAATGAGGGAGGGAAGAAGAGGAATTCTCCCCTTTTTTCAGACCTTTCTCCATTTTTTTCTGCCGCTTGTCCTTCTTTTTCTTCTGTAAGGGAAAAGGGCGGGCGGGTCGACGGGATGATTTTTTCCCCACCAAGATTGCGCCAGGAGAAAACGAAAGAAAAAAAATTGAAAAAACGCGGAGCAGAGAAATGCGCCTGAGAGCGTGCTTTCGCCTCTGCTCCGGCATATGATGACTCCAGAGTTGCCCCCGTCCGTCCGGACTTTACTTCAGCAGCCGAGTGCAGCTTTGACCGCTTCCAGAGTCGGAGGAATCTGAAGGGGTTTGTTTGCGAAGGTTCCGCGGATGCCGTAATGCTCCATGAGCGTGTCCTGATGATACCCGATGACGGCATCGGGATCCTTCAGAATGTTTCCGGTCAGGATGCCGACGACGGTTTCCTCCGGGCCGATGACGCCCTTCTGCGCGAGTTTTCTGGCTCCTGCGAGACTGCAGCAGGAAGCCGGTTCCGCGCCGATTCCCGCGGCGTCGAGTTTGGCCTTTGCATCCATGATTTCCTGTTCCGTGACCTCTTCGACGGTTCCGTCGCTCCACTTGACAGCCCGCAGAGATTTTTCCCATGAAACGGGGTTGCCGATTTTAATGGCAGTGGCGATGGTTTCCGGATTTTTCACGGCCTGATAAGGCGTATGTTCCTTCCACATTCTGTAAAGCGGATTGGCGCCTGCGGCTTGAATGACGGCGATTCTGGGAACTTTGGAAATGATTCCGAGTGCATAAAGTTCCATGAGTGCCTTTCCGAGTGCGCTGCTGTTGCCGAGATTGCCGCCGGGGATGACGAACCAGTCCGGCACTTCCCAGTCCATCTGCTGGAGAGTTTCAAAGGCGATGGCTTTCTGTCCCTCGATCCGGAAGGGGTTGATGGAGTTCAAAAGATAGATTCCCAGTTCGCGGCAGACATCCTGAACGAGGGTCATGGCATCATCGAAATTGCCATCAATCTGAAGAGTCAATCCATTGTATGCGAGAGCCTGTGCGAGCTTTCCGTACGCGATCTTCCCTGCGGGAATGAAAATGACCGCCTTCATTCCCGCGGTGGCGGCATAGGAAGCCATGCTGGCGCTGGTGTTGCCGGTACTGGCGCAGGCGACATATTTTGCATCGAAGAGTTTTGCGGCGGTTGCGCCGCAGGTCATGCCGCGGTCCTTGAAACTTCCGGTGGGATTTTCCCCCTCGTGTTTGAAGTAGAGATTTTTCAGCCCCGCGTAGTCGCCGGCGGAGAGAGCCGGGTAAAGACGGGTGTTGCCTTCCTGCCGGGTAATGATCTTGTCATCGGGCGCATCCAGAATCAGTTCCCGGTAGCGCCAGACGCCGGAGGATTCCACTCCGCGTTTCATACCCCAGCGTTGATCCCAGGTTTTTTTCAGTTCTTCGCCGTCCACGGCGGAGAGGTTGCGCTTCACGTCGAGTATTCCGCCGCAGCGGCAGGTGTAGCGGAGTTCTCCAATGTCATAGGTGGCCTTGCACCTGACGCATTCAAGACACGTTTCGATCTTGGACATAATTTGGGTTCCCGTAATTGGTTTGATTCGAGCCGCGGAAAAACGATTTCACTTCCGGGCGATGGAAACAATGTAGATGGCACCGAACATCTGGAACAGCAGCGGAGGAATCCACACAATGTACTGCGGAAAGAACTCCTGGTGTTTGCGGATTGCGTCCGAAGTGAGAACTCCTCCGTAGTAAAGCCCGGCAAGCAGAACGCTGATGAAAAGACCGATTGAAGTCTCCCTCCGTGAAGTTCGGATGGCCAGCGGCAACCCAAGCAGAAGAAAGGCGATCGGAGCAAGGGAAAGAGCAACGCGCTGATTCAGTTCCACTTCGATCATTGTGGTGTCCTCTCCGCTGCGGACGTCAAGAATGTAACGGGCATAGAGCTGTTTGTATGTCAGGTACTTGTCCCGTCTGGAGACATTCTTCTCATTGAATTGCTTTCCATATTCGATCGGCACGGTGAGCGTTTCGCTGTAACTCCGGATCAGGCGGTCATAGTCTCCGCTTCCTTCGCGGCTGGCGACTGTCGCATTGTGAAGGACGATGTCCAGACGCTGCACTTCCGGATAGGTGAGAATGGTCCCGCTGGAGGCGTTGACGTCCTGAGTCCAGTTTCCCTGGTCGTCCAGGACGAAGAGCTGGATGTTTTTGATGATGTTGTCCCCCTCTTTTGAATCGATCAGGATTCGCAGATTGTTGAACTCCATGGCGACTCCGGGTGTGAAAAGCGCCAGGGGCTGCCTCGACGCTACCCCTTTGATCAGTTCCCGTGCCTGGGAAATGTAAAACGGACCGATCTGCATCTGAAGATACAGGCAGAGACAGGTCATCCCGAAGGTCATGACGATGATCGGAGACACAATCTGCAGAATGGAAATCCCGCACGCCCGCATGGCCGTGATCTCATTGTCCGCAGACATCCTTCCGAACACCAGCATGATGGAAACCAGCGAAGCCCAGGGAATCGTGAAGGCCAGCGCCATGGGAACCGCATACAGAACAAAAAGCATTGCGCTGCTCAGAGGGACCCCTTCGGAAACATAGTCAAACACTTTGATCAGATTGTTCCCCGTCATGCCGAAGGTCAGGACGGCGATTGCCATGAAGAAGGTGGCAAGAAAGCTTTTTGCCACATACCAGTTCAATATTTTCATTGCCGGACCGTATTCCGATGTCTTCTGTTGGATCCCAAAACCAATATATTTCTCCACTATAGCACGGAAATGCCGGAAAAAAAGTTCCGCCTCTGAGTTTTTTCAAAGAAAAGGTCCGTCGAATGGGGGAAGCTGTGCCGGCGTCTCCTTGGGGCAATTCTGCATGCCTGGTATCTGCTTCCGAAGAAGGACCTTTTTTCCCTGTTTTGCAGATGTCCATGTTCCGCGAGCAGATCTTCCTTTCCCCCTCCGTGCATTCCAGAGAAGATAAAAAATTGTTTTTTTTCCTCCGGAGAAAATGGATTCCCCTTCTGGAAATATGGAATTGAGGTGCTATAGTATAAGCTCTTTCTCCGGATGAGACACCGATGGAAGAACTCATTTCCCGGATGAACGGATCATTGTTCACCACATCATCTTTATTATTTGAAGGAGGCCGTGCAATGAAGGTATTCAACTTCAATGCTGGGCCGGCCATGCTGCCGGCGGTCGTGATGGAAAGAGCGCAAAAAGAATTCTGCAACTTCAAAGACAGCGGCTGCGGCATCCTGGAACACTCCCACCGTGCAAAGTTTTTCGAAGAGGTTCTTGCCCGGGCGAATGACAATGTCCGCAAAATCATGAATGTTCCCGAAACCCATTCGATTGTGTATATTCAGGGCGGCGCAAGTCTTCAGTTTGCGATGATTCCCATGAACTTCATGCTCCCGGGCGGCTATGCGGAATATGCCGATACCGGGACATGGTCCTCCAAGGCCATGAAGGAGGCGAAACTTTTCGGTGAAGTCCGGACGGCGGCCTCCAGCAAGGAAGACAAATACGCGTATATTCCTGCGCTTGACACCTTCCGTCTCACGGATGAGGCCTCCTATCTGCACATCACTTCCAACAACACGATTTACGGGACGCAGTACCGGGATTTCCCGGAACCGAAAGCGGCTCCGATGATTGCGGACATGTCCAGCGACATCATGTCCCGCAAGGTCGATGTGTCGAAATTCGGCATGATTTATGCGGGTGCCCAGAAGAATCTGGGACCGAGCGGCGTGGCTCTTGTGATCGTCCGGAAGGATCTTGCCGGACGCACCCCCGCGAACGTCCCGACGATGCTCCGCTACGGCACCTACATCGACAACAACTCCCTCTACAACACGCCTCCCACCTTCGGGATCTACATGATTGCCCTTGTGACGGACTGGGTCCTGGAAATGGGCGGTCTGGACAAGATTGAAGCCATCAATGATGCGAAGGCCGCCGCCATCTACGCGGAAATGGATGCTTCGGAAGGATACTATCATTCACCGGTCCATAAGGACAGCCGTTCCAGAATGAACGTTGTCTTCCGTCTTCCGAACGAGGAACTGGAAGCGAAGTTTGTGAAGGAGGCCACGGAGTCCGGAATGATCGGTCTGAAAGGACACCGTTCCGCGGGCGGAATCCGTGCCAGCATCTACAATGCCATGCCGATGGAAGGCGTTGAGAAGCTGGTGGCCTTCATGAAAGCCTTCCGCAAGGCGAACTGAGATCGATTCCGGAAAAATATGGTGATGCTTTCCGCGTGACAGAAGGAATCCGTGAGAAGAGGATTCCTGCGGGGCATCGCCCCCCTTTCCATTTTTTTGCTGACTTCTTATTCATGATGAAAGATCATGATGAAAGGGTGATGTCTCATGCTGCATGAATATTCTGTCGTGAACGGGCGCATCGCGAGGGGACCGGGAGGTGATTTTCCCGTTGATGTCTACGTTCTGCCGGACGAAAAGGAACGTCTTTACCTGACGGAAACCCTTGGCATCGACGAGCATACGCTTGCTTCTTCCATCGACCCGGACGAAACGCCGCGTATCGAATTCGATGATCCTTACGCCGCTCTGATCCTCAAATATCCGAAAAATTATTCCGCCGACGATAATTTCCTGTTCCGCGTGAAGTCCATGGGCATTTTCATGTTTCCAGAACGTGTGGTGCTTGTTGTGGACGACAACGTTCAGCTTTTCGCCGGAAAGATTGCCTCGAATGTCCGAACTCCCCAGGACGTTGTCCTGAAGACTCTTCTTCAGACGATCCGGCATTTTGAAAGCCATCTGCGCGTCATCAACATGTGCAGCGACGAGATTGAACACGAGATCAACGAATCCAGTGAAAACAAAAGTCTTCTGAACATGTTCACCCTGGAGAAGGGCCTTGTCTATTACGTCAATGCACTGAGCGGCAACCGCCGTGTGATCGAGCGCATGAGAGCCAGCAGCGCCAAGTTCAAATTCACTCCGGACAATCTCGAACTCCTGGACGACCTTGCCATTGAAAACAATCAGTTCCTCGATCAGGCCCAGGTGTATTCACAGGTCCTGTCCGGTCTGATGGACGCGCGCGCTTCCATCATCAACAACAATTTGAACGTCATCATGAAAAACATGAATGCGATCGTGATTGCAATGGCCATCCCGACTTTCTTCACCGGCGTCGGAGGCATGTCCGAATTCACTGTGATGATGGGGGGCAGGGAGTACTGGTTCATTACCTATCCGTGTTTCATTATTTTCATGACACTGCTCGGTTTTTTTTCCTTCTGGATCATCAAAAAATGGGAGAGACACTGAAACATGCCTCTTTATGAATTTGTATGCAGAAAATGCGGTTCCGAATTTGAAGCGTTGCTGAAGAATTCCTCGGAAGAGGTTGTCTGTGTGAATTGCGGGGAAGGGCATCCGGAGCGGAAACTTTCCCGTTTTTCTCCGGGTCGTTCCGGAAGCGGGCGTCAGGCCTCCTGTTGCGGCGGTGCGGATAATGCCGCGTGCGGATGTCCCTCGGTGGCGGCTCAGGGGCTTTGCTCCGGATGTTGCGGCGGGCACGGGCATCGGCATTGAAAAATTCAATTTCCGTTTTTTCTCACTCTCCTTTTCCCAGATTCTGCTTCCTTGGCTTGCCGGCAAGCGGGGAAGAGGCGTCCGGAGAAGAGAGAAAAGTGAAATATGAAAACAGGACAACAGCTTTTCCCCCCTCATGAAAAAAACAGAACTGATGACTCTGATGAATCAGCTCGGGATGACCCCGAGCCGGAAGATGGGCCAGAATTTTCTTGTGGACGAGAATTTTCTGGCTTACATTGTCCGTACTGCGGCTCTCCGCCCTGGAGACAGAGTCCTTGAGGTGGGACCCGGATTCGGGGCTTTGACAGGGCGTCTTCTCGAATCGGGCGCAGAGCTTGCGGCCATCGAATTCGACCGGAAACTGGCGGCCTGGCTCCGGGAGACCCTTGTCCCGAAAGGACTCCGCCTGATTGAGGGAGATGCGTGCAAAGCCGATATCGCGGGGGTCTTCGGGAAAGGGAAGACTTTCCGGCTGATTTCCAATCTGCCGTACTCGGCAGGGACGGTGATTGTGGCAAAGATGCTGGATCTGGAAACTCCGCCGCAGGAGATGATTGTCATGCTGCAGAAGGACGTCGCGCTCCGTTTTGCCGCAGCCCCGGGGGCCGGGGACTATTCCGCCTTGTCCGTCCGGATTCAGTCCATGTATGAATGCTGTATCCTGAAAACAATTCCTCCTGATGTGTTTTTCCCGCGTCCGGATGTCGATTCCGCCCTGATCCGTCTGACTTTGAAGGAGGATCGGCCCTCCCGGGAGACGGGGATCATGCTTTCGCGTCTTGTCCGTGCGGCGTTTGCGCAGCGCAGAAAAAAAATGGCGGGCCAGCTCGCTTCCGTCTTCGGAAAGGAGAGAACACTTTCTTTGATGAGAGAAACATCCCTTGATCCCGATATTCGCGCCGAACGCGTTTCAGTCCAGGTCTTTCTCCGGATGGCTTCTCTTCTCCTTCCTCCTTCCGCCTCTCAGGAGGAGGAGCAAAAGACGACGATGGCGATGATGGCGGCGCCCGGAGAGGAGAAGAAAGAGAGATAAGGCAACTCAATCCAATCCGCCCTCTCTTTTACAGTGGATTTCCCCGGTGCTGTTGTTTTCCCTTTTTTTCATTTCTTCCCTTTCATTTTTTTCTTCCTGGGAGCCTTTCTGCAGCAGGGGAAAAAACAGGCAGCGTCCCCCCTCCGTTTTCTTCTTTTCGGAAAACGGAATCAGAAATCGAATCGGGAATGGAATCAAAACAGGAATGGAGCCTTTTCTGCTTCTTCTCCGAGGGGCTTTTTTTCAGTTTCCGGGCAGGAAGAACTTGTCCAGATATCCCATCAGGAAGATGATGATGATCAGGCAGGGCAGAAACCAGAAGATGTAATGCTTCAGGAATACGGGGAATTTCATTCCGTGTCCGGTATCGGCTTCTGAGAGGAAATTTCTCCACCCCCATCCGTAGCGGAGAGTACAAAACAGCAGAATGAAGAGGGACCCGAGCGGCAGCATGTTCTGACTGACGATGAAGTCCTCCAGATCCAGGATGCTGCTGCCTTCCCCGAAAGGCCTGATGAACTTCAGCACGCTGTATCCCAGAGCACAGGGCAGTGACAGGACGAAGACCGTCAGTCCAACCGTCAGCGCCGCCTTTCTTCTGGAAAAATGGAATTCATCCATCAGCAGTGCCACGAGATTTTCAAATACGGCGATCACCGTGGTCATAGCCGCAAGAGTCATGAAGAGAAAGAAGAGGAATCCCCAGCATCTTCCTCCCCCCATTTCCGAAAAGATGTTCGGCAGACTCAGGAAAATCAGTCCGGGTCCCGAACCGGGATTGATTCCGAAGGAAAAACAGATCGGGAAAATAATCAGTCCGGCCGTCAGGGCGACGAATGTGTCCAGCACGATGATGAACACGCTTTCCTTGCTCAGAGAATGCTCTTTTCCGATATAGCTCCCAAAAATCGCCATGCTTCCGATTCCGATGCTCAGTGTGAAGAAGGCCTGTCCCATTGCGGCGTAGACGGCCTGGAAAATGCCGTTTTCACGGAATCTGCCGAAATCCGGGGCGAGGTAGAAGTCAAGCGCCTCCTTGGCCCCCGGCATGGTCAGCGCCTTCCCCGCAAGAAGAAAAAGCATGACAAGCAGAAAGACCATCATTGCTTTGATGATGGATTCCACTCCTCTTCTGAGCCCGAGTCCGCATGCCAGACTCCCCAGCAGCACCGTCACACTCAGATACAGCACGGACCGCAGCGGCGACCCCGTAAGGGCACTGAAAGCCTGTTCAAATTCCTGGGCCGAGGAATGCTCCATCAGTCCCCCTGAAAGATATCCGCACGCATACGCAATCAGCCATCCCGTGACCGTGGTATAGAACATCATCAGAATCAGATTGCCGATGAAGAAGAACGAAATCACCTTCACCCAAGGGAATTTTCCCCCCTCGGGACTCAGTTTCCGGATGGACCCGACCAGATTCTCCTGCCCCGCCCGCCCGACGGAAAGCTCCATCACCAGAATCGGAAATCCCAGAAGTGCCAGAAACAGCAGATAGAGCAATACGAACAGCGCTCCCCCGTTCTGACCCGTGATATAAGGGAAGCGCCAGATGTTCCCGAGTCCGATGGCACAGGCCGCCGATAAAAATAAAAAACCGATTCTTGAACTGAGTTTTTCGCGTTTCTGCTCCTGAAGCATGGATGATCCTTTTCTCCTTAATGACAAGCTGATTCCTTTCCCGGGGCGGGGCCACCCTCTGCCTGTATAAAAACAAAGAAAGAAACCCGATACCGGATCTCTTTCCTTTTTCCCGGATCCCGCAGGGAACGGGAACCCGGAGCTAAATAACATACTTCTGTTTTCGGGAAAAGCAAGAGCGCGCGGAAATCTCAGTCAAGCGGGATGACTTCGTCCGCCTGAAGGCCTTTTGCCCCGTTCACCACAGTGAATTCCACCGACTGGCCTTCTTTCAGAGAACGATAGCCATCCGCTTTAATGGAACTGTAATGTACAAAAATATCCTCCCCCTGTCCGCGTTCGATGAATCCATAGCCTTTTGCGTTGTTGAACCACCGGACTTTTCCCTTTTCTCTTTCGGCCATAAGCATCACCATTATCTTTGACTCTGTTGTTCGGTCGGCGACTGGCGGCATCTTCCGTTTTCATTTCTCTGCCGCTCTGGAAATCGCCATATTTCTTATAATTATGTCACATTTTCAGTGAAATAGAAAGAGGAAAAATCTCCGGGAAAGGATTTTTTTTCTATTTTTTTCATTTTGCTTCCCATTTTCAGACCCTGAAGCTGCTCCGGGAGAAGAAAAATCCAGAAAAGGAAAGAAAGAGATCTTGGAGGATGAGAATGATCAAATAGATCCTTCCCACATCGGAAGAGAAGTTGTTTTGTCCCGGGAGAGGAAAGAAAAGCCCCACGCAACTTTTTCCCTTGATGAGAAGGAAAAAAAGTTGCGCGGGGCCTCCGGGATTTTTTCTCCAGGCGCTTTCTGCTTTCTGTAAGATGAAGAGAAGAAGGGGAAAAAACATCACCGGGAAATCATGCTCCGTTGCCCGGAGGATCAGACTCCGAGATCAATCATGGCGTTGGCGACTTTTCTGAAGCCGGCGATATTGGCTCCGAGCACGTAATTGTCGGGATCGCCGAATTCCTCGGCCGCGCTGCGGGCGGAATTGTGAATATTCATCATAATTCCGCGGAGCTTGGCATCGACTTCTTCGCGAGTCCAGTTCAAGCGCATGGCGTTCTGGCTCATCTCAAGGCCGCTGGTGGCGACGCCGCCGGCATTGGATGCCTTTCCGGGAGCGAAGAGGACCTTGTTGGCTTGGAAATATTCGATGGCTTCGGGAGTCGAAGGCATGTTGGCGCCCTCGGAGACGCAGATGCAGCCGCTGGCGACGAGTGCCTTGGCGTCGTCGAGATCCAGTTCGTTCTGAGTCGCACAGGGCAGAGCGATATCCGCCTTGGCAAGTTTCCAGGGCCGCTGCCCCTCGTAATATTTCGCACGCGGGAACGCTGTGACGTATTCCTTGATCCGGCCGCGTTTGACATTTTTGAGTTCCATGATGAAAGCGAGTTTCTCCGCATCAATTCCGTCAAGGTCGATGACCGATCCGTTGGAGTCGGAGAGCGAAAGCACTTTCCCCCCGAGCTGAATGGCCTTTTCCGCGGCATACTGCGCGACGTTTCCGGAACCGGAGATCAGGACCGTGCGTCCCTCAAAGGAGGAGCCGCGGGTGGACAGCATGTCGGTCGCGAAATAGACGTTTCCATATCCGGTCGCTTCCGGACGGATGAGACTTCCGCTCCAGTTGATGCCTTTCCCCGTCAGGACGCTTTCATGGCTGTTGTTGATTTTCTTGTACATGCCGAAGAGATAACCGATTTCGCGGGCTCCGACTCCGATATCCCCTGCGGGCACGTCGGTATTCGGACCGATATGACGATAGAGTTCCCGCATGAAATTCTGGCAGAAAACCATCACTTCCCGTTCCGATTTCCCTTTCGGATCGAAATTGCTTCCGCCCTTTGCTCCGCCCATGGGAAGGGTCGTGAGGGAGTTCTTGAAGATCTGCTCAAAACCGAGAAACTTCAGGATCCCGAGCTTGACCGAGGGATGGAAACGGAGTCCGCCCTTGTAGGGCCCGATGGCGCTGTTGAACTGAACGCGGTATCCGTAGTTGACCTGGATTTCCCCCTTGTCGTCCACCCACGGAACCTGGAAGGTGATCGTGCGTTCCGGAATGACGATCCTTTCCAGAATCTTGTATTTCTGATATTTCGGTTCTCTTTCAAGGAGCGGCCCGAGCGATTCGAATACTTCTGTCACGCTCTGGATGAATTCTTTCTCCCAGGGAAAGTTGTTGATGATTCTTTCCTGCAGGACTCTCTGTGCATACGCGTTCATCATGTTGCTTCAGAATCTCCTTCTTGGATAGTTGTGTTTGTGCCGCTTTTCGCAAGCGGCTTTTAATTTACACTAATGTGTTATGATTTCAAGAGAGTTATACGGAAAATGAATAAAAATCAGAGACGTTGTTTTTTGACAAAAATGTAAAAATGCGTCATCCCCTTGTTTTTGTCTTTCTGAAAATAAGAGAGATAAAATCCCATGCAAATTTTGTACAGGATCAATCTTCCGGCCGGAAAAAAATTTTTTCTCTGTCCGGAGAAACGCTTCCTTCCCGCTTTTCCTTTTTTTCCCCCGTGCTTATCGTCGTGTGATATGCGGAGGATGGAATGCAGAGAAGAGAGCGCGAAGGCGGGAGTGCATCTTTCCCGCTTTCCTCTGTGTGTACAGACAAAAACGAACGGGGGCAGGAAATGCGGATGCAGAATGAATGTGCAGGGGAAGGAAGAAGACTTCAGAAGGGCAGATCGTCTCCGGATGCGGGAACAGACTGGCCGCGGGTTCCGGCAATGGCGGAGGAAGGTTTTTCCTCTTCCTCTTCTTCTTCCTCTTCTTCCGGCAGGAAATCGTTTCTGGACTCGACGATGCCTTGCGTATTGATTTCCTGCCATTCCGGAGAATCCCCGTCCCTGGTGAGGAGGAGGACTTTCTGCTTCAAACTGTCCAGTTTCTTCTGGCAGTGGGAGGCGAGCAGGCGCCCCTCTTCAAACTTCTCAATCATTTCCTCCAGACGGACATTGCCGTTTTCCATGCTTCTGACGGTGTTTTCCAAACGCTCCATGGCATCTTCAAAGGAAAGGGAAGAGATTTTCTTGATTTTTTCGGGACTCTGTGTCATAATATGATTCCTGCGCTCCGCTGCGGTGTTTTCCTGGGAATGTACATCCGCCGCGGTTTTGTGTCAAGCTCCGGGGAATTTGTTTGCGGGGGAAGAATCATGAAAAAGACTTGTCTTGTGACCGGAGGCGGTCGCAGCGGAAAGAGCGCTTACGCCCTTTCTCTCGGGAAAAATGCCGAACGCCCCTGCTTTATTGCGACGGGATGGGCGGGTGATGAGGAAATGGCCCGGAGAATCCGCCGTCATCAGGCGGAACGCTCCGGCCGATGGTCCCTGATTGAAACCAGAACGGATTTGGGCGGAGCGGTGCGGGAAGCGCTCGCGGAGAAAAAGGCCGATTTCATTCTGATTGACTGTTTGACGCTCTGGGTGTCGAATTTCTTTTTTTCGGAGGAAGGCTCCACGTTGTCCATGCAGCAAGGGATTCCGGAGGATCTCGATTCCTCCCGGGTGGATCAGGGAGGCGTTTCCGTAGAGGACCGGGTCCTCTCTGCGGCGGAAGAACTGGCCGCTCTGATCCGGAGAACGGAAATCCCTATGGTTCTGGTGACGAATGAAGTCGGTTCGGGAATTGTGCCCGGAGAGGCTCTCTCCCGGAGGTACCGGGATCTGGCGGGAAATGTCAATAAAATCATTGCCTCCGCCGTGGACACTCTGGTGCTGACGGTCTGCGGAGTGCCGTTGAAAATCAAAGGAGAAGACGACAGTGTCGATCTATGAAGACTGTGTGGGAAGAATTGTCCATGCCGATGAATCCGTGCTGAAGGCGGCGCGGGAACGGCTCGATTCCCTGACCAAGCCGAAAGGCAGTCTTGGAATGCTGGAGGACTGTGCCGCAAGGTATGCCGCGGCTCGCGGAGAACTTTTCGCTGATGTGAGAAAGCCTGCAATCGTGACTTTCGCCGGAGATCACGGAGTGGCCGCCGAGGGGGTCAGCGCCTTCCCTTCCGAGGTGACGGTTCAGATGACGGCGAATATGTCGAACGGAGGAGCGGCGGTCAATGTTCTTGCCAGACATGTCGGAGCCGTGCACCGGATTGTGGATGTCGGCATTGCGTCCGACTGCGCATTTCCGAATGTCAGGAAAAGACGCGTTGCCGACGGGACGCGCAATTTTACGCAGGGCCCTGCGATGACCCGCGGGGAAGTCCTTCAGGCCCTGGAAGTCGGAATGACGGAGGCCTTTGAACTCATCGACAGCGGTTCCACTCTGCTCGGGACAGGTGAAATGGGAATTGCGAACACGACTCCTTCCGCCGCGTTGTATTCAGCCTTTCTGCATCTTCCGCCGGAACAGACCTGCGGCTGCGGGACGGGAATTTCCGCGGGAACGCTTCAGCATAAAATAGGCGTTGTCCGCCGGGCGCTGGAAGTGAATTCCGCCGCTCTGGAAGAAGGGCCCCTTTCGATTCTGGCGGCGCTGGGCGGTTTGGAAATCGCCGCAATTGCGGGCCTGATTCTGGGAGCTGCCTCCCGCAAGGTCCCTGTGGTGGTGGACGGGATCATTTCCGGGGCTGGAGCGGTTGCCGCCAGAGGAATCCGGAAGGAAGTGATGGATTACTGCTTTTTCAGCCATCTTTCCGGAGACGCGGGGCATGCCGCAGCGATGAAATCGCTTGGGGTGAGACCGCTTCTCGATCTCGGCATGAGGCTTGGGGAAGGCACGGGAGCGGCTCTTGCCATGACACTGATAGAAGCTTCCGTCAAAATCCTTCTGGAAATGGCTACCTTTGAGGAAGCCGCCGTTATCGGCGATCCTTTAAGGTGACTGGAAAAGAAGAAAAGGACAAGATGACCTGTCACAGTCATCCATGACAAAACAAGAACTCAGAGAACATTGTCAGGAAACAGTCAGAGGAGAAGAGGAATATGTCCATAGAAAGGAGTTCCCGTCCGCCACGCGGCTGGAACAGTTACGATGCATACGGCATATCTATCTGCGAGTCCGAGGCGGAGGCGTGTCTGGAGGCGTTTCTGCGGAAATTGAAGCCTTCAGGATACGAATATTTTGTTCTTGACGCCGGCTGGTACAGCAATCCGCATCCGGAAGATGCTTCTTCCTCAGGGGGGGACGGGAAAAGAGTGTTTGTAGATCAATGGGGGCGTTTGAATTCGTCTCCGGTGCTCTTTCCTGCGGGTTTGCGTCATCTTTCGGATCTCTGCCACCGGAACGGGGTGAAATTCGGTCTTCACTGCATGAGGGGGATCAACGGTCCGCGGATCGGGAAGGAGTTTTCCGTGAAGGGGTGTCCGGGAATTTCGACAGCCGATATTGCGGATCTGGACAATCCCTGTGCCTGGGCGAAGGAATCGTACGGGATCCGTCTGGACCGCCCCGGAGCGCAGGCTTACTATGACTCCGTGGTGGAATATCTGGCGACGGATCTGGAAGTGGACTTCATCAAACTCGATGACGTGACGGAATATCCGGATGAAGTGGAGGCATTCGGAAAGGCGGTGGAGAAAGTTTCCCGCCCGATTCTTCTGAGTCTTTCTCCGGGCAACGAGACCTGGACCGGGAACTGGCCGGTGTTCCGGAACTATGCGAACATGGTCCGGATCACGCCGGACATCTGGGATAATCCGGAAGGATTGCAGATCAAATGTGACCGCTGGGCGGAATTCGAGTCTTTCTCCGGTCCTGACTGCCGTCTGGATCTGGACATGATTCCCATCGGGTCTCTCCGGGTGAACGCCCTTCCCGGTTCGCCGGAAGCGGAGAGCGTGCTTGGCGCCTCCCGGACCTCCCGCCTGACGGATAAGGAAAAAAAGGTCACCATGACGCAGATGGCTCTTTCCGCTTCGCCTCTGTTTTTCGGGGGCGACCTTCTTTCCACTTCCGAAAATGATTTCAAATGGGTGACCGATCCGGATATGCTCGAATGCAGTGAGAATGATGTGACGGGAAAACGGATTTTTTTCAGCAGACATCTGGATGTCCGTCGTGCGGTATCGAGGAAGGATTCCCAGCATGGCTGGCTGGCGGTCTTCAATCGTCAGGAATTGATATCCCGTACTGTGTATCTGAGTCCGGAGGAACTCGGATTTCCCGGGAGCGACTGTCCGAAGGTCTTCCGGGATGTCTGGAGCAAAGAAGCCCGCACCTTTGAAAACGGGTCTCTGCGCGTCTTCATGGAACCGGGAGATGTGCTTTTCCTGAAGTATTGATCTTTATTCCGTTTCAGTCTGTTTTCTCCTTCATCTCCCCCCCTGTTCTTTTCGCGGAAAGACAGGGGCGGGGAAAATAAGGTTTATTTTTGAGGAGAGCTTCCGCTCGAAGACTTGCTTCCGTTCCGGGAAGTCTTCTTTTTTCCAGGAGAAGAAGAGGAGGAGGAATCTTTTTTTTCACATTTTGTTTTTACATGGCGGAGCTTTTTCCCCTGATCCGGAGAGGGAGACGAGGCTTTTTTCCCTTTGACGGCGTCTGGATTCTTCCCGATATCCAGTCCGCCGTCCTTGATTTTCCAGAGGCAGAGGGAGGCGAGAGTTCCGTAGGGGGAATACCGTTTTCTGTAAAACTCAAAATCATTCCGCGAGAGGGAGTCGAGATGGTTCAGAGCCATGATTCCGCGGCGGATTCCGAGATCGCTGAAGCTCAAGACATCGGGTCTTCCGAGGGCGAAGATGAGGAGCATTTCAGCAGTCCAGACTCCGACTCCTTTGAGAGAAATGAGTTCCTGAATGATTTCATTGTCGGGGAGTTCCGCGATTTTCCGGAAATTCTTTTTTCCTGAAAGTACAGCATCTGCGGCTCCGGTGATGGAATCGATTTTTCTCTGAGAGAGGCCGCATCTGCGGAGATCCTTTTGATCGACCTGTTTCAAACGTTCAGGCGTAATGGATCCGAGCAGTTGTTCCACTCTTCTGTGGATGGCGTCTGCTGCGCGGATGGCGAGCTGTTGAGAGATGATGCTGCGGACGAGGGCTGGAAACAGGTCTCCGGAGCATTCAAAGGAGTGGATTCCGGCATTTCTGAGGATATCCGTGAATTCCGGGGCCTGCCGGCATAAGTCCAGTTTCATTTTTCTTGTAATTTTGAATTTCATGCGGGAGGACGGTCCTGAATCAGTTGTTGGGCTTCTGGAGATATTGATTTTTTCCGGGATCTCCATTCATGCTCAGCGTTCTTCTTCAAAATCCCGGCCCGAGGCGGAGGGATTCGGGAGATCAGCGGCGCTGAGGGTGCTTCATTTTCTTTTTAGCAGACAGAAAATAATCCGGGAAATGAATCTGTGCAAGTTTTTTTGTTTTTTTCGCGGATGCTTTGATCTGCATGGGAGGGGGAAGGGGTATGGATTTCCGGGACAATTTTGATGGAAGAATCAGTACATATAAACAGAGTTGTCCGGAGAATCTGAGAGCCTGAGAGCAGAGAAGAGGGGGTGGGGGGCTTTTTCCTGAGAATCTGCGGAGATGACTGAAAGCAGAGTGCGGATGGATTTTTCTGCAGATTGTCTGATGTTCCATGGAGAGGGGTCTGAAGGGTGATGAAAAGCATTGTTTTTTTCAAAAAGGGCTTGCAATTCTGGATAGAGGGGTTAAAGTATAAATCTTGTTTCTGGGAGGGGTGAGGATTTTTTCGGGATGTAGCGCAGTCTGGTTAGCGCGTTTGACTGGGGGTCAAAAGGTCGCGAGTTCGAATCTCGCCATCCCGACCATTCTAAGATTATAATAATCATCGAGTTATAAAATTTGTAAGTTCGCTGATTTTTTTGTCTTTGTTGCCGTTTTGTTGCCAGTTGATACATGTCCGATTTACCAGCCGTTATGACTGCTTTCTGTTTAACTTTTCAGTCGCTTCCGCCGCCCGCCTCCGGCGAGTCTCCCATCCACGCTGTGTTGCTTCCAGACGACGCTGATGCTGCGCATCTCGCTCCTCTGCCGTCATCGTTTCACGCTTCAACAAACGTACCGCACGAGCCTTCGCACAGATTCGCTTTCGGTCTTCCGGCGTCAGCTTCGCCTTTGCCGCCGCCGAAGCCTTGATCGCAATCTCACGCGCCAGTTCCGGATTCGCTCGCCGAGATTCATGGCTCTTGATGAGGTTCCGTCTACTCGACTCACTGTACTTTTCACTGACGTTGACGTGGGTAACCACACGCTTTTTCCGGATTTTTAATACTGGCTCACCGCGCTTTTCGTCCCATTTCCACGGCGGCACAACTTTCCCGGCCCGAATTACGTAGCCAGCATACCCCGCAGCAATCAGGTGCTCCACAAATACTCTGCAAGCCTCCCTCTCGTCATGCGGCAAATCACAATCCAGAATCCCGATTCCTTTCAACGTTTGCTTGGCATACATGCGTTTCGATTTGCCGCTACAGAAGGGATTGTGAACCGTCATCCCTTCCACAATATCCCAAAACGTGTTTCCGAAAAAGACTTTCCCCGTATTCGGGATAACTTCCTTAGCGTAGAAGTTGACATCAAACATCTGGACTGCCAATGTGTGTTTTATTTCCATGATTCTCATCCGTTTCAAGGTTTGGATTGTAAAGTTCCATGCTGTAACCCAATTTCGTAAATTCACAGTTGCAGATCAAGGCGGAAATATTTTGGGCAAAATATCCGCAGGCATCCCGGTAGAATGATTCAAAATTCTCGTAACCCATCACATCGTCGATACCGTCGCCGTCCGCAACATATTCTGTGATCTATCCTTCGAAGATTTCATTTTCCTTGTCGTTGATCATTCGGATAAGCGCGTCCATATGCATAATCTCCTCGGCCTTTTTCCGGCGCTCCGAATTCTCAACCGTCGAACAGTCCGACGCATTTTTCCTGTGCTGTGCGTTGTCGTCAAGAACAAGGATGACGGTAAGCCGATTCCATTCCGGATCGTTCCTAGGTTGTGTCGTCAATAGATTTGTGCTATATTATGCAAACGTCAAAAAAGGATATCGGGAAAATGGCGAATGCATACGAACGACATGATATATCGGATGAATCTTGGGCTAAAATCGAA
>CAKUDG010000023.1 GCA_934644965.1 uncultured Victivallales bacterium | reverse complement strand
GTCCCATGCCGTCCTCCCATTATTCCGGTTTGTGGAAGAACATACCACGCTGTCTGACTCAAATCCAGATGGGGCTGGCTGGGCGCTTACCTCGGCAGTATAGTAATTTCTTCCGGTGAAAATTCATAACAAAATCTGAAATCCTATAAAAACTGTGAAAGGATCAGAGAATATGGCTATATGCTGGATTTCCCACAGAGGCGAATCCGCCGATGCACCTGAAAACACGCTCAAGGCTTTTGCGCTTGCGATGGAACGGAATTCCGATGGAATGGAATGTGATGTGCGTTTCACTTCAGACAGAATCGTTGTCTGCTCTCATGACGACAATACAGGGCGCATGGGCAGCGAGTCCCTGATTGTGGCGGATACTCCCTATGCAAAGCTTGCAGCCCTCGATATGAGCGGCGGAATGCCCGGATACAAGGGGGAAGGGATTGCTCGTTTTGAGGATACTTTGAAAGTTTTGAAGCCCGGGAAAAAATACTTCGTCGAAATCAAGGATTCGGATCCGGAAATTCTGAGTTCCGTCCGCAATTTTGTCCGGAATGCAGGAATTCCCGCGGAGCAGATTATCATCATCGCCTTTGACAAGGAGGTGATCCGGAACTGTTCCAGTTACTGCCCTGAATTCAAGACACTCTGGCTGACCGGATTCCAGGAACTCTCGCCGGGACGTTTTTCTCCTTCCGCTCCTGAACTGATTGCCATCCTCCGCGATATCGGAGCGGATGGAGTGGATGCTCATGGAAATTTGCAGGTGATTGACGAAAATTATGTCAGGCAGCTGAAAAAGGAAGGGTTTTATTTCGCCGTCTGGACGGTCGACGATGAGGCGGATGCCCGCCGTTTCATGGCTCTGGGCGTCGATTCCATCACCAGCAACCGGGCCGCTTCCCTGAAGGAAAAACTCGGGCAATAAAAATAAGTTTTTTCCCCCTTTTTTCTTTTTCCTCTTTCTCTTGCCGGAAAGGAGGGAGAAAAGGATTCTGCAAATGGGAATGCAATGGAGGCGTTGAGAAAATTTCTTGACGCCTCCTTGTCTTTTCCCACTCCTGATGAGCCGTTTTGTTTGTTCTGCTCTGCTTCCGTTTCTTTTCCATTCTCAGAAAATGGAAACCTTTTCTGAAGCACCGATGCACCGATATACGGCTTGGGAAAAAAGTCGGATGCCGGGGCAGGGGAGGGGGAAAAGCCCGGAGCGGAATCCCTCCGGACGACTGACCTGAATCAAAAAAAGAGCAGACGAATTCTCAGAATGAATGACGGAGAAAATAAGAGAGCGAAGAGAAATTCCGATGCTGAACCGGTTTTTTCAGCGCTGGGAAACGCGTCTCAACTGCTGCTGGCGTTTGCGTTCACGTTCGGCCTTTTCCCGGTTGGCTGCCAGACGGCGCTCTTCATAGGCTTTGAGACGAGCCTGTTTCCGGTTGTTTTCCCATTCCTCCAGCGGAACGTCGTACGGGACATGCAGATATTGAAGCGTACGCTGCGCAATTTCACTGAAGCTGGGACCCGCAACGGATCCTCCGTAAATACTGCCTTTGGGCTCATCAGCGGTCACGAGCAGGACAAAACGCGGATTGTCCGCAGGAACAAATCCCACAAAGGAGGCAAAATACTGTTTGTGCGAATACTGCCCGTTGACGAATTTCTGCGAAGTTCCGGTCTTGCCCGCCACATGATACCCCGGAATGGCGGCGCTTTTGGCCGTTCCGCCTTCTTCAGTAACGGTTTTGAGCATGGAAATGATTTCGTGATGGGTCGCACTGTCCTGATAGATGGATTTGCCCCGTTTGACAGGAATTTTTTCGACAACGTGGTTGTTGGCGTTTTCAATTCTGTCCACCAGACGGAGATCAACGGGATGCCCCCCGTTCGCCAGGATGCAGTAGGCACGGACCAGTTGAAGCGGAGAGGCCGCTATCCCCTGGCCGATGCAGAAACGTGTGATGGACAGAGTATCCCAGTTCTTCACCTTCCGGAAAATTCCGGCTGTTTCCGGTTTCAGCGGGATCCCCGTCCGCGAGCCGAATCCATAGGCCCGCAACGTCGAGTCAAGATTCTTTTCCCCCATGAGAAGAGCAATTTTCGCCGTGCCGATATTGCTCGATTTCTGAACAATTTCCTTGACGTTCAGAATTCCCATGGGATGGGAGTCGCGGAGTGGTTTGCCGCCGTAAAACCAGAGACCCCGGTTTGTGTCAAAACGCGTGTGAGGAGTGACGTATCCCTGATCCAGTGCGCCGGCAACGGCAAAGGGCTTCATGATGGATCCGGGCTCCATGGTGTCTTCGGCAATGCGGTTGCGGTAACAGTCCGGGGACATCGTGCTGCGGTCGTTCGGATCATAGGTGGGACGCTGTGCAACGGCAAGGATGTCCCCCGTCTGCGGATCCGCCATGATGGCGTAAGCCGCACGGGCTCCGGATTTTTCCATGAGCTTGTCTAGTTCCTCCTCCAGAATCGACTGGATCGGTTCGCGGATGGTGAGATAAAGGTTCAGACCGTCGCGGACTTCCTGAATATCGGCGTTGCCGTAACTGATCGGTATGCCGTCCCGGGAACGCTCGTAGACGGAGGTGCTTTTCCGGGACATCATGTCCTTGTCGAAAAATTTCTCCAGACCGATGACCGCCACCACTTTGTCCCTGTCCAGATTCGTGAACCCGAGTATGTTCGCCAGCAGACTCCCTTTCGGATAATTCCGCTTGAACGATTCCTTGAAATAGATCCCCTTGAACTTGCGTTTTTCCACGGCAAGTCGCAGCTGCCAGGCAAAGTCGTATTCCACCTGCTGCGCTATGACGGCATAACGGCGTTTGACCGTGCGGAATTCTCCTTTTGAATCCTTGATCCGGATCTCTTTCTTCATCAGACGTTCAAAAATGGTTTTCCGCTGAAGACCGTAATCTTTGTTCAGCATCTTTTCAAAGAAAGTGGCGATTTCCGCACAGTGTTCCGCATCTCCGGTTTCAGATGGATCCGCGTAAATGTCAAAGGTGGGAATGTTCCCCACCAGAAGATTCCCCTCGTAATCAAAGATCTCACCGCGGTTCCCGCGCTGGACTTTCTTCGCCGTGTACTTTTCCTTCGCCTTCGCAAAAAGTTCTTCGTGACGCACAATCTGCACATCATGCAGACAATAGACAACATAGCCGAAAAGAAGCAGAAAGAAGACAATTGCCACTTTCATTCGTACTGCCATACAGCTGATTTGCGTCATCGCTCACCTTTTTTCAGAGAGTGGGAGTGAAAGTAAGAACGGAAAATACCGCTCCGCAGTCTTTTCTCAGCGCCGTGTCATACTGCGTATGCCGGAGTCCGCGGCAAAGTCACGGTTCTCACTGCGGCTCAGAAGAGGCGTTTCTCCGCCGCCGCGCCGGCGTATCGTTTCCATGTCCAGAAGCTTCAGCACCTTCACCTGCGTCGGAGACGCAGGACGAAGCGCTAGATGAAAGGCATCAATCCTCGAACTGATATGCTGCCAGGAGGAAAGTTCCTCTTTCCGGTTCCGCAGATTGGTCTTTTCCAGTTCCAGACGGTGAAGCTGTGCCTTGATCCGCACCGCTTCTCGGCCCAGACGTTCGGTTTTTTCATTGAAATGAATCCTGGCCGTCACCGCCAGAAAAATCAGCGCAATCATGAATGAGACCTTCAGAACAAAAGGCATGATCCAGCTCCTCCCAGGATTCTTGCTGTTCCTGTTCAGCGGTGTGAACTGCTGCTGTGTGTTCTTTGTATAACTTTTCATGGAGCCGCCTCTGCCTTTGTATTGATGTCCTGTCGTTTTTCTGTCGTTTGTTTTTTCTGTTTTTCCGTCTCTTGACGAAACTTTGTCATGGGTCTTTTCCCGGATATGCGGAATCCGGAACCTTTTGTGCGGCTCTGAGCTTCGCGCACGCCGCACGCGGATTGAAGCGGATTTCCGATTCATCCGCCATGACGGGTTTCCCCGTCAGTATCTTCAGCTTCCTGTGCCAGTTGCAGATGCAGACCGGGCACTTCGGCGGACATTTGCATGTCTGCGCCATCTCATGAAAAAACTGCTTCACTATCCGGTCTTCCAGCGAATGAAAGCTGATGACCGCCAGTCGGCCTCCCGGACTCAGAAGCCCCAGCGCCGCATTCAACGCCTTCCTGAGTTCGTTCAATTCATCATTCACCGCGATCCGGAGCGCCTGAAAAGCCAGCGTCGGAGCCGGAAGGGCACTCCTGCCGCCGCGCCGCGCCCCGCCCGAGCCTCTCATGCCTCCTCCGCGGGGAGAAGAAGAAAGCACTCGTTCGCAGATCTCAGCCAGCTGACCCGTCGTTTCCAGAGGAGCCTTCGCCCGTTCCTTTGCGATCGCACCTGCCAGTCTCCCGCTTTCCCGGATTTCTCCGTATTCACGGAAAATCTGCGCCAGTGCAGCCTCAGAATATTCATTGACGATTCTGGAGGCCGTCAGTTCCGAACGGTTATCCATGCGCATGTCCAGAGGAGCATCCGATCGGAAGGAAAAACCGCGTTCCGGGCTGTCCAGCTGCGGAGAAGAAACCCCGATGTCCAGCAGAACCCCGTCAACCTGTTCCCAGCCGAGCTCCGCAGCGCATTCCGCAAGGTCCGAAAAACGAGACCGCATCAGATGGACACGCCCAGAAGCAAAGGATAAATTCTCCTTCGCCGCTTCCAGTGCCATGCCGTCCCGGTCGATCCCGAGAAGTTCGGCTTCCGGATTCCTTTTCAGTATCAAAGAGCTGTGACCTCCGAACCCGACGGTCCCGTCCAGAATTCTGAGAGGTCCGTTCCTCTCTGGAAGAAGCAGCTCAAGAGTCTGTTCCGGCAACACTGGCACATGCCGGTACTCCTCCTTCATCGCATTCCTCCTTTTTTCCCTTTCTTCTCCTGCAGCATCCCGCACGCTGATTCAGGATTCCTTCCCATGCAGACGCTCCAGAAGATCCAGGAAGTCATCATTTTCATAAACGCCGCGCTGCGCCCATTTTTCCGGCGTGAGTATTTCCGCGTACAGCATCGAGCCGTTCAGAACCGCTTTATCTTTCAGCCCCGCATAGGCCACCAGTTTCGGTGAAAGCTGGATGCGCCCCTGCTTATCGCAGGTGCATGGCTGGGTCCGGGAGCCCAGAATCGCCAATGCTCTGGTATCCAGCGCATTGGCCGGAGACATCTTCTTCACTTTGCTCAGGATCATTTCCTGAAAGGCCGGATAGGTGTAAAGCTGCAGAATGGAATCTCTTGCAGGGATAATGACAAAACGCGATTCCGCCCCCTGGTATCTCCATTCGGAGGGAATGGCGATTCTACGCTGCGAATCGAGCGTATGCTCAAAATCGTTGTAGAAAAAGAATTCTTCTCCCGGAAGCGCCATGACCTCTCCTGTCTCAGCCTTTTTTATACCTTTTTGCCCCTATCTTCCCCTAAATTACCCTTTTTTTAACTCTTGTCAACCGGGATTTCATTTTTTTTTAATTTTTTTCGTGCCGTCGGGGGACGCCTTTAGCCCTCCCGGCAAAACACGGGGAAAGACGCCTTTTCCCTCCGGAAACGTTCGGAATTCTTGATTTTCCAGAGAATGGCACTAGATTGACTCCATGAATCCGGGAGGGCAGGGGGCTGGATCGCTGTTTCTGAATGGGATGCATCCCCCTCTTACATCAGACTTCAGGAGATTGCGCATGGACAGTTTGGACAGAACTATTCTATTGTTTTCGATCATTTGTTTTCTCCTCTTTTCCGGAGGACTCCTGATCCTTTTCATCCTGCTCCTGTACATCAAATCCAGAATCGAAAGTCTGGAACAGAAAATACAGCTCCTTCTTTCCGGAAGAAATCCTCCGGACTCCACCACTGCCACCACCACCTCTCCCCTTCCGTCTCCCGGGAAAAAGAATGGGCCGGACACCGCTGCCCGAGACCCGGATGCTCGCGTATCCCTGAGAGACTCTGAAGAAAACAACGGCAACAGAGAGAAACAGGTCATTCCCACTTCCTGCCGCGGGTACGAGACTTCCTCCCCCTTCCTTCTTTCCAGGAATCAGCATCCGGCAAAAAACGCTCCAGGAATTTTCCCCCGTCCCGCTGGCGCATCCTCCCGTAGTACTGCTGGGGAGGTGGGGACCCCGCCTGCCGCCGCTTCTCCCGTCTCTTCTGCCGTCCTCTCGGACGCTTTGTCCAGGTCCGCCGATTCGGAGGAAGAATGCAGAGCTCAAAAAATCGGAACTCCTCCTCTTCCTCCGGGATGGGAAAAGAAAACGGGGAAAGACTCCCGTGCAGCAGACAAGGAGACGAACGAAGCAGAAAAAAAGGAAAACCACCGTGCAAACCGGATCCTCCGGAAAATCTGGATCTGGATTCTTGCGGGAGAGGAACCCCGTTCGGAATCCGTTTCCATGGAATATGCCGTGGCAAGCACATGGCTTCTGAGATTTTCCGTCCTGATTCTTCTTGCCGGGATCGGCTTTTTCCTGAAATATTCGATTCAGAATGACCTGATCGGGGAGGCAGGACGAGTGATTTTGAGTTTTGCAGCCTCCTCAGGACTCCTGATCGGCGCCTGGCGTTTGAACCGGACACGTTACCGGATGATCGCTTCCGGACTGGCCGGCGGAGCCATTGCCGCCTTTTATTTCAGCTGTTACGCGGCAGGACCGATGTATCACCTGCTTCCGGGAGCTCCGGTGTTTGCCATGATGTGCTGCGTGACGCTCGGGGCATGTCTTCTGGCCCTCAGAACCGATTCCCTTCTGATGAGCATTCTGGGCACGGCGGGTGGATATCTGACTCCGATTCTTCTTTCCACCGGCGAACGCAACCTGACAGGGCTCTACTCGTATATGACTCTGATCGGAGCGGGGCTTTTCCTCCTCGCACGGAAAAAACACTGGCATCTTCTGAATGCCTTGTCCCTCTGCTTCACCTGCGGAATTTTCGGGATGTCCCTGCGGGGATATGCGTCCGGAGAATTTTCCGTCTGCTTCAGTTTTCTGACGGTCTTTTTCCTTCTTTTCTCCTTCATTCCGATTCACCGCCACCTCTCCGAACGGGAAGGAATCACCTGGATTGAAACTCTCATGCTTCTCGTCAACGTTTCATTTTACTTCTACTTCTCCTGGGATCTTCTCGGCAGGAGGCTTGAAGAGGGAATGAGTGATCTGCGCTGGCGGGCCCTCCTGACCGCGGCTCTGGCGGCGTTTTATTTCCTTCAGGGATGGATTTTTTCAGGGAAGCGTTTCCGCAGCGGAAATCTCCTGCGGAGCATGATGGGACTGGGATTTTTCTTCATGACCATCACCATCCCGATTCTGTTCACCAAAGAGATCCTGGTGATTTTCCTTTCTCTGCAGGGATTGCTTCTTGTCTGGTTCTCGCTCCGTTTCCGGAGCCGGACCGTGCTCGGAATGGCGCTTCTGCTCTATCTCCTGCTTCTGCCGTATGTCACAGGCTCGGGCCTGATCGCTTTTCATAAACAGCTCGATCCGGGAAATTACTGGGTGGATTTTCTGCCGAGAATGTTGAAATTCGCCTTTTTCTGCGCCTCGCTCTTCGGCTCCGCGTTTCTTTTTTCGAGAGAAGGGGCGCCGCGCCGGGAGGAGGAATGCTTTCCCCGAAATCATTCCGATGGCGAAGACGAAAAACTGTTTTCTGAACAGCCGCAAGGGGGAATTCTGAACCGGATTCTGAAAATTCTTTCCGTTCTTGCGTGTGTTGCGGGCGGAATTGTGCTTTTCTGGTATCTTCATCTGGAGCTGGCGGCTTTTTCGGACGTGCTCTATCCGCCGATGAAGGAGAGTGTTCTTTCCCTGATCTGGATTGCCGCCATACTCCTTGTGCTGCTGTTCCCGGGCAGGAGTCCGGCAGGGAAGATCCGGACGGGGATCGCTGTGATTCTGCTCTTTTTGTTCTGCTGCAAACTCCTGTTTGCGGATGCTTCCGCCTGGGAGGTGGACTGGTCCGGAATGCTTTTCCCCGGGACATCGCGGGGGGCGTCTTTCCCGGAGGCGTTGATGCTGCGCATGGCGGATTTCCTGCCTTATGCGATTCTGTGCGGATTCGTCTCCCGTCTTCTCACGCGGAGGGGAAGAAAGAATCTGGGGCTTTTCTGCGCCTTCTGCGGACTGGGGGTGCTGTTCTGTTTTTCCACCTGGGAGCTTTCGACGGCCTTGTCTCTCTTTGTTCCCGGTCTGAGAAGCGGGGGAATTTCCGTGCTCTGGGGGCTTTTCGCCCTCGGCATGCTGTTTTCCGGGATCCGGGGAAACAGCAGAACTCTGCGTTATGCGGGACTCCTGCTCTTCCTGCTGACGTCTTTCAAAATCTTCTTCTACGATCTGGAAAGCCTTTCGGACATGTGGCGTTATTTCGCCTTCCTTCTTCTGGGGGCCCTGACGCTTGGCGGAGCGTTCCTCTGCGTGCGCTTCAAGGATTCCTTCCATACTACTGCCGCGTCCTCCTCCTCCGCCGCAGCAGCCGCCGCCGCAGCAGCAGACAGGGGCGATTCCGCGGAAGATAGGAAGAACTCCGCGGGAAAGAAAGCTTGAAGGCGGAAATCAAAGGCCATTATGCAGAAGATGCAGACTATGATCCAGACGCGTTGACGGTGAAATCATCCCGCTCAGAACGATTCCCTTCTCTCTGAAAAAACAAATTTTCTTTTCCGATGCGGCAACGCCTGCATCGACCCCCCTTCCTGCCGGATGGTGGCAGCTCGGAGGGTGAGGAATATCAGCGGCGGCAGTGCTTCAGCGGTAGATCATGGTATGGAAAGGGGGTTCTTCGAGAGAGTCCTGCTCCCATTCTCCGTAGCGGTAGAAGACCTTTTTCAGGAAGAGGCCTCTGGCAGGGGCGGTGTCCTTGCAGCGGAGACGGTTCCGGGATTCCAGCATGGAGTGGATGTCCTCCGGCGTGAGTTTCCCGCGGCCGACGAAAGCGAGGGATCCGGCCATGCTGCGGACCATTTTATACAGGAAGCCGTCGCCGAGAAAATACAGGCAGACCAGAGGACCGAAACATTTGACCTCGGTACGGAGGATGGAGCGGACGGGGTCGTCCACGAGTTTGTTCTGGACCGTGAAAGTGGAAAAATCGTGTGTGCCCTGGAGAAAGGCGATGGCTTCGCGCATTTCGTCGATCTTCGTCAGATCATGGAGATGCCAGCAGTAGCGGTTGACGAAGGGATTCAGATCGCCCGTGTTGATGACATAGACATACGATTTTGCCAGCGCATCATGACGCGCGTTGAAAGAGGGATCCACAAGTTCCGCACTCCGGATCCGGATGTCGTCCGGCAGGATGCGGTTCAGAGCCTTTTTGACTTTCCAGTCCGGAATATACGGAGATTCCGGTGCTCGGAAGGAGGCGCACATGCCCAGCGCGTGAACGCCGGAATCGGTACGGCTGCTGCCCTGCACGCTGATCTTGCTTTCCGAAGCGAAAAGACGCTTCAGACGGTCTTCAAGGATTTCCTGTACCGTGATGTTGTTTGTCTGGTACTGCCAGCCGTGATAGGCTGTGCCGTCGAAACAGAGTTCGAGTTTGAAGGTCCTGAGACCCGTCGGCGCAGGGGAGGAGGTGACGGCTGTTTCCGCTGTTTCCGGGGCTCCCGCTGTTTCCGGGGGGTCCATGGATTCTTGTACAAGGGTGTTGTCTGTCATGAGATCTCGGGTACGCCTCTTCTTCTTGTTCCGATTGTCCGCCGCGTCCGGTTTTCTGGAAGGTGTAATGTAGTTCGCCCTTGTTTTTTTTCAAGCCGGAGAAGGAATCGGACCGGGGAGGACAGCGGGTTCGGCGGGGGGAGAGTCTTTGAACGAATTGTGCTGTTTTTTGAAGAAAAAGTCAAGGTATGTTTTGGATTTCCATGGTACAATTCAGACATCATCTAAGAAGTCGCAGGAAAGGAACAAAGCGACATTCTCTCCTCTTTTCCGGACGGTCCGGAAAGCGGAGCAAACTCACAGGAGGAAAAACAACAATGCTTCAGGCATACGATCTCAGAGTGGAATACCGGAAAAATCCGCTGGGCATGGACGAAACATCGCCGCGCTTTTCCTATAAACTTTCCGGTTCTTCGTCATCGCAGAGCGCATATCGTATTCTGGTGAGAAGAAGTGAATGCGGGGAGATGCTTTGGGACAGCGGCTTTATCCCGTCCGGCGAAAGCGTTCAGATTGTCTACCGAGGTGCTCCCCTTCAGCCCCACACCCGCTATGACTGGGCCGTCTCCGTGCGTGACGAGGAGGGGGCGGAAGGTCCCTGGAGCTGCGAAGAAGCCTTCTTTGAAACCGGATTTCTCGGCCGTCCCTGGAAGGCGTCCTGGATCACGGGATCTTCGGAACTTGTCTGGAACCGGAGGCCGCCGCAGCGTCTGGCAAGGGAATTTACGCTCGGGGAGCGAGTGAGGAAGGCGCGTCTGCGCATCACGGCACTGGGGCTGTATGAGGCATATATCAACGGGGAGGAGGTAAGCGCCAACTGTTTCACTCCCGGATGGACGGATTACTTCAACCGTGTCCAGTATCAGGTTTATGATGTGACAAGACTTCTGAAAGGAGGCCTCAACAATCTTTCCGTCCTTCTCGGAGACGGCTGGTTCTGCGGGAGTATTGCCCGGAACTGGGAAGGCGGCGCTCCCACCTACGGGAAACATCCGGCACTGAAGGCGGAACTGGCCGTCGAAATGGAAAACGGGGAGAGTTTTCTCCTGGTCACGGACCGCGAATGGAGCGTTCTCCCCGACGGACCCGTCCGCATGAGCGATATCTACATGGGGGAAAGCTATGACGCCTCCGTGGACAACACGGCCTGGAAACAGCCCGGATTTCTCAATTCCGGAGCCGTGCGCTGCGGCAGAGCCGTCGAGGAATCCCACCCCTCCGTCCGGGTGGACTGGCAGAGCGGAGCAGAGATCCGCCGGGTGATGGAATTGAAACCGCGGAAGATCACGCGCCGTCCATCCTCGGGTGTTTATCTGGTTGATTTCGGGCAGAATCTCACGGGGAGGGAGCGCTTCTGTGTGAAGAATTCCGATCCCGGTGCATGCATAGTCATCCGTCACGGGGAAATGCTCCGGGAGGACGGCTCCCTCTATACGGAAAACCTGCGCAATGCTCTTGCCACCACCACCTATTTCTGCGGAGGGAAGGAAAGCGAATCCTACGAACCGGTCTTCACGTTCTACGGATTCCGCTATCTGGAAATCAGCGGATGGCCCGGCGAGCTTAGCGCTGATTCGATCAGCGCCCAGGTGATCTGTTCGGATCTGGAAAAGACGGGGGATTTCTCCTGCTCGGATCCGCTGCTGAATCAGCTCTATTCCAATATCGTGTGGGGACAGCGCGGAAACTTCCTGGATGTGCCGACGGACTGTCCGCAGCGCGATGAACGCCTGGGATGGACCGGTGACACACAGGTCTTCGCCAATATCGCAACTTATAATATGTACGCGCCCGCATTTTATACGAAATGGATCACCGATTTGAATCTCTGTCTCATCAAAGGGAACGGCTGTTTCGCCCATTTCGCTCCGGATCCCTATCCCCGGGAGGGAAGACTCCCCGCCACCGGCTGGTCCGATGCCGGACTCATCTGCCCCAAAGTCCTTTTCGACAAATATGGCGATACCAGGCTCCTCTCCCTGTATTATCAGCACATGGCCCATTATCTGGACTGGCAGATTTCCCATTCCGGCGGTTCGTACATCGTCTCCAACGCCTGTTACGGGGACTGGCTCAACATGGACGCCCCCACTCCGGAACATTTCATATCCAGTGCCTATCTGTGCGGCATGCTTTCCCTGCTCTCCGAACTGGCGGGGCTCATCGGCCTTGGCATGGAAGCCGAACGGCGCTCCCGGATGGCTGCCGAGGCAAAGGCGGCGTTTGCAAAGGAATTCTTCCTGCCGGACGGCACGATCTGCGTCAGAACCCAGACCGCCGCCCTCCTCGCCTTCCATTTTGATCTGGTCCCGGAGCACGCAAGAACCCAGACCGCCGCCTTCCTGGTGGACGACATCCGGAATGCAAGAAATCTCCACCTCAGCACCGGCTTCCTCGGCACCCCGCTGCTCCTGCCCGTCCTGACGAAAATCGGAGAAGTCGATCTGGCATACGAACTCCTGCTTCAGAAATCTTTTCCCGGATGGCTCTATCCCGTCACCCAGGGCGCAACGACCATGTGGGAACGATGGAACAGCTGGTCGGACAAAGACGGTTTCGGAGATGTCGGGATGAATTCCTTCAATCATTATGCCTACGGAGCCGTCGGAGAATGGTTTTTTGAAAGCATCTGCGGGATCTCTCCTGCGGAGAAACGCTCTCTCGGCAATCGGGCTTTCAAACGTTTCCGTCTTGCACCGTGTCCCGGAAACGCACTCGCTTCCGCAGGCGCCGAGTTTGAATCGCCTTATGGAAAAATCGTTTCCAAATGGAGGCGCGGGGATGGAAACAGTCTGCACTGGGAATTTACCGTCCCCTGCAACACCGTCGCCGAAATCGTTTTCCCGGGAAAGGTCCGGACGAATCCGGAGGAGCTGAAGGGAATCCGCATCGCGGAAGGGAAAGTCGAAGCTCTTCCCGGGAGCTATGAAGTCGATCTCACCCTCTGACCGGGAAATATGAAAGTCTGAATTGAAAAGTAAAAAAAGTAAAAACAGGGGGGAAGAACAGGGGGAAAAGGAAGACTCCTTCTTTTTCCCGATTTTCCCGCAAAAAGCGGGAAAGAAGAACGCCCGTCCCGGATACATTCCGCCGGACGGGCTTTCTTCTTTCGTTCCTGTCGCTGGTGTTTTTTCCGCGAACGGGGAAATGAAATCAAGCGATATGCTTTTTTTTCAGACTTCAGCGTCTGGAAGGGACTTGTATTTTCCGTTTTATACGGCATAGTTGAAAAAGATCCATTCACTGATATGAGAAAGAAAGGGGGGGAATGGAAAGATGAAGTATTCTGCCGTTTGCTTGTTTTCCCGTGCCCGTGCGGCGGGGATGGGGGCGGGGTTGCTGTTGCTGCCGTCGTCTTTGTCCTGCGGGCTGTTGCTGTCGTCCTGTGTGTCTTTTCGGTCTGTGGAGGAGCGTCTGAAGGAGGATTTTGTACGGGAATCCTTCTCCTCTGCGGAGTCTGGCGGAACTTTTTCCCCGCGGAATGTTTATTACGATGTGGTTCGGAGGGAGGACGGCGCAGTCGTCATTACCATCCGGAAACGTTCTTCATTTCGCTGGAAGACGCTTCCCGCACAGCGTTTTCCCTCCGTCTATCCTCTTCCTGCCCCGAATCCGTATCATCCGCCCGGTCCGGTATGGGGGGGGCCTGATCCTGTCATGTTTTCTCCCCCCGGGGCGGATCCTGTCTGGGATTGAGTCCGCTTCTATCAGCCCGTTTTCGGGGAATGCTTTTCTTGGAAAAGAAGCATGGCTCTGCCGGGATTCCTCTTTCAGACGCGTCCCGGACGGCGGGACCGGCGGAGGAGCGACTGCGACAAAAAAAGAAAAACAAGTGCGTCATAATGTCACTCTCTATAGTATTTCCGCCTCTGTTTCCGCCTCTGACCGGGTTCTCAGAATCAGTTGGCAGGAAATCTGCTTTATAAAGATTTCTGATGTAATAAGAATCATAAAGAAATCATGAAACGGAAAATAAAAGACCCAAAGAAGGAAGGAGAGTCAAGATTATGGATATGCAGAAATTGACCGAAAAATCCCGTGCCGCGCTTCTCCGTGCGCAGGAAATTGCCGTGGAGTACGGCCATCAGGAACTTCGCCCCGTGCATCTGCTTCTGGCTCTGGCGACTCAGGAGGACGGGCTAGTGCCTTCCCTGCTGAAACGCATGCATGTGGATACGAACGCCTTTGTAGCGAAACTGGAACAGTCTCTCCGTTCGATTCCTTCCGTGAGCGGACCCGGTGCTGGATCCCAGGGGACGTACAGCTCCCGTGATTTCAGCCAGGTGCTGATCGAAGCGAAGAACAAAGCGGAGGAAATGAAGGATGAATTCATTTCGGTGGAACATCTCCTTATGGGGATTCTCCTTGCCGATTCCGAGTGTTCGAAGATTCTGGGAAGTTTCGGGATCAACATGGAAACGCTGCTGGAAAGCCTGAAGCAGATCCGCGGCAACCAGCGCGTGACGAACGAAAACCCGGAGGCCACCTTCGAGGCCCTGGAAAAATACGGGCGCGACCTGACACAGAGAGCCGCCGAAGACAAACTCGACCCCGTCATCGGAAGAGACGAGGAAATCCGCCGCAGCATCCAGATTCTTTCCCGGCGGACCAAAAACAATCCCGTTCTGATCGGTGAACCCGGAGTCGGCAAGACCGCCATTGTGGAAGGCCTTGCCATCCGCGTCGTCCACGGGGACGTGCCGGAAAATCTGAAGAACAAGCGCATCATCGCCCTGGATATGGGCGCACTGATTGCCGGAGCAAAATACCGCGGAGAATTTGAAGAGCGTCTGAAAGCCGTTCTGAAGGAAGTGACTTCCAGCAACGGAGGGATCATTCTCTTCATCGACGAACTCCACACTGTGGTGGGCGCCGGCGCCTCCGAAGGCGCCATGGACGCCGGAAATCTCCTGAAACCGCTTCTTGCGCGCGGTGAACTCCACTGCATCGGCGCGACCACGCTCGACGAATACCGCAAATATATTGAAAAAGACGCCGCTCTGGAACGGCGTTTCCAGTCCGTGCTTGTTTCCGAACCGAGCGTCGAGGACACCATCGCCATTCTGCGCGGACTGAAAGAACGCTATGAAGTGCATCACGGAGTGAAGATCCGGGATTCGGCGATTGTCGCCGCGGCAACGCTGTCCGACAAGTACATCAGCGACCGTTTCCTTCCGGACAAAGCCATCGACCTCGTTGACGAGGCCGCCGCGAAACTCCGTACCGAAATCGATTCCTGCCCTTCCGAAATCGACGAAATCGAACGCCGCGCCATGCGCATGGAAATTGAACTTGCCGCCTTGAAAAAGGAAACGGATCCGGCCTCCCTTTCCCGCCGCGGCGAACTCCAGAAAGAACTTGCCGAACTGAAGGAGAAGGCCTCCGCGCTGCGCGCCGCCTGGGATGCGGAGAAGGACCTGATTTCCGATATCCGCAAACTCCGGGAGAGTCTCGATATGGCCAAATCGAATCTCGACCGCGCGGAAAGAGAGTACAATCTGGAACGCGCCGCCGAACTCCGACACGGAATCATCCCCGGAATCGAACGGCAGATCGCAGAGGCGGAAAAGAAACTTTCGGAATCTTCCGAGGAGGAGAAACGTCTGCTGAAAGAGGAGGTTGATGAAGAGGATATTGCGGAAATCGTCAGCCGCTGGACTCGCATTCCTGTCAGCAAACTGGTTCAGAGCGAACGGGAAAAGCTGCTTCATCTGTCCGACGAGCTTCACAAG
The DNA here is from genome assembly GCA_934644965.1 of uncultured Victivallales bacterium. Lineage (GTDB taxonomy): Bacteria > Verrucomicrobiota > Lentisphaeria > Victivallales > UBA1829 > CAJMAW01. Next base: position 43,982 of record CAKUDG010000023.1, on the reverse strand, counting down.
CGCGTGGTCGGCCAGGACAAGGCGGTTGATGCGGTTGCGGAAGCGGTTCTCCGTTCACGTGCGGGACTCAAGGATCCCAAACGCCCGACGGCGTCCTTCCTCTTCCTGGGACCGACAGGAGTCGGGAAGACCGAACTTGCCCGCGCTCTTGCGGAGGATCTTTTTGATGACGAACGGGCGATGATCCGGATTGACATGTCTGAATATATGGAAAAGTATTCCGTCTCCCGTCTGATCGGAGCGGCTCCGGGATATGTCGGTTTTGAAGAAGGCGGCCAGCTGACCGAGGCGGTCCGGCGCCGGCCCTATTCGGTGATTCTCTTCGACGAAATCGAAAAGGCTCATCCCGATGTCTTCAACATCTTTCTGCAGATCCTCGATGACGGCCAGCTGACCGATTCCCACGGGCGTACCGTGAACTTCAAAAATACGATCATCATCATGACGTCGAATATCGGAAGCGACCTGATTCTGGAGGCAATCGGTTCCGGAACCGGAAAGCAGAAAACCGATCTGGAAAAGCTCCGTCCCGAAATCATGGTGCTCCTGAGGAAGCATTTCCGTCCGGAGTTCCTCAACCGAGTGGACGGAATCCTGATGTTCGAGGCTCTTTCCCTCCAGCAGATCCGCGGAATCCTCGACATCCAGCTTGCCGCGATCAATGCGAGACTGCGTGACAGAAACATCGTGCTCGATCTCACCGACGCCGCAAAAACCTATCTGGCAAAGGAGGGATACGATCCCCAGTTCGGCGCCCGCCCGCTCAAACGCGTGCTCGTCAACGAGATTGAAAACCCCGTTTCACGCAAGCTGATCGCAGGGGAGATCCCCGACAACACCCTGTTGAAAGTCGACAGAACCCGCGAAGGTTTGACTTTCAGCTGCATCGACAATCCCCCCGATCCCGTTGTCGAGTCATAAAACCGGCGTTAGACAGGCGTCAGACAAGCGTCCCCTTCTTTTCTCCGGCGTGCCTCCGCAGAGACGCCGCGGCAGCACGCCGGAAACTCCGGAAGGAGCTGGAGCGGCGGAAGGAGCTGAAAACGGCGGGGCGTTCCGGAGCCGGAGCTTTCTCCCGGGAGGTGCTCTCTCCATGCTTCCGGGGGATCTTCCCCTCAGATGGGGGTTGAAAAGCGCTTCCCTCCGTGGTAGATTACCATGATTGACAAAACAGAGAATGATGAAAAAAAAGGTCAGTGCCATGAAAGAAAAGGCAAAACAGGAAAAAAATACGTCCAAAACAGCGGAAACATCCCGGATGAAGGCGGAGTCTTCCGCTTCCGAGATGAAAAAAACATCTGCAGAGGCCGCCGCCACCGAGTCCGGAAAGAAGGAGGCTGCTGAGGCGGAGGAAGCCGGGAAAAAGGAAGCCGGGGAATGGAAAGCCGTTCAGGACGCAGCCTCGGAAAAATACGAAAAGCTGAAGAAGGATTATGACGAGCTGGAGAAAAAACGTCTTCTCCTGCTGGCGGATATGGACAACCAGAGGAAGCGTTTTGCCAAGGACTTGGAAGCGCTCCGCTATTCCGTGATGGAAGATACGCTCTTCCCGTTTCTCCAGGTGTTTGAACATTTCTCGATGGCGGTTGCCGCCGCGGCGGCGTCGGATAATTATAAATCGCTCCTTCAGGGGATGGATATGATCCAGAAGGAGTTTGACAAGGCCTTTTCGGAACTGGGCGTGATCCGCATAGACGCTGTCGGGCAGGAATTTGATCCGAAGCTTCATGAAGCCGTGGCGCAGGAAGCTTCGGACACGGTTCCCGCGGGGAGAATCATCCGCCAGTGGTCGCACGGATACAAGAAGGGAGACCGTCTTCTGAAACCGGCGATGGTGGTGGTCAGTTCCGGTCCTGCGGGGGGTGCGGAGTAAGTAGATTCGTTCTTTTTCTTTCTGCCGCCGCCGCGGGAGAGCTCGTTTCCGGAGGCCTCCTTCCCCGAGAGAGGAAGGAGGAGAAGATCTGAGGAAGGGCCGAAGACGCGGAGAGCGGAGTGGCGGGGAGCCTGAAGGAGAAAGGACAGGAGCCGGGCGGTGATCCATGTCCGCCGCGTGTTTCAGCGGTGCAGCGCCGTCCGTGTTTTTTGCGAGATGAAGGAGGGCCGGATTATGGCCAACGACTATTATCAGACACTTGGAGTTTCCAAAACCGCGTCCGCCGACGAAATCAAGAAGGCGTACCGCAAACTTGCCGTGAAATATCATCCGGACAAGAATCCCGGCAATAAGACTGCGGAGGAAAAATTCAAACAGGTTTCGGAAGCCTATGAAGTCCTCAGCAACCCGGAAAAACGCGCCCAGTACGATCAGTTCGGATCCGCCGCATTCGGCCGAGGCGGCGCGGGACAGCCGGGCGCAGGCGGATTCTCCGGCGGATTTTCCGGTTTTTCCGGCGGGCAGGGGGGCTTTCAGGATCCCCGCGACGTTTTCAGCCAGGCCTTCGGAGGAGCGGACGGAGCCAGCATATTCGAGGAACTCTTCGGCGGCGGAAAACATTCCTCCCGCGGGTCTTCCCGCAAACGCAATACGGTCCGGGACGGAAGCGATCTGCGTTATGAACTGGATGTCTCTTTTGAAGACGCTGTTTTCGGAGCCGATAAGAAAATCCGGATCGCCAAGCTGGACATCTGCCCTTCCTGTCACGGGACGGGCGGCGAACCCGGCGCCCAGAAGACCGTCTGCCCCAAATGCGGCGGCAGCGGTGAAATGGTGACGGGCAACGGATTCTTTTCCCAGAGCCGCCCCTGCACCCAGTGCCGCGGGACGGGTCAGATCCTTTCCAAGCCCTGCCGTCAGTGCTCCGGAGAAGGCCGGGTCCGTACGGAGAAGGATCTTCAGCTTCATGTTCCTCCCGGAGTGGACACCGGATCCCGTCTTCGTGTGGCGAAGGAAGGCGAATGCGGTTCCAACGGCGGCGCGCCCGGGGATCTGTATGTGGTGATCCACGTGCGCCCGCACGATGTGTTCCGCAGGGACGGGAACGACGTGATCTGCGATCTGCCCGTGGACTTCGGAACCGCCATTCTGGGCGGCATCGTCGATGTCCCGACCGTGACGGGCAAGACCCGGATGAAAATCCCCCCCGGCACTCAGAACGGCGCAATGCTCCGGATCCGCGGCAAAGGAATGCCCGCGCTCAAGGGCGGCGCGCGCGGAGACCAGATTGTGAAAGTCCATGTGGAAATTCCCGTGAATCTCAACGATTCCCAGAAAGAACTGATCTCCAGGGCAGCCGCTTCCCTGACGGATTCCAACCAGCCGAAAAGGACCTCCTTCCTGGAAAAGGCCAGGCGTTTTCTCTCCTGACGGGGGAAAACGCCCCGCCCGGGAAAATGAAAAACAATAACTGTATATTCAAATAAGGAAAAGAACGGAACCGCTGCCGAAGGATCCACTTCCTCCGGGTGCGCGGTTTTTCCTTCTTTTCCGGCAGCCCCCGAAACAACAAGACCAAGCCATGACAAAAAAAGACGACAAAGCCCCCGCCGCCGGTGAAAACGAAGTCATCGCCCGCAACCGAAAGGCCTTCCACGACTATGAAATTCTGGAAAGCGTGGAGGCCGGTATTGAGCTCTGCGGAACCGAAGTCAAAAGTTGCCGCATGCGTTCCGTGGCGCTGAATGACGCGTATGCGAAAATTGAAAATGGAGAGCTCTTCGTTTTCGGTCTGACGATTTCCCCTTATTCGCACGGGAACCGTTTCAATCATGATTCCGTTCGTCGTCGCCGTCTTCTGATGCACCGGAAGGAGATTCTGAAGCTATCCAACCGGGTTCGTGAAAAGGGGCTGGCGCTGATTCCCCTGAAGCTGTATCTGAAGCGCGGATACGTGAAGGTGGATCTGGGGATTGCGCGCGGAAAAACCTTCGGGGACAAACGCGAAACGCTGAGAAAGCGGCAGGATGAAATGGACGCGAGGCGCAGCATGGGCGCCAGAGGCAGATGAAACCATGAAGACAAACGGATCGTTTTCTTATGTGGGGGGAAACGGGGGAATTCTGGAAGTGTTGAAAATTGCACTTCCTCTGATTATGGCGTCCGCGGGGAATGCGCTGAATCTGTTTACGGACCGGGTGATGCTGACGCGGTATTCGGAAGAAGCGATGAGTGCGGCGTTTCCGGCCGGGCTGACGGCGTTTTCGCTGTCCTGTGTCTTTATCGGGACAGCGGGTTATGCGGGAGCGTTTGTGGCTCAGTATGTGGGGGCGGAGAATCCGCGCCGGGTCGGGGTATCGGTCTGGCAGGGGATTTTCATGGCGCTTGCGGGGGGAGTGGTGATGGCGGCGGGGGCGTTGTTTGCGAAGCCGCTCTTTGACTTTTTCGGACATGAGGCGGAATCGCTGCGTCCGCTGGAGGTGAAGTATTTCACGATCCTGATGCTGGGGACCGTCATTCCGCTGCTGAACGTGGCGTTTTCGACCTTCTGGGGCGGGCGCGGGAGGACCGCCGTCATCATGACGGTGAATCTGTTTGTGACTCTCAGCAACATTCCCTTCAACTATCTTTTTATTTTCGGGAACCGTTTTCATCTTCCGCTGGTCGGCGAACTGGTGATTCCGGAACTCGGGATTGCGGGGGCGGCGATCGGGACGATTCTTGCGGGGCTGCTGGGCGTTCTGCTGTATTCGGCGCTCTTCTTCTCCCGCGGGAACCGGGAGACTTTCGGGACCCTGACGCAGGTCTGGGACTGGAAACTGTTCTGCCGTCTGATCCGTTTCGGTGCGCCGAACGGGATTCAGTTTTTTCTGGATCTTGCCGCCTTCAACGCCTTCATCATCATTCTGGGGAGGATCAATCAGACGGTTCTTGCCGCATCCGGCATCGCCTTCGCCCTGAACTCCATTGCCTTCATTCCGATGATCGGGATCGGACAGACGGTTTCCATTCTGGTGGGGCAGTCCATCGGCGCGGGGAACATCCCGCATGCCGAACGCTCCGTGAGAAGCGCGCGAATCCTGATTCTGATGTATATGGCGTGCATGGCGACGATGTTTGTCATTTATCCCGATCCCGTGCTGAGCCTTTTCCGCCTTCAGCCCGGAGAGGTCATGGACATGACGCGCCGGATGCTCCGCTTCATCGCCGCCTATCTGCTCTTTGACGGCATGTTCATTCTGTACGGCAATGCGATCAAGGGAGCAGGGGACACGCGTTTCGCGATGATCATGGGAGCGGGGATGGCATGGTGTCTTTTTGCTCTTCCGTGCATAGGGGCTTATGCTCTGGGTGCATCGGTGTGGGTGTTGTGGTACATTTGCGTCGGATACATCATGATCAGCGGACTGGTCTTTTATCTCCGTTACCGCACGGGAAAATGGAAGACGATGCGCGTCATCGAAGCAGCATCCGGGAAGGGGGAGGGGGCCGACGGCGGCGCTTCCTCCGCTCCGTGTCCGGAACTTCCGGAGAATCCGCAGGGATCCTGCGCGTGAAAAAAATTCCGGAGAAGAACAGTGCAAATCCTCACACAGAATTGGAATTCCGGAGAAGCCAGGAGCTGAGGATGTGGAAGAATCTTGTAAGAAGAAATTCCGTATCCTGGCGCTTCTCTCAGGCAGTCTTTCAGTTTGTAACTCAGACCAACGAATCTTTGACAGTGAAAAGCCTTTCAGGAGGTTTCCTTTGGCGTAAAATCTGTTTTTCAGAAAAATTTTTTCAAAAAAAAGCTTGAAAAAAGTCTCAGCTATACTATAGATACTACAAATAATGAAGATAGATAAGAAGGTTGGGGACTCTTTTTACCATAGAGTCTGAAAACATCATTACAACAGGAGAGCAAAACATGCCGGACAACCAGAATGCCAAGGCTCAGATCATCAATGATAAGAATGGATATGTGTGGACATCGAATCGTTTAAGCATAATTCTTATGGGAGAGAACCCCGACAACCTGGATGGCGGGCGTGTCAACACTGCAGAGAATGTAAAGACCGTCAATAAATATTATGCCGCCATCACCTTTGCCGAGGAAGGGAACAGCCTGACCATCGGCGGGATCAACAATCCGTCGAGCTCGGATTACAATATTTCCTATACGGGCGACAATTTGCAGAATGATCTTGCCGCGGTGCGTTTTGCTGCAGGCGGTTCGATTGCCTTTTCCTCCCATACCGGGGCTTCCCGCGCCAATCTGAAATCGGACGGAGGTCCGGAAAAATCGGATTCGGATATTCATATCGGCGCCTTTTCCTCCATGAAGACATCCGATGTAGTCTCCCTTACGGTCAGCAATGGGACAAAAGATGTCGTGATTTACATCAACCCCTCCGCCGACGCGACTGCTGCCGAACGCTATATTGCCCAGGGAGAGGATGGCAACTGGTATTATGTCACCCGTTCCATGACGGCGACAGGGGTTTATTCCTATGCCTTCAGTGCGAATCAGGTATCCGCAGCGGAACAGATTCCGAAACAGGTTCAGACGACAGCTCCTGATGGGAAGTCCTATGGCGTTTATTACGGCAACGGGATCTACTATTGTACAGATGAGAATGGAGTGAACTATAGTCTTTACCGGATTCTGGGAGCAGACGGGAAATATACCTATATCATTGGTTCAACTCTGACCTCAGTGCCTTCGGACAGTACGGTTGTATATGATCTTCAGGATGCGGTGGATGTCGGTTCCTCCTACGAGGGGGCTGTGATCAAAAACAATTCCGTGATTTCCGGGATTGAAGCGAAAGATTACCTGAGCATCAACGGGGATTTTGCGGGGACTTTGTCCGTGGGGATTCTGGATTCCCGGACCGGATATCTGAATGAGTTCAACGGCTGGCGAGTGTCTCCGGAAGAAGAGAAGGCGCTTGTGACCAGTCAGAATGCTTCTGTGGAGAATGTTGCTGAAGTTTATGGAGTCAAGGTCGGCGAACGTGTGGAAAGCACGGGAAGCGGATCCCAGGAGGGAGATGCAGAAGACCTTGTGACGTCGGGAGATGTGACGATCGATAACAGTTTTACCGCTGAAATGACCGTGGTGAACAAGACGAGGATCGAATCTCCTGAAAAACTGGAGATTCTGGACAACACCCTGTCGTCCTACGGCGTGTATGCGGGGAACAGCATTTACCTGGAATCCGGGAAATGGGACGGGACTGTCAAAGTCGTCAATGATCAGAATCTTCTTCAGCAGAATTCCGATCTTCTTCTTGCCAAGGAACTGGGGAACCGAACGGATCCGGACCGCGCTCATTACAGTTATGAAGGTACCTTTGATTCGGCCCGCAAGGAAAACTCCATGCCCACTTTGTTCAGCGATTCTACGGACACATATAATGTCTATATCAATGCACTGAACGCGGACGGGACGGTGAAAGACTTCTACATTGCCTGGATCAATCCGATTACAGGCGTGGAAGATCCCAGCAAGAAATTCCTTTTTGCCAATACCGCGGCAAATACCAGTGTGACTGGCCTGGTGTTTACACAAGACTTTTCCGAATGGCTGAAGGCTCCGACCGGTAATGAAAGTGGTGCCATCTTCAAAGTCGGTGCGAACGTCGGTTCAGTGGAATTGAATTACACGCATACGGATCAGTGGGCGAACAATACCAACGGCGTCACTTCCACGCTGTCCGGGAACCACATTTATTCCGCCGGGCTGGATGCTGGGAGCGATATCTATATTGATGCATTGACCGGAGAGATTTCCGCCTCCTCCAGTGATACCGGACTTCTTGCCGAAGCGATGCGTTCCACTTTGCAGCTGCTTTATTATTCTAAAAAGATTGATGTTTCAAAATTTGAACGTTATGACGGACAGGATCCGACTTCATTCACTACCTTTGAAGCGTCCATGTCGGAACTGGAAAATCTTCAGAACATGGTGACCAGTGCAGAGGCTGCCGACAGGAAAGACAATCCGGAAGTCCTGACTATTGAAATAAGCGGCAATACTCTGGAAGCGAAGAGCATTGTCGGCAAGAACGTGACGATCAATGATTTCACCGGCAAGCTGAATGCTGCTGTGAACGGAAACCTTCTGGATGCTGTTTTCCGTACGGAAGACGGATATCTTCCATATACGACGGAACAGACGGTTACAGAAAACAAGTTTTACGCAGTCGGGATCGAAGCGGAAACTCTGTCTCTGGGCCTCTTCAATGGCGAAATTTATGTGGAGGTGAAGGATAATGATTTCCTTGCGCAGACAGGCGAGTCCTATTCCGTGGACGGAATTCTGACCGGCACCCTGATCGGTTCCGATGATATGCGCGGAACCATCAAGATGGAGATTTCCAACAATTTGCTCGGTGCAACTGTCTCAGAGGAGGGAATCACCACAGCCTCCAGAGTCTATGCCACCGGGATTTATGTGAAAGGGGATATGACCCTGACCGGGAAGCTCGGTACCAATATTACGATTACAAATGACAATCCTGATGATCTGGGTGTATCAGTTCCATATGCTTCTGATGATTTCATTGTCGCAGTGAAACTTTCTCCCGGATCCGATTCAGAGGCAGCGGGCATTCTGACGGCAGAGGCATTTACCGGGGAGATTACTTTAAGAAATTCCGCTGTTGCCGGTATCTCCGCCCCGACCGCCGGATTTTCTGTATACGGCTTTGACACGCATACGGCATCTCAGAATTTTACCGCTTCGGAATATGCCGGATATTCCATCCGCGGGGATGCTTTTGATTTTACAGGGAGCATAACTGCGAAATATGGGATTGTCTCCGTCGGAGCTTTGAATATCCGTGTTTCCGGGACGATTGATTCTGCAGGGAGTATCGCCATTGAGTCGGAACATTCTGTGGAGTATGCTCAGCAGTGGCATGGCGAGTATAATAATGTTGTGGAAAACGATTATGTGGAAATCGCTTCCGGTGCTGTTGTGAACGGTTCCATTAATCTTTATAAAGGAGAAAATACTCTTGTCATCAGCAGCGGCGCTTCCATTCAGGGCAATATTTATGCCACAGGAAGCACCGGGACGAATTTGATTTTCATGCTGGAAGGCGCCGCCACAGGGCAGGCGATTGTCCAGACTCTGGGGTATTACGGATTCAGTCCCGATTTGACTCTGACAAGTGCCGCCACGATTTCCTTCAATTTGAACAATGCCGCAACCGGCACCTATGATATTTATTCTTATTCCGGCAGTTATACTCAAAGCTGGGCGAGCAGCTGGAGCGGCAAGGATTTTGCCTGTTTTTACAAGGGGCAGACACTCAGCATCCGTCTGGGACAAACCATTACTTTCCAAGACGGGGAATATACTGTAAAAGCCACGCTGCAAACGAACGGCAATGTAAATGGAGCAGGATCCGTCCAGCTTGTTGTGGACCGGGATGCCGGAGCTGTACTGGATGCCTTTGACGCCGGATATGCGTCTGGCGGCTTTGAAACTACGACCGAAATCAACCGTGAGGACAGAACCGCCACGCTCACCTGGAGTGCCCCGAAACGCGCTGACGGGACATATTGTTACGAACAACTCAATGCCAGCGGTGCTCTGGAACTGGATAGGACCTTCTATTATGAACTGGAATACTGGATTACCGATAAAGATGGAGTGAAAGGCAAGTCCATTACGGTGAAGCTGGATGCGATAGACCAGGTGATCAGGGATGACCACGACAATGAAACCGCCAGAGAGAAAAGCTTTGTCATAACCGGTCTTTCCGAAGGAGAACAAGTCGAATGGCGTGTCCGCTGGGTTACGGACGACGGGAAAAATATGTCCGCCTGGACCACTCTCGATTCAGAAACGAATCCCACCGGTGCACTGGATGCCGATATCGTGATGAATTCCAATACCCCGAAGGTGAGCGATGTTCTGACCGGTTCCGGCGGCGTCACCTCCGCCTTTGCGAAGATGCAGTGGGATTCGGCGACGACGGAAAATTACAATCTCAAGAACTACACCGTTCAATACTTCACCCGGACCTCTGCTGTGGAACAGGAATTCAAGGCAGTGGTGAATGAAGACGGCGAAGTGATCGGCCTTTATTCCAGTGATCAGACTTATGGGGACCAGAGCGGGACACAGGTGGACATCAACAGTGCTGCTCTTCTGGACAAAGTCATCAGCTTCATGTTTGAGAACAATGTATACAGTGCTCTCTACACAAAGACAGTCACTGCGACGGAAGCGATTGTTTCCGGCCTTCAGGACGGGAACAACGTTTACTGGCGCGTCCGTGCGAATGACGACGGCGGCAACAGCAGCACCTATGTCAACGGAGAAACCTTCCGAGTCTCCGTCGGGGATGAAACCGCTCCGGAATTCAAGAATGAGAAGTCCAGCGATTTGACTCCCGAGCTCGTCTATACTGTGAGACGCACCTATATGCGGGAAACGGATACCGGCTCTCTGGTCGAGACGTATTATGAAACGCCGGAAATGGATATTACTTTGTATTGGAACCGCACAAAGGCGGATTCTCAGTCCGGGCTCAGATATTATCTGATCGAGCTGCAGAAACAGGAATACAACGAGGAAGGGGAACTGATTCCGAGCGATTCCTGGCAGCAGTATCAGGTCATGGAATATGAAATGACCTCGACGCGGGACGGATATGCGTATCAGTGGAGCATCAGCGGACTGGAAGGCGGACTCTACAAATACCGGATCAGCGCAGTGGATCATGCGGGGAATGTCAGCGAACCCTACACGAATATCGTGACGGTTCATGAGCCTCTGAACGGAGATCCTCTGATCGTGAATGCGAACGGCGAATTTGGAAGCCGCGACGTCACGGCGCCGGAAGGCGGATCCATCACTTTTGCGCAGGCGAAACCCGATGTCGTCAAAGATGATACGGGCACCATCACCGGAGTCTCCCTGACTCTGAACTGGACTCCTTCGGAGGATATTCAGGATGAGAGCGGAATTATTTACAAGGTCTACATTTCCACGTCTGCGGAATTTCCCTCCGACTCCACAATTACGGTTCTTTCCGACCTTGACACGACAAGCATCACGCTGAACAATACGGCGGGCGACCGGAACATCGGCTGGCTCTTCCAGCAGAATACCCGCAATTTCTATTACAAGGTGCAGGCTCTTGACAAATACGGGAACACCAACGATTCCCTGATGGCCGGCGATCCGCGCCCCATCGACTTCAGCGATGCGGGGAAGACTCTTTCCGACGATTCGGCTCCGACCCAGGCGACCGGTCTGGCGGCGTCGCTGGAAACTCTGGACGCGGACGGAAATCTGAAGAAGGATATTGTCACATTCCGCTGGAATCCGGCGTCCGACGCTCTTTCCGGCGTGAAGGAATATGACATTTATCTTGCGGAAGGGATCGGCGATAACGTCGTTTACTCCCTGTATGCGACGGTGAATGCGATGGAAAACATGGCCTATACCCTTCCCACCAAGTCCTTTGGGGAAGGGGCCTATTCCTGGTATGTTGTTGCGAAGGATGCCTGCTACGTCTCCGCGGAGGATTCTCCGAACAACTTTTCGACAAGCGATATCGCCACCTTCTCCATCGACGTGACCGCTCCGGGCTACCTTGGATCCGATGTTCAGAGCAGTCCTCTGCATATTGTCGGCGACATTGTCTACTGGAATATGGGGACGGATGCCAACGGGATCCGCGAATATGTGCTGGAATACAAGGCTTCGAGCTCCAGCAAATGGATCACCGTCACACTGGACGATCTGGATTCCACCAGCGCGAAAATTTCAAATCTGAAGAACGGGCAGAAATATGATTTCCGCCTGACCATGTATGACAACGCGGATACAAAGAGCATCACCGGAGAATCCAATTCAAAACAGTACGTTTTGAACAACCAGACTCTCTCCATCCCCACAAGCCGCACCTACATCAAGCTCGACGGCTGGACCAATGATCCGAACGCGCTGTATTATGAACTTGTGTACAGCATCACCAATGCGGACGGAACGATCTCCGAAGCCACCAAGGTGAAGGTGTATTCTCTGGAATACTATCTGAATGATCCTGACAACATCAAACCCGGATCGGTTGTGAATTATCAGGTCAAGTCCGTCATCGGCGGATCGGATGCGGCCCCCGTTTACGGTACCACGGATGAAGTGCGGACCGCGGTCTACATTGATGACCTCACGCCTCCCGAACTGACACGTTACGATGATACCGGCTCCTACTTCGCCGTTTCTTCGGAACTCAAGATCACCGGGGATGAGAAGAAGCAGAACATCACCATCAAGTGGAAACCGGCGACCGATACTCAGCTGGATGAAGAGGGCAACACCATTTCCGGATCGGGAGTCAGCAAATATGTCCTTCAATACAAGCTGGCGGACGGAAAGACCTGGGAAGAAATCTCATCCGATGCGATTCTCGGCTCCATCACCATCAACCACGATATTACGAAGCAGGAATATTCCTATACCTTCACGAATCTGCCGATCGGTTCTTACGACTATCGCATTACGGTGTACGACAATGCCGGGAACAGTTCGGAAGCGCTTTCCACGGAAAGCGTCGGGATTCCGTTCATCGGGGACCTGACCGGGGACTTCACGGAACATTCCTTTACCGTGACTCCGACTTTCGCCACCTCGGAAGACGGAACGAATACCGCGATCACGTCCGCGACGATCGAAGTGTCCTGGACGGATACGATCTCTTCGGACACCAAACTCCGCTATCAGCTCACGTTCTCTGACAATCCCGAATTTTCCAGCACACTGGGCAAGGTGTTCTCTGTGAGCACCGATCTGGTTCAGGGCGGCGGAAGCAGCGTGACCTTCAACAACGAGTTGTACTATGCGTCCGGCCTCTTCTCGGGAATGGACAAGGTGTACTGGAAAGTGACTCCGGTGGATGAATTCGGAGTGGTCGGGCTTGCGGGAGAGGTGTGGGACTACAGTTTCCTGGAAGACGAAAATGTCGGAATGAAAATTCAGGACAATGTCCGGCCGACGCTTCCGGAATCGGAAAGCCTTACCTTTGTCAACCTCAAAACCGGGAAGGTTGTCGGAGACTATGTCTTTGAAGAGGATTTCGAGTATGGGGAAGGCTTTGTTGCTTCGACCGGATATAATGCGAATTTCGCCTGGAACAATGCCACGGACGATTTCGGCATCATCGGCTTCAATCTGACCTTGACTTCGACGGATGGTTTGAACAAGGATCTGAGCGGGACCTACTGGCTGCCCGTTACGCAGGATTCCGGTGATCTTTCCGGGAATCATCTTGAGGCCCAGGCTTTCTTGAAGGACGGAAAGTACCAGTGGACCATTTCCGCTGTTGACGGCGCGGGGAATGAAACCGCGTACAAGCAGAAAGGGACGTTCACCATGGATACCGTCGCTCCGATCTGGGCAGACGGGGACAGCGGACTCCGTGTGGATGCCGACGGGAAATACGTCATTCTCAACTGGAATACGGCTGCGGATACCTACGGTGTGGACTATTACAACATCTACTACCGCGAGAAAGGATCCAGCTCAGGCGAATGGAAGAGCTTCCTCTCCAAATGGACTTCCACTTCCTATTTCGGCACGCAGGAGAAGGATGGAACGTATGAGTTCCTTGTCACTGCAGTCGACAAGGAAGGCAATGAAATGCAGAAGGATGCGACCAAGGCCGTGACCGGGACCGTCAATGCTGCGAATGATCTGCCGGATTCCTATTTGAATGCACCAACTGTTGTCGACACCAGATCCACTCCGTCCGCTGGAACGGACGACTATTCCGGCACGGATTACTGGGAATGGGATAATGCCCAGGATACGGCAGTCGGACTCGACGACAAGGCGGATTCGATCCATGTTCATGTGGAAGCGGAATCGTCTCTTATCCTGAGGTTCACGGATGTGGAGTCTATTTACGGGAAGGGGACCACCATTACGGTCAAGTGCTACGGAGCCGGATATACGAATCCGCTGGCGACCTATCGTCTCTCCGGAAATCAGAGCATCAATCTGACCCTTTACAACACCAGCACCGCTTACAATGTCAAGGATTATTACTTTGAGATCACCTCCACCGTGACCACGGCTGCGATGAGTTATCAGCTTGATCTTCAGCTGAAAGACATGGGGGCGCTGACCAGCGGAGGTTCTCCGGATGCGAAGCCGATTGCCGACAATGACAACGGGCTTGTGTTCGACGTCCAGCGCAGTCTCGCCGGCGGAGCGAGTCCCACGGACAGATATGATTTTTCGACTGATGATGACGGACGTTATACCTTGATTCTGGAGGATTTGACGGCACGAGTCCGTCTGGATGTCTACAGAGCGTCTGACAATCGGCGTCTCAAGACCTTGACGATTTCTCCCTCTCAGCTTGCCGACGGAACATTCAAGAACAGCTCCGGCAAGATCGCAGACATGATCCTGGATCAGGGAGACTATTATTACACCGTGACTGTGATTGACGCCGCAAAAGGTGTTTCCACCAACTATAAGGCAACTCTCTACGGAGAAGCCTTCACCAAGGCGGATGACGACACTTCCGCCGATCCTGGAAGAAAAATTGACGAGCCTCTGAACTTTGTTGCGCTGGATGGAGACGCAAATGCGAAGTCAGCCGTCATCTCTTCCGACGGATGGGTTGGCTATGGCGACAATGCGGATTACCTTTCGTTCCGTGTGGATGAAAGCGGGGAATATGACTTCCGGATCAGCGATGTGGAAAACACTCTGTCGTTCAAACTGATGAATCTGGATACCGGGCGCGCGGTCAGAAGCATATCCGCGACTTCCTCCCAGAAGAACGGGGAGAATGTTTCCTCTGCAGTCACGGGAGTTTATGAACTGGAAGCGGGAGTCAACTATCAGCTGGTCGTCACCGCGTCCGGCGCATCCTCGGCGAAGAATTCCGGCTACAAGATCACCGCAACAAAGCATGAGGATGATCTGAACGGAACTCTGGACGCTGCCCAGTTGCTTGCAGAGACAGATCCGGCATCCAACGGTGGTTTCCTGACGAAAAACAACTGGGTCGGATTGAACGACAATATTGATTATTTCAAGATTATCCCGGATGCGACCGGAACTTATGATTTTGAGATTTCCGGATTGACCAATGCGGTGACTCTGAGTGTCGTGACAATCGGTCCGAATTCCAGAGGCGTGGATGTGGAAACCGTCCTGAAGAAAGTCACGGTGACTCCGGCCTATACCTCGAGCACCATGACCTGGAAATCCTCCGGACTTCTGGAAGGAGTTCTGCTGGACAAGGATCAGACGTATTATGTGAAAGTCCAGGCCACCGGCGCTACCTCCAATAGGAATACCTACTACAATCTGAAGATGACTTCCGAATCTTTTGAAAGCCATCTGACCAATGACGACTATGTCCTTTCCGAAAAAGGTGTCGCCACCTTTGCCATGGAGAAGGCCAGGGATATTTCCGATAAAGGCGCAACTGACATTCTCGTGACCGGAGACGAAGCATGGGTCGGCTACGGCGATACTCTGGATGCGTACAAGATTCAGCTGCAGGAGGGAGACGGAGTCTACAACATCACGGTCAGCGGCATTACCAACCGCGCCGTTGTCCGGATTTATGATGAAAACGGGAAGCAGAAAGCCGCGACGACCGTTGCAGGAACGGAGGCTTCCCCGCGGAGCGCCTACTTCGGATTCAATACTCTCTTGGATACAGCGGATGCTCCGACGACGTATTATATCACGGTGGAATCCTCCTATGCCTCCCGCGGCTTGAATACCTCCTATGAGATCGACGTGGAAAAGATCCTCACCCCGGATGCAGGAACTGCCGGGAACTGGGATGATGCGACTACCAGCACATCGTACGTCCAGGACAACAAGATTGTTGTGGATTCCTCCAAGGAAGGTGTCACCCAGCTGGCCAAGAATGAATACATCGGGAACAATGACACGGTGGATATCCGCCAGCTTGAGATTACTCAGGCCGGGAACTACCGTTTCGCCCTGGATGGACTTTCCAATACGGCCAAGCTGGTGATCTTCCAGCAGGTGTCGTCCACCAGCCGGATGAACTATGCGTCTGTGAGCGCCACTCCGCGCTTCAATGCCGCGACCGGCGAGTGGACTTACGACACGCTCTTCACCAACGAACTGTATCTGGAAGCCGGGATCTATTATATCGAGGTCTCCGCGGCCGCGACCAAGACCACCAATTATGATCTCTACATGCAGGCCGGATATTCCAATTATACCAAGTTCGACGGCAAGGAGGTCAGGAATAAGAACAACTGGGCCAACAACGTCCTCGGCGCGACCAATGACAAGGAGTTCATTCAGGTCACTCTGGATGGAAGCAAACAGGATCTTGAAGAAACCTGGCTTACCCGGCCTTCTTCCGACAACAACAGCAAGGAAGTCGAATGGGTCGGCGATGCGGACAAGGTGGACTATTATCAGGTCAATGTCGAAACCAAAGGCAGTTACAACTTCATTCTCTCCGATCTGACCAATGCGGTGAAGATGACGATCTATAAGGAGAATGGGACCACTGCGCTGAAATCCGTGACCGTCACTCCGAAACTGGATGCCGCAACCGGCGATTGGACTGTTTCCGGAGGTGGCATTTCCAACTACATCATGGAGGCGGGAACGTATTATGTAAAGGTGGAAGCTACAGGCGCCGCCTCTCACAAGAACACCTTCTATCATCTTTCAGTGGATGGAGATGTCTTCTGCAACCAGAATGCGGAGGACAACACCTACAAGACTGCGAACCTGGTCTCCTACAACACCAGTGTCAATCCCATTGACGGGAAGCCGACTGAACAGTACGGCACTCTGGTCTACGGAGAATGGGTTGGCTACGGGGATGCGATTGACTACTTCGCCTTCACCGTCGACAGCAGTAACAAGGACGGCAAGATGACTGCAGGTGTCTATACCTTCTCCCTTGGAGACAATCCCAAACTCGTAACGGAGAATGCGCTCTTCTACATTTACCGCAAGGTCGTCAGCTCGAGCGGCAGGGAGAGCAGTCCTGTTCAGATCGGAACCTTCAACGGTGCAAAGGCGGATTCTCTGACCTTGACCCTGCTGGACGGGGATTATTACATCGCCGTCAAATCCGCTGACAGCGGAAGAGGTGTCAAGAACACCACCTATGACATCAAAGTGGAAGAATCCGAGACCAGCCGTTATGCGATCCTCTCCGCCTCTCAGGTGGAAAAGCCCGGAGAGAGCGATACGCTGGTCTGGGAAGTCGGCGATGATGCCAAGTTCGAGATCGCCGCGGGCGAAACCTTCATGGCCGCTTTCCATATCGGCGATGAAGCGCTTGAACTCGATCTCTCGAACTTTGAAGGACTCCTCGAGAATACGACCATGACTCTCTACAAGAATGTGAACAACAAGCTGACTGCGGTCAATCTCACCGACTGGGCTCTGACCGAGGTGACGGCGGATACCACGTATTACCTCCAGTTCAGAAACAGCAGTGCTGTAGATGTTGCATTCGATGGAACCCAGGATGATGAGAAAAAGTGGACTTCCACTCTCGCATCCTGATCCTGAGTCCTGAGCGTTTCCACTGAATCTGAAGAACCGCTTCCCCTGAAAAGAAAAAAGGGGAAGCGGTTCTTTCCTTTTTTTACCTCGTCTCCGCCTGGTTTTCATCCAGAGTCGGCAAGAATCATATTTCTGAAAAGAATATGATTTCTTTTTCCTTCTGCTGGGAAATGACGAAGATTCCCTTGGATCCGCCGGGGGCAAAGTGAGCGGAAACGGAGAAACGGAAGGTGAAAATCAGTTCTATGAATCCCCAGAATGTTTACAATGTGCGTGAAGACGGGAAGAAACGGTGCCGTCCGGACGGATTTCGATTTCCATGCTTCGGAAAGGATGCTCTGTAAGAGAAGGCGCTGTCAGATACGTGATTCCGTGGAGGAATTCCATGGGCGCCCCTTCATGCTGATGCCCGGAAACCGATAAAATATATTGCGAGTTTTCCATGCATTGAACGATTTCGGCGGCATTTTCATAATGGTAGCGTGCTTTGTCGAGAGAGGGCGGATACAGCGGGACATGCTGCAGGGCAATCAGGCGTTCTTTTCTGTTTTGTGCCGCTTCTGCGGTTTTTCTGAGTCCTTCCCGGGTCCGGACAGCATGATAGCCCGCTGTTCCGGGATCTTCGGAAAAAGGGAGGAAACGGCAATGTTTCAGGACAATCGGATCAGGGACCCGGTGCAGGAATCTGTAAAATTTCTCTGGTGCGGGATCATGATTTCCGGGAATCACGAGAACGGGGGAGGACGCCGTCCGGAAGATTTCGTCCAGTTCCGCAAGCAGGATTTCCGCCTCAGGATCTTCGGGATCATTGAGACAGTCCCCTCCGACAAGGAAAAGGTCCGTTGCGCGTTCCGAATAAAAATCGAAGACTCTCCGGAGAAGTTCAAGGGCCAGTTCGCCCCGTCTTTCCGGGATCAGTGGATTGGGAAGACGCGAGTAATGCAGATCAGTGATCACTGCGCAGCGGCAGATCTCCTCCTCGGGATTCGGAAAAGCGTTTCCCGAATTCTGGCGGATGGTATTTTCCATCGTGATTCCTTCTTTCCCTTTCGATCGGCAGGGAATGCAATGTTGTTTTCAGAGAATAAAAGTTTTTCTCTTCCCCTTTCCTCTCTTCCTCTCCGCGCAGGGAATGGAGAAGACATGGAGAAGGGGGCGATGAGTTTTTCTCTTTCCAGGGAGTTTCACGTGATATAAGGCGTTTTACACGCAAAAAAACTCCTCTTGGAGTTACTTTAGCTCCAGTATCTTCCAATTGCAAACCCCGTATAAGGGGAAGCATCTTGCACGCAGAAAAGAGAGTATGTGTGCAAGAAAGAGAGAAGTCCTGGGAAGCGGAGAGAGTTCTGCTCCAGAACTCGATCTCCGGCAAAGAGTGCTGAATTTCAAAACACAGAGTTGAAAAAAAGATCCTGAAGCACTAGAATATTCCCCGGTCGGGACTCCTTGCCCGGACCTGCCGCGGCACCTCTGAGAGCGAAGTGACTGAAGCGTGCTTTTCGTGGAAGGCCGGATTTTGTGCTGCAGACTCCAAGAAAAGGGAGAGGGCGCAGGGGATCGGTGGATGATGATTGACTGAAAAAAAATAGTTTTTTATGACTGGGGACTAGTTTGCGAATGCCCAAAGTTTCTGTTGTGATTGCGGTATATAACGTCGAAAAATATATCGAGCGCTGTGTCCGTTCCTTATTTGAGCAGACTCTGGATTCCATGGAATATGTATTTGTCGACGACTGTTCTCCTGACCGCAGTATGGAGATCATGCTGCGCGTACTGGAGGACTATCCATCCAGGAAATCACAGATAAAGCTGATTCGTCATGAAAAAAATCTTGGGGTAGGGGCCGCGAGAAATCACGGCGTTGCCGCATGCACCGGAGATTATATTATCCATTGTGATCCCGACGACTGGGTTGATTTGAATCTCTATGAGCTCATGTACAAGACCGCATCTGAAACCGGAGCGGATCTCGTTTACTGTTCCGTGAAATCATACGAATCCGGCCGGGAACCTTTCCTGTTGCAGCAGAAGTCTTTTGACGCTCCATACGATTATCTGCTCAGCATTCTGAAATGTGAATCCCACAGCGGACCAATCAATAAACTGGCGGTGAGAAAAATTGCACAGCATCCGGATTTAAACGTTCCGGACAGGATTTGCATGCATGAGGACACCTTGCGCATGATACAAATGATCTATCACTGCAAGAAAGTGGTATTGGTCCCGGATGTATTTTACAATTATCAGTCCAATCCGGCATCCGTCAGTCACAGCCGCTGGAGAAGGGAACATATGGCCGGGATCTTGGAAGTCGTTGAAATTCTGGAGAATGTCTTGGTGCCGAAGGAGTATTTCCGTTCCGGACTGAACAGATTTAAATTGGAAATCCTGCATTTGGCTCTTTATCATCCTGAAATTATGACAAAGAAGGAATTCCATAAGCTGAAAAAGGAGTTTCATTTGTGGCAGATCATTTCCGATTCCCCGTGTTCAGCAAGGATGAAGGTGATGATGTATGCAAGTTGCTTCAGTTATACTTTGGCTGAACTACTGGTGAAAATCCGGTTGTTTTTTATTTCCCTGAAAAGCGGATCAGGATGAGGCACCGTGAAAAATCCGTAAGATCAGAGGGAAAACAGTTCCGCTCCTGTAACTGCGTCAAGTTCGGGCTCCCGCGTGCGAAAAAAGCTTTTTTTTCTTCATTTCAAGCTTGAATTTTCCCGGATGAGAGGCATATTAAGAGGCATATCGGAAATGCGAGCGTAGCTCAGTGGTAGAGCATCACGTTGCCAACGTGATTGTCGAGGGTTCGATCCCCTTCGCTCGCTCCATTTTTTTCTCCTTGCTTCCTCCCCTTTCCCCTTCTTTTTCTCCGGACATGGAAATTCACATTGCATTTCCTTGCGGAGGCGTGAAAGCGGAGATATATTGCCCCCTGGAAAATGAAACTCGAATGCTTGAAAACGCAATATGGAGGATGAAACAATGAGCAGCAGACCTGTGACCCTTTTCACCGCGCAGTGGAGCGACATCCCTTTTGAAACTCTCTGCAGAAAAGCCGCGGATTTCGGATATGACGGACTCGAACTTGCCGGATTCGGAGATCATTTCGATATTGAACAGGCGGCCGTCTCTCCGGAATACTGCGCCGGGAAACGGCAGATTCTGGAAAAATACGGCTTGAACTGTTTTGCCATCAGCAATCATGCTTCCGGACAGCTGGTCTGCGATCCGAACAACGATGCCCGTTCCGATGCCTTTGCTCCGGCCCGCTGTGCGGGAAATGCGGAGGCCAAACGCGAATGGGCGGTCGAAAATTTGAAACTCACTCCGAAAGCGGCAAAGAATTTCGGAGTCAATGTCGTGACCGGTTTTACCGGTTCTCCGATCTGGCATCTTTTCTACAGTTATCCGCCCGTGGCACCCGATGCCATTGACGAGGGATTCAAATACTTCGCACGGCAGTTCCATCCGATTCTGGATGAATTCGGCAAATACGGCGTCAAATTCGCGCTGGAAGTTCATCCCACGGAAATCGCGTTTGACATCCATACGGCACGACGCGCTCTCGAAGCTCTGGACTACCGTCCGGAATTCGGATTCAATTTCGATCCCAGTCATCTCTACTGGCAGATGATCGACCCGGTCCGTTTCATCGACGAATTCCCGGACAGAATTTACCACTGCCATATCAAAGACGCCGCACGTCAGCTCGACGGACGCAATGGCATCCTTTCTTCCCATCTCAATTTTGGCGATCACCGCAGAGGATGGGATTTCAGAAGCCCCGGTCATGGGCAAGTCGATTTTGAATCCATCATCCGCGCACTGAACCGCATCGGATACAAGGGCCCTCTCTCCGTCGAATGGGAGGACTGCGGTATGGACCGCGAGTATGGCGCAAAAGATGCCTGCGCCTTCACTCGCAAACTGGATTTCAGCCCCTCCGCTCAACAGTTCGATTCCGTCTTCACTAAGGAGTGAAGGAGGAAAAAGACTCTCCCCGTCGTTTCCCAGAGTGGGGAAAGTGGATGCATCGAAGCCCCGGCGGAGGAGACTCTCGCTGTGACTCTTTTCTCATCATAAGACGTTCTTTACACCTCGTTTTATTTCCTGCCGCTCCGGAGGCCCTTCCGGAAGAAGCAGAAAAAAGCCGCCGGGTTTCTGAAAAGAAATCCGGCGGCTTTTTTTACCCTATGGACGATCCGATTTGATCCGCCCGTTCCATCGTTCCCGAGAGAAGAGGAGGGAAGGAAGGGCGGGAATCCTCATCCTCATCCGGAGAGAGCGTAGTGCACAAATCCGGAGCGCAACGTCAAATGCGTCAATAGCGGTAGTGTTCCGGTTTATAGGGGCCTTCCGGATTCACACCGATATAGTCGGCCTGTTCGCGGGTGAGCTTTGTGAGTTTGGCTCCGAGTTTCGCCAGATGAAGAGCGGCGACTTCCTCGTCCAGCTTTTTCGGCAGGCGCGTGACTCCGATTTTATGTTTTTTCCCTGCCAGTTCGATCTGTGCGAGAGTCTGATTGGAGAAGGAGCAGCTCATGACGAAGTTCGGATGCCCCGTGGCGCATCCGAGGTTGACGAGACGGCCTTCGGCAAGGAGATAAATTGAATGCCCGTCCGGGAAGGTATATTTGTGGACGGGGCATTCGCTGCCCTTGATTTCCGTGATTTGGATTCCCTTGATTTTCTTCAGGGCGGCGACTTCGATTTCGTTGTCGAAATGGCCGATGTTGCAGACGATCGCCTGATCCTTCATCTTTTTCATATGTTCGGCAGTGATGATATGGCAGTTGCCCGTGGTGGTGACATAGAGATCCGCATAGGGCAGGGCGTCTTCAACGGTCGCCACCTGGAATCCCGCCATGCAGGCCTGAAGCGCGCAGATGGGGTCGACTTCCGTGACAATGACGCGTGCACGCTCGTTTTTCAACGCTTCCGCACAGCCTTTGCCGACGTCTCCATATCCGCAGACCACCGCGAGTTTCCCGGAAAGCATCACATCCAGCGCCCGTTTGATTCCGTCCGTAAGCGAGTGCCTGCAGCCGTAGATGTTGTCGAACTTGGATTTGGTGACGGAGTCGTTCACATTGATGGCGGGGAAAAGCAGTTCGCCTTTTTCCTCCATCTGCAGGAGCCTGTGCACCCCCGTGGTTGTTTCCTCGGAAACGCCGCGGACGTGTTTCGCCACTTCCGACCAGCGCTGCGGGTTTTCCTTCAAGGTCCGTTTCAGCAGCCTGAGAATGACGCCCTCCTCCTCCGAGGCAGGCTTGCGCTCAAGAAACGAGGGGTCTTTTTCCGCTTTGACTCCCCAGTGGATGAGAAGAGTTGCGTCGCCGCCGTCATCGACAATCTGATCCGGTCCGGAACCGTCCGGCCACGTGATGGCGTTGAGGGTGCATTCCCAATATTCTTCCAGTGTCTCCCCCTTCCAGGCAAAAACCGGCACCCCTGCTTTTGCCACCGCGGCGGCGGCGTGGTCCTGGGTCGAAAAAATGTTACAGGAACACCAGCGGACGTCTGCGCCGAGTTCCCGGAGCGTTTCGATCAGGACCGCGGTCTGAATCGTCATGTGCAGACTGCCCATGATTTTCACGCCCTTCAGGGGCTTGGACTTCCCATATTTCGCCCGTGTCGCCATCAGACCGGGCATTTCCTTTTCCGCAATATCCATTTCCTTCCTGCCGAATTCGGCAAGAGAAAGATCCCTGATTTGATAGTCCGCTGTTTTCCCGGCAGTTTTCTTCCCGGCAGTTTTCCCGGTGTTTGTTTTCCCGGTCGTTTTCTTCGTCATTCTGTCATGATCCTTTTCTATTCGAATTTGATTCCAGAGATCTGAATTTCCCCCGGAGAACTTCCCAGCGCTCCGGCGGGAGGGCTGCTCCAATGACCTGTACAACCTCCGCTCCGGTCGCCGATGCCATTTTCCCGGAGATTTCGTGAGGAAAACCGTTCAGATATCCGTACAGGAATCCCGCCTGCCACAGATCTCCGGCACCGGTGGTGTCCACCGCATTGGCCTTCTCCGCCGCAACTTCCGTATAGACCGGGCCTGCGGAGCGGATCAGAGCGCCTGCGGAACCCAGTTTTACACAGACCGTCGGGCAGTATTCCGCCAGACGGTCCGCCGCCGCCGCGGGATCAAAGTCTTCTTCCCTCATTCCGCAGAATTCGCGGGCTTCGTCCTCATTGGCGAAAAGAAGATCCACGTATTCTCCGAGTATGCCGGGCAGACGTTCCCGGAAGATTCTCACGATTTCAAACGACGCGAGATCCAGACTCACCGTGCACTGCGCCGTCTTCGCCAGTTTCATCACCCGTTCAAACACCGGGAAATTGAACAGCATGTACCCTTCAACGTGGAGATGGGTGATGCCACGGAAATCATCTTCCGTGATTTCATCCGGTTCCAATGTCGAAGCCGCGGCAAGATCTGTACGCATGGTCCGTTCCGAATCCGGGGTAATCAGGCTCAGACAGCGTCCCGTCCGCATCTGCGGATGCGTCTTGAAGGCCGAGAGATCTCCCCCGATGGACCGGTAGGATGCTTTGTAATATGCTCCTTCCTCGTCGTTCCCGACTTTGGCCAGAAGCGAGGTCTTCATTCCCAGATGCGCCAGCCCGAAAAGGGTATTGCAGGCCGATCCCCCGATCGCACGCGCCGGCGGTTCCGGGGCGGTGTCCCGTCCGGAGGCATGGCGGATCATGCGGTCGAGAGAGTCCGCATCCGTCATGACCATTCCCCCCTTTTCTCCTCCGGCGAATTCCGGGATGAATTCCTCATCCACCCGGGCCAGCACGTCCAGAAGAGCGGAGCCGAAGCCGAGCACTTTGACTGATGAAGCGGATTCCGTCATTTCACATCACTTCATTCTTTTTATTTCTTTGCCTTCGCCGCGGCTTTTTTCTTTGCAGAAGTTTTTTTCCCGGCGGCGGAGGTGGTCTTTGATGCTGCGGAAGGCGCCTTTGCCGTCGTTTTTCCTCCACGAGGGGCGGGAGCCGCCTTCTTCGCGGACGCCTTTCCTTTTCCATTTTCAGCGGCGGAGGAGGAGGAAGCCGCGGCGGGTGCGGCGAATTCCGCAGCCGCAGCCTGAAGAGCTTCGATTTTGTCCGTTTTTTCCCAGGGGAAGATGTCTCTTCCGAAATGGCCGTAGGAGGCGGCGGCGCGGTAGGACCACTGGCCTCCGGGGTGCTTGAGATCCAGAGTCCTGACAATGCTTTCCGGAGTCATCTGAAAGACTTTGCGGACAATCTTCTCCAGGACGGCGTCGTCTTCAAATCTGCCCGTTCCATAGGTGTCGACATTGATGGAAAGCGGTTCCGCCACGCCGATGGCGTAAGCCACCTGGATTTCGCATTTCTCCGCCAGTCCGGCCGCGACAATGTTCTTGGCGATGTAACGGCACATATAAGCTGCGGAACGGTCCACCTTGGAGGGATCCTTCCCGGAGAAGGCTCCTCCTCCGTGCGAACCGACTCCGCCGTAGGTGTCGACGATGATTTTGCGTCCGGTCAGCCCTGTGTCACCGTGAGGTCCGCCCACCACGAAACGTCCGGTCGGGTTGATGTGGTAGACAATGTCTTTGCCCAGGAACTGCGCGGGTATGACTTTCTTCACCACATCCTTGACCAGTTTTTCCAGATCGGCGCTTTTCATGTCCGGCGTATGCTGATGGGAAACGACAATCGTCGTCACCCGGACCGGTTTCCCGTTCCGGTATTCCATGGAAACCTGACTTTTTGCATCGGGCCGCAGGAAGGAATATTTCTTCGGCTGGGTCTTCCGCAGGCGCGCCAGTTCCTCCACGATCCGGTGCGAATAGAGTGCCGTGGCAGGCATAAGTTCCTTCGTTTCATTGCTTGCATAGCCGAACATCATGCCCTGATCTCCGGCGCCCTGTTCCTTGTGGAGTCCTTCCCCGGCGGTGACGCCCTGGGAAATGTCTGGAGACTGGGCGTGAATGCAGAGCACCACTTTGCAGTCGTCCGCCGAAAAGCCGATGGAGCGGTCCTGATAGCCGATGTCGCGGACCACGCCGCGGGCGAGTTCTTCCCAGTTGATTTTCGCCTTCGTGGTGATTTCTCCTGAGATCACAATCAGATCCGTCGTACACAATGTTTCACAGGCGACGCGGCTGTCCGGATCCTGTGCCAGGCAGGCGTCAAGAACGGCATCGGAGATCTGGTCACATACTTTGTCGGGATGTCCTTCGGAAACGGATTCCGAAGTGAAGATGTGATCTGCGTGGATCTTGCTCATGAAAAGTCAACCTTCTTTCTTGATTGTATGGATTCGTTGTATTGAACTATGATTTTTTTCTTTCCATTCCCGATTAATGTACTTCTTCCTTGGCTTTTATTCAAGTTTATTCCGAACGGGGATGGGGGCAATTTGCTGAATTTCATCTGTTCCGGAGGGAGAGAGGGGGAACGGGGCATTTTTTACAGGAGCATGGAAAAGATGCCCTGTTCATTTTCATCCCGGAAGAATAGAGAAAGCCGTTTGACAAGACCGGGATCTGAATTACTGTAAAAAATGCAAAGATTCCGACGATTGCAAAGATGTTGCAATGCCGGAAAATGTCAGACAACGGGATCTCCCGGCGTCAGCCCTTTCTCCGGAGACTCTTCTCCGGTCCTCGGCAGACGGAATGCAAGAAGAAAAAATTCAATTTTCATCCAGAAAAGAAAGACCAGACTGTCCCATGATGAACAGAATTCAGAAATGCCTTTTCCTCCTGATCCTGCTCTTCGCCGCATTTCATGTGTTCCTGGGAATCGACTGCGGCATTCCCTCCCGGGAACGGATGGAAACGGAACTGGGAGGAAAGACTGTCCTCGAAAACCATCTGCCCGAACTGGAACAGTTCCTTGCCGCAGGATCGTATGAAAGAAGCGAATTCTCCGGGGAAACCGGGGAGGAGGAAAACAGCGCCCGGAGCCGCTTCTCACCCTTCCTCGACCAGCTGCGCAGTTATCACCCCGATGAACAGTTCACGCTGAAAACCATCAGCACCATGGTGAAGAACCGCACCCTCCAGCCGGGAGCGTACATATACGGGCAGTTTTATCATTATCAGATCGCCTCCGCTCTGGCCGCGGCCGCCCTCGCCGGATATCTGCCGATGGATCTGAATACCCTGTCGGGACTCCGGAATCCGGAGACGGCGGGCAGACTTTATCTCGCGGGCCGTTTCCTCACCTGCTGCATGGCGCTGGGGGGAATTGTGCTGCTCTTCTTTTCCGTGAAAATCCTGACGGGGAGGGTCGTTCCCGCTCTCGCCGCCGCCGCTCTCCTCGCCACAGTCCCTTTCTACGCCCTGACAGCCAAAGTGATCAAGACCGAAATGCCCTCCTGTTTCTGGCTGCTGGCCGTTCTGCTTTTTTCCGTCCTGGCCTACCGTTCGGGAAAATGGCGATTTTATCTTGCCGCAGGTGCGGCGCTCGGGCTGGCCGTGGGAACCAAATATACGGCCGCCTTGTACGCGGTCCTGCCGGCAGGCTACTTCCTGGCGCGTTATTTCCCGGAAAAATGGAGAAGTGCCGGAGCTTGGAAACAGCTCCTGGGATCAAAGGAAATGAAGGGGGAGTTCCTGGCTCTTTGCGGAGCGGGGGGAATGTCCCTTGCCGTGTTCACGATCTTCAATTTCTCCTGGCTGACGGATTCGGCACGTTTCTTTCATGACATCACTCTTGTTTCCAGACTGATGGGGGACCGGAACAGAATTCTTGCCTTCCTGGAATATGTCGCCTGCTTTTCCATAGACGGAATTTTCTTCCATATCGGTCTGCTGACAGTGCCTCTGTTCCTGATTTCCGTTCTGTTTGCGCTGTTCCGCCCGAGGCGGGAGACACTTCCGCTTCTGGCTGCGGTCTTTCTGTATTTCTATCTGGCCTCCACCTCCATCGTGGCGTCTTCGGACAGGTATATGCTTCCGGCGCTTCCCTTGCTCTGCATTCTGGCGGTATTCTGTCTGGAGGCGGTGAGGCGGGTCTGGCTGAGACGTCTGCTGCTGGGGGCGGTTCTGGCGGCGGGTGTGTGGTATTCTCTGGCGATGGACTGGGTGATGCTGGCGAAAAACACGCGTCTGGAGGCGTCGGAATGGTGTGCGGGGAATCTGCCGGAGGGGGCTTCCGTCGGACGCGCGATGTACCCGGTCAGCTACCGGACCGTCATGCTGCCATACGGGCGGTGGAGAGAATTCAATGCACTTGAGAATCCCGGAAAAATCCCGGAATGCGACTATTATGTGGATTGTTCCTTTATTTACGACATGTCAGGGCGTTCGCCTCTTATGCGGCGTCTGGACTGGATTTTCAACCGTCCGCGCCATATTCCATCGACCGGGAGCTTTCCTGCCGGGGAAATGCTCGTCTTCGGCGGAGGAGACTCCCTTCCGCCGACTCCCGCCAGGCTCCTTTCCGGTCCTCGTTTCTTCATCCTCAATTCCTTCCTGGAAATGGTCATGCCGGAGATCGTCCTTTACCGGAACGCCTTGAAGAGTTCCTCGCCTTCTTCCCCGTTTTCTACTCCCCCGGCAGCCGCCGCTTTCTCTCCATCGGATTCGGAACGAACGGAGGACGGGGGCGTCCCCGCCGGATCTCCTCCCGCGGCGGCAGAAGAGTCTTCAGGCGTATCGGAATCTCCCGAAAATGCAGCCCCGCTTCAGGATCCCTGATTCTTCTGGAGGGGAAGTCTTTCCCTTCCATCTGTCCAGTTTCCCTTGTATCGTCTCTGCATCTGTATCCACTTCCGTGCCCGGGGGCAGACTCTACAGCAGTTATCCGTGGGATCTCAAATGCGGGGGGCGCTTGTCCCCTGATCCCTGAGAGCAGGGGGAATTCTCTCATCCGGAACGTGGAAACGGTGAATTCGGACTTTTTTCCTTTTCTTCCCATTTGCAAAAGTTTTTCCCCCTGTCTATATTGGATCCCCGTAGGAGGAACAAAAGACTGTGAAGCCTGCAAGGGAAGATGCAATGTCGAGAATACAGGACCGGAGAAGAATTCTTCCCGTCCGCTGCGCCTTGTCCAGCTTTTTGTCCGGCTTCTTCTCCAAGGCAAGGATTTCCTTCATTTCCTTTTTGTTTTTATTCTTTTTTCTCATTTGTCTTCTTCCGGCAAAAGTGTATTCTGCGCCGGAGACCGCGAGTCCGCCGAAGCCGGAGAAGGGGATCATCAACAGTGTAGACGGTGTTGTCGAGCTGGAGTATTCCTGGTGGAATACTTCCAATACAATGCTTCAGGCATATCGTTTCCGGATTGTCAACCGTTCCTCGAAGGCCCGGACACTGCAAATAGCCCTTCGGGATTCGTATTCTCCGCTGGAGAAACCGTATTACAGCAAGAGGATCCGGATTCCCGCGGGCAGGACTGTGCTGGAGCATATGTACCCGCCGGTCATCTGCGACCTGGGCGGATCTGGGGTGTATGTGAGTTTCGATTCGGGGGAATGGATTCCGCTGCCGAAGACTTCCTGCGTATCGGCGGGGTTCTATTACAGCACTGTGAATTCGGAGAAAGTCGTGGCGGGGGAACCTGCTTCGACGAGTGATCTGGACTTGTGGGAGGCACGGGATCTTGCGGGTGTGCCGCTGCTGCGCATCCGTCCCGCATTCTGGGAGGATCTCTCTGAAAGCCGGAAACGTTTTCTTCTGGAATGGGTGGTCCGCGGGGGAACACTTCAAATCACGGCGCCTCCGTCCTTTGCGGAAACTTTGCGGAAGACCTGGCCGCCCTCGATGGATTTTGTCAATGCGGAGGAACGGTATGGCGCCGGGGTTTTGCTTTCCCAAGAGGATTTCCAGCAGGATCCGATTGCTGGATTTCCGGAGAAGAACGTGCTTTTCCGCTGTCTTGAGGGCATAGGGGGAAAAAACAGGACCCCGGTTCACTGGGAGCTTTCTTCCCTGCATCCGCGCTATTTTATCCCGCTTCTGATTCTGGCGGGGATTCTGGGCGGGCCCGGAGTGTTTCTGTGGTGCCGGAGGAAAAACCGTCCGGCTCTGGCTCTGCTGCTGATTCCGGCGATTTCGCTTCTGAGCTGTTTGCTGCTTCTGTTCTTCGCTCTGTTCAGAGACGGGATTCACCCGAAGGTGCTTTTCCGTTCCATGACCTGTCTGGATCAGCGGTCTTCCCGTTACCGCGTTTACAGTTTCACCGGTCTGGAGGCTCCGCTGGGGCTGGTGGAGGATCTGGAATTTGCGGAAGATTCCATTGTGGTGTTTTTCCGTCGGGAGAATGTCAGGACGGAGGTTGAGGGGGGAAAACTCCGCTTGGACGGGATGGTCCGTCCGCGCATACCCCTCTTCTTTTCCGTCGTGCGGGACGCCGCCGGACGCGGGCGGATCGAGGTTCTGGAAGAGACCGACGTTGTTCCGGCAGCAGGATCTGCGGCATCGGAGAGCGTCTCTTCCTCCCCTCGCCGGATCCGGATCATCAA
The DNA here is from genome assembly GCA_934644965.1 of uncultured Victivallales bacterium. Taxonomy (GTDB): domain Bacteria; phylum Verrucomicrobiota; class Lentisphaeria; order Victivallales; family UBA1829; genus CAJMAW01. The sequence goes on along the minus strand of CAKUDG010000023.1, from coordinate 14,123 downwards.
CGGCCTCGGGACCGATCTCAAGAGCTTTGTTCTGCGCGATCGTTCCGGGGCCTACTGGCGGGCCGATTCCTCCTCTTCTCCGGTGGTACAGGCTGGCGGGGAAATGCTTCTATCTCCGTGTTCCAGTCCGCCCGGGGAGCTCTATGGAGCCATGGAGAATCTTTATTACGGGGACAATCAGCTTTTCTATCCCGGGCCGATTCCTCCAGGCTCCTGGCAGGCGGAACTTCAGGAAAACGTCTTTGCCGAATTCCCTCTCAGACACTGTGTGTTCAAAGAGGGATCCCGTCATTTTGTGACAGCCCGTTACTGAAAAAAACTCTCGAAGGACGACATGCTTTCCCATGACTCAGGCAACTCAGGACCACAGTAAAAAAGACGGCGTCTTCATTGAAAATCTCACCAGGGTTTTCTCCGGAGTCCGTGCCGTGGATTCCATTTCCTTTTCCTTCCGCTGCGGGCAGGTGCACGGCTTCATCGGGCCCAACGGGGCGGGAAAAACCACCACCATGCGCATGCTTTCAACCATTGATTTCCCGGATGGAGGCGACGCCTTCATCATGGGCTGGTCCATCTGCCGCCATCCGGACCGGGTCCGCAGGCATATCGGCTTCGTCCCGGACTGGTTCGCGGGGTTCGGAGCGACCACCGTGCATGAATATCTGGACTTCTTTGCCCGATCCTGCGGGGTCCGGGGGCGTGAACGGATCCGGAGAGTCGGGGAAATCGAAGATTTCACTGGCCTGACGCCGCTGCGGGAGAAACTAGTGAGCTCTCTTTCCCGCGGCATGCAGCAGCGCTTGACGCTCGGGCGCGCTCTCGTGAACGATCCGGACGTCCTCCTCATGGACGAACCCGCCGCAAATCTCGACCCCCGGGCGAGGATTGAACTCCGTGAACTGGTCAAGGCTCTGGCGGAACAGGGAAAGGCTGTCTTCATCAGTTCGCACATTCTTCCGGAACTGGCGGAGATGTGTGACTCGGTCACCATCATAGACAAGGGGAAAATCCTTGCCAGCGGAGATCTTTCCTCAATCTCAAAGACTCTGAGGCCGCGGCGGACTCTTGCCGTCAGGGCCCTCTGCGATCCGGACAGACTGGAGCAGGCTCTCATGGAAACTCCCGATGTTCTCGATGTCTTCCGGACTGCCGAAGGATTCCGTTTCACCTGTGACTGCGGAGATCTGCAGATCTCCTCCATTCTGAAATCCCTTCTTTCCTCCGGCATTCCCGTTTACGAATATAAACTCCTGCACGAAAATCTGGAGGATCTTTTTATGGAAATCACAGACGTGGAGTCTTCCTCCCTTTTCTCTTCCCTGGGAGATCCCGCCCCCGGCGGGACGACACTTTCTGCGGCGATTTCCCCCGTCAACAGCAATACCCGCAACCGCCGCTGCGGAGAAGAAGGCAATGGCCTTCCTCCTCCTCCGCCGGAGAGGCAGGAAGATCCCCAGGGACGAAAGGAGAGGCCCTGACATGGTGGCGAATATCATCTGCTCTCTGAAACGCATTCTGACCCGTTTTCTGACCCGTTTTCGCGAGGATCCCTCGGATTTTCTGAATCCTCTGCTGATCCGGGAAGTGCGCCGGAGCCTGCGTGAGAATGCGTTTATATCGGGTATTTCCCTGACGAGCACTCTTTGTCTGATCGCCGTCATCTGCGGAGTGCTGGATGCAGGGGGATCCTCCTGGAAGAATTTTGATTATTCCTCCTCCAGGCATCCCTACTCATCCGCCCCCATGGGAGGGAACGGGTATGCGATCTTCGGGATTCTGTTCCTGCTGCTGTGGGGGTATTCGTGCATCCTGATCCCGCTCAATGCGGGGAAGCGTTTTCAGGAGGAACTTGGCGGCGGGAAAAACGTCACGGGCGCGAAAAGCGGCGGAGGAGAGGGGGAATTCGACCTTTTCATGATAACGGGGATTCCGGTATGGAAGGTGATTTCCGGGAAACTGCAGGCGTCTCTGATCCAGCTGCTGCTGGTGTTTTCGGTGGCGGCGCCCTTCATGGTCATGACCTATCTTCTGCGCGGAGTTTCCATCGTGACAATTTTCCAGACACTGATCCTGCTGATGATGACATCTCTTCTTGCCACCCAGAGTGCGCTGTTCATCGGTTCATGGAAGGAATACAAATGGGCTGTGTCGCTTCTGATGGGCGCCTTGTCTTTCGGGATGTTTTTCCTGACGTTCGGGATCAGCATCCTGTTCTTCAGTTCAACGGGACCATGGGGGGATATTCTGTTTTTTGCACTGCCGGAGATGCTGGTGTTTCTGCTGCTGGCTTATCTGGCGTCGGTGTCGCATTTGGAACTGCCGAACAGGAACAGGGGGGGCTTGCTGAAGACCGGGGTGATCCTGCTTTTCCTGCCGGGGTGCGCCTGGCTTTATTTCTGTGTTGATCATTTTCCCGGCGGAAGTGGAGAAGGAATATTCATGATAGAGCTCTTTTTGCTCAGCGGGGTGCTGATTCTGCTCTCGATGTTTCTTCCGATGAAGCTGCTTCACGCGCCTCTCCGGATTCAGGAGATGTTTTTGTCATACGGACGGTGGAAGAGATGCCTTTTCGCGCCGTTTTATCCGGGAAGGGGGGGATATCTGATGTTTCTCCCGATCTTCGCCTTTCTTCTGCTGGGGATGGAATTCCTGTTCCTGCATTTTTCGCATGGATTTGTGGCGTCCTCGGAATATGCGTTCAGCCTGTTCATAATTCTTTCCGTTTGTTCTTTCTGGACGTTTTTTCTGGGCGGGCTGCTCCGATGGCTTCTCCCGAAACTGCCTGTTTTTTTTATTTCTCTGGCGGCTCTGGCGATTCCATTCCTGGCTTCCCTTTTCGTCTTCTGGATGAATCAGGCAGAGAGAGGGTCTTCTCAGGAGGATCTGCTGGTCATTCTCTGTCCGGTGGTCACGGCGGAATCCTTCGCTACGAAGGAAAACAATGCTTGCGGGATTGCCTGCGGCGCGGTGTTCTGGCTTCTTGTGTTCTGCGTGGGTGTTTTTTTCCATCGGAAGCAGCTTCTCCTGGAGGCGGAATCAAGGAATTTTGAGCTTCTCCTTCACGGGAAGAAAGACTTTTCCCCTGCAGAAGAAGAACGGATGCCGGAAAACGCCAGGAGGAAAGATGGCTCCCCGCCCGATGAATCACGGACTGGAGCCGGATGATCGCCGGCGCGGGATCAGGAAAATGGATGTGCATGATGACGGGCGTCTCCGCTCGCGTGCCGTCCTGGAACATCCCCGCGGAGACGGGGCTGAACGGAGGAAAATGTTTTGCGGAAGATCGGACAGGAACGCATGAGAGAATTTTTTGACGCGGGCCGCGAGGCGGGCCGTCCGTTTCGTCTGGAACTTCCCCGCAGAGTCGTGCACGGGCTTTACGGGGAGCGTTTTGCTTCCGGCTGCGGCGCTTCGCTGGAATTTCAGGATTACCGGGAATACCGTCCCGGAGATGACGTCCGGCGTCTGGACTGGTCCGCCTATGCCCGGAGCGACAGACTCATGGTGCGCCTGTTCCGGAATGAAATCCAGAGCCGTGTGGATATCCTCTGCGATTTTTCCGCCTCCATGCTTGTCCCGTCCGACGGGGGGAAGGAGAAAGCCGTGCTGTATCTTGCGGGTCTTCTTGCGGAAGCGTCTTTCCGTGCGTCTGCGTCGGTTTCCCTCTGGGCGTTCGGCTGTGGCGGCACGGAACAGCGGAGAAGCGGAGGAGGAGGAGGAGGCCCAGGCGCTTCCGGAAAAGGCGGATGGGAACGCTGTTTCCCGTATTCGCCGAGTCTTCCGGATTTTGCCTTCCCGGACTTCGGAGGTTGCGGCTCTCCTCTGGATGGAATGGAAAAGGCGGCAGGCGCTTTTTCCGTGAATTCCCTTCGGATCGTGATCAGTGATTTTCTCTGGGAGGAGTCTCCGGAAACGCTGCTCCGGGGACTGGGAGACTCCGCCGGGGGGGTGATCCTGCTGGCTGTGCTTTCCGAGGAGGAGATGAATCCTTCCCTTTCCGGCGCGGTCGCCCTGACGGATGCGGAAGACTTCCCAAAAACGTCTTCTCCGATGGAACTGCTGATCGGTCCGGAAGAGAGGGCTGCGTATCTCAGGCGTCTGGAAAATCATTTGCGCTTGTGGGAGGATGCCGCCCGTTCGCGCGGTGCGTTCCGGTATCTGCTCCGTCTTTCCCCCGGCGGCGCTCTTCCGGATCCCGCGCTCCTGGCCGATTCCCTGATCCTGAACTGCGATTGAGCCGGAGACAGGCACCCTGACTGAAAACAGCCGCGGAGACGCTTCATGCCTCCGCCGTGGAAGCCGCATGTTTCCGCATTGCGTTTCTCTCTGTCCGCAGTGTGGCGCGGGAAGGTTGATTTTTCCGGGTACGTGCGTTATATTCAGCCTGTATTCGGGGACGTGATTCCTGTTCCGGATCTCTTTTCCCATGACGTGTGACAGGGAAAAAAGGAACTGAAACAGAACAGCGCAAAGTTTCCTCCCGCAGAGGACCAGAAAAGAAGCGAAGCGCGTGGAGACGGGAAAAAGAGGAAAGATTGCGCAGAGGAAAAGGAAGTTTGCCGGCATGTTTTCCGTGATAGTGAATTTGAGAAGGATGATCAGTCCCCGTCTGAAATGGCTGGGAGTGGGAATGATTCTCATGATGGTGCTCGGGGCGCTTCTGGAGCTGACGGGTCTGGGACTGATTTTTCCGGTGATTGCCGTGCTTGCGGAACCGGAGCTGCTGCAGAGCAATTGTTTTCTTGCGGCGTTTTATGATTTTCTGAGTCCGGGATCGGAACGGGACTTTCTGCTTTTGAGTTTGATTCTGATACTTTGCTTTTATCTTCTGAAGGCGTGTTATCTTTTCCTGATGACGTATTGCCAGGCGGGGTTTTCGGGAGCGGTGACGATGTTTGTCGCGGACCGGATCTTCCGGAATTACATGAATGCGCCGTATTCCCGCCATCTGGAGGGGAGGTCTTCGGATTTCGTGAACAAACTGACCATTCTGCAGCATCATTTCCGGGCGTCTTTCATTATGCCCCTTTTGTATGTGCTGTCGGAGAGTTTTGTGGTTCTGGGGATTGTGGGCGTCATGTTTGTGCTGGTTCCCGAACTGGCGTGTTCGGTGATTCTGGCGGGGGGGGTGTTTTTCTGCATCTGCTGGCTTCCGCTGAAGAAACTGGTTGAAGTCTGTGGGGCTCAGACGATCGAGACCTCGGCTGGGATTCTCGCCGCCGTGCATGACGCCATCGGTGGAATCAAAATTCTGAAACTCCGGAACGCCTCCGGTTATTTTGCAGAGAAACACCGGGAGATGCAGCTGCGTTACAACCGCGCCTACAAGCGGATGATGGCCTATACCAATCTGCCGAGATTTGCGGTGGAGGCGTTTTCCGTGGCGCTGGCAATGGGGTTGATGCTGACGCTGGTGTACCGGGGAGTGCCGTCTTCTGAAATTGTGATTTACGGATCCGTTTTTGTCGCTGCCGTGTTCCGTCTGCTTCCGTCCTATACCCGGATTCAGCACAATCTGCTGGTACTGAGGCAGAATCTTCATTTATTCGAAATGATCTGCCGGGAATGGGATCAGACGGAGAATTTGCAGGAATCCTCCGGACCGGCAGGGAAAGCGCCTGCGGACAATTCTCCTGAAAGTTCTTTTCCCGGGGAGGAAATTCATTTTGAAAAGGAACTCCGCATGGATTCGGTTGATTTTGCCTATCCTGCCAGGAATGAGTTTGTCCTGAAGAATTTTTCGATGGTCCTTCATCCGCGCGAGACGGTGGCTCTGGTCGGGACCACCGGCCGCGGGAAAAGTACGCTTGCGGACCTCCTGATGGGATTCCTGAAACCGCTTTCCGGTTCCGTGACGGCGGATGGCAAAGATATTTTCCGTCATCTTTCTTCCTGGCGTGCAAAGATCGGTTATGTCCCCCAGAGCATTTTTCTGCTGGATGATACCATTCTCCGCAATATCGCCTTTGCCGTGCCTGATTCCGAGATTGATCTGGAACGTGTCCGGGAGGTCATGGCTCTTGCCCAGATTTCAGATTTTGTGGAGAGTCTTCCTCTGGGGCTTCACACTCCCGTCGGGGAGGGCGGATGCCACCTTTCCGGCGGACAGCGCCAGCGTATCGCCATTGCACGCGCCCTTTACTTTTCTCCTGAACTGCTGATTCTCGATGAGGCGACAAGCGCTCTCGATGATGAAACGGAAAAGGCTTTCATCGATGCAATCGCCCTTCTGAAAGGCCGTCTGACAATCCTGATGATTGCGCACCGCCAGTCTTCCCTGCGTCATTGCGACCGGACGATCAGTCTGGAATGAGAAGAATGAACCTGGATTTTTTCCTCTCCCTTCCTGAAACATTCTGAATCCGCCGATTCCTCAGAAGAGCTCATTCCTGCCCTTGCCGCGCAGATCAGGGGAGGAAGAGGAAGAATGCAGAAAAGATTTTTTTTCATGAACTGGAAACTGGAAAGACAGAGCGGATCATGCTATATTCGCCTGAACTCCGATAGAAAAAACGGAATCCCTCCTCCCCTTCCATCCCTCTCTCCCGGGAAAGGGGAAAGGAACGGGAAAATGAACAGGGATGAAAACGGATCAGATCAAGAGAAGGAATGCCGTCGTGACCACTATGCCGAAGAGAACAGGAATGAGAAGGACCTGGCTCCTTTTCCTTTGTTTTTTTTGTTGCGGGATCTTGTATTTCAGTCCCTCCGCCGCGTACTGCGGGCCTGCTCTGCGCACTCTGCTGGATTACAATACGGGCAAACCGGTTCGTTATGGGGGGGAACTTTCTTCCGCGCCGGTGCTGGTGCCGCAAAGCTATGTGAAAAAGCCCCGTGAATTCAGAGGCATCTGGGTGGCGACGATTGAAAACATCGACTTCCCTGTCCACCGGTCGGTTCCTGAATTCAAGAAAGATTTTCTGAGAGTTCTGGACAACATTACCCGTGCGGGATTTACGGCGCTGATTTTTCAGGTCCGGCCATCCTGCGACGCATTTTATCCGTCCCGCCTGAATCCGTATTCCCGTTTCATGACGGGCACGGAGGGACTCGGCTTCCAGGGATTCGATCCCCTGGAATTCATGATCCGTGAAACCCATCGGCGCGGACTGGAATTCCATGCCTGGCTGAATCCCTACCGGGTGACGGGCAGTACGCCGCTTTCTCGGAATGCCTATCTGAAAACGCTTTCCAAAGAGAATTTTGCGGCAAAGAACCCCGGTCTTCTTCTCACTGTTCCGATTGGAGGCGGGCGGAATCTCATCATGCTCAATCCGGGTGAACCGGAGTCCATCCGCTTCATCCTTGACACGGTGGATGAACTGATTGCCAATTACGATGTGGACGCCGTCCACATGGACGATTATTTCTATCCGTATCAGGATATCGGGAAACTGGATTTCAGCACCTACCGGAAATACGTCGGTAAGAGCGGTCTGTCGCTGGACGCCTGGCGCCGGAACAATGTCGACACTCTGATCAACAATCTGGGAATCCGCATCCGGAATCACAACCGGAAGACTCGCCGGAATGTCCGCTTTGGGATCAGTCCCTTCGGGATCTGGGCGAATCGTCCGACGAAGGAGAGCGTCCAGGCAAAACAGGATTCTCATCCGGCAGGATCGCTGACGAAGGGGAGTCAGTCTTATTTTGTGCAGCATGCGGATACCCGCCGCTGGGTGCGGGAGGGGTGGATTGATTATATTGCACCGCAGCTGTACTGGTCGTTCAGTCACAATGTCGCGGCCTATGCGGCGCTGGCGGACTGGTGGGCGAATACTGTACGTGGGACAGGAGTCGATCTTTACATCGGTCATTCTCCCGCCCGCCTCGGGGTCAATCCGGACTGGAAGAATCCGGACGAACTCGTGAACCAGCTTAAATACAACTGCCGCCGTCCCGAAATCAAGGGGTCCATATTTTTCTCCTACATCCGTGTCTTCGAACCGGGGAATTCAACCCAGAAAGAAGGCTTGCGCCGAGTCATCGAAAATCTCTGGGGAAAAAAGGCAAATCAGAAATAACGTTTTCCCCACGCTTCCCTCTTCTTCCGGAGGGGGCAAAGACTCCACTCCTGCCGGGAAAAAACGTTGACAAAATCTCCAGGGAACTCAATACGCGGAGTTTTTGCCTTCTGGAACCGAGACCGGGAAAGAAAGAACTCCTCTGCACATTACCTCGCTGCATTTCCCCGCAAGGAACGGAGCGCTGAAACGGAAGGAACGCAGAGAAGGAAAACGGGGAAATGAAGGAATAATCTTTGCCGTCATAAACGTGATGTTCCCATTCTGAGTTCCTTTCCAGGGACAGAGCGCTCTTTCGGAATTCCTTTGAAAGAGTTTCCCGCGTCTTTCTTTTTTTTATTTCAATTTTACTTTATTCCAATATCCTCTCTCCGATCTCCGTGCCGCTCTGAGGAGGACAAAGAGAGCCATGAAGGAAGAAAACTTTTTTATGGAATTTCCTCTTGAAGAGAAGAAAAACGAGTGTATGCTATACATATACGGGTATAAGTATATGGAGACGGGAAAGGTTTTTTTTACGATGGAGTGGAAGTTTGGATGGAGACTGTGGAAAAAAGAGGTTTCTGGAGGAAGGATTCCGGAGAGAGTGCGGATCTGGATTTGTCCTTTTGTTTCAGCGCTGTCACTGGGGTTGAGTTTTTTCTTTTGTGAAGATTTTCCGTTTGATCCGGCCTGGGTGGCGGTTCTGCTCTGCGGCGTTCCGATCCTGAAGGAGGCGGCGGAAGGGCTTGTGAAACGATTTGACATCAAGGCGGATCTTCTGGTGGCGACGGCTCTGCTTGCGGCGTTGTGGATCGGGGAAGTTTTTGCGGCGGGAGAAGTTGCGCTGATCATGATTCTGGGGGAACGCCTGGAGGAGCGCACCGTGGCGAAAGCACGCTCCGGGATAGAAAAACTTCTGAAAATGATGCCGCGGACGGCAAGGAAACTGACTGTGGAGGGCGGCGAACGGGTCATTCCCGCTTCGGAACTTCTTCCTGGGGATCTGGTGCGCATTCTTGCAGGAGAAGCGATTCCTGCGGACGGCAGGGTGAGAAGGGGATACAGTTCCGTGGATCAGTCCGTCATGACGGGCGAGTCGCTCCCAGTGGACAAGGCACCCGGAGACTTCGTGTCAAGCGGGACGGTGAATCAGTTCGGCGTTCTGGACGTTGAAGTGGTGAATGCAGGGGAGAAGAGTCTTCTCGGAAGAATGATCCGCCTGGCGGAGTCTGCAGAAGCCTCGAAATCGAAAATTGTCCGGCGGACCGACCGCTGGGCCGGCTGGATTGTTCTCTGCGCAATGCTTGCAGCCATCGGCACATGGCTGGTGACGGGCGAAGTCATCCGTTCGGTGTCCGTTCTGGTGGTCTTCTGCCCCTGCGCCCTGGTGCTTGCGACCCCGACGGCGATGATGGCCGGAATCGGGAACGCCTCTTCCTTCGGCGTCCTGATCCGCAACGGAGGAGCCCTGGAAGCCCTTGCCGGAGTATCAACAGCCGCTTTCGACAAAACAGGAACCTTAACTGAAGGAAACCTTTCCGTCACAGATCTCCGCTCCTTCCTTCCGGATGAACTTTCCTCCGAAGAGCTTCTCCGCTCCGCCGCGCTTCTGGAATCCTGTTCCGAACACCCCGCAGGAAAGGCGATAGGAGAATCGTTTCTTCTCCGCCGGCAGAAAGTTCTTTCCAAGGAAGAGGTAAGCTCCTTCCGGATGTTTCCCGGCAGGGGCGTTGCCGGGGAGGTCGAGGGCCGCATTTTCCTGGCAGGCAACCGGACTTTGCTTCAAGAACAGGGCGTCCGGATTCCTCCCGAGGCGGAGAAGGAAGCCGCAGAACTGGAGGAAAAGGGCTGCAGCGTCATTCTGATCGCACGCGATGGAAAGACGGCAGGTCTGATCGGTCTCGCAGACCGTATCCGGGCCTCTGCGGAAAAGACGGTGGCCGAATTGCGCAGGGCAGGGGTGGACAGCATCCTGATTTCCGGAGACCATGCCTCCCCAGTCCGGACCATCGCCCGGGAAGCGGGCATAGCCCGCTTCCATGCGGAATGCCTTCCGGAAAACAAAGTGGAACGGATTCTGGAAATGGAAAAAAACGGGGAACGTGTCTGCATGATCGGCGACGGCGTGAATGATGCTGCGGCATTGAAAACAGCTTCTGTCGGCATCTCCATGGGCGGAATCGGCAGTGACATTGCCATTGATTCCTCGGATATCGTTTTCGCCCATGACGACATTTCATCCCTGCCGCGCCTCCTCGCCCTTTCCAGACGGACTCTAAAAACCATTTACTGCAACATTGCCTTCTCCATGATTCTGAATTTTGCAGCCGTTCTTCTTGCCATGTCCGGCTTTCTCGGTCCCTTCTGGGGCGCTCTTGTCCACAATGCGGGATCCGTGGCGGTGATTTTCAATTCCATTCTGCTTCTGAAGTGGAAACCTTCCTGAAAACAATCCTGAGGTGGAAAAAACGGATGTCCAGGGATATATTGACTGTATGGAGTAGTCTCTGCCTGTTTTCCGTCCCCGCCGCGCTGGAAGAAGACGACGATGGCGGCAACAAAGCCCCCCGGAAGAACAACGGGAAATGATAAAAAAAGAAGGTCCTGAAACCTCCTGCAGAGAGAGAATGTGAAAAATAACGGAGCATCCGGGAAGAACGTGGAAGAACGAATCCGAAATTGTTTCAGACTGAGCCGGGATGCCGGAGAAGAAACGTTTCCGGAAGCCGGATGCAGTGAAACAGGGAAGAGGAGCAGCTGAAGAAGAAATGAATCTTTCTGGGAAAAAGGTTTTGATTACCGGCGGTGCAGTCCGCGTCGGCGCACAGTTCTGCCGTTCTTTTGCGGAGCGGGGTGCGCGTGTTGTGATTCATTGCCTTCATTCCTGCGGGGAGGCGGAAGCACTCTGCGCGGAACTGGGGGGAGGGGAGGCGGGGCATTCGGTTTACGTCTGTGATCTCACGGATCTTTCCGCCGCCCGTGCGATGATCCGTTCGGAGGTCCCCGATGTCCTGGTGAACAGCGCCGCGATGTATCTGCGGCGCTCTCTTCCCGAGGAGACGGAAACGGAAGCGGAAACCCAGTTCGCCGTGAACTTCCGTGCGCCTGTTGAAATGATCCGTGAACTGGCGCTCTGCGGAGCGGGGAAAGAGGAAATTTCGGTGGTGAATGTTGTGGATCAGGGGATCGTGAAAACCGATCCGGCATCGTTCAGCTATTCTCTTTCCAAAAAGCTTCTGTGTGAAGCGACCCGTTCCGCGGCGCTGGCCTATGCCCCGCGGATGCGCGTGAACGCACTGGCGCCGGGAGCCGTGATTGCACCGAAAGGCCTGGAGCATCTGGGAATGAAAAAAACTCTTTCGGTCCTTCCGCTGGGGCGTCCGGTATCTCTGCGGGATCTGGGAGATGCGGCTGTCTTTCTCGCATCGAACAGTTCCATGACAGGCGAAACTCTTTTTGTCGATTGCGGACAGCAGCTCATGCCCTGGCCAGGCTGAATCTTTTTTTCTTTTTCCGATTTTCAGATGTCGCCGGGCTTGCAAGCAAACGCCTCTCCGTTATATTCTCTTGTGCGCAGTTTTTTTGTCTGCATTGCCTGAAAAAAGCAACAGATCCATATTCAGAGAAAAGAGGAGAAAAAATGACGGCGGCGTTCCCGGTGAATTCTTCATTCGAATGCTTTTTGATGGCGTTTCCCGAACAGCCGCCTTATGGATGTTCTCCGGCTCCGGAGAGGAGAAAAGGAAGCACCTCTTCCGTATTCCTCTTCAGTTCCGTCAGCACTTCAGCTGTGAAGGAACCGGACGCGAAAATCCTCTTCCGGACAAAGGAAAAGACGATGGAGCGAGGATGCCATGACTTCCTGTAGCGCAGCAGCAGCCCGGATGTATCTGGCTCTCCTTTTTTTGTGTTGTGCCGGTCTTTTTCCCGAAGCAGAGGCTTTTGACCGCTCTCCCGGACGTGTCCGCTGCCGTTTCCGTCTGGCGGGACTGAGTGAAGATCTCCGTTCTGCTGTACTGGAAGTCCGGGTGAACGGGGATCTGGTTTTTCTGAAGCGGAACGGACTTGCGGAAGGGGATCTCATATCCTTTTTTTATGCGCCGGGGGATGAGATTGCAATCCGTGCGCTTCTTCCTCCTCCGGAAACAAGGAAGGAGGCTTCTTATCTTTCAGGCTTTTCCCTTTTCCGGATCTTTTCCGGGAAACCGCGTATACTGCTGAGCCGGGTGTCTGCGGGGATGTTTGCATTGACGGATTTTTTCCAGACTCCCATGTCATCCGGGAAAAGTTTTCTGCATTGGGAGCCATATTATCCTGAAGGAGAATACCGGGTGACTCTTCTGAAATCGTATATTGCTCCTGATGATGCAGTCCGCTGCGGAGCCGTTGCGGATTCCCGTTCTTTTCCCGAACGCCTTCCCGATGCGCTTGCGGACCTGCTGCGGAGCCGGGAAAAGAAAGTCCCTGCTGCGGAGGAGAAGGAAGAGAGGAAGGCAGACGCCGCCGCAGAAGCTTTCCCGAGTGTTGTTTACCCGGTTCTGAAAGAGCGTGTGTATTCGGAGGGCAGGCATTTCCTGCGTTCCTTCTGGGAAAAGCTGGATCACAGAGTCATGGTTTTCCAGAACGGGAAGAAGGTTTTTGACACGGATACGCTTGGCAAAGCAAGGCGGCCTCAAGGGAATTCCGCTGTCTGGGGAGGAGGGGTTTCTTTTTCCATCCGCTGGAAACCGGGAGACATGCTCAGCATCCGCTTTTCCGATGCGAACCGGGTGCTTCCCGATACCTTGATTTTTTCCCGGAGTTCAGACGGACCCTTCGGGATTTCCATGCTGAACGGGGAAATTCATGGCGGGGGAAGTTCATGCTCCGGAGTCGTTTTCAAACTTGAATATCGGAAGGATTGAGAGGATTGGCATGTATACGTTTTTTTCGGAAACAGTCATGATCCTGAAACAGTACTGGCTGCATTTCCACGGGATGATCCCGCCCGAATTTTTGAATTTGAATCTTAAGGAGCTGACGGATATTACGGGGCGTTCTCCCGCCCTTTGGACGACGGCGGTATTTATTCTCGGCTGCTCAATCGGGAGTTTTCTGAATGTCTGCATCTGGCGGATGCCGCGCGGGGAGTCTCTGTTTTATCCACCTTCGCATTGTCCGAAATGCGGGCATCACATCCGCTTTTACGAGAATATTCCTCTTTTGAGTTATCTTTGTCTTCGGGGGAAATGCAGTCAGTGCAAACTGGGCATTTCTCCGCGTTATTTTCTGGTGGAACTGTTGACCGGGCTGCTTTTCGGACTGGTTTTCCTGCGTCTGATGGTTCAGGAAGCGGCGCCTTCTCTGCTGCCTTTTTACTGTATTCTGACGGCTATTCTGGTGACCATTGCCTTTACGGACTGTGATTCGCATCTGATTCCGGATGAGCTGACCGGGCTGGCTTTGCTGTGCGGACTGATTTATGCATTCCTTTTCCCTGCATTCTGGGGACAGACGGAACATCTGGCGGGCTTCCGGCTTTCGTTTTTCACGGGGGTTTTCACGGCCTTGATTTTTTCCGGGGTTGCATTGTTGGGACGTCTGATTTTCAGGCGTGACGCTTTCGGGTGGGGGGATGTCAAATATTTGACTGCAATTGCTGTCTGTGTGGGAGGAAGGGGGGTATTTTTTGTTCTCCTGGCGGGATGTGTCTTTGCTTTATTGGGGGTTGCTTTCAGAACATGGATCCTTCGTCGTCGCCGCCGTGCGATTGCTTTTGGTCCTTTTCTTTCTGTTGCATTCTATCTCTGGCTTCTTTTCAGCCGGGAGATTATTCATTGGTATCAAATGCAGCTGACAAAACTTGCAGGTTTGTGATGAGAGAGGGTTTTCTCTCATTTTCCTCTTTTTCTATCCTTTCCACATAAAAGAAACGGAAAAATGCGGTTAGCATTTTTCTCGCGGTCAAGGTCCGTGACCTTGTCGCGGTCCAGCGGCGAGACGCTGGCCGCCGGAGGCAAAAAATAAAATTTGCGAAGCAACAAAAAACTTGCGAAGCAACAAAAATTACGGAAAAATGCGCTGAGCATTTTTCTCGCGGTCAAGGTCCGTGACCTTGTCGCGGTCCAGCGGCGAGAC